>CAKTVQ010000001.1 GCA_934630375.1 uncultured Collinsella sp.
ACAAGCATGCTGTTCATTGATACCGATTTTAAGCAAGTGCGAATGCGCTTGTACTGCCGCTATTTTGTTTAAACAGATATGACTTGACTCTTTTCGTGGCTTATGTTCTAGCGCAAGTAGTCATTGGGGACGTTCTTAAACGGCTAGTCGTTGGGGACGTTCTTGCATGACTAGTCCAACACGAAAGTCCCCAACGACTAGGGGCTAGACGATGTGGAGAGGGTTGGCGGCGTCGACGGCATCGGGGGTGTCGGAGAGGCCGTCGGGGGCAGCGTCTGCCGGGTCCTCGTCGGGGGTCTCGATCTGCTTGATCATGACCTCCTGGCCCTGCAGCAGGTATGTCTCGCCGCTGCCGCAATAAGGGCAGGTCTTGCCGTGCTCGACCGTCGCGTAGTCGCGGCCGCACGCCTCGCAATGTGTCACGGCCTCAACGGGCTCCACGATAAGCTCCGAGCCCTCGGTGATAGGCTTTTTATCTGCTGCCCAGCGCCAAGCGTCGAGCAGCAAGTCGGGAACGACGCCCGAGACCTCGCCCAGCAGCAACGTCACGCTCGAAACGCGACGCACGCCATTGACGCGCGCCACGTTCTCAACATCGCGAATGATGTGATACACGATTCCGAGCTCGTGCACTTTTATATTCCTTCCGCCGTTCCCGTTATGACTACTTACTTGCGACCGAATTTGATCTTGATGGCACGCTTGAGTGCGTACTTGCCCAGGCTGGGGAGCTTTTGCTCGTATTTGACCATCGTGGAGCACTCGGGGCGGTCGCGATCCAGATGGATGGCGTCGAACGCGCACTTGGTGGTGCACAGGCCGCAGCCGATGCACTTGTTGGGGTCGACGATCGAGGCACCGCAACCCAGGCAACGGGCGGTCTCGGCGCGCACCTGCTCTTCAGTAAAGGTCTCGACGTACTCGCTAAACGGCGCGGCCTTCTCGCGCTCGCGGTCCACGTGGGCAACCTCGCGGCTCGCGTTGTCGTAGCTCTCGATCACGACATCGTCGCGGTCGAGCGCGGTGTAGCGGCGCTGGTTGCGGCCGATGGTGAGCGTGGACCCCGGCTGCACAAAGCGATGGATGGACACGGCGGCCTCGTGGCCGGCGGCGATGGCATCGATGGCAAAACTCGGACCGGTGTAGACGTCGCCGCCAACAAAAATGTCTGGCTCGGCGGTCTGGTAGGTCTGGGGATCGGCAAGGGCACCCTGACCGCGGCCAAGCTCCACCTTGGAGCCAGCCAGCAGGTCGCCCCACACGATGGACTGACCGATCGACATGACCACACGGTCGGCGTCGACACGACGCAGGTCGTTCTCGTCGTACTCGGGCGCAAAACGTCCCTCGTCATCGTAGACGCGCGTGCAGCGCTTGAAGGTGATGCCGCACACACGGCCGGCCTCGTCCAGATGGACCTCCTTGGGGCCCCAACCGCAGCTGATGTGCACACCGTCCTCGATGGCCTCGCGACGCTCTTCCTCGCTGGCGGGCATCTGCGCCTCGCTCTCCAGGCAGAACATCTCAACGTGCTCGGAGCCCAGGCGGCAGGCGTTGCGGGCCACGTCGATGGCCACGTTGCCGCCGCCCACCACGATGGTGCGACCGGGCAGCGCATCAATCTTGCCGCTGTTAACCTCGCGAAGGAAGTCGACGGCCACGGTCACGTCCTCGGCATCCTCGCCCGGAATACCGGCAAGGCGGCCGCCCTGGCAGCCAATGGCAACGTAGAAGGCCTTAAAGCCCTGCGCGCGCAGCTCGTCGAGCGTCACGTCGCGACCAACTTCCACGCCATAGCGGAACTCGGCACCCATCAGGCGAATAACCTCGACCTCGGCCTCGATAACATCCTTCTGCAGCTTAAAGCTGGGAATGCCGTAGGTGAGCATGCCGCCCGGACGCTCGTTCTTCTCGAACACGACGGGCTTGTAGCCCTTCTCGGCAAGATAGAAAGCACAGGACAGGCCAGCCGGACCGGCACCGATGATGGCGACCTTCTGGTCGAAGCCGCCGGCACGCGTCGGGGTCACCACAGGTGGGACATAGCGGGTCGCGGCATCCAGATCGCGCTGGGCGATAAACTTCTTGACCTCGTCGATAGCCACGGCGGCATCCACGCGGCCACGGGTGCAGGCGTCCTCGCAGCGGCGGTTGCACACGCGGCCGCAGATAGCGGGCAGCGGGTTCTCGCGCTTGATGAGTGCCAGCGCCTCGTCGTAGCGGCCCTGCGCCGCAAGCTTCAGATAGCCCTGAACGGCAACGTGCGCGGGGCAGGCCGTCTTGCAGGGAGCGGTGCCGGACTCATGCGTCTCGATGCGGTTGTCGTTGCGGTAGTTGGGCGACCACTTGGTGTGGTCCCACTTGGTGGCATCGGGCAACTCCTGGCGCGGATACTCGGGCACCTGTCCGCCGGCCTTTTTGCTGCAGAGCTTCTGACCGAGCTTGGCAGCGCCGGCCGGACACACCTCAACGCAGCGACCGCAGGCCACGCACTTGTCCTTCTCGACCTTGGCGACATAGGCCGAGCGCGACAGGTTGGGCGTGTTGAACAGCTGCGAGGTGCGCAGGGCGTAGCACACGTTGACGTTGCAGTTACAGATGGCGAAGATCTTGTTCTCGCCGTCAATGTTGGTGATCTGGTGCACAAAGCCGTTGTCCTCGGCCTGGCGCAAGATGTCGTAAACCTCGTCGCGGGTCACGTAATGGCCACGATCGGTCTCGACCACGTAGTCGGCCATATCGCCCACGGCGATGCACCAATCGGCCGGGTCGTCGGCGCAGCCCTCACCCATCACGCGACGGCTCGCACGGCAGCTGCAGGTGCTGGCGGCATACTTGCCCTCGTATTTGTCGAGCCAGTGCTCGATATGCTCAATAGGCACCGAGGTGCTCGCGGCGTCGATGGCCTTCTCGACCGGAATGACGTGCATGCCGATGCCCGCGCCTCCGGGCGGCACCATCGGCGTGGCCTTGGACAGCGGGCCCTTGGATGCCTGCTCAAAGAACTTGGCATAGACCGGGTGCTCCTCGAGCTGGCTCACGCGCATGTTGAGGAACTCGGCAGAACCCGGCACCAGCATGGGCAGCACCCACTGCTTGGCGCGCTCGGGGTTTTCCCAGTTGTACTCGAGCAAGCCCGTGTAGCTCATGTCGTCGAGCATCTTCTCGATATCGGCCTCGGGCATACCGGTGAGCTTGACCATCTCGGGCAGCGTGTAGGGACGGCGCATCTTCATCTTGCAGAGCACTTCGGCCTGCTCGTCGGTCGCGGCCTCGGCAAACGACCAGTACTCGTAGCCCAGCAGCTCATCGCGGTGAAGCAGACGGTTGGTGCAGTGTTCGCACAGCTTGACGATGGCCTCGCGCGGATGCTCCGGCAGCGGCGGCACAAACTCCGCGCCGATGTCGGGCTCGGTATAGCTAATCCCCGGTCCGTTGAGAATCATGGTTGTCCCTTCTCTTGCCGCAGCCCGACGAGACCGCAACGCCCCTCTTTTTGCAGGCCGGGCATGCCCCCATGCCGTTCACCCGCCATTGTTGACATTGTGTCAAAAATAGTATTGACGAACCGTCAACAATATTCAAGACTGTTAGGCGAACGGTTAGGCAAAAGAGGATGAAAGGCGGCAAAACATGAGCAACAACACGGCAGACACCTCCGTGGTCGATGCTGTCCCCGCCGTCGATGCCGCCGCAACAACCGACAGCGCGGCAAAGCGCCTGACGGGCGATGAACGCCGCCGCGAAATCCTCGATGCCGTGCGCACCGTAAGCTCCGAGCTGGGCGTGTCCCACCTTTCGGTATCGGCCGTGACCAAACGGGCCGGCTGCACGCGCTCGCTGTTCTACCACTACTTTGCCGATATGGACGCCGCCGTCACCGCCGTTATGGACGAGGCGATCGACGGCTTTATCTCCGAGCTCGAGCAGTGGAATGCCAGCCGCACCGTCGGCGATATCGAGGGCGCGCTCGACACCGTCGCCCCGCTCTTTAAGCGTCTGGTCGCCAGCGGCCACGAACTGCCGAGTACGCTCACCTCAAGCAGTGGCGCGCTCTACGGCGGCTTTTTGCACAACGTGGTCCAGCGTGTGGCGCAGTATATCTGCGACACCACCGTGGTGGATTTTGTCGCCCATCATGAGCTACGCATCGACCATGTCTACGAGACGTTCTACACCCTCATCATGGGGTTGTTGATGTATATCCGCACGCACCCCGATGTGCCCGACGAGACGGTCAAGGAAATCATCGCCTCGACACTCCACATCGAGGGCTACACCGCCAAGTATCCCGAGCGCAGGCCCGGGAACTGACGACATTTGGCCAAACTGCCCGCGATCAGAAGAGGGGCCGCGGGCGTGTGAAAGGAGAGCAGCATGCTGTTCGATGTTTGGGGTAGCGATACCCTTATCCACTGGGCTGGCTGGGCCATGGTCTTTGTTGGCCTGATCGTGCTCAACGAGGTCGGCCGCCGCACCAAGCTCGGCGCGGCCATCATCTTTGGCGTGGCCCCACTGGCCATGACCATCTACTGCGTCGCCATCGCCGTCGGCGTTTCGCAGGGCGCCGAGTGGGCGCTCACCAACCCCACCCATGTGTACCAGAACAGCTGGTTCCACTACGCCAAGGTCTACGCGGCGTTGGCCGGTTGCTGGGGCTTCATCGCCATTAAGTATCAGTGGGGCAAGATCGGCAAGGCGCACTGGTTCCGCGCGTGGCCGTTTGTGATCGTCGCCATCAACATCATGATCGCCGTCGTGTCCGACTTCGAGAGCGCCTATCACTTCTTTGTCCTGGGCCAGTCCACCTGGGTCACCTCCGAGGGCGCCACGCAGCTGGCCGGCTGGAACAACGTGTTCAACGGCATCGCCGGTATCATCAACATCTTCTGCATGACCGGTTGGTGGAGCGTCTACGCCTCCGAGGACAAGACCGACATGCTGTGGCCCGACATGACCTGGGTCTACATCATCGCCTACGATATCTGGAACTTCTGCTACACCTACAACTGCCTGCCCACCCACTCCTGGTTCTGCGGCTTTGCGCTGCTGCTGGCGCCCACCGTCGCCGCCTTTATCTGGAACAAGGGCGGCTGGATCCAGAACCGCGCCTTTACGCTGGCCATTTGGTGCATGTTTGCCCAGGTGTTCCCCTACTTCCAGGAGGAGTCCATCTTTGTGACCCACTCCACGCTCGACCCCGCCGCCGCCACCGCGGTCTCCATCGCCGCGCTGGTCGCCAACATCGCCGCGATCATCTATGTCGCCTACCGCGCCAAGAAGCTCGGCCGCAACCCCTACAAGCAGGATGTCTTTGAGGGCACCAGCGACTGGGAGAAGGCTACCGCCCGCCGCGCCAAGGTGGATTACGCTCACGCCGAGTAACGTGCTGGTCGCTATTGGCACTTGAGCATAGGCCCGCCTGCCAGATTTTCAATCGGTTGTCTCGCAGAGCCCCCGAAAAGCGTTTCGCTCGCTTTTCGGGGGCTTTTGTCGTTGCGTCTTATTCATCTATTCAAAAACATGCGCATATATAAAATCGGATTTCAAATCATGCGGCGGCTCTATGGGGCCCCGTTTTTGGGTACATTGTTGTCCCGATATCGAGCTTGGGGGATATATGAAAGATGAGACGACGGGCCAAGAGGATGCGGCCCAAGATACAGAAGCGCGTGCCGAGGCCCTGGAGAGCCTAGACCAGATCGCGCTGGCCGAGATTGCGTTTGACGATTCGAGCGTTGATGTGCAGGATGAGCCGGAAGCCGGGGGGCAGTCCGATGGTAAGGATGCAGGTGACGTTGAGCCTACCGAAGATGAGGTGGATCACGAAGACACCGAAAGCGAGGCCGGCAACCAGCCCGAATCCGACACGGGCGAGGAAACCGTTTTGCTCGACAGCTTGCCGGCCGAAGATTCGCTGACCCGCGAGCTTCCTGGCCTGGGTTCCGCACCAGCCGTGGACGAGACCATCGCCATGGGCGATATTCCCCTACCGTCCGTTCCCTCAGCACGCGAGGCCGAGGTTCGCCATCGCAAGATGTCGCCCAAGCGCCGCAATCTGATGGTGGCCGGCGTTGTGGCCGTCGCGCTTGTCGCCGGCGGCGCAGGCTACGCCGCATGGACCGGATACCAACAGGAACAGGCTGCCGTTGCCGCTGCCAATGCGCACACGATGATGTCGGTGCAGATTGGCGTACATGCCGCAGGCCTCGACTGCTCAACTGGCTCCAGGATTCCCGTGCAGGTGAATGGCCAGGATTCCGACGGTTCGTCCGTGAGCGAGACGCTCTACGTTGATGAGCACGGTCGCGGCATTAAGCTGCTACCCGGCGACTATACGCTCTCCATCGCTGCCTCCCCCATCGCGGCAGACGGCACCATCTACACCGTCCCGACCACCAAGGCGCAGATCACGGTGAAAGTCGACGGCCAGGATTTGCGCGGTGAGGCCATCTTTAAGCTCAAGGTGCCTTCGGCTGACACGGTGACTGACGACCAGATCGATGCCGCCGCCAAGTATGCCGAGGAGGGCGGTGCGAGCTCCGCTGCTGCCGCCAAGATACTTCAGCAGGCCGCAATTACGCGCCGCGATGCCGCCGCCAACGCCGTAAGCGCAAGCGAGGCACAGTCCGCCCGCGATGCCGACGCTCGACACAAGGCGACGAATCTGTATCAGCTCGATATTCCGGTTGAGTGGTACGACAAGGTCGCAACCTGGCAAAACGGCAGCACGCTGTGCATTTATCTGGACGGTGACACCAACACGCCGCTCGTGACGCTCGTCGCCGTGCGCGACGGCGAGACTTTTACGCCCGATGACGGCGATACGGTTTTGGGCACGGTCAGCCTGGGCAACGGCTACACCGTCTACGCCAGCGGGCCCGTCTATCCGTATGTGGTGGCCCAGACCATCAATGGGCGCACGCAGGATCCCGTGTCGACCTACCCCATGGATACGGCGATTGAGCTTGTCGAGCTCACGACCGGCAACCGCTACACGTACAGCCAGATCAAGAACGACCTGGTCGGCAAAGACGGCAAGGCCGACGCCGCGACCAAACTCGAGACCGACTACCTCGCCCAGATCCTGCTGCCGAGCATCAAAGCCCAAGACTAGCCGGCCCGAAGACAGGCGCCCAACACCCACATCCCTAACGCAGTTGCGGTGAAATAGGGACTGTTTTTGCTGGTCAAACCGCAAAACAGTCCCTATTTCACCGCAACTTATTGGTGGCCTTTTGGGTGACACTCAGCGCCAGGGGTCGGCTTCGAACATCGGCTCGCGCTCGGGGCGGCGATCGCTGTAGGGATCGTAGCCGTCATCGTCCTCGTTCTCGGCGCGGATATAGGGGTCGCGCGGCTTGGGCGCCGATTTAGGCGCAGGCTTAGGTGCGGCGGGCGCGGCATCGGTCGCCGGCGTGTTCGTCTTGTTCTTGTCTGTCATCTGCATAGCTCCTTGCCATGTACTCACGTTCAACACCATCGATTGTCGCACGAAAAAGGGCGGCGGACCCGATTGGATCCGCCGCCCTTGGCGTTTTGCGATGAGAGGCGGTTTTAAAGCCGGCCCAAAATCTACTCGGCGTCGGGGACTTCGTAGGTGGCCGCCGGCGTGTTGTCGCACACGACGGTAAAGCCGCCGTCCTTATCGACATCGACCGTCACCTGATCGCCCTCGCGCACCGTGCCGTCGATGATAGCGGCCGCGATGGCATCCACGACCTCGCGCTGGACCAGACGCTTGAGCGGACGAGCGCCAAAGACCGGGTCCAGGCCGCCCACGGCGAGCATCTGCTTGGCCGCCGGGGTGATGGCAAGCGTCATGCGCTCCTTGGCCAGGCGTGCGCGGACGTCGGCGAGCTGAATATCGACGATCTTCTCGATCTGCGCCATGCCGAGCGGATGGAACACCACGATATCGTCGATACGGTTGAGGAACTCGGGGCGGAAGGTTTGAGCCATGGCCGTGTCGACCTGATGGCGCATCTCCTCCTCGTCCTTACCGGAAAGCTCGGCGATAGCCTTGGAGCCCACGTTAGACGTCATGATAATAATCGTGTTCTTGAAGGACACCTGACGACCCTGGCCGTCGGTCAAACGGCCGTCGTCGAGCACCTGCAACAGCACGTTGAAGACATCCGGATGAGCCTTCTCCATCTCGTCGAGCAAGATCACGGAGTACGGACGACGGCGCACAGCCTCGGTGAGCTGACCACCCTCGTCGTAACCCACGTATCCCGGAGGCGCACCGATCAGACGCTGGACGCTGAACTTCTCCATGTACTCGGACATGTCGATACGCACGAGCGCGCGCTCGTCGTCGAACAGGCACTCAGCCAGCGCCTTGGCGAGCTCGGTCTTGCCCACGCCGGTGGGGCCCAGGAAGAAGAAGCTGCCGATGGGCTTGTCCGGGTCGGAGAGGCCCGCACGGCTGCGGCGCACAGCCGCGGCCACAGCGGAGACCGCCTCATCCTGACCGATAACGCGCTTATGCAGCTCACCCTCCAAGCCCTTGAGCTTGTCGAGCTCGCCCTGCATCATCTTGGACACGGGCACGCCGGTCCAGGCGCTCACGACCTCGGCGATCTCATCGGAGGTCACCTGCTCGTTGAGGCCCTCGCCGTCCTGCTGCTTTTGAGCCTCGAGCGCAGCCTCGGAATCCTGAATCTGCTGCTGCAGACCCGGAATCACGGAGTAGCGCAGCTCGGACGCACGGCCCAGATCGCCGTTGCGCGTCGCGCGTTCCTCTTCGCTTCTGGCCTCGTCGAGCTGGCCCTTAAGCTCCTGCACGTGGTCGATGGCGTTCTTTTGGTTGAGCCAGCCGGCCTTTTGCACGTTGAGCTTTTCTTGGACCTCGGCGATCTCTTGGCGCAGGGCCTCCAGACGCTCCTTGGAGGCCTCGTCGGTCTCCTTCATGAGTGCCTGCTCCTCGATCTGCAGCTGGGTGAGCTGACGCGTGGTGGCGTCGATCTCGACCGGCATGCTGTCGAGCTCCATGCGCAGGCGGCTTGCCGCCTCATCGACCAGGTCGATGGCCTTATCGGGCAGGAAGCGGTCGGCGATGTAGCGATCGGAGAGGTCGGCAGCTGCCACGAGCGCGCTATCGGTGATGTGCACGCCGTGGAAGATCTCGTACTTCTCCTTGAGGCCACGCAGGATCGAGATGGTGTCCTCGACGGTAGGCTCGCTCACCATAACGGTCTGGAAACGACGGGCGAGCGCCGCGTCCTTCTCGATGTACTTGCGGTACTCGTCGAGCGTGGTCGCGCCGATCGCGTGCAAATCGCCACGGGCGAGCGCCGGCTTCAGGATGTTGCCGGCATCCATGGAGCCCTCGGTGGCACCCGCGCCCACGATGGTGTGGAGCTCATCGATGAACAGGATGACCTTGCCCTCGGATTTTTGCACTTCCTTGAGCACGGCCTTTAAGCGGTCCTCGAACTCACCGCGGTACTTGGCGCCGGCGACCAGCGCGCTCATGTCGAGCTCGATGAGGTCGCGGTCGCGCAGGGTGCTCGGCACGTCGCCGGCCACGATACGCTGGGCGATGCCCTCGACGATGGCCGTCTTGCCGACGCCCGGCTCGCCGATGAGCACGGGGTTATTCTTGGTGCGGCGGGACAGGACCTGAATAGTACGACGGATCTCGTCGGTACGGCCGATGACCGGGTCGAGCTTGCCGGCGCGGGCCAGATCGCAGATGTTGCGACCGTACTGCTCCAACGCCTCAAACTGAGTCTTGTCCTCGGCAGACGTCACGCGGTCATCACCACGCAGCTCCTCGTAGACCTGCTCGATGCGCTCCTTGGTGACGCCGGCGTCACGCAGCACTCGGCCTGCCTCGCCCTTGTCCTCGGCAAGTGCCATCAGCAGATGCTCGGTCACCACAAAGCTGTCACCCATCTTGGTGGCCTTCTTCTCGGCCTTTTCGATGACGCGGACGAGCTCGTTGGACAGGCCCATCTGTTGGCCCTCGCCCGAAACCTTGGGCGCGTGGTCGATGGCATCCTGTGTGGAGCGCGCGAGCTGGGCCGGGTCGGCACCGATGCGCTCGATGATCACGGAGATATTGCGCTCGCCGGCGCCGAGCAGGGCGGACAGCAGGTGAATCGGTTCCACCGCGCCGGCCTGAGCGTCAGCGGCCGTGCTCATGGCGGTCTGCAACGCCTCGCGCGACGTCATTGCTAGCTTATCGATTCTCATGGAATCACCTCTCTTGGGGCGGCCGCCCTACGGGGCGGCTTCACGTTGTTCGAGAAGTATTGTTGCCAGCTTTGCGCGATCTTATACATAAATCTAAGTCTCTATATATAAGATTTTCTGAGTGATTGAGAGATAGGGAGCAGGCACGCTCGCCAGCTGCGGCCTCGTCCCCTTACTATCCCGATCTGTAACATCTATCGACCGTTTCTGGCTCCAGATGTTACAGATCGAGACGAACAGAAGACACCCGAATCGAAAATCTAAATCTGTAACACCAGGCCCACTTTTAGCAGCAAAGATGTTACACGTCGAGACAAACCGAGAACCGCCACAAAGGTGCCTGTCCCCTTTGTGGCGGTTCTCGGCAAAGAAGCCGCCCCATTAACAGGGGCGGCATCAAGCAAGTCTATTAATTAGCGTCCCTCAAGACCCAACGAGAACGTCGCGGTAGCCCCTGCCACACCTTTCCCTCGGGCGACCCTCGCGAAGCGCGTGAGCACGAGGGAAAGGTGTGGCAGGGGCGTACGGCAGCGTTACTCGGCAGCGGCCTTGAACTTGTTGTAGTTGATCAGGCAGCCGGCCTTGACGATGGCGCGCTCCTCGGCCGTCATATCGGCAATGTAGAGCTCAATCTGCTCGACCGCACCATCGGCGCGCACCACGTAGGCGGCGATGTTCTTGAGGTCGCCATCGAGCGCGGCACGGATGCCCGGCACAAAGACGTAGTCGCCCACCTCAAAGTTGGGCTCGGCCTCCATCTGGAAGGGCACCATGCCCCAGTTCATGACGTTTGAGCGATAGCGCTTGGTGGCGTACTCGTGGACGATGTTGGCCAGGCCGCCAATTACGCGCTGGCAGCTCGCGGCCTGCTCGCGGGCGGAACCGTCACCGGGCTTCTTGGCATAGAGCATGGAGCCAAACTCGGTCGCCTTGGCATCGGCCGCGACACCCGCGCCGGCCAGCACCTCAAACACGCCGGCAAGCTCGGCATCGAGCGCCGTCAGGTCACCCGCGGACTCACCGGCAACACGGCGCTTCTCCACGGCGTCGACCTCCTTGGAGCGGCCCACGTAGGCCGGGTCGCGGCGGCTCAGCGTAAACTCGGCCAGTCCCAGCGGGTTGGAGCGGAAGGAGCTCGTCTCGCCCGAGGGAATGAGCTCATCGGTCGTAGTGACCGGGTCCATGATCTTGGAGCACACCTTGAGCAGGATATCGTCGCCGAGCGGCTCCATCGCGGGCCACGGCTTGATGTTGGGGCCTTCGACCAGCTCGTCGGCAGGCTCCGCCTTGCCAAAGCCCCAGTACACGCGCTTTTTGTACGGCGCATCGTCAAAGGTGTACTCGCAGGCCTCGTCCCAGGTGTCCTCGGGCAGGTCGGTCGCCGGCGTCAGGACGCCGCCGTTGGCAGCCGTCGCCGCGATGGAGCGGGCGTCCATCAGAGCCACGGCGCTCAGCTGGCCATTACCCGGCTTGGAACCCTCGCGGTTGGGGAAATTGCGCGTGGTGTGGCGGATGGACAGGCCGTTGTTGGCAGGCGTGTCGCCGGCGCCAAAGCACGGGCCGCAGAACGCCGTGCGCACGATCGCGCCGGCCTCCATAAGGTCATAGATATAGCCGCGACGTGTAAGCTCGAGTGCCACGGGCTGGCTCGTGGGATAGACCGACAGCGAGAACTCGCCGCAGCCGGTGTTGGCGCCCTTGAGCACGCGGGCAGCCTGGACCACGGAGTCGTAGTTGCCGCCCGAGCAGCCGGCGATAACGCCCTGCTGCACGTGCAGTTTGCCGTCGACGATCTTGTCGAGCAGGCTAAAGTGCGTCTTACCCTCGCCGATCTTGGCGGCCTCGAGCTCCACCTCGTGAAGGATGTCCTCGAGATTCTCGTTGAGCTCGTCGATCTCAAAGCCGTTGGAAGGATGGAACGGCAGGGCAATCATGGGCTTAATGCTCGACAGGTCGACCCCGACGCAGCCGTCGTAGTAGGCGACATCAGCGGGCTTGAGCTCGCGGTAGTCGTCGCCGCGGCCGTGCATGGTCAGAAATGCGTGTGTGTCCTCGTCGGTGGCCCAGATGCTCGACAGGCAGGTGGTCTCGGTGGTCATGACGTCAACGCCGTTGCGGTAATCGGTCGTCATGCTCGCGATGCCGGGGCCCACGAACTCCATGACCTTGTTCTTGACGTAGCCCTTGGCAAAGACAGCGCGAATGATGGCGAGCGCCACGTCATGCGGACCGACGCCGGGGCGCGGGGCACCCGTGAGGTAGATGGCGACGACGCCGGGATAGGCAACGTCGTAGGTGTCGCGCAGCAGCTGCTTTGCCAGCTCGCCGCCGCCCTCGCCCACGGCCATGGTGCCCAGGGCGCCGTAGCGGGTGTGCGAGTCGGAGCCCAGGATCATCTTGCCGCAACCGGCGAAGTTCTCGCGCATAAAGGAGTGGATGACGGCGATGTGCGGCGGAACGAAGATGCCGCCGTACTTCTTGGCAGCCGAGAGGCCAAAGACGTGGTCGTCCTCGTTGATGGTGCCGCCCACCGCGCACAGCGAGTTATGGCAGTTGGTGAGCACGTAGGGCAGCGGGAACTGTTCCATGCCCGAGGCACGCGCCGTCTGGATGATGCCGACAAAGGTGATGTCGTGGCTCGCCATGGCGTCGAAGCGGATCTTGAGCGCCTCGGGGTCGCCGGACGTATTGTGTGCCTGGAGGATCGAATACGCGATGGTGCCACGCTTGGCATCCTCGGGCGTCTGCGTAATGCCGCGCTCAGCAGCCTCGGCCACAGGCACAACCTCGCTACCGCCGCGCAGGTAGATGCCGTCCTCGTACAGCTTGACCATACTGTCTCCCACTCTGCCCAAAACGATTTGGGCGCATAGCATACATTCGTTCAATATCGTGCCATAGAACGGTTGCGAGTGGGTTACGAATCTGCACGTTCACTTTATCTAGGTAAAGTACAGGACGAACCCCTTGCATCGCTCTCTTGACAAGGAGTGTCCCAAAGTGCCGGCACAAAAGGAACGTCCCCAAGTGCCAACCAAAGCAACGCCGCAGGTAGAGGACGGACAGCGAGCGGGTCGCATTTGAGACAAGGTGACGTGAAACGAAAGGGCGCTGACCTTCTGGTCGCGCCCTTGAAGTTGAACGTCAGATTGTCCAAATGCGGCCCGCGCAGCGTCGAACCGTTACGCGGTTTGGTAAAACCGCGTAACTATAAGTCTCCGCCTGCGCCCAAAAGTTTGCGCATGACCTGTTCGGGGTTAACCGAGCCATCGCGCGGGGCCAGGGCAGTGATCTTCTTCTGCATCTTGTACTCGTGCAGCTCATCCTCGAGTTGGCGTACGCGGGCGCGGAGCTTCTCGTTCTCGCGCTCGCGTTCCTCGGCGCGCTCCTTCATATCGAGGATACGCACCACACCGGCAAGGTTGATGCCCTCGTCGGTCAGTTGATTGATGAGTTCCAGACGCTCGATATCGGCACGCGAATACAGGCGCGTGTTACCGCCCGAGCGCTGAGGATTCACCAGGCCCTTGGACTCGTAGACGCGCAGAGTCTGCGGATGCATGCCGGTCAGCTCGGCCGCCACGCTGATCATGTACAGCGGTTTGTTCCTATTGTCCTCGGCCATGCTACCTGACCCCTTTCCGTCTCGTTATCGTCCATCATAAGCCCGCGGGCGCGGGCGTGCGCCACGACCGCCCTAGTACGTCGCCTTGTAACGGTTGACCTTCTCGCGATAGTCGCGCGTGTCGGCCTCGCGCAGCTTGGTCATGGCATCGCGCTCGTCATCGGATAGGTTCGTGGGGACCTGCACCTTGATCTCGACGAGCAGCGCGCCTGTACGGCCACGGTGCTTAACGTCGGGCGCCCCCATTTCCTTAAAGCGGAACTTCTTGCCCGTCTGGGTACCCGCGGGCACCTTCAGACGAACCGTCGCACCGCCGGGCGTCGGCACGTCCACCGTGCAGCCGAGCGCCGCCTCGTAGACCGAGACCGGTACCTCCATGGTCACGTCGGCACCTTTCCGCTTAAACAGCGGGTGCTCCTCCACGTGCGTGGTCACGACCAGGTCGCCGCGCTCGCCACCGGCAACGCCATACTCGCCGCGACGCTTGTAGCGCAGCTTGCCGCCGTCGACCGCGCCCGCGGGCACCGAGACCGTAATGGTCTGCTGTTCGCCCGTCGAGGGAATGCGGTAGGTGACCTTGTGCGTCACGCCGCGAAACGCGTCCTCGGCCGTCACATCGACGGTCAACGACAGGTCGCCGCCCTTGCGAGCACGGCTGCGGCCCGCGCCGGCACCGGCATTACCTGCAGCCCCGGCAAAGCCCGAGCCCCAATCGCTGCCCCAGGCGCCGTTGCCGCTAAAGATGCTGTCGAAGATATCGCCCCAGCCGCTGGCGCCCGCGCCGGTACCGTAGCCGCCGCCATACGCGCCGCCCGCGCCCGGCATGCCGCCAAACATGAGCATCTGGTCGTACTCTTTGCGCTTCTTCTCGTCCGAAAGCGTTTCGTAGGCCTCGCTGATCTCCTTGAACTTGGCCTCGTCGCCGCCGGCATCGGGGTGATATTTTTGCGCGAGCTTGCGAAACGCGCTCTTGATCTCTTTGTCGGAGGCGCTCTTGGATACGCCCAGGATGTCATAGAAGGTTTTGCCTGCAGCCATCGTAGCTCCTCTCCTGTTACGTCCGCCGCCCATGCAGACGACGGCTCATGCTTTCATATGGCACTAGGTCAGAAAGGGCCCCGGGTGTTGCCCCGGGGCCCTTCTCAATTACTCCTCGGTGCTCTCGGCCGTATCGGCCGTAGCATCCTCGGGCGCCGCTTCGGGCTCCGGTGCGGGGCGCTTCTCGCCACCGTAGGTCACCGTCACCATCGCGGAACGCAGGATGCGATCCGCCATGCGGTAGCCCTTCTGGTACACATCGTTGACGGTCTCGTCGTACTGCGATGCGTCCTCGACGCGACCCACAGCCTGGTGCTCGAGCGGATCGAACGCCTCGCCCTTGGGGTCGATGGGCTCAACGCCCTCGTGCGCAAACACATCGAGCAGCTTGGCATGAACCGCATCGACGCCGTCGACGAACTGCTTAAAGTCGTCGGAAAGCTCTTGGCTGCGGGCATGGTCGATCGCGCGCTCGATATCGTCGATCACCGGCAACAGCGCGGTGACAAGCTTCTCGGTCGCGCGCTCGCGCTCGGCGATGCGCTCGTTGGCGGTGCGGCGACGGAAGTTCTCCCAGTCGGCCTGCAAACGGGCGGTGCGCTCAGTGGCGTCCTTCGCCTTGTCCTCGGCGGCCTTCTGAGCCTCTGCCGCAGCATTGAGCTCATTGCGCACGTCGGCAAGCTCCTTCTGGGCCTGCTCGAACTTGAGCTTAAAGTCGTTGTCGGCGGCTTCCTCACCGGCGCGGATAGCGGCTTCCACCATCTCGTCCTCGGTCATCGTCGCCTCCTGGTTGGAATCCTCTACCTGGTTCTCGGCAGCCTCGGCGACCTCGGCCTCGTTGACCTCGGTATCGTCGACGGCCTCTACGGGAATCTTCACGTCCTTCTCCTCAGAGTCAACGGGGGCGGCGCCAGCGGCGGCCGCCTCCGTGCGAGCTTTACGGGCGGACATGATTACTTGTCCTCATCGTCCACAACCTCGTAGTCGGCGTCGACGACGTCATCGTCGGCAGGCTGGGCACCGGCGGCACCGTCGGTCTGCTGCTGAGCGTCGGCGTAGACAACCTGGGCCAGCTCGTAGGCCACGGACTGCAGGGACTCGCCGGCGGCCTTGATGGCCTCGACGTCAGAGCCCTCGAGCGCCTTCTTGGCGTCGGCGATAGCGGCCTCGGCCTTGGACTTCACATCGGCGGAAACCTTGTCGCCCAGCTCGTTGAGGGTCTGCTCGGTGGAGTAGCACAGGCTGTCGGTCTGGTTGCGGACCTCGACCTCTTCCTTCTGCTTCTTGTCCTCCTCGGCATGGGCCTCGGCGTCCTTGACCATACGATCGACTTCGTCGTCGGACAGAGCGGTGGAGCCGGAGATGGTGATCTGCTGCTCCTTGCCGGTGCCCTTGTCCTTAGCGGAGACCTTGACGATGCCGTTGGCGTCGATGTCGAAGGTGACCTCGATCTGCGGCACGCCGCGGCGGGCAGCCGGGATGCCGGTCAGCTGGAACTTACCGAGCGACTTGTTGTCGCGAGCAAGCTCGCGCTCGCCCTGGAGCACGTTGATCTCGACGCTGGTCTGGTTGTCGGCAGCGGTGGAGTAGACCTCGGTCTTGGAGGTCGGGATCGTGGTGTTGCGGTCGATCATCTTGGTCATGATGCCGCCCATGGTCTCAACGCCCAGCGACAGCGGGGTAACGTCGAGCAGCAGGATGCCCTCGACGTCGCCGGTGAGCACGCCTCCCTGGACGGCAGCGCCGTCGGCAACGACCTCGTCGGGGTTCACGGACATGTTGGGCTGCTTGCCGGTCATGGTCTTGACGAGCTCCTGGACAGCGGGCATACGGGTGGAGCCGCCGACGAGGATGACCTCGGTCAGATCGGAGAGCTTGAGCTTAGCGTCGCGCAGGGCGTTGGTGACAGGCTGCTTGCAGCGCTCGAGCAGGTCGCGGGTGATCTTCTCGAACTCGGCGCGAGTCAGCGTGTAGTTGAGGTGCAGCGGGCCGGACTGGTTCATGGTGATGAACGGCAGGTTGATGGTGGTCTGCTGGGCGGCGGAGAGCTCCTTCTTGGCGTTCTCGGCGGCCTCCTTCAGACGCTGCAGGGCCATGGGGTCCTGGCGCAGGTCGACGCCGTTCTCCTGCTGGAACTTGTCGGCCATCCAGTCGATGACGCGCTGATCCCAGTCGTCGCCGCCCAGGTGGTTGTCGCCCGAGGTGGACAGAACCTCAAACACGCCGTCGGCGAGGTCGAGGATGGAGACGTCGAAGGTGCCGCCGCCCAGGTCGAAGACCAGAATGCGCTGGTCGGTGCCCTGCTTGTCCAGGCCATAGGCCAGAGCAGCAGCGGTCGGCTCGTTGACGATACGCTTGACGTTGAGGCCGGCGATCTTACCGGCATCCTTGGTGGCCTGACGCTGGGCGTCGTTGAAGTAGGCCGGGACGGTGATGACGGCGTCGGTGACGGTCTCGCCCAGATACTTCTCGGCGTCGGCCTTCATCTTTGCGAGCGTCATGGCGCTCACCTGCTCGGCGGTGTAATCCTTGCCCTCGATATCGACGACGGCACGGCCACCCTGGCCCTCCTTGACCTCATACGGTACGGTCTTGATCTCGGAGGTGCACTCGGAGTACTTGCGGCCCATGAAGCGCTTGATGGAGAACACGGTGTTCTTGGGGTTGGTGACAGCCTGGTTCTTAGCGGCCTTACCCACGACGCGGTCGCCGTCGGCACGGAAGCCCACGACGGACGGGGTGGTGCGGTCGCCCTCGGCGTTCACGATAATGGTCGGAGAACCGCCCTCGAGGACGGCCATTGCGGAGTTAGTAGTACCAAGGTCGATACCAAGAATCTTGCCCATTAGAAATTCCCTCTCTCTTGTGCGTTTGCACCGACTCAGCGGTCTGCCGAGCGGTGCTTCGGCTTGTCTTTCAGGATGTAGTGTATCCCCTTATGGGCCGGAATATACAAAATCTAAGTCAATTCATATAAGATTTCTTATTGCTGAGAGTTTAGGTTCTTAAATGCGCAGGTAGATGCGCTGATTGAGTTCTCGGCAAATCTATCGAAATCTATGTAGAGATGGCTGAGGTTTGCGTCCGGGGGTGCCTGGGGGCCGTTTTGCGGAAAGCTCGTCCCGGTTTGAACGTGGATTCCGAGTCGCAGTTTCCGCTAGCGGGCCCAACCGGAAACTGCGACCCGGTTTTCGGCCAAATAACGGGATGCCCTTTCCGCAGGCGCGCTCAATAGCTCAATATTTCAAGTCACCTTTAGCTAACATTTGCGCAGCTCAACGGCCCCACCTGCGCGTTTTTTAGTAAACCTTGGCATACTCGGCGAACGGTATGAAGATGCCGGCCAGAGGGTATTGCAAACGGTCGCTCCCGTGGTATGTTTTTGCCCGAATCAAACCGGCGCGCATCGCCTGTAGCGTCGGTCAACAGAGAGGAAACTACCATGGCTCATCCCGTAATTGATGCCGACGAGTGCATCGCTTGTGGCGTTTGCGTCGACTCCTGCCCCGCTGGCGTTCTGGAGCTCCAGGACGTCGCTACCGTCGCCGACGAGGATTCCTGCGTCGCCTGTGGCGCTTGCCAGGACGCTTGCCCCGCCGGCGCGATCACCGAGATCGTCGAGGAGTAACAACTCCCCACTTGCACACTCAAAAGTACACCGTACACAAAAAGGAGGCCTCCGCATCGCCGCGGAGGCCTCCTTTTGTTTGTGAGGATAACTAATATGGCACCGCCGCAGATTGCCGCTTAGGGGCGTTTGCAGCGTCGGCTACGATAGATCGTCCTCGTAAGGCATTAAATCAGCAAGGTAGCCTTTCTCCTTGAGTATGGCCTCGATCTCGTCGAGAGTCTGCTCGTCTTCCGCGGCGATGCGATGGAAGTGGTAGCCGCTGGTCACCGTCAGCAGTGGGAAGCTCTTGCCGCTCTCGATATCGTGCAGGTAGCGCTCGACATCGCGACGATTGCGGATGTCCAGGTCGGCCGTGATCTTACCGTACACGCGGTGATTGACGATCACGTTGAGCACGGCACCACCGGCGTCGACGATACTCGTGAGCTCATCGCCTGCCTGCTCCACGCCGTGGCGAACCTTGACCAAGCGCGTGGGCACAGCGGGGCTGCTGGGGGCCTCCTGCAGCACGTAGCCGCGATTGGTCGCCACGATATCGTGCCCATCGGCGCGCAGCAGGGCGATGTCTTGCACGACAATCTGGCGGCTCACACCCACCTCACGAGCAAGTGCGCTGCCGGAGACGGGGCCCTTGGCTCGCTCGAGCACGCCCATGATGGCACGGCGACGCTCACGGGCGTCCATTATTTACCGTCCAACAGACGCAGGTGCTTGAGCGAGAGGTCGAGAATCGGCGCAGAGTGCGTCAACGCCCCCGAGCTAATAAAGTCAACGCCTAGGTCGGCGAGCGCGCGGATATTGTTAGCGTCCACGTTGCCCGAGCACTCGGTCTTGGCGCGGCCGGCGATAAGCTCAATCGCGGCAGCCATGTCGTCGTGGGTCATGTTGTCGAACATGATAATGTCGGCACCGGCCTCCACGGCCTCGCGTACCATGTCCAGGTTCTCACACTCGATCTCGACCGTCGTGGTAAACGACGCGTGGGCGCGCGCCATCTCAATCGCACGCATCACACCACCGGCGGCGTCGATGTGGTTGTCCTTGAGCATGACGGCCGTCGACAGGTTGTAACGGTGGTTGCTGCCGCCGCCGATCTCGACCGCGGCCTTCTCGAAAACGCGCATGCCCGGCGTGGTCTTGCGCGTATCGACGAGCACGGTCTTGGTGCCCTCGAGCACCGCGGCCATTCTGTGCGTATAGGTAGCGATACCGCTCATGCGCTGCAGGTAGTTGAGCGCCACGCGCTCGCCCGAAAGCAGCACGCGCGCATCGCCGCGCACCTGGCCCACGTGGTCGCCGGCGTGAACCTCGTCACCGTCGGCAACATCAAACAGCACCGAGCTCTGCGGATCCAGCAGCTCAAAGGTGCGAGCGAACACGTCCAGGCCCGCGATGATGCCGTCGGCCTTGGCGATAAGCTCCACCGTGGCGGGGCGCGCCATGGGGCACACGCTCGCCGTGCTCACGTCCTCAAACGTAATGTCCTCGCGCAGGGCCTGCAGAATCAGATCATCGACGACGAGCTTCATGGTAATGGGATTCATGGTCTACTCCTCCACGGCCTGCGTGCCGGCGGCACGGGCCAAATCATCGATTGCCAGGGAGTCGGCGCTCAGGGCGCGATGACGCCCGTCGAGCGCGGGCTCGCCCGCCTGCTCCACGGCGAGCGACTCGCCGGTGCGCATGCACCAGGCGGCACGGCGGCCCCAAACCAGGGACTCGAGCAGGCTGTTGGAAGCCAGGCGATTCTTGCCGTGCACGCCGTTGCAGGCCGTCTCGCCGGCGGCGTAGAGCTCGGGCATCGAGGTGCGGCCGTCCTTGTCGACCCACACGCCGCCCATAAAGTAGTGCTGCGTAGGCGTAACGGGGATGGGCTCGTCCAAGATGTCGCGGCCGTCCTCCAAGCAGCGTGCGCGAATGTTGGCAAAGTGCCCGGTCACTACATCGCGCTCGACGGGGGCAAAGCTCAGCCACTCGTGCTCGGTACCGTCCTGCTTCATCTGCTCGCGAATAGCGGCGGCGACCACATCGCGCGGCTGCAACTCGTCGGTAAAGCGCTCACCGGCGGCGTTGAGCAAAATCGCGCCCTCGCCGCGGCAGCTCTCACTGATCAGGAACGTGCGGCCCGGCTGCGGCGAGAACAGGCCCGTGGGATGAATCTGCACGTAGTCCAGGTGCTCCATCGTAATGCCGTGCTCCTGCGCGATATAGCAGGCGTCGCCGGTGAGCTGCGGGTAGTTGGTCGAGTGGTCGTACACACCACCGATGCCGCCCGTCGCCCACAGCGTATGGCGCGCGTGAATCTTAAACGACTCGCCCGCATGCACGCCCTCGGCAGCATTTGCAAGCTCATCGGCGGGACGGACCGAGTCGTCCTCGTCCACGGGCACGGCAACGATGCCGGTGCATACCGTGGCGCCGTCGCGCTCGTCGGTCAGGATATCGGTCATGGCCACGTGCTCCAGAATCTGCACGTTGTCCAGCTTGCGGACGGCCTGGAGCAGCTTGGTCGTAATCTCCTTACCCGTAATATCGGCATGGAAGGCGATGCGGGGGCGGCTGTGCGCGCCCTCGCGGGTAAAGTCGAGGCTGCCGTCGGCCTTGCGCTCAAAGTCCACGCCCATCGCCAGCAGGTCGTTGATGACCGAGCGGCTCGAGCGGATCATGATGTCGACGCTCTCGCGGCGGTTCTCGTAGTGGCCGGCGTGCATGGTGTCCTCAAAGAAGGCGTCGTAGTCCGAGCCCTCGGGCAGCACACAGATGCCGCCCTGCGCGAGCATGGAATCGCACTCGTCGACGGCGCCCTTGGAGAGCATGATCACGCGCGTGCTCGTCGGCAGATTGAGGGCCGCGTACAGGCCCGCTACGCCGCAGCCGGCAATGACGACGTCGCACTCCATGTCGGGGTATTGCTTGGTTTCCACAGGAATCCTCTCCCTTGAATGTGGCATGCGGGACCGTCCCTCATGCCACATTGTTTTAGCGCGCTGCGTACTCGAGCATGCGGTCGAGCGTGAGCTTGGCCTGGTCGGCGGCCTCGTCCGACACGCCGATCTGCACCTCGCCCTCGCCCGTCTCCAGGCAGCGCACGAGCTTTTCGAGCGTGATGAGATCCATGTTGACGCAGGTGGGCTGCACCGCGGGGAAGTAGAACTTCTTGCCGGTGCCCTGGCAGCGGCGCTCGAGCTCGTAGAGCACGCCACGGACCGTCACGATAATGAACTCGCTCGCGTCGGACTCCTCGGCGTACTTGATGATGCCGGCGGTGGAGCCGATGTAGTCGGCCTCGGCCAAGACGTCGGCCTTGCACTCAGGATGCGCCAGCACGAGCGCGTCGGGGTGGGCCTCCGTCGCGTCGACGATCTGCTCGACGGTGATGATGTGATGGCGCGGGCAGTAGCCGTTGTTGAGAATGACGTGCTTTTGCGGCACCTGCTCGGCTACGAAGCGGCCAAGGTTTTGGTCGGGAATGAACAGGATATGCTGCTGCGGCAGCTCGGACACGATCTTGACGGCGTTGGAGCTGGTGACGCACACGTCGCTCCAGCTCTTGATCTCGACCGTGGAGTTGACGTAGCAGACCACGGCAAGGTCATCGCCGTACTCGGCGCGCGCCGCATCGACTGTCTCGCGCTTGACCATGTGCGCCATGGGGCAGTCCGCGCCCGGCTCGGGCAGCAGCACGGTCTTGGTGGGGTTGAGCAGCTTGGCGCTCTCGCCCATAAACTCCACGCCGCACAGCACGATGGTATGCTGCGGCAGGCTCTTGGCGAGCTTAGCCAGGTAGAAGCTGTCGCCGACGTAATCGGCCACGGCCTGGACCTCGGGCGCCACGTAATAGTGCGCCAGGATCACCGCGTCGCGTTGGGTTTTAAGTTGCTGAATGGCCTCGACGAGCTCTGCGGGCACCAATGCCGCACGCTCCGTTGCCGTCGTTGCCGATGCTAGGCCGGCCGCGATATCGCGTGCAAGCTCCGACGCATCCATGTTCGCGCTCTGTGCCATCAAGGCCCCTCTCTTTTGGCGAATCTTGGGGCTTTAGTATGACACCTAGGTTTACAGCTGACAAGACAGCTGTAAACCTAGGTGTAAAGTTGTAATAAAGATTCAATTTCGGGGCGACCCATTTTAGGCTTGGCAAGCTGAAAAGAGCCGAAATGGCCTCTTTCTAATAATTTGACCCCCTGTTTGATGCCCCAGTTTGAGGGCCGTGGGCAAAAAAGGGCAAATATGAGTACTGTTACCAGATTAGTAGCAGCGGTTTTCGATCCGTCAGCCCCATAAATCGCATTTTTGGACTCCGAATCCAGCGGCAGACATCCCAAAATCACGCTCGCAACGCTCCCCAGACCCGTTTTGAGCCTCATTTCGCTGTTACTAAAATAGTGACAATACTCATTTTTGGCATTTTTGCCCACCAGGTCCCGCGGCGACACAAAAAAGGGGCCCGGATGGCGAGATCCGGGGCCCCAAGGGAATAAGGAGGCGACTAGGCGCGGCGCCTCATGGCGTATGTCAGCAGCAGAACTGCCGCGCCGGCTACAAGTACGCCACCAGCCATGGCGTACGTTCCATCGCCGACCGAAGGCAAGGTGCCCTTGCCAGTCTTCTTCTTGGACTTAGAAGACGTGGTCGTCGTGGTGGTCGCGGTCTGGCTCGGGCCGGGCGTCGGCGTCGGCTTGGCGGCCTCGGCAATGGTAAAGGTCGTCTCGGCCGTGCCCGTGGTCGAAACCACGCTCAGCTTGTGCTCACCCACACCAAGCGTCTTCACGAAGCTCGTCTTGAGCGTCACGATTGTAGAGCCCGAGGTAAGAACGAAGTTATCAGCACCGACTTCCATGTCGTCGACCAGTACCGTCTTGAAGTACTTGATCGGCGCGTTCGAACGGAAGCTCAGGTCCTTGGCGGTGTCGACCGTAATCGCCTGGCCTGCGCCCTCAATAATCGTGGGGGCCAGGATCGCGATGTCCTCGGTCTTGCCCTTCTCGCCGCAGACAGTGCACTCCTGGTGCCTCTCGCCCTTGGCCTCGGTGGTCGCCGGCCTATCGACAACCCACTCAAAGGTGTGCTCAGCCTTGTCCAGGATCTCGCCGCAGCGGCAGATGTGCCAGTGAGCCTTGGCGTCGTGCGCCCAGCCGGAGCCGTCGGGCTCGTGCTTGAGGACGCCATCGACCGTCACGTTCACATCGCCCTCGACATCCTTGAGCTCATAGGTGCCGTCGTCGGAGAGCTTAACGGCCTTGCCGTTGACGTTGACGGCGTAGTCCTTGCCCGTAAAGTACGCGCTATCGATGCTGATGGCGAGCTTTGCGGATCCGTGCCAGTCGAGCTCGGTCGCAGTCGAGGTGAGCGTGTAGCCTACCTGGTTGCCCGGCAGCGTCACGACGAGCTTGCGGCCCGCCTTCACGGTGACCTCGGTGGCAGCAGAGGCATCGTAGTTGGTCTTGACCTGATAGCGCAACTCGTACACACCGGCGGCGAGGTCCTTGAGCTCGGTCACGTCCTTGCCCACGGCCTGATACTCAGCAGCACCCTGGGCACGCCACTCCATGGTGGCATCGATACCCGTGATCTTACCGTCCTTCTTGCCGCTCACGGTCTCGGCCACAGCCTGGACCTTCGGCGCGTCCTGTGCGGCGTTCTTGATGGAGAACTCGCAGGTCAGGCCCTCGGCGGGCAGCACGTAGTTGCCCGCAGCCTTGCCCGTCAGCTCGGCGAGGGTCGCCGTATAGGTGCCGACCTCGGTCTGGGAACCGTCAACGAATGCACCAAGGTCATCCTTGCCGATAACATTGCCGAGCGTGGCCACAGGGCAGTGCTCCTTGCCGTCGTAGACGAACTCGGTGGTGCCCCACGTCACGGTGAGCAGGCGCTGGTTAATGGTGAACGTGCCGTCGACGAACGTAATGATGTAGTTGGGGTTGGCACCCTCGGGCTGCGTCAGCTGCAGAGCATAGCCGCCCTCGCGTACGTCGTCGCTATCCTCGCGCTCGATCTCGAGCTCAAGTGTCTCGTCTTTGACGAGCTCGCCACCGGTGACCGACCACTCAAAGACGGGGTCTTTCTCGCCGTAGGTCTTGGAGGCGTTCTGAGCAGCGACCGTGATCGCACGCGGCTTGACCTCGAGCGTCACCTGGCCCTCGACCGTCGCACCGCCGATCATCACCTTATAGGCAACGTCCAGCGTGCCGGCGTCCTTGATCTCGGGGGCAGCGGTAGACCAGGTCTTGCCGTCGTCGGTGCTGTACTCGGCCGTCGCGCCCTCGGGCAGCGCCGAAGCATTGACCGTGTGATACGCGCCGTCGTACTCGTCGGAGTAACCAGAAATGGCAGCAGCCGGGATCTCCTCACCGGGGAGCTCGTATCCGCAGACGACACACTGCTTGTGACCAAAGCCCTTCTCGGTCGCCGTGGGAGGCGTGTCAACAACCCACGTAAAGGTGTGCGCGGCCTCGTCGACCTTGCCGCCGCAGGTGCACTCGTGCCAGTGCGTGTTGCCATCGGAGAGCCACGTGTCCTTCACGGCCTCGTGCTTGCGCACGCCCTCGACCGTCACCTTCACGTCACCCTCGACGTCCTGGACGGTAAACTCGCCGTGGTCGTTGAGCGCCACGGCGTCTTCGTTGACCTTAACAACGTAGGCAGAGGGGTCGGCGAAGTAGCCGTCCTCGATGCTGATAGCAAGAGTAGCGGAGCCATGCCAGTCGAGCTCGGTCGCGTCAGCCGTGAGCTTGTAGCCGACCTGTTCGGCGGGCAGCGTCACGGCGAGCTTACGGCCTGCGGCAACCGTGACCTTAGTCGCGGTAGAAGCTTCGTGGTTGTCATCGGCGCGGTAGCGCACTTCGTACGTGCCCGCGGCAAGGCCGCTGAGCTCGGCCACGCCTTCGGGCACAGCCTGATACTCGCCCGAGTCCTTGGCGCGCCACTCCATGGTGGCGTCGACAGCCGTGATCTTGCCGTCAGCCTTGGCGCTGACGGTCTCGGCCACACCCTGAACCACCGGTGCGCCCTTGGGCGCCTTCTTGATAGAGAACTCGCACGTCAGGCCCGTTGCCGGCAGCTTGTAGTTGCCCTTGTCGACGCCCGTCAGCTCGGTGATGGTCGCCGTATGTTTGCCGGCCTTGACCGCGCCGCCGTCGACGTACGCACCGAGCTTATCGTCACCGACGACGTTGCCGAGGTCCGCCTGGGGGCAGTGCTCCTCGCCGTCGTAGGTGAACTCAGTGGTGGCGTCCCATTTCACGGTGAGCTCGCGCTTATCGATAGTGAACGTGCCGGGCTTGAACGTAATCTCGTAGTTGGGGTTGGCGCCCTCGGTCTGCGAAGCCGTCACGGCGTAGCCGCCCTTGCTCACGGTCTCGCCGCCCTCGCGGGAGACGGTGATGTCCTGGAGGGACTCGCCCTCGACGAGCTCGCCCTTGGTGACCTTCCAGCCCAGTCCGGGATCAACGTCGCCGTACGTCTTGGAAGCATCGGATGCCGTCACGGTGACCTTGCGAGGCGTCACCACAAGCTCGGCCTCGCCCTCGATAGCAGCTCCGTCGACGGTCGCGCTGTACTTGAACGGCAGGGTGCCGACGTTCTTGATCTCGGGGACCGTGGCAGACCAATTGACGCCACCGTCGATGCTGTACTGGACCGCCGTGCCCTCGGGCAGGGCCGAGACATCGGCAGTGTGGACCTTGCCGTCATACTCGCCGGAGTAGCCAGCAACAGAGGCTGCCGGGATTACAACCTTCTCGGAGGAGTTGTAGTCACAGACAGTGCAGTGCAAATGCTTGGATCCAGGCTTCTCGACCGTAGGCTTCTCGTCGATTATCCACTCGAAGGCATGCTCGGCAACGTCAATCCGCTCACCGCACGTGCAAACATGCCAGTGAGAAGAGCCGTCGCTCTTCCAGCCGGTGCCATCGGGCTCGTGCTTGACGATGCCCTCAACAGCAATCTCGGTGTCTTTCTCAACCTTAGAGAGTTGGTAAACGCCCTGCTCGCTAGGCTTGATGGTCTCGCCGTTTGCCTTAACAGCAAGATCCTTGGTCGCGTAATAACCATCCGCAACCGTAAGCTTAAGCGTAGCGGAGCCATGCCAGTCGAGTTCGGTCGCGTCAGCCGTGAGCGTGTAGCCCGTCTGCTCAGCCGGCAGCGTCACCTTGAGCTTTGACCCAGCGGCGATCGTAACGGTAACGGTCTCGGAGGCTTCGTAATTCGTCGTCTTCCCGTAGCACAGGCGATAGGAACCGGGCGCCAGATTCTCAAGCTTGTCACCATCGACCAGATCGCTTGTCTTGATGAACATCATCTGTTTGCCAGGCTTGCCCAGCATCATCGACGTATCGACGCCCTCAATCTTGCCGTCATGTTTGCCACTCACGGTCTCCGCCGTCACCTTTGCATTGGGGGCGCTGTCCCGTTTGGCCTGGGCAATAGCGTACGTGCATTCAATGCGCGAAGAGGGCTTCCGATAATTAGCAAGAACTGCGTCCTCACCAATAAGATTGCTCACATACGCCGTATGCGTGCCAGCATTTACCTTTGCGGCGTCAACTACCTTCAGAGACACGTCGTCGCCGTTAACCAAATTAGTTATCTCTGCCGTGGGGCCCTGTTCTTGGCCGTTGTAAACGTATTGACCAACATTCCACGTCACATCGATAGTACGGCGCGTAATGGTGAACTCGCCCGCCTCAAACGTAATGTCGTAGTTAGCGTTGGCGCCCTCTTCCTGAGAAGCCGTCACCTTATACGTCTTATAACCGGTCAGAACTTTCTCGCCCTCATCACGCTTGTACGTGATACCGGAGAGCGTATCGCCCTCCATAAGGGAGCCAGCCGTCACTTCATAGGTAAAGTCGGGATCCGGATCACCATACGTTTTAGAAGCAGTAGTGGGCGCCACCGTAATCGGGCACGGCGTCACCTCGAGCGTCACCTGCCCCTCGATGTCGGAAGCACCAGGGGTAGTCACCTTATAGCCGACCGTGGTCTTGCCGACGTTTTTGATTGTGGGGGCATCCGGTTTCCACGTGGTGCCACCGTCGATGCTGAACTGAGCCGTCGCGCCAGCCTTAAGGTCCATGCTCACGGCATGCTCCTTGCCGTCATACACGCCGACATAACCGCCGATGCACGCCGGAGGAATCTCCTCCTCGCACAGGACATAGCCGCACGTGGAGCATTGATACCGCTTTAGACCAGGCTTCTCGCTGGTAGGAGCCGTGACTTCCTCCCAGCAGAACTCATGCTTGCCTTTGTTTATTTTCTCTTTGCAACGGCACACCTGCCAGTGAGTGCCATCTGCGCCCTTGGTATTTAACCAAGTACCGTCTTTCGACGCGCAAGGACCCTCAGCAATTGTGAAGACGTTGGCCGACGAAGCGTAATGGTTGTTGTCCTCCTTAAAGCGCACTTCGTACTTCTCGGCGGACAAATGATCGATTGAAGTTTCACCGGCAGGGACGGATTTCCACCTTTTGGCCCCGAATTTTTTCCACTCATAGGTCTCATTCAGGTTGGAAAGCGACCCGTCATTGAGGAAATGCGCGCTTTCGTCCTTGACCTTGACACCCGTGCCGGCGCTAGCGATATAACTCCACGGGACAGGCTGGCTGGCCGGCGTGATCTCGATCTTAACCGACCCGCTCTTTGTCACATAGTCATTCGCGGTGATGCGGTAATTGACCGTTACGGAGCAGACCTCGTCCCCGTCATCACGCTGAACATCCGTATAACTCGGAGCCTTCGTTGTCCATTTGTCGCTCCCATCAACGTTGTACTCGATCGTCATGTCGGCAGGAGCATTTTCCACCGAGATGTTGACGCCATGCGGCTGCCCGTCATAGACGCCCTCGAATCCCTCGGCCGTCACATTTTCGAACTGCGTGCCCGTGATGGTCCAGCGTGCGAATGTCGAGCCTGTGTAGTTGCCCATGCCCTTGATATAGACCAAGTAGTACGGGTAATAGGAATTGGAGCTGGGAGGATCGACCGCACTCACCGTGCTATACGTCGGGTCACTATCAATCTCGTAGTCACCATCCTTGACGAAATACGACCAGCTTTGAGTGTCGTAGTTGTAGACCTTAACAGAGAAACTCGGCGTAATCTTCTTACCCGTCCACGGGTACGCACGAACTGTCTCACCATTGATCTTGGTGTCTTCTCCGCCATTATTGAATTCAAACGTGATCCCGCTGACATCGCGCAAATCAAGCGGCTTAATCTGGAACTCGCGAGTAAGCGTTAGGGCGTCATCCTGGCCATCGACCTTAACTTTGGACTCGATACGGTAAATACCTGCATCTTTAGGAACACATTCCAGTGCCTCGCCCTCGCCGTCGCCCCACTTCGTAAGCTTGTAATACCTGGATTCGAAGATATGAACGCTTCCTGTCGAGACGATATCGTCTCGAGCATAGCCGCTCTTATTCGACATCGTCAGTGTTGGAGTGACCTCACCGCCGCTGTACGGAATGCCGAGCTTTCCTTCGCTCACCGTCGCTCCATCGATGCCAAGCTCGACGGCATAACCATTTTTGTAGTTGCAATCGCTCGGGCGCATCTTGCCGGAGCAGGTGACCTTCAGTTGATATGAGCCATTGCCAGCCTTTTCCACCGACCACACATGCTCATGCGGCAGGCGCGAGGCGTACACATAGCCATCGCTCGTCTTTCCGATGCCGACGCTTGGGTCGTCCGTAGTAACGCGAGCGCGCAGGTCGTTCTCTTCGATGCCGCAGGTGCCAAGCTTCCACTGCGCGCCCGTATAAGCGCCCAGTTGATCGTCCTTAAGCGACAGCTGGACCTTGCCCGTGAAGGATTCTTCAATGTTCAATTTGCTAAGGTAATAAATCCCCGGGGTATCGAATGCGAGGCCTCGGGCGCCCTTATCGCCGTTAGTGGTAATGGTCGTGTTGCCGGCAAGCGTCACCGTACCGCGAGCACACACGGTGTTTCGACGCGTGTTCGCATCGGCATGGTAGTACGTTCCCTCGGCATAGGTATCGGATATCTTTGTATTGTTGAGCGTGCATGAAGAGTCCTTAGCAATCGCGATTGCACTCGTCATGACCATGTCTTGCGTGTAGTTCGCCGCTTCTTGCGTCGACGTGATGGTGCAACCGTTCAGCGTAACGTCTGCATTATTGACAACAATGTTGCCAGCATGGGTATGCTCATTTTTATCCTGCACGTCAAGTTCTTTGCACCAGATCGATTCTTGATGATTGTTCTTGAAGGTGCAGTTGTCGAATACGACTTTGGGCTTGCACCCACGGCCCACGACACTTAGCGCACCGGCGCAGTCATCTCTATTTTCCGTAAATTCACAGTTGCTGAACGTGACATCCAAAATCTTTGCACCACTCGCCGAGCTGAGGATCGTAACCGGCGCCGGAGAGGCTTCATATTTAGTTTTGTCGTTGCCGTATTGGCTGCCGCCACCACCATAAGACGCATAGTTCCTTGTGCACTTCCAGTTGCTGACCTTGACGTTGTCGAAAGTTGCCGTTTCACCATCGAGCATCGTGCCGTACAGCGCAATTGCCCTCTTAGACTCCCCTGAGGTTACCGTCTTGAGTTCGATGCCAGAAACCTTAAGGTTCAGACTACCGGGGACCCTGTTTTTATCGGCACCATCGGCGTAACCGTCTCTTCTGCCGGCATTGTCGGACAAAAAGCTCTTGCCGTTGCAATAGACGGGAGTCCTGCCATTCCCGTTGGTTCCGATGAACTCGATATAGCCGCCCTCGAGCACAAAGAGCTCATCGTAGCCGCTGTCTCTGTTGTCCTTAATAGAACCATTCCAGCGTCCTTGACATGCATTCTCGGTGAGATATATGCGCGTCGGATTTTGCTCGGTGCCGCCCTTTACGACGTAATGGTTGATCTCGATTTCTCCACCAACGACGTAATCCTTGCCCGCCTCGAGCGTCACCGTATCGGCAACGTAAGGGTTAGTGCTTTTTGTTTTGGCCGGAATCGCGTCGCTCGGGATATCCGCCGTGGTCGCTGCCCCAGCCACCGCCGGCGACGCCACGAGTGCGCATGCCACGGCGACGATGCCCAGCAGGCGCGTCAGCACGGCGCGCGTCCCCATCTTCTTCTCCCTCATCGTGCAGCTCCCCTTATCCCTATTCTTCGCGATGCCTGGCATCGCTTGGCGCTGGCGGCTGGCATAATCCCCGGCCAGCCGCCAGCATCTGTTGACATGTTTATCCACGGATTATTTTGCGGCGGTACTTTCTAACACCCTGCCGCTCGGCGCGAGTTGCACGCCGTGGGGCGCAAATGGGATGCGCCTCCGCGAGCGGTACGCGCCCGATGTGGCAAAATCGAACTACTAAGGGGGCTCAGAATGCTCAAGATTATTGCCTGCGACGACGACGTCGCTTTTCTAGATAGACTGCACCGGATGATCGACCGTTGGTCGAGCGAGACGGGCACGGCGGTCGACCTTGCGCTCGTCACGCGTGGCGAGGACCTGCTGGCCCGCCATGTCGCATCGCGCGCCGACATCATCCTGCTCGATATGATCATGCCGCTCGTCAACGGCATGGACACCGCGCGCGAGCTGCGCCAGGCCGATACCGCCGTGCGCCTGGTGTTCCTCACCTCGTCGCCCGAGTTTGCGCTGGAGTCCTACGAGGTCCGCGCCTTCGACTACCTGCTCAAGCCCGTGGCATACGAACGCCTGGCGCAGCTGCTCGACGAGCTTTCGAGCATGCGCCCATCGGCGACCGACGAGCTCGTCATCAAAACGTCCTTTGGCTACCATGCCCTGCGCCTGTCCGACATCGAATATGCCGAGGCGCGCAACAAGCACGTGGTCTTCCATCTGCGCGACGGACGCGATATCGAGGCGCTCGAGTCGTTCCGCAGCGTAGAGGACCGCTTGGCGCAAAACGCGGTCTTCTTTAAATGCCATCGCAGCTACCAGGTCAACCTGCGCAACATTGATCATTTCGATCGGACGGAGATCGTCATGCGCTCGGGTGCGAGCATTCCGCTTTCGCGCAGCAGCAAGCAGGGATTCCAGGACGCCTACTTTGCGGTGCGCTTTGAGGGCGGGAGGCGCTGATGCCTGCATCGGTCGAAATGGTTCTTTGGGCGATTCACCACGCCACGACGCTGCTCTTTGGCGTTTTTGCCTCGGCGGCGCTCTGCGGTGTCGAAATCAATCGACGCCATGCGCTCGAATTGCTGGGGATCGGTGCCGCAACCGGCGCCGCCTTCTCGATCGCCAACGCCGTTGGCGGTGAGCTGTTTGCGCGGCAGGCTTACCCGCTCGTCGTGCACCTGCCGCTTATCGTCTACCTATGCGGGCGCTACCGCTTAAGTCCACTGCTCGCGGCATTGGGCGTCACCAGCGCCTACCTGAGCTGCCAGTTTAGCAACTGGATGGGTATCGCCGCATTCGCAGTCACCGACTCGCAGGTTGCATACTACCTTGCGCGCATTGCGACCACGCTCGGCGTCTTTGCCGTCCTCCTGCACTGGGCCGGCGATATCGGCCCGCGCCTGGCGATTAAAAGCCCCACCGAGCTGGGCATTCTTTTAATTCTGCCGCTCGTCTACTACATCTTTGACTACGCTACCAACGTCTACACCACGCTGTTCCACTCGGGTTCGGTGGTGACCGTTGAGTTTTTGGCCTTTGCCCTTTGCGCCTTCTACCTTATGTTTCTCGCCGTCTATCTGCGCGAATACGAGGCAAAGGAAGTCGCCGAGCGTGAGCGCTGGATGCTCGAAACACGCGACAGCGCGGCCATCAAAGAGCTCGAGGCCTGGCGCCAGTCCGGACGCGAGCTGTCGATTCTTCGCCACGACATGCGGCACTTTTTGCGCGGTTTGGCCGTTTTAATTGAAGAGGGCCACACCGACGAGGCGCTCGATCGCATCGATGAGCTCTGCGAGACCAACGACCGCACCGCCGTGCGCCGCTACTGCGCCAACGAGACCGTCAACATCGTGCTTTCGTCATTTAGCTCGGACATCAACAAACACGGTATCACCGCTGACCTGCGCGCCGCCGTGCCCGAAACCGTTCGCGTGAGCGATGCCGACCTGTTCAGCGTGCTTTCGAATGCTTTGGAAAATGCCATCATCGCCGCAAGCGCCGCCCCCGAAGGCAAACGCTTTGTCGACCTTGACCTGCGGCTTGAGGACGGCCAGTTGCTGCTTTTGGTTTCCAACACGTTTGGACGCGCGCCGCGCATGGTCGACGGCATGCCCGTGAACCAACATGCCGGTCACGGTTTTGGCACCAAGAGCATTAAGCTTGCCGTTGAGCGCATGAACGGCAACTGCCAGTTCCGCATCAACGGCGACCGATTTGAGCTGCGCGCTGTGATGTAGGGGCGCGATGCGCGGCTTATGGCGCGACTCAACCGCCCTGGTCGCCTTGCCGGTGCAGGCCTGCTACAGCGGCGCGGCCGCCGGGGTCAGCTGCTTAATGTAGGCCCACATGCGCTGCTTGGCCACCTTGTCGGTGAGCGCCGCCTCAAAGCCATCGAGCGCGAGTACGCGGCGGCCCTGCACGTGGGCGACCAGGCCGGGCTTGAGCATGGCGGTGTCGAAGTCATCGATTGCCACGAGCATGTCGGCATAGGTCTCGCGCATGACATCGGCCGCGCTGTTGTCAAGCAGCAGCACCGCTTCGGGGTCCAGGGCCTCCAGCGCCTCGCGGAACAGCTCACACGGCAGGGCCTCGCCCACCGCGACCGTCCCGTCGCCCGCGCCGGCAACGCTTGCCAGCGCGCAGAAATCCTCGGGCGCATAACCGATGGCCCCGAGCGCCTTGCGCAGCGCGGCACCATCCGCGCCGGCGGCAAGCTCGCCACCCGAGCGCTCGGCCTCATCCAAATCGCCTTTGACCAGCACGATCGGCGAGCACGCATTGCCCGCGATGCGCACGCCACGCGCCGCAAGCGACGCGAGCTCCTGCTCGGTGGCCTGGGCGATGGCTTCTTTTTTCTGGCTTTGTGACGTGGGCATGCGCTCTCCAATCGTTTGCGTGCCCACCATTATATAAAAGAGCCGCCCGCGAGTGGTTGCTTTGCGGGCCGCTGGGTATAAGCACGGTCGTACTGAGTTTTACGCGGCCGAGCCGCGTCGCATTATGGAGGTCACCATGGCTGACATTAAGCAGATTACCCCCGAGAACTTCGATTCCATCGTTAACGACAGCCTGCCCGTGCTGGTTGATTTTTGGGCCCCGTGGTGCGGCCCCTGCCGCTCTCTCTCGCCCATCGTAGACGAGGTTGCCGACGAGCTGGCCGGCAAGCTGGCTGTGGCCAAGTGCAACGTCGACGACAACCAGGACCTGGCCATGAAGTTTGGCGTCATGAGCATCCCCACGTTGATCGTCTTTAAGAACGGCGAGGAGATTGACCGCTCGGTTGGCGCTCTGCCCAAGGCGAGGCTGCAGGCGCTGCTGGAGAAGCATCTGTAATACGCTTGTTACTTGCCCGCCGTCCATGAGCGGTTTTGCACCGCTCGCCGGACTGCCGGGTGCGGCGCGTGCGACCACGGATAGTATGGTAGCTACAAACAGCCCCCAGTGAACGGGTGCGAGTCGCACAGACTCGCACCCGTTTTCTTATGCAGCGGCGCGCAGAGCGGGCGTAGTAAAATCTGAACCACTGGATTACCGTCCACACAAGGAGATTTCCCATGCATGATGTTGGAATGAACATGAGCCAGCTTGCCATGAGCGTCAAGCAGGTCGACGACACCATCGAGCTCGCTCACGAGTGGAGCCATCAGTTGCTGCATGCGACCGAGAATTTTGACATGGAGCGCATCGGCGCCAAGCTCGAGGCAGCCATGGCCGCGCTGCACGAGGCCCACGACGCACTCGAGGGCTACGAAGAGGCCATCGAGGCCGACCACAACTCCGTCGGCTCCGTGAAGCTGGTGTAACGTGGCCGAACACGAGCACGGCTGCGGGTACGAGCACGAGCATCCGCACGGGGCGGACGGTGACGCAGGCTGCCACTGTAGTGGCTCCAGCTCCGAGCTGGTCCGCTTTTCGGTCACCGCGCCCGATGACCTGCTTCGTCGCTTTGACGAGCAGATCGCACGCCGCGGTGACGTGGCCAACCGCTCCGAGGCCGTGCGCGACCTGATTCGCGCCTCGATCGCCAAGGAGCAGATGCGCACGCCCGATGAGCATGTTATCGGGTCGCTCACCATGATCTACGACCACCATACCGGCGACCTGACGCGCCGTCTGGACGAAGTGCAGCACGACTACACCGACGAGATCGTATCGACCATGCACGTGCATCTGGATCACCACAACTGCTTGGAGATTCTGGCGCTCAAGGGTCGCGGCGAGCGCGTCTACGAACTAGCCGACCGCCTGCTGGGCCTGCGCGGCGTTAAGCACGGCGAGCTCACGTGCGCCGCCACCAAGCAGAGCCTGGGGCTGTAGCGCACCTGTCCCTATTTGGTCGGTTTTGATGAGGGGTGTCGCATGCGACATGTGCATATTCATGTGACGGGCATTGTGCAGGGCGTTGGCATGCGGCCGTTTGTGTATCGCGAGGCCATGGCGCATGGCATTTGCGGATGGGTGCTCAACGCGGGCGACGGCGTGCATATCGAGGCGCACGCTCCGGCCGATGCGCTCGATGCTTTTGTTGCCGCGCTTTCTGCGCATGCGCCTGCGGCAGCCCGCGTTGAGCGAGTCGATATTGCGGATTTGGAGCCTGGCGGCTGGAGCGCTGCCGATGAGCAGGGCTTTCGCATTGTGGCATCGCAGGACCAGACCGCGCACACGACGCTCGTCTCGCCCGATATCGCCACCTGCGATGATTGTCTGCGCGAGTTGTTCGATCCCGCCGACCGACGCTATCACTACCCCTTTATCAACTGCACTAACTGCGGACCGCGCTTTACCATCATCCGGTCGCTGCCTTATGACCGAGCGGCCACGTCGATGAATTGTTTTCCCATGTGTCCTGAGTGTGCCGCGGAGTATGCCGACCCACTCGACCGGCGTTTTCACGCGCAGCCCGATGCCTGCTTTGATTGCGGGCCGCATATTACTTGGCGCGAGGCTGTGAACGGCGATGCGTGCGGGAATTCGTCCGCGACACCGGCCGTCGGCACCACACGCGAGGCCAGCGACGCTATCATCGAGCGCTGCGTCGAGCTGCTGGCCAGCGGCGGCATCGTCGCCATCAAGGGTCTGGGCGGATTTCACTTGGCATGCGACGCCTCCAACGAGCAGGCGGTAGCCGAGCTGCGCCGTCGCAAACGCCGCAGCAACAAGCCGCTTGCCGTTATGGTACGCGACCTTGCCGACGTTGAACGCCTGTGCCATGTCAACGACGTTGAGCGCGGCTTGCTGGCCGGCAGCATTCGCCCCATTGTGCTGCTGCGCCGGCGTGCTGTTTGCGGGAGCGACGGCGATTCTCCCGACGCCCTCGTACTCGCACCGTCCGTCGCGCACGACCTGCCCGAGCTTGGCGTTATGCTCCCCTACACCCCGCTTCAGCATCTGCTGCTTGCCGTGGCAGAAGCCCGCGGTATGCACGCGCTCGTCATGACCAGCGGAAACCTGAGCGAAGAGCCCATCGAGACCGATGACGATCTTGCCTGGGAGCGCCTCGTTGCCGCCGGCATTGCTGATGCGCTACTCGGCAACGACCGCGCGATCCTCTCGCGCTACGACGACTCCGTGGTGCGCGTGGTCAACGGCGCCATTATGCCCGTGCGCCGTGCCCGCGGATATGCACCCCAGCCGCTGCCGTTGCCGGCGCTCGACGGCGCTCCGTCCTGCGTGCTCGCCTGCGGGCCACAACAAAAGGCCACGATTGCGCTCACGCGCGAAGGGACGAACGGCGAGGCAACCTGTTTTGTGTCGCAGCATATCGGCGATGTTGAAAACGGCGGGACCTTCGATGCCTGGAACGCCGCGCGCACGCGCTTGGAAGATCTCTTTGACTTGGCGCCCGCCGCCTTGGCCTGCGATTTACACCCCAGCTATCTATCGGACCAGTGGGCGCGCGAGCAGGCGCGAAAATGCAATCTGCCGCTCGTCGAAGTGCAGCACCATCATGCGCATATCGCGAGCGTAATGGCCGAGGCCATCGCCGCGGGCCAGCTTACAACCGACACGCGTGTCCTTGGCATCGCCTTCGACGGCACCGGCGCCGGCACCGATGGGACCATTTGGGGCGGCGAGTTTCTTGTTGCCAGCCTTGACGGCTTTGAGCGCACCGCGCATTTGCTCACCTGGGCGCTCCCCGGCGGGGCGGCCTCCGTACGCGACGCTCGACGCAACGCCTTTGCCCTGCTCAGCGAACTCGGCCTACTCGAGCACCCAGGCGCCGCTCAGCTTTTGGACAGCCTCGACGAGCAAACGCGTAGCGTGACAGCCACCATGATCGAGCGCGGCATCAACAGCCCGCGTACCAGCAGCATGGGACGTCTCTTTGATGCCGCGGCAGCAATTCTGGGCATCTGCGACAAGGCAACCTACGAGGGCGAACCCGCCATAGAACTCGAAGCCGCCGCCTGGCGCGCGTTCAGCAGTGAAAGTGCCTGCCCCACCGGCAATATGGTCAGCTTTTCCGTAACCGAATCATCCCGTCCGGACGACTGCCATGTTCTGAACTCCAGACCGCTTTTTGAGGCGCTTTTGGAGGGAATCAGGACCGGCGTGCCCGCCGGCAAGCTCGCGCTCGACTTCCACGTCACCATCGCGCGCTCCTCGGCACGAATCGCACGCGAAATCTGCGCCCGTGAAGGCCTCGACACCGTCGCGCTCTCGGGCGGCGTGTTCATGAACCGACTTTTGCTTCAGCTCCTCACCCGCGAGCTCAAAAGCATGGGTCTCACTGTCTTGATTCCCCGCTCCGTGCCCGTCAACGACGGCTGTATCGCCTACGGTCAGGCCGTCATCGCTCGCGCTCGCCTCGCGCAGACAGCATCGCGATAGGCTGTTTTGCCAGCCTGCGCGCCGCCGTCTCACAGGTGTAACGCGTTTGCTCGTGACTCCCGCGAGCGCTACCATCAACTGATGGGTAATTAGGCGCCTATCCAGCGCAAAACGTATAAAAGGGGAACATTATGTGCCTTGCCGTTCCCGGTAAAGTGGTCAAACGCGACGACGACCTTAAGGCGACCGTCGACATGATGGGCATCGAGCGCCCCGTTTCGCTGCGCCTCGTGCCGACGGCACAGGTAGGCGACTATATTCTCGTGCACGCCGGCTTTGGTATTCAGATTGTCGACGAGCAGGAGGCGCAGGAGACGCTCGACCTGGTCAACACCATGACCGAACTGGTCGAAGAAGACCAGCTGGCCACCAACCCGGCCGAGGCTTACTAGTGGCGGCCGGACAGCCGGCTCGCTCCGGTATCGACTTCTCGGCATTCCGCGATCCCAAGCTGGCTCGCGAGCTCATCGAGCGCATCCGTGAACTCGTCGGCGACCGCACCATCAACCTTATGGAAGTCTGCGGCACGCACACCGTGAGCATCGGTCGCTATGGCTTTCGCTCCATTATGCCTGCCGGGCTCAAACTGCTGAGCGGTCCGGGTTGCCCCGTCTGTGTTACCGCCAACCGCGATATCGACCATGCAATCGCGCTCGCCAAGATGGACGGCGCCATCATCACCACCTTTGGCGACATGATGCGCGTGCCCGGGTCGTCTACCTCGCTCGCCGCGCAAAAGGCGGCGGGGCGCGATATTCGCATTGTGTACTCCCCGCTCGATGCACTCGATATCGCCGAACACAACCCCGATCGCCCGGTCATCTTTATGGGCGTCGGCTTTGAGACCACGACGCCCACCATCGCCGCCGCCATTTTGGAGGCCGATGCACGCGGACTCCAGAACTTCTCGGTCTATTGCGCCCACAAGACCACGCCGCCGGCGCTGCGCGCCATCGCCAACGATCCCGAGACCACTATCGACGGCTTTATCCTTCCGGGACACGTCGCCACCATCACGGGCTTAGCCCCCTTTGACTTTTTGGTCGATGAGTTCGAGACCCCAGGCGTAGTCACCGGATTTGAGCCGGTCGATATTCTGCAGGGCATCTGCATGCTGGTCCAGATGGTTGTTGAGGGGCAGCCCGCAATCGACAACGCCTACCGCCGTGGCGTCAACGCAGACGGCAACCCCGTGGCGCGCCAGCTGGTCGAGCAGGTGTTTGAGCCATGCGACACCACGTGGCGCGGGCTGGGGCCGATTGCCAACTCGGGCCTTTCCATCCGCCCCGAGTTCTCGCGCTTTGATGCCCGCACTCGCTTTGACGTGCCCGTTGAGACGACGGTCGAGCCGCGTGGGTGCCGCTGCGGCGACGTGCTGCGCGGGGCCATTACGCCGAGCGACTGCCCTCTGTTCGGCCGCGCTTGTACACCCGAGCATCCCATCGGCCCCTGCATGGTGAGTTCCGAGGGCAGCTGTGCAGCATATTTCCGCTACCGAGGCTGTTAGGTTCCGCCGTTCTAACGAACGGCGGACCGGTCGACGCTGCGCGCCATTCAGGCGAGCGATTTGCCTTTCAATCGTCGGCTGCGGGCAAAAGCCCAGCAGCCTCCTCTTTCAAGGCAACTCACTTCGCCTGAATGGCGCTCGCTGACTTTTACTTAACATCGATTCTGCCACACTCAGCTATTGCCGACCCCCCCCACGATTGGAGTTTTCGATATGTCCCGTACTGCCACCGATAGCACTGTCCTGTTGGGCCACGGCTCTGGCGGTCAGATGATGAAACGCATCATCGATGAGGTCTTTTTGGATGCCTTTGGGTCGCCCGAGCTGCTCGAGGGCAACGATGCCGGCGTCGCCGCGCTGCCCACGAGCGGGCGCATCGCCATGTCGACCGACAGCTTTGTAGTCTCGCCGCAGTTCTTCCCCGGGGGCAACATCGGCCGCCTCGCTGTATGCGGAACCGTCAACGACGTCGCGACCTCGGGCGCCAACGTACGCTACCTATCGTGCGGCTTTATCCTCGAAGAGGGCTATCCCATGGATAAGCTCCGCCAGATTGTGCAAACGATGGCCGAGACGGCGCACGAGGCGGGCGTGGCGATCATCACCGGCGACACCAAAGTGGTCGAGCGCGGCGGGGCCGACGGCGTCTACATCAATACCGCCGGCGTGGGCGAAGTGCCCGTGGGCGTAGCGCTCAGCGGCGCCAACTGCCAGCCCGGCGATGTCATTCTGGTATCGGGTACGCTGGGCGACCACGGTATCGCCATCATGAGCCAACGCGAGGGCTTGGCGTTTTCGAGCACCATCGAAAGCGATGCCGCGCCGCTCAACCACCTGATTGCCGATGTGCTTGCCGCAGCACCCGAAACACGCTGCTTCCGCGACCCCACGCGCGGCGGCCTGGCGTCCACGCTCAATGAGTTTGCCCAGGCCAGCGGCGTTGCCATGGAGGTCGACGAGGATGCCGTGCCTGTGCGCCCCGACGTGCAGGCAGCCTGCGAGATGCTCGGCTATGACGTGCTGCAGGTAGCAAACGAGGGCAAGATGGTTGCCGTGGTGCCGGCCGAGCAGGCCGATGCCGCGCTGGCAGCCATGCGCGCCGCGCGCTACGGCGAGAATGCCGCTATTATCGGTCGCGTGCTGCCGCTTGCCGAGGACGCCCGCCCCGCCGTGCGCGTGCGCACCGGCTGGGGCTCGACCCGCATCCTCGACATGCTCGTAGGAGAGCAGCTGCCGAGGATTTGCTAACGACAAAGGCTCAGGGCTATTAAAGATATTCAGATTCCAAACATGCCCGGCACGCATGCCAAGTATCATGGGGTGCGTTTTACAACTCAAGCGGCAGGAGCACCCATGGCAGCAGCTTTTTCCCATGTGATCTTTGATCTGGATGGCACCATCCTCAACACGCTCGAGGACCTGGCGGCCGCCGGCAACCATACCTGCGAGACGCACGGCTGGCCCACGTTTGCCGTAGACGAGTACCGCTACAAGGTGGGAAACGGCATGCTCAAGCTGGTCGAGCGCTTTATGCCCGCCGAGTATGCGGGCGACGGCCGTATGTTTGAGCAGACGCTTGCCGAGTTTAGGGCTTACTACGGCGAGCACAAGGAAGACCACACTGCACCGTACGCCGGCACGATCGAGCTGCTCGACTGCCTGCGCGCCGCGGGTGTGCAGCTTGCCGTGCTCACTAACAAGGACCACGTCTCGGCGGTTCCGCTTATCGAGAAATACTTTGGTTCCGAGCGCTTTGCGCTGGTGCAGGGCCGCGTCGATGCGTTTCCTCCCAAGCCCGAGGCGCCTGTTACGCTGCATGTGATGAAAGAGCTAGGCGCCGACCCGGCAACCACACTCTATGTGGGCGATTCCAATGTCGATGTTTTGACCGGCCACAACGCTGGCCTTAAGAGTGCGGGCGTCAGCTGGGGCTTCCGCGGCCGCGCAGAGCTGGAAGCTGCCGGCGCCGACTACGTGGTGGACACCCAGGAAGAGCTCGCGTCGCTGATTCTGGGCGAGTAGCGGGGCTGTCGCTCAACACGGCTGCATAGATTCTGTCGCGCGGAAAGCGCATCCCGTTTTGCCGCCTCAGAATGGGATGCGCTTTCCGGTTGAGCCTTGTCGGGGAAACGGCATCCCGTTTCAGAGCAATATTCCGGGTCGCACTTTCCGCAACCCAACCCATCCGGAAACCGCGACCCGCTATTCGGCCAAATACCGGCTCGTCTTTTCCCGAGCATTCGATGCAACGCTGGCGCAAGGAGCGTCCCCAACTGCCGGCAGAAAATGAACGTCCCCAAGTGCCGCCTCAATGACTACCATGGCAACGCCGCAGGTAGAGGACGGACAGCGAGCGGGCACCAGAGCGAACAAATTGGCATGAAAAGAGGACGGCATAGACCTTCTGGTCATGCCGTCCTCTTTGAATGACAAGTTGTCGCTCTGGTGCCCGCGCAGCGTCGAGCAGTTGCGGCGTTTGGTAAAACGCCGCAACAAACTAGCTCAGCATTGCATCCATCATCTCGGAGTTGACGGAGTCGTCGGCAGACCACTCGCCGTCGTCGTTGCAGGTGTACTTGAAGATAACCGTGGTCTTCCTGGGCTCGGTGGCCTTGGTCACATCGACCATAACCTGACCGGCCATCTTGTACAGCTCGTCATCGGAAGGAACCGTGTCAAGCGCAGCGACCTTCTCCTGATACTGGGTGGAGAAGTCCTCGACGATCTTGTTCATAGACTTGCATGTGATAGAGACCTCGGCGGTCGCGACACCCTTGTCCTCGTCGACCGTCACGTCGCCGATCTTGTAGTCAAAGCCCTCGAGATAGGTCTTGGCATACTCCTTGGGATCGATACCCAGCTGCTCGAACTCGTCGCCCGAAGCCTCCTCCAGACCAGAGAGGAAGTCGTCGCCACCGTTTTTGACCTCGTCAAACTGCGTCGTAAGATCCTCGGTGATGAGCTCCTCAACCGAAGGACCTCCACAGCCGGAAAGCACGACCACGCATGCAACCAAGACGGCCATGAGGGGCGCAAGCAGCAGCTTCTTTTTCATGTTGTTCCTCCCAATGAGCGGCACCGCGCTTCCCGGACGCGGCGCACGTTGTAATAAGTAAGCCCATACTATCCACTTATGAACGCCCTCGACGGCACGAAGGCGCGGTCGGTTCGTTTTAGCGTCCGAACGGTTTGCAAGCCCGCCCAACGTGCAATAAAACGCTTCCCCGCGGTGCAATAAAAAAGGTGGCCGGAAAACCCGACCACCCTTGCACATCCTTTGGATGCCGCAGTTTACTTGCGGACGACCTTAACGATGGCGTCACCGGCGGCGACAGCGGAGTCGGCCTCGACGGCGAGTTCGACATCGGCAAACTCGGCGGTGTTGGACACAGCAACGACGACGCAGTCCTTGTAGCCGGCAGCGGCGATCTTGGCGCGGTCGATCTTGAGCATGGGCTGGCCAGCCTTTACGACGTCGTCGGCCTTGACGAAGCCCTCGAAGCCATCGCCGTTCATGTTGACGGTATCGACGCCAACATGCACCAGAACCTCGATGCCGCTATCGGACTGCAGACCCACGGCGTGGCCCATGGTGACGGTCACCTTGCCGTCGCAGGGAGCGTAGACCAGATCGTCCTCGGGCCACACGGCGCAGCCCTTGCCCAGGACCTCGCCGCCAAAGACGGGATCGGGCACGTCGGCCATCTTGATGACCTTGCCCTTGACGGGCGAGCACAGCACGTCGGCGCCGGCAGAAGCAGAGATGGAGGACGGAGCAGCGGCAGTCGCGGGCTCAGCCTTCTTCTTGAACATGTCAAACAGACCCATACGTTTTCTCCTCTTGATTAAGCGCAACGTTGTGCGCATGCCTATGGTGATTATAGTGCCAAATGGTTCAAATGCTAAGGTGGGGACTCGAATCGCGAGCCCATCCCAACGCTTTTCCCCGGTGGCACTCATATTGTCGATTAATCCAGGCCCTCGGCACCGTTGGACTTGATGATCTTCTGGTAGGCGTAGAAGCTGTCCTTGCGGCGGCGCTCGTAGGTACCGGTGCCGTCGTCGTACTTATCGACGTGAATGAAGCCGTAGCGCTTGCGCATCTCGCCGGTACCGGCGGAAACCAGGTCGATGGGGCCCCACCAGGTGTAGGCGATCAGGTCGACGCCGTCGGCAATGGCCTCGCCCATGGCCTTGATGTGGCTGCGCAAGTAAGCGATACGATACGGGTCGTGGATGGAGCCGTCCTCCTCGACCTCATCGTAGGCGCCCATGCCGTTCTCGACCACCATCAGCGGAATCTCGTAGCGGGCGTAAATCTCGTTGAGCGCGATGCGCAGGCCCAGCGGATCGATCTGCCAGCCCCAGTCGGTGGACTCCAGATAGGGGTTCTTGCCGCCAAAGGTCATATTGCCCTCGGTCATCTCGTGGTCCTTGTGGGTGCCCACGGTGCCGGACATGTAGTAGCTAAAGGTGTAGAAATCGACCTTGCCGTCGGCGATATCCTGCAGGTCGCCGTCCTCCATCACGAGCTCGACATCGTTCTCGGCCCAGAAGCGCTTGGCATAGAACGGGTACTTGCCGCGCACCTGCACGTCGGAGCAGTACCAGTTCATGGTATTCATCTCCTGCTGCGTGGCGAACACGTCGGCCGGATCACACGTGGCGGCATAGGAGAGGATGAAGCAGTCCATGTTGCCCATCTTAAACTGCGGGTAGTGCTCGTGGGCATAGCGCACGACGCGGCCGCTGGCGACAAACTGGTGATGCAGCGCCTGCATACGAGCCTGCGGCGTAGTATGGACCGCCGAAGCCGGGCCCTCAAAGCCCTGAATCATGCTGGTCTCAAAGAGGTTGCCCATGTCCTGAGTGCCGCAGTTGATCTCGTTAAAGGTGAGCCAGAACTTGACCTTGTCCTGATAGCGGTCGAAGACGGTCTGGCAGTACTTCTCAAAGAAGCCGATGAGCTCGCGGCTCGCCCAGCCGTTGTACTTCTCGACCAGGTGATAAGGCATCTCGTAGTGCGACAGGGTCACGAGCGGCTCGATATTGTGAGCGCGCAGGCAGTCGAAGACGCGATCGTAGAAGGCGAGGCCGGCCTCGTTGGGCTCGGCGTCGTCGCCGTTGGGGAAGATGCGGCTCCAAGAGATGGACATGCGGAACATGTTGAAGCCCATCTCGGCGAACAGCGCGATATCCTCCTCGTAGTGATGGTAGAAATCGATACCGTCATGGTTGGGGTAGAAGCGGTTGGGGTCGATGTCGATCGTAATCTGGCGCGGCTCCTTGTAGCTGCCGCCCAAGAAATGGTCGTCGACGGAAGGACCGCGGCCGTCCACGTTCCAAGCGCCCTCAAACTGATTGGCGGCGGTAGCGCCACCCCAATAGAAACCCTCGGGGAATCCCATAAGTGCCTCCTCGCTCATGCGTGTTGCTGATGAAACGAGTATGCCGCCGAGTCGCTCCAGGCCAGGGCGAAGGCGCCGATTTGGACACTTCTTTTCGCAGACGCGCGCTGCAACAGCGCTGCAGCTGAAACTTTTTGACACCGAAGGAGCGAAGACGATCCGCCCCGCGCTTACCGGCGGTATGCCGCGGGGGTGCAGCCATACTTGTCGTGAAACTTACGGTAGAAGAAGCTCATGTTTTCATAGCCCACCGCATGCGCAGCCGCCCCGGCCGTGGCGCCGCCGCGCAGAAGCTCGGCCGCACGTACCAGGCGTCGCTCCTGCACAAGCTGCCTAAAGGTCTTGCCCACATGCCGCTTGAGGAGCGCCGTCGCATAATTAGGGCTCAAGCCAAACTCCGCCGCCATCCCCTCGAGGGAGCATGCAGCGAATTCGCGATCGATATAGCCAAGCATTCCCGTCACCAGGGCAGTGGGCCCCGCCGCGCCGTCCGCCGCGCCGCGCACCAGCTCGCGCTCGTAGCAATCCATGAGCTCGGCCAAAAACAGCTGAAACAGACGCAAGACGATCTCGGGACCGTTGGGGCTCGGGTCGTACAGCTCGCAGAGCATCTCCTGCATGTAGCGCCGAATCCGACGGCTCTCGCCGCAGTAAAAACGGACATGGCCCCGATGGTCCGTCTCGCTGTTGAGCGCGTTGAACAAAAACCGCGAGACCGCGCTCTCGCGCGAGAGGCTCGACTCGAGACTCCGGCGCAAAAAAGAGCGTGAAACGGTCATGCTCAGCATGATGTCGTCCTCGCCGAGCGCCGCCACGGCATGAGGGCAAAGGGCGTCGAGCAAAAGCACCTCGTTGCGGCGCAACTCGAGCCTCTCCCCCGCCACCGTCTGCGGGCAGCGCCCGCGATACACATAGCTCAGCTCCACGTAATCATGCACGTGCTCGGGAACTGCATTAAAGCGCGAGTTTTTCCTTATCGTCAGGCCACGCGGCATGCCGGGCTGGGCATAGGCAAACCCTGGCTGCCCAATCTTGCGCACTGGGCATCCGTCGATTTCGACATGCTCGGTCATAATCGACCAATCAAATGCCATGCCGTCTTTATAAGCGATCTCACTGGTGCTCAGTTCGCTGAGCCTACGCTCGAGCTCGTCGATCTCCATGGCTTGCCAATCGTTGATTTAGTCATAGTTCGTCGTGATTCAGATATTAGCAGAACGCGCCGACGCGTCCATAATCTGTGCTATGCAGCAGATCGATCGAGCCAAGGAGGATCCATGACCGCGTACTATCAGCAGGTGCTCGAGGGCACATACGACAACCACGTGCTTCCGTTTTTGTGGATGAAGGGCGAGTGCCATAAGACCATTGCCGAGTATCTGGAAAAGATCGCCGGCGCCGACATCCACGAGGTCTGTCTCGAAAGCCGCCCACACCCCGATTTTTGCGGCGAGGGCTGGTGGCGCGACTTGCGCTTTGTCATTGACAAGTGCAAGCAGCTGGGCCTTAAGCTCTGGATCTTGGACGACGCACACTTCCCCACGGGCTTTGCCAACGGCGCCGTCAAGGAGGCCGTGCCCGAGCTCCGCAAGATCGTGCTCACGCACCGCACGTTCGACATCGTGGGCCCCACGTCCGCCGCGAGCATCGCGCTCGCCAACATGCTCGACAAAACGGAGCGCTTCTACGGCGTGACATTTATGCAGGACGGCAGCCCCGTCGACGTCGCTTACCGAGTAATCGACGATGCAGACGGCAACCCCAGCCGCCTGGTCTTCGATGCACCCGCGGGCCTCACGCAGGCATGCGTGATGTTCACGAGCGGCAAGACCTCCTACAACGAGGACTACATCAATATGGTCGACCGCGCCTCGGTGGCGCAGCTCATCGATGCTGTCTACGAGCCGCATTTTGAGCATCTGGGCGATGAGTTTGGCAAGACGATCCTGGGCTTTTTCTCCGATGAGCCCGGATTTGCCAACGAGAAGGGCACCACGGGCCCCGATGGCATCTCGGACACGCTCATCGGCAAGGCCACCGCGCCCCTACCCTGGTCGGCCGAGCTTGAGCGTCGCCTACGCGCGGCACTGGGCGAGCGCTACCTGGCCGAGCTCCCGCACCTGTGGGACCGCGAGCCGGCCGGCGCGCACGTACGCCACGTCTATATGGACATCGCGAGCACCCTCTATAAGGAGTGCTTCTGCGACCAGCTCGGCGACTGGTGCCGCGCGCACGGCGTGCAATACATCGGCCACGTTATCGAGGATAAGGACTGCCACGCGCGCCTGGGCGTGGGCGCCGGGCACTACTTCCGCGCCGTGGACGGTCAGGACATGGCGGGCGTCGACATCGTGATCAACCAGCTGGTACCCGGCATGGACCGCGGCCTTCACAGCTACGGACGCGGCGTGTGGGACCTCGAGTTCTATAACTACGTGCTGCCCAAGCTGGGCTCCTCGGCAGCACACCTCGACCCCAAAAAGCAGGGGCGCTGCATGGCCGAGGTCTTTGGCGCATTTGGATGGCACGAAGGCCTACGCGAGATGAAGTGGATCGCCGATCATTTTTTGGTGCGCGGCGTCAATTGGTTTGTGCCGCATGCCTTTAGCATGGCCGCCTTCCCCGACTGGGACTGCCCGCCGCATTTCTATGCGCATGGCCAAAACCCCCAGTTTGCACACTTTGGGCAGCTCATGAGCTACATGAACCGTACGGCAAGCCTGCTGAGCGGCGGGTGCGCAACGACCCCGGTGGCGCTTCTCTACCATGCGGACGCCGAGTGGGCAGGCGAGGCAAACTTTATGCAGCATGCCGCCTCCGAGCTTATGCGCGCGCAGGTCGACTTTGACATTGTGCCGGCAGAGGCATTTGAAGACGCAGGGCGCTATGCCGTTGAAATTGCCGCAGACGGTAGCGGCTTTAGCGTGAACGGCCAGGCATACCGCTGCCTGGTGATGCCCGGAGCCGAGTTTGTCGGCGGAGCCGTGCTCGACTTTGCCGCGCGCGCCGCAGCCGCAGGTGTTGCCGTGTACGCGCTGGATGAGTTGCCGAACAAGCGCTACGACGGTGACACTGCAGGCCGCAAGGGCTTTGCCTCCCTGGATGCAACCGCGCTCGCCAGCATCAAACTCCTGGCGACCACCGAGCTCGCAGGAACACTTGCCAATACCGGCATGCAGACCGTGGTTTGCGCCGAGCCCCAGCCCTGGCTGCGCGCACTGCGCTACGAGCGGGCGGGCGAGAGCTATCTGATGCTCGTCAACGAGCATCCCAAGCAGGGCATCTCCACTCAGGTTGCGCTTGCCGACGGCACGCCCGTCGCAGGCGCGCGCCTCGATCTGCTCAACGGCACCGAGCCCGCCGCCTTTGACGGCACGCTCGAGCTGGCTCCCTACGAGAGCTGCATCGTGGTCCTTGGGGCTACAGGTTCCGTTGCTGTGGCAACCGCCGAAGACGAAGCCACATGCGTCGACGGGCCCTGGGCGGTTGCCTTCTCTGCCCCTGGCACCGATGCCTTTGGCGAGCCTGTTGAGCTTGCAGACCTGCACGACCTTTCCTCGGCCGAGTTCCCCGGCAAGGCCGGCACATTCCGCTACCAGGCCTCCTTTGTCCTGGGCGAAGCGGCCACCCGCACCGTCATCGACCTTGGCGAGGTCTTTGAGACCGCAACCGTCACCCTCGACGGCAAATCCCTCGGCACGCGCATCTGTCCGCCTTACCGCTTTGAGGCCGGCGCGCTTTTGGCCGGTGAGCACGCGCTTGCGATCGATATCATCAACACCCTCGACCATGCCGTCCCCGACGTGTTCGGCATGACCGAGCCCTCCGAGCCCAGCGGCCTCTTGGGCCCCGTACGCGTGCTCGGGTAACGCCCCGGGCGCAAACGGCCCAACAAGGACAGCGCCCCTATGTTGAGCCCGCACAGCGTCGAGCGGTCCGTCGTTCATAGACCGGCGGACCAAAACTCCCAGCCAAGCCGAACGTTTTATTTATCGCTATGATTGGTTTATCGCGACGCAAACGCATAGGAGCCATATGGATATCAGGCGAAAGATCACGCAGGGCAAAAGCCTCACCCCCACCGAGCAACAACTTGGGCGAACGGCCCTCGCCATGGGCGAGGATGTGCGCGGGCTTTCCATTAAGGAATTTGCCGCGTGCGCCAACGTTTCGGTCGCGAGCGTGCACCGCTTTTGCAAAAAGCTCGGCCTCGAGGGATTCAAAGACCTCAAGGTCGAGCTCATCCGCCAGGCGACCGAGGCGGGCAACCGGCGCGACGTGGACATCAACTTTCCCTTCGATGCCACCTCCGCCCCTGCGCAGGTGATGGAGCGCATGGAGGGGCTCTACCAGACCACCTTGGCCGAAACGCAGGAGCTGCTCGACCCTGCACAGCTCGACCACGCCGCCAAGCTCATCATGCGCGCCGGCACCGTGGACATCTACACGGGCTCGCATAACCTGTATCCAGCGGGAATGTTCCGCGATCGCCTGCTTTCCGCCGGCAAAAGCGCGACGTGCCACGACAGCGTCGAGGCGCAGGTGCGCACGGCGCTCGCCTCGAGTCCCGACCATGTGGCAATCGTCATCTCCTACAGCGGCCTTGCCCCCAACCTCAAGGAGATCTTGCCGATCCTCAGCAGTCGACATGTCCCGGTCATCGTCATCGGCACGCCGTACTGTGCCCGCATTCACCCCGGCTTTGCCGCCTATCTCACGGTAAGCGACCACGAGAGTATGACGCACCGCATCACGCAGTTCGCCAGCCATATCGCCGTGCAATACGTACTCGATTCGCTCTACAGCAGCTACTTTGCCAAAGATTACGCCCGCTGCTCCGAGTTCTTAGAGCGCTCGTTCCCCTACACCCGCCTCCCCGGGCTCAAGTAACAACGAGCGTGGAGTTTCGGACACTAACCTAACGAGCGTGGATAATCTCCCACTTTGAGACCGTCACCGAGCCAAAAACGGGAGATTATCCACGCTCATTTCAGACTGATCATTGGGGACGTTCTTAAACGACTAGTCAAACAGGAACGTCCCCAAGTGCCGCATTTGGAGCAAGATGACGCCGCAGGCAGAGGACGGACAGCGAGCGGGTCGCATTTGAGACAAGGTGACGCGAAACGAAAGGGCGCTGACCTCCTGGTCGCGCCCTTGAAGTTGAACGTCAGATTGTCCAAATGCGGCCCGCGCAGCGTCGAGCAGTTACGGCGTTTGGTAAAACGCCGTAACTAACGGACTCCGTACTGCTCGTAGTAGGCATCGATGGCGGCCTTGAGCTCGTCGTCGATGACGACTTTGCCGTCGATCTCGTGGTTGTAGAGGGTCTCGACGACCTCGGCCATGGAAACGATGCTCGCAACGGGGAAACCATACTTGGCCTCGATCTCCTTCTGCGCGGTGGTCACGCCACCCTTGCCGACTTCCATGCGGTTGAGAGACACGATGAGGCCCTTGATCTCGACATCAGCAGCAGCCTTGACCTTGGGATAGGTCTCGTCGATGGACTTACCGCTGGTGGTGACGTCCTCGACCATGACTACGCGGTCGCCGTCCTGGGGCTCGTAGCCCAGCAGGTTGCCCTTGTCGGCGCCGTGGTCCTTGGCCTCCTTGCGATCGCAGCAGTACTTGACCTCCTTGCCGTACAGCTCGTGGTAGGCAATTGCGGTCACGACGGCCAGCGGAATACCCTTGTAGGCCGGTCCAAACAGCACGTCAAAGTCGTCGCCAAAGTTATCGTGGATTGCCTGGGCGTAATACTCGCCCAGCTTCTTGAGCTGGTAGCCCGTCACGTAAGCGCCGGCGTTCATAAAGAACGGGGACTGACGGCCGCTCTTGAGCGTAAAGCTGCCGAACTTAAGAACGTCGGACTCAACCATGAACTTGATGAACTCTTGCTTGTAAGCCTCCATGTGGGCTCCTCTCGTAATTGCGTACGTGCCTTCCAGTTTAGCGCAGGCAGGGCGCGTTGCGGGCGCGCTTTGAAGCCACGGCATTCTGTAAAGGCTTTGTCAGAGGCGATGGTTTTCCGAACAATGGGGTTGACACGACAAACCCCCTCATCAAGAATACGGGCGGATTGTAACGGGTACGAGATACCTGAAGCGCATCGCGCCCGGCCTTAAGGAGGTGTGCCATGGAAGGCAGTCATAGTCGAAAAACCTGCATGTCGCCCTCGGCACGCCGCGAGGATTCCGCACACGCATAAGCGCCAGTAACCGATCGTCAAAACCACCACAAAGGTGCCTGTCCCCTTTGTGGTGGTTCGTGAGCTTGACGTGAGCGACATCTAGGTTTTTTGAAGCAAATACGACACGTACGCTAACTCCCTTCAACAAGGAGGACCCTATGCTGATGCTCAAAACCGCCACGGTACTCGAAGCCATCTCCAAGCGCCGCCGCACGGCGCGCCCCGCCGCTCATACCGGCATGTCCAAGAACACCATATTCGCCGCCACCCATAGCGCCGAGGATGCCCTCGTGCTGCTCGACGCCACAGCCGACGGCCTCACCGCCGAGCACGCCGCCGAGCGCCTGAGCGCCGTCGGCCCCAACACCATCGAAGCGCCGACCAAGACGCTCGCCCGCCGCATCGCCGACGCGTTCGTCGATCCCTTCGCCGGCATCCTCGCCGCCCTCGCACTGGTCTCGCTCTACATCGACGTGCTCGCCGTGCCCGAGCTGCAGCGTGACCCCTCCACGGTCATCGTCATCGGCATCATGCTGCTGGTATCGGGCGGCATGAAGTTTATCCAGGAAGCCCGCAGCGGCAATGCGGCCGAGGCCCTTAAGGACCTGGTCTCCAACACCTGCTGTGCCCTGCGCGACGGCGAGCGCATCGAAATCCCCTTCGATGAGCTCGTCCCCGGCGATGTGATCCGCCTCTCTGCCGGCGACATGGTGCCGGCCGATGCCCGCATCATCACCGCGCGCGACCTGTTTGTGATCGAGTCCGCACTCACCGGCGAGAGCGAGGCCGTCGAGAAGAGCGCTGCCATCACCGTCGTCGAGGGTGCCGACGGCTCCGCACTGCCACTCTCCGCCTGCAAGAACATCGTCTTTACCGGCACCTCCGTGCAAAACGGCACCGCCATGGCGCTTGTCGTTGCCACCGGCTCGGACACCTACCTGGGCGGCATCGCCAAGATGCTCAACGGGCGCGGCGAGAAGAGCGCGTTTGACCGCGGCGTCTCGAGCGTCTCCATGTTGCTCGTACGCCTCATGCTCGTTATGACGCCGGCCGTCTTTGCCATCAACGCCGCCACCAAGGGCAACGTCATCGACGCGTTGCTGTTCGCCACGAGCGTGGCCGTGGGCATCACGCCGCAGATGCTTCCCGTCATCGTGACCACGAGCCTGTCACAGGGCGCCAAGGACCTCGCCCGTCGTCAGGTTATCGTCAAGGAACTGCCGGCGATCCAAAACCTCGGCGCGATGGACGTCCTGTGCTGTGACAAGACCGGCACCCTCACCGAGGACCGCATCGTGCTCGAGCGCTACCTCAACACCGACGGCAACGAGGATGCACGCGTGCTGCGCCATGCGTTTTTGAACAGCTTCTTCCAGACCGGCCTCAAAAACCTTATCGACCTGGCCGTCATCGACCGTGCCGACGTGACGCCCTCGGCCACAGCGCCCGATTCCATGCTGGGCCAGAGCCTGCGCGACCGCTATACCAAGGTCGACGAGGTGCCCTTCGATTTCTCGCGCCGTCGCCTGAGCGTAGTTGTCGCCGATGCCCAGGGTAAAACCCAGATGGTCACCAAGGGAGCTGCCGAGGAAATGCTCGAGATCTGCTCCTTTGTCGAGGTCGATGGCGCCGCCCAGCCGCTTACCGAAGATAAGCTCGCCCAGATTCGCAAGCAGGTCGCTGGGCTTAACGCCGAGGGCCTGCGCGTGATTGCTGTGGCGCAGAAGACCAATCCGCGCTGCGTGGGCGAGTTTGGCATCGCCGATGAGTGCGACATGGTGCTGATGGGCTTTTTGGCCTTCCTCGATCCGCCCAAAGCAAGTGCCGCAGGCGCCGTCGCTACCCTCGAGGCCAAGGGCGTAGCCGTTAAGGTCCTGACCGGCGACAACGACCGTGTCGCCGCCACCGTCTGCGAGCAGATCGGCATCGACGCGAGCAACGTCTTGCTAGGCTCCGAGATCGATGCGCTCGACGACGCCGAGCTTGCCGAGCGCGCCGAGAACACCTACCTCTTCGCCAAGCTCTCGCCGCTGCAGAAGGCGCGCCTGGTGCGCGTCATGCGCGAGCTGCTCGGCCACACCGTGGGCTTTATGGGCGACGGCATCAACGACGCCGCCGCCATGCGCGCGAGCGACTGCGGCATCTCGGTCGATTCGGCCGTCGACATCGCCAAGGAATCTGCCGATATCATCTTGCTCCAGAAGGACCTGGGCGTGCTCGAGCGCGGCATCATCGAAGGCCGCCGCACCTACGGCAACCTGCTCAAGTACCTCAAGACCACGGTGAGCTCCAACTTTGGCAACGTGCTATCCGTGACCGTCGCGAGCCTGTTCTTGCCATTCTTGCCCATGAGCGCTCTGCAGCTGGTGCTGCTGTCGCTGGTCTACGAGATCGTGTGCATCGCGCTGCCGTGGGACACCGTCGATGACGCCTGGACTGCCCGTCCGCGCGCCTGGGATGCCGCGTCCATTAAGGGCTTTATGCTCGAGCTGGGCCCCGTGAGCTCGCTGTTTGACATCGTGACCTTCGCCGCGCTCTTCTTTGTGGTGTGCCCCGCCACCGTGGGCGCGAGCTGGGCAGAGCTTGCCGCCGCGGGCAACGTCGCGGGCATGACGACCTTCGCCGCAATCTTCCAGAGCGGCTGGTTTGTCGAGTCCATGTGGTCGCAGACGCTCGTGATCCACATGCTGCGCTCCCCGCGCCTGCCGAGTCTGCGCGACCACGCCGCGCCGGCACTGTGCGCTCTCACCGTGCTGGGTCTGGTACTCGTCACCTGGCTGCCGGCAAGCCCCATCGCCGATGCGCTAGACCTCATGCCGCTGCCGCCGAGCTTCTTCGCGCTGCTCGTCAGCATCGTCGCCGCCTACATCGCACTCACCCAGCTGGCCAAGCGCCGCTACATCGCCCGCCACGGCGAGCTGCTTTAGCACGGTGAGCCGCCACAGTAGACAGCCCAAGGGCAAAACCACCACAAAGGTGCCTGTCCCCTTTGTGGTGGTTTTGGTGCGCTACGAGGCGTTGGTCAGGCGGCTCCAGAGTTCGTCAATATCGATTTGGTCGCCGCCGCTCAGATAACCGGTGTGAATAAAAGACTCACTATAGATATAGATGTCATGCGCGCTGTCGCCATCATCTTCGGTGTCGTAGGCCGAAATCACGTAACGGCTGCCGTCGAGCGCCTTGACCAGCCAATACACGGAATCGTCGATTGTGCACTTCTCCTGCACTATCGACGCATCGCCGATTGCGCCGGTGAGCGCACGATTGCCCGTCGTATAGCCGCCCACCGAGAGCAAAATCGCCACGCTATCGTCTCCGCCGCCCGGCTCAAGCTCCTCGTACTCGGACTCCGAAAGCGGTATCGCGCTGTTCGCAAGTTCGTCCACGTCATCCGAAATCTTAGAAAAGGTAAAAGCGAAAAGTCCCGCGTCATCGGCGGCACCGTAGCCCACGCTCTCGCCTTGCCACTCATAGTTTTGATGCTTGAGCAGGCGCACCAGGTCGGCGCCGTCCAAGTTGATCGCAGCATAGACCGTCACGTTGGCGTTGTCGTCTACACAGGCGGCGTCCGCCGTGGTCGCCTTCTTGGCACCGCCCGCGCCGCCCAATCCGCCCGAGCAGCCAGCCAGCGCACAAGCCAGCGCACCCGCGCCTGCCACAAAGGCCGCACGGTTCATCGTCACTTCATTCATCATGTTCGTTCCTCGCTATGGTATTGGCCACGTCGCACCTAGCCGAGCGCGCGTCCAGTCTTTTCCTGCCAAAATTCGTCTATCGTCGGAGCACCGCCGCCCTGGGTAAACCTACCGGTCTTGATAGCCTCCTCGGTAATGAGATCCAAGCGGTAGTCACCGTTTTCCATCGGGCTCGCCATGGCAACGTGCCGCGCCATGTTGGAACCGTATACGCACGCGATCCATGAGCCCGAAGTAATCTGCGCCCGGTCCTCGACCGGCACGGAAAAGCCCGCGATAACATCCTCGCAGCTCGAATAGCCCGAAAGTTGCAGCGTGAACATCACGGTGCTTCCGGTGCCGCCCTTGTCGAGCTTTCCGATTTCGTCCTCGCCGAGCCATTCGGTCGCGCCGTCCTTGCTGATATTGCAGACGCTGAGCACGTGTCCCGCCTCGTCCTCGTACATCTCGAGCGCGTCTTGCCAGGTATAGCCCTGCTGCGAGGCAAACTCCTGCAACTGCCAGCCCTTAAGCTCGAGGAGCGCCGCGATGCTGATGTTGCGGTGCGCATCCCAGCAATCATCCGACCACGTATCGAACGCATCCGCCGAGCCGCTGTCCGCATCGCCGGAATCGCCCGACGTCGCACCCGCGTCCATCTTGTCCTTTACCGGGCGGTCGTCGTTAAAACCCGTCGCATCCTGCGTCCGCTGTCCGCCGCACCCCACAAGCGTCAGCAGCGCCGTTCCCGCCGCCGCGACAAATGCCGTGCGCGAAAGTACCGTCTCCCTCATCATTGTTCCTTTCCCGTTCTTTAGCACAATGCCGAGAAACACACCCGGCATCGATTCACACATAAGCCACCCCACGCTATTGACGAGGCAGTTCCGTCCAGCCAAAACCGGGTTCAAAACCATCGCGTGTACCGATCACATCGCCCGAACCGTTGACCCAGGCCTGGTCGGCCATCACCGAGACCTCGACATCGGTGCCGTCGGGTCTGGCGTAATGGTTGACCCCGCGAATGGCATCGGAATACGAGGCGGTGCCCGTCCCCACGCCCGCGCTGGAAAAATTGGCGGCGCTGGCAGCCATATTCGCGGCGTGCTGACGGTCGCTGCGATCGAACCACGCCTGCTGGTAGCTGTCGAACGCCGCCTGTTGCGAGGCATGCATCTGTTGCCAGGCTGCAAACTGCTGTTGCTGCTGGGCAATGTTCATCTGCGTGCGTTGGCGCTGCTCAAGCACCATCTGCTGCTTTTGAGCTGACGCTTCGCGTGCAATCGCCGGATTGAGCCGCAGAGTCGACGCCATTGATGCAAGCGCCGTGGAGGCCGCCTCGTCCAGGCGACCTTCTGGCGCAACCAAACAGAGGCTGTCCCTGATACGCCACTGCAGCAGGTCGGCCGCGCCCAGCTCGAACGACACTCCGTCCGGGCAACCGCCTCGACCCGTGGGCTGTTCTTGCGCGACGCCCTGTCCCGCCGCTGCCGCCGCCTGGCGCTCGCGCAGGCGCTTGCCCAAAACACCGCCGATCAGTCCACTCGAAAGGCCCACGCCCAGCAGCGCCTCGGCCCCAGCGGCAACACCTTTGCCCATAGAACCCGCGACGCCGCCGATTGAAAACATATAGCCCTCGACTTTGGCCGCCACCGCGAGCTCGGTGGGCACCGGAGCGCCCGTGAGCCGATATCGACGCATGCGGCACTCATAGACCACATCACTCGGCTCCATCGAAAAGCCCTGGATCGCAAAGTCGTTTGCCGCCTCGCGCTTTACACGGGCACGCTCGCGCTCGATATCGACCGCCGCGCTCGATGGGTACGGTTGCTCGGCAACAACCTCTGCCCGCGCGCCCAGCCGTGCTGCACAGGCCTGAGCCAGCTCGTCGCAAGCTGCCTCCACGTGCACAAACACCTTGCGTTCGGTTTGCGTGGGGATACGCTTGGCAACGGCGCCCGCATCCACGTAGCAGAGCTCGGAGCGGTACACAATCCGCTCACCCATCGGACCCGCCGCCGTCACGCCAACCGAAATCGGGCAGTCGAAACTGCCGCTGCGCTCAAGATGCGCCTCTTCGATATGCCAGCCCCGCGGCAGCGCCACCTGCGCGAGTGCCTGGCCGCCGGAGGTATCGCATGCGGCATGAAGCTCAAGGTCACCGATGTGAGGCATATCCGTCGTGGCCGCGTCACGAGACGACGACGCGACGCCGGCAGTCTCCACTGGCGCATCGGCCGGCGCGTCCACACTCGGGTCGCCGCCTTCGTCCGCATCGTCATCGGCAGTCGCCCCATCTGTAGCCCCCACGGCGCCCGAGCAGCCCACAACGCCCTCAAGTCGGACGCCGCATCCCGGGCAAAATCGCACCGGCACGCCGGCGACCCGTGGCAGCTGCGCCCCACACGCTGGGCAGAATCTCAAGTCACTCATCCCGTACATCCCTAATTTCGTTAGCTGTTTTTGATCGCGGCAAGCTGCTGCCATAACTCATCGGCACCGTTAAGTCGGTACGCCGTCTTATCGAGCACGATGTTTTTGCCCTCAAGTTCCACCGATTGCTCCGAGCCATCCGTATAGACAAAGACGAGCGTTCGGCCGGCATCGCTCGTCCGCTCATCCACCGCATCCCCCACGGTGCAGCCATCGAGCACAGCAAAAGTCGATGCGACCAGTTCGGCATCGTCGGTCTCATAGACCGTCCGCGCCTCCCCGTCCTCGATAAGCTTGACCGCCACCGGAACGGCAGCGCAATCGTTGAGCGACACTTGCGCGGCAGTCTTTCCCTGAGCGCCATGGTCGCCGGCAACGTAAACTCGCAAGAGTGTCACCGCCGCGGCAAAGACCACCACGGCGATAAGCGCGCTCGCAATTTTATTAGACGCGCAATCCCGAGACGCCATAGATGCACCCCCTCCGTTCTGCCCTGCTCAGCATCACATTCATATGCCTTTGAGCACCAAAACGGCAGGTGACAAATGTCTCATATTCATATTTTTGCAGGTAAAAAACCACCACAAAGGTGCCTGCCCCCTTTGTGGTGGTTAGCTAGTCTTGGGGTGTCCAGGACCAGAAGAAGTTGATGAGGGCTACGCGCGAGGAGGCACCGGTCTTTTTGTTGATCGAAGCGACGTGGCGATAGAGTGTGGAGCGCGAAAGGAAGAGTGCCGCCGCCACGTCCTGCACGCTGTCGTCCGAAACGACCAGCGCCTCCAGAACATCGCGCTCGCGCTTGGTGAGCCCAAAGGCGGCAACGAAGCCATCGAGCCGATCGTCAAACGAAAGCTCCGGCGCCTCCAAGGGCACCGTGTCGGCCTGGCCGGGCTCACAGCTCACGCCAAGATCGTCGGTGGCAAGCGCCAGCCCGCCGTGCGTCGCCTCGCCCTCACCGTCTTGTCCAAACTGTCCCAACAGCGAAATCGCGATGCCGACAAACAGCACGAGCACGACGCTCACTGCCGCCAGCACGTTTTGGCTCGAGATAATCGCCACCGCCGGAGCCGTCACGAGCATCGAGCAAACGTTGTTGATAACACGGCCCATGCACGGCCACAGATACGCCCAGCGGGCATACATCGAAATCGCGGCGAACTTCGTGGTGAAGAACACCACGAAAAAGCCCGTGCCAAGGTAAAAGATAATCGTGGCGGCAAGCGTGTTGCCACCGTTGCCATCGGTGATAAGCACAAAGAACGAGAGCGTGGACAGCATGGCGGCGCACGTCATGATGATATTCATATACGAACGCCCACGCAGGTCATACAGGACGCCGGCGGCAAGGGCGCTCACAACCAGCAGCAAGCGCGGCCAGTCGCCCAGGTCGATAGCGCCAGCGGCATGCGAGGTCGTAAGGCCGGCATTGAGGGCCGCGAACACGCCGGTGAGGCAAGCGGTCGCCACCGTCAGACGCACCACGGCGCCCTGAAAGGCCGCCTTTGCCTCGGGGTCATCGTGCCACCTGGCGCCACGCTCCGACGCATCGACCGATAGCTCGGCAATCTCGACCTCGAACTCGGGCGCAGGCTCATCACGCAATTTAGCGCGGCGGACACCGTGAAGCAGCCCCACCAGCGCAATCGCACAGGCAATGAGAACAGACTGCTGGGGAATGCCCGCAGGCATCACCATATGGTTGAGCACCTGCACCAAAATGCCCACAGCATAGGAAACCGCCACGGCGCGCGCCAGGCAGGGCGTCTGCGCAAAACGCCGCGCAAGATTGGCATGGGCGGTCGATCCGCAATAGCCCAGGGCGCAGCACGCCACCAGGCCGCCGGCAATTACTACCTCAAACCGCACTGCCATAATCATCAGCAGCAACGCCGATACCAACAGCACGCCCGTAATATCGCTCGTCGCATCGATCGTCTGGGGACAGCGATAGTACAGAAATGGGCGCACGAAAAAGCCAATCACGCTCGCGCCGACAACGATGCTCTCGTAGATGACGACCTCACTCGATGGCACGAACTCGACCATGCGCGCATCAAAGAGATACTCGCACGCCAAAAACGTGAAGAAGAACAGCGCTAGGCACAGAATCTCCCGCATGCCCCGGCGCAAATATGCGGTTGTGTCTCCCAGGTCCCTCATGGTAACCCCCACCCGCTTGTTGTCCGGAACACCATTTTAATAAAGAACTAATCTCAATATCGAAGCCGAGCTCGAAATACTGTAAATTCGACCCCAGCCGTCCGCATGACGCCGCGATTTTGAGCCGCATGACCCAGAAGGGGCGCGCGGTCTCTAGCTCGACAAAGAGTGTCCCCAACTGCCACTCATTTAAGTACGTCCCCAATGAGTGATTTCGTCCCCAATGAGTGCAAGTGCCGCAAGTGCCAATCAAATGACGAGAGTGGACTCCCACTTTGAGCCCGCATGCAGGCCAAAAACGGGAGATTATCCACTCTCATTCTGTGGGTAGTCATTGGGGACGTTCTTAAACGACTAGTCAAACAAGAACGTCCCCAATGATTATGTCCAATGCGCTACACCAGGCGTATGGCCTCCTGGACGGCACCGTAAAGGTTGGCGTCGTTGCCGAGCTCGGCCGCCTTTATCTGCGGCACAGGAATGCCGGCAAGGGCCCCTTCGTAACTCGCGAGGGCCAGCGGCATCTGCGCACGCAGGGCATCAACGAGCTCGGGATGGCACGAGATACCGCCTGCAATCACAAAGACCTCGGGGTCGAGCACGGCCTGCAGGTTGATAAGCTGTCCGTCAAAGGCGCGAGCGTAGCGGTCGAGTGCGCGCTGTGCCGCCATGTCACCACTCGCGATCCACTCAAAGACGCGGCGGCCGTCCACCGGAGAACCCGCAGGCAGGCCCTTCTCGGCAACGGCAGCATCGCGGAGCGCACGCCAACCGCCCGAATCGGCAAAGGAGTTTCCCATGTTCGCGGCAGTCGTGACATCGTTGCGCAAGAAGCTGAACTCGCCTGCAAAGCAGTGCGCGCCGCGCAGGACCTTGCCGTCGATGACGATACCGCCGCCGATGCCCGTGCCGATAGCGAGCACCACGCCAAAACGCGTCCCGTGCAGAGCGCCAGCCGCATACTCACCGAGTGCACAGCACTTACCGTCGTTATTGACGGCAATCGGCACCCCCAGTGCCTCGCGCATGAGCTTTCCGAGCGGACAGCCATCCATAAACGTGAGCGCACCACCGCGATGGATCGTTCCTGTGACATCTCCCTCGTAGATGCCGCCGGGCGCACTCACGCCCACGGCGCTCACGCGCTCGCGATACGGCTCGACGAGCGAGATCAGCGCCGCGACCGTCTCCTCAGCCGTGGTAAAGCCCGTCGGCAGGCTTCCGCGCTCGCGGATGGAAAAATCCTCGCCCAGCACAGCCCATTTAACGGCCGTACCGCCCACATCGATTCCAAAAAACTCCTGCATGTTCACTCCTTACAAGCGTAGCCCCGGACGCGCATCGCCGCGACCATCACAGGGGCTACTCCCCCTGCGATGGTCGTGCAGCAAGTCACGCCCGGAGCCGATTATCTCTGTTTTACGCCTCTAATTTGGTCAGGCGAAGCATCATATACTGCTTACTTGGGAGATCGATGCGGAACTTGCCCTCAAAGGTTCCGGGAAGCTCCTCCTCCGTCATGCCCCATGTGTCCACGACACTCACCTTGTATCGAGCGCCCGACTCGCCCTCAAACTCACGAGACCACTCATTTAAGTACGTCCCCAATGAGCGTGGCGGAATGGCTCCCCTTGGCAGCTTAAAGCCGTCATGCAGGAACCATTCCGTCGCAGCCTAATGAAAGGGACTGGGTTGTAAATGTTGGAGAAGAGCCGTTAGCGCCCGGGGGCCAGAATCACCAGGGCGTCGTGCTCAAAGGGATGCTGAGCTACGCGCACGGTGCCGTCGCCGTTGTCGCGAACGGGCAGCTTGGCAATGCGCTTGGCCTCCATGTCGAGGGCCGTCGCCGACCAGCCGCGCGCACTATCGAGCTTAAATGCAAGCGCCGTGGTGCGCGGCAGATAGGTGACGACACGCTCGCCAATACGCGCCACGCGGATGGCCTCGCGCGCATCGTCGAGCAGCTCCTGCGCGGGAACCACGGCAAGGGCGTCATCGCACGCCGTGGCACCCAGGCCGGCAAGCACATGCTCGATGGCGGCAAAGTCCCACACACCCGCAAACTGCAGGCACTCCTGCCAGCGGAACGGCATATCGAAGCCCTCGCCCAGCACCGAGCCCTGGCTCTTGCTGGTCTGCCAGTTCCAAACGCCGTGGGCGCCGTAGGTCACGCCCGCGCTGGCACCGGCAAGGATCGACGACCACACGCTCGCGCGGCAGTCCTGCGCGGTAAAGCGCCAGTACACGTTGCGCGAAGCACCCATCTGCTCGTAGCAGGGCTCGGAGTTGACCATCGGCTTTTTGGGGTAGCTGGCGATAAAGTCCTGCGGCAGGCGCCAGGCCTCGGGCTGGCCCTCGTAGTTGTGGCCGGGCTGGAACATGTAGAAGTCCAGGCGGTCCAGATACTGCGCGGGAATCGTGCGGTTTCCGCGGTTGATGTGCATGGTACGCAGAGCCTCGGGCGCGCGCTTTGCAACCTCGTCGAGCGCATCCTCGTAATAGGCAATCGCCTCGTCGCCGGCAAAATCGGTGTCGCCCGTCACCACATAGACGGGATCGAACTCGCCCAGGTTCTCGACGACGCGGGCAACATGGGCACGGACCTCCTCGCGCGGCATGACCTCGGCACCGCAACGCTCGGCAATCTTGGCACCCCAGGTACCGGGCACGTAGTTGCACCACATGAGCACGAGCGCCGGGCGAATGCCGTGCTCGACGGCAGCGCGGCACATGGCAGCGGCGCGGTCCCAGTATGCCTGGTTGGGACGGGACCAATCAAAGTGCACGCCATCCTCGCTGGCATAAGGCCAAATACCCAGATCGGGGCAGCAGCGATCCCACTGCGGCAGCGTGTTGATCTGCAGCACGTTCATGCCCTGCTCGGCGCGTCGGGTCAGATAGTAGTCCCAATCGGCCTCGGGAATGCTGGTAAATGCGCTCCAGCACGTGTCGGCAAACCAAAAGAACGGCTTGCCCTCGCACAAAAAACCGTCCTGACGACCGTTGACGGTCAGCTTTCCCAAACTCATCTGCATGTCCTTTCGCTCGATAAAGGAATTGCGAACCGGCAGAAGCTTTCGCGGAAACCCCTGGTGCAAAAGCCCCTGTCGCTTAGCAAGCCCTTGTGGGCGGGCATCTCCCGTCCCAATCAGTCTACCTTGCAAGAAGGGCCCCGCCGGGCTTGCGCCTGACGGGGCCCTGTCGTGTAGGTAAGGTCGTATGCGACCGAATGGCTTGGCCTTAGGCCTCCATCTCGGCGAGCTCCTCCTTGGAGAAGCCGGTGAAGTAGACCACCACAGCAGCCACGACGCAGGCGACAACCATGCCGATGATGGCGCAGATGGTGTTCTCCATGCCGCCCTGGAGATAACCCAGGAAGACCAGGAAGTTCGTCGCCATGGCGCCAACGTAGAGGGTAACGTGGAGCAGCGAGGAGACGAGGGCACCAGCGGCACCGCCGATGATCATGCCGATCATGGTGCGACGGAAGCGCAGGATGGTACCGAAGAGCGCGGGCTCGGTAACGCCACCGAGGAGTGCGGACACCACGTAGCCGGCGCAGAGGCCCTTCTCCTCCTTATTGCGGATGCGGAGGAAGGCACCGATAGCGCAGCCCCAGACAGCGGTCATAGCGCAGTTGGTAGCAACGAAGAGGAACGGGTCGCTGCCGACCTGGAGGATCTGCACCTGGGCGAGCATGATGACGGGCATGTGCATGCCGGCGACCACGAAGAGCTGCCAGAAGGCGCCGAGGATCATCATAGCGAGCGTGGTGAAGATGCCGCCCATGTTCTGCAGGCCAAAGAGGAGTGCGGCGATGCCCTGACCAAGGAGGTTACCAACGGGGGCAAGAGCGATGAACATGATGGGGACAACGACGATCATCGTGAAGAACGGAGCAAACAGCGTGGAGAGGACGTCGGGGACGTGCTTCTTCATGAACTTCTCGACAACTGCCAGAACCGGAATCGTCAGCATGATGGGAAGAACGGTCTGGGAATAGTTGGTCGCGGTCATCTGATAACCGTAGACGCTGATGGCGCCACCTTCAGCAGCAGCGGAGATGATGCTGGGCGCAATGAGGATAGCGCCGCTCAGCATGCCGAGCATGGGGCTGGCGCCGAGCTTCTTTGCGGCGGCGTAGCCCAGGAAGATCGGCAGGAAGTAGAAACCGGCCTCGTAGAGCGTCGTGTTAAAGAACGTGTACGTCGGGTCGGTGTCGCTCAGCAGACCAAAGACCTGGGGGCCGAGGACAACTGCAAAGGTGCGGAACAGACCGGCGGCCATGATCAGCGGAATGAGCTGAGTCATCGTGCCGGAGAGATAGTCGAGAACTGCGTTCCAGACGCCCTTAGGGGTCAACTTCTCCTTGGGCTTGTCGGCATCGAGGTTCTCCTCGACGGCCGCACCCCTCGTAACACCGGAGATGGCGACGAACTCGTCGAGCACCTTGGGCACGTTCTGGCCGATGATGACCTGGAGCTGGCTACCGGAGAACTGACAACCCAGAACACCCTTAACCTTCTTGATCTTCTCCACGTCGGCCTTGCTGTTATCCTTGAGCGTCAGACGCAGGCGCGTCATGCAGTTGGTGGCGATGGTGACGTTTTCCGCACCACCCACGAGCTCGAGGACATCGGTGGCAATCTGCTTGTTATCTACTGCCATGGGACCCCTCCCCATATCTTCGTGTGCCCGATTACCTAGATGCGGGCACGCCTTTGGCTCGGCGACTATAACCCCTTACGGTTGCCGAACCCTTGGACACGCTGTCGTAAACAAGGTGTTTACTGAACGTTTACGGGCTTTAGTTTACACGGAACGCCTAATTTGTGGCAATTTTGCCGTCTATAGTCCGGTGAACGGTAGGAAATCGGGGGTGAACGTATCTAAATGGATGAGGACCGTCTCTTTGCCAACGTTTAGCTATATGGCTGTTTACGTGGGTTTTTCCTTTAACTAGAACCTCATAGCCTTGTTGATGTCTTAACAAAAGCCCTGATAGACGGTAGTAAACATACGTTTAGTAGTTCATTGGGTGTTCAATTCGACCGTTTACCGAGTTCATCTGCACGTTCTGCAATTCTGTATTAAACTAAACATGTTTAGATTGTATTGCCGCAGATGTTTACCGCTCGCGGCGCAAAGGAGGCAGCTCATGGAACTCAAATCGTGCACCTATGCAACCGTCACCACCTTGGGCGACTTTGGCCCCTGGATCAGCAAGGTTGTGCTCGACCTGCCGTGCACCGTGCGCGCCAACGACATTGACGCGCACTCCTTCCATATATATGTAGAGCGCCACGAGCGCTCGGGCGAGGTCCTGATGCGCAAGGAGCGCGGCGCCGACCACGCCGCGCCTTCTGTGGGCTACGTCGATGTGCTCGCCGCCTATCCGTGCGATGAGTGTGGCCGTAAGCTCGCCTTTGGCACCCACGTGGCGCTCGAGGTCGCCGAGCAGCGCCTGACCAAGACCATCGAGGGCGGCGTGATGGGCTCGCGCATGCTCGATGACCAGCTGCGCATCACGCAGCTCGCAGCCCTTCCCGGCAACGACGGCGACGACCCCACCTGCGGTCTGGTCTTTGACGCCTGCCGCGGCGACATCTGCCCTGCGCTCAAAGGCTGGAGCAACGCCACGCAAAAGACCGCCGTCAATGGCATCGCACTCGAGTACGGCTTCTTTGAGCCGAGCTTTAAGGCCGAGGACTCGGCATGCTTCAATCCCTTCGCGCCCGAGGCCACAGTCGTGCCCCAAAAGGCTCCGCTCGTGGTGTACCTGCACGGCGCCGGCGAGGGCAAGGGCTCCACGCAGGGCGAGGGCGCCACGCGCGCCTATATCGGCAACCGCGTGACGGCTATTAGCCAGGCGCAGATCCAGCGCTACTTTGGCGGCTTTGCCTGGGTGCTCGTGCCGCAGTCGCCCACGTTTTGGATGGACAACGGCGTCGAGCAGCTCGGCCGCTCCAACCAGAGCATCTACTCCCCCGTCATTAAGGCGCTCATCGATGAGTTTGTCGCCGAGCATGCCGACCGCATCGACACCGACCGCATCGTGGTCGCCGGCCTTTCCAACGGCGGCTTTATGACGCTGCGCCTGTGCGCCGACTACCCCGATTTCTTCGCCGCGGGCCTTCCCTGCTGCGCGCCGTGGTACAACGCCACGGACGAGGACGTCGCCGCCCTGACCAAGACGCCGCTGTGGTTTACGCACTCCAAGGGCGATGAGCTCGTGGCCCCGCAGGAGACCGTGCTGCCGCTCACGGCTCGTCTGCGCGCCGCCGGCGCCAACGTGCACCTCACGTACTTTAGCCATGTCGAGGACCTGACCGGGCGCTACCGCGAGGCCGACGGCTCGCCCAAGAAGACGTTCAACCATGGCGTGTGGATCCACCAATTCAACGACCTGTGTTATCAAGACTTCGACGGGGGCAACGTACTCATCGACGGCGAGCCGGTGGGCTGCTGGGAGTGGTCGGCCAGAGTCGATAAGTAATCTTTCCCGGCGCGGGGCCGAGGGCTTACCTCTGAAAATGTCCTCGGGCATGCGGCCCGGTTGCACCACGCGCTTCGCGCTGTGCAACCGGGCCGCCCCCTGCGGAATATTTTCAGAGGTAAGCCCTCGGCCCCGCTGCGTTGACGTTGCTGTAGACCCTGGGCGAGCGCTTCCGGCGGGCCGCCGGGTTGACGGCGATGAGGGCGGGGGTCCCGCCTTGCCTTGCGCGTAACTGGCTGAAATGATTTTGGTTGGAGCTGTTTTTATGTCCCAGAATTTGACTCGGGTGATTGTTACTACTGATATGGAAGTCGATGATATGAACTCGCTCGTTCATTTGGCTCTGTATCTTAACTTGATTGACGTGCAGGCTGTGGTGTATACGGCTTCGCAGTATCACTTTCTTGGGGATGGCGTCCATACGCTCGGTGAGGTGAATCCGCATTGGCGAACTAAAGGGCGTCGCTCTTATGAGTGGGATGTTGTGCCTCATGAGCCTGATCCGCTGGCTGGGGAGCTTCGTGAGTATCGACCGTTTCCTGAGCATTGGATTGAGAGTCTCTGGAGTAATGAATATGCCCAGGCTTGGCCGCAGTTGCAGGCTAATGCGACTGCGGCCGGCGAGCCGCCGTTTCCCTCGCCTGCTCAGATGATTGAGCGTACCTTTGTTGGGAATGTTGCCTTTGAGGGCGATGTGCGCGAGGAGACTGAAGGTTCGCGCGTGATTGCTCAAGCGATTTTGGATGATGATCCGCGCACGCTTTGGCTGCTTAGTTGGGGCGGTATGAATACGATTGTTCGCGCCCTGATGAGTATTGCTGAGCGATATCGCGATACGCCTGAGTGGCCTTCTGTGCAGCAGCGTGTCTATCAGAAGGTGCGTGTGATGGGCGTTGCCGATGGCGTGGGGCAGGACAATTCGTGGCTCGACCATGGGCGCGAGCTCTTCCCCGATCTCACGTTTTGGTGCGTGCCTTATATGTATGGCGGCTACGTTGATGCCAAGATGGCTCAGCCCGATACGCTGCCGCTGTTTCAGGCTCCCTGGCCTGCACAGAATCTCACCCAAGGCAACGGCCCCCTTATGGCGCGCTATATGCTCTACGGCGATGGCAAGGTGTACGAAAACGAGCCCGAGCGCTTTCAGTTTGGCAAGCATGCCCGTCTGGATTGGGGCTTAGAGGGCATGCCGGCCCTGCAGTTTGAGCGCGGCGATTTTATGGCCGAGGGCGACTCGATGACCTATATTCCGCTACTGCCGTTTGGCCTGCGCGGCATCGATAACCGCGACTTTGACACGTTGCTCGGCCGCATGTTCCTTGACGGGCATCCCGATTCGAATGCGCCCGCCGGTTTTGCCGCCATGGGAACGCCGGTGGACGGCAACCCCAATCCCTACCTGCGGAGCTATCAAGAGGACTTCGCCGCCCGTGCGCAGTGGTGTGCCCACGAGCCCGCGGCCTGCTCGCATCCGGCGTATGTTGCCGAGGTCATGGACGACCGCAGCGCCACAGCCGGCGAGCGCGTTGCTCTTGCAGCAACCATCGTCGACCCCGATGACAGGGGCTTCGACGCGCATTGGGATGTCGCCATGGCGCCAACGCGCTATGCAGGCGCCCAAGATCTGTCGCTCTGGCAGGAATGCGCGGCGAACGCCACGTTCACCGTGCCCGCCGACGCGCAACTCGGCGACCGCTTCGTGCTCACCCTCAGCGTGCAGACGCATGCCGAGCGCCCCTGCACCCGCTACGCCCAGGTCGCTATTACTGTCGCGTAGCAGGCGACAGGCCCACATTCGGCAAAGACTGTCTCCAACGACTAGTCGTTTAAGAACGTCCCCAATGACTACCCAGAAGTTGCGGTGGAATAGTTCCTGTTTGGGCCTCTAAGGCCGCCATTTAGGAACTATTTCACCGCAAGTTATTTGGGGATGAAAAATGGGCCATGTGTCCCAGTTGTGGAGACCTCTTGAGCCGTCTGGGTATCGTGAAAGATCGCGCGCTCCCCCATCATCAAAAGTGACACACGCTACCTGTTGATGGGAGGCAACCATGGGCTTCTTTGACAAGATGTTCGAGAAGAAAGAGTGCGCGATTTGCGGTACTGAGCTGGGACTTCTAGGTAAGACCAAGATCAACGAAGGCTACCTGTGCAAAGAATGCGTCGGCAAGCTCTCCCCCTTCTTTGGCGGTTATCGCTCTAGCACCGCGGACGACATTCGCGAGCAGCTCGCCTATCGCGAGGCCAATGCCGAGCGCCTGGCATCGTTCAATCCTACGCGCACGCTCTCGGCCGGACGCACCAATATTATGCTCGACGAGGACGCGGGCCTGCTGATCATTACCTCGCAGACGCGCTGGCGCGACGCCAATCCCGACATCATCGAGTTTTCGCAGGTACTCGGCTGCGATATGGACATCGACGAGCACCGCACCGAGATCTATCGCGAGACCAAGGACGGCGAGCGCGAGAGTTATGACCCGCCGCGCTACGACCTGGATTACGACTTCAATCTGACCATCCACGTCAACACGCCGTACTTTACCGAGATCGACCTGCGCGTGAACGACTCCACCATTGAGCAGCGCGGGTCCATCGAGTACCGCGAGGCCAAACGTCAGGCAACCGAAGTCCGCGACGCGCTGGTGCAGCTGCGTCAGGAGACGCGCGACAGCGTCGTTGCCGCTAAGGCCCCCAAGACCGCGGTCACTTGCCCCTTCTGCGGTGCCACCACCATTCCCGATGCCAGTGGGCGCTGCGAATACTGCGGCGGCGCCATCGGCGCATAGCCCCCGGCACGGAAAGGACCGATCATGGCCTTCGAAAGCGTTAACTATCAGTGCCCTGCCTGCGGCGGCCCGCTGCATTTTGCAAGCGCCGAGCAAAAGCTCGTCTGCGACTACTGCGACTCGCGTTTTGAAGTCGAAGAAGTCGAGGCTCTCTATCGCGAGCGCCAGGACAAGGCAGATGCCAAAGCCGATGCGGCGGCCGCAACATCCAAGCCTGCATCCGACGATGCGGTGCAGGAGCTTGCCGAAAACGCCGGCTATATCTGCTCGTCGTGTGGCGCCGAGCTGATTTCGGACGGCACCGTCGCCGTCACCACCTGCCCGTACTGCGGCAATCCCGCCGTGGCACCCGGTCAGCTCTCGGGCGACTTCTCGCCTGACCTGGTGATCCCGTTTAAGCTCGGGCGCGACGATGTCTTGGCCGCGCTCAAGGAGCACTACAAGGGCAAGATCTTGCTGCCCAAGAGCTTTGTCACCGGCAACCATATCGACGAGGTCCAAGGCGTCTACGTGCCGTTTTGGCTCTACGGCGCCCGCGTGGACGGCGAAGTGTACTTTGACGCGACCAACGAGACCGTGACCGAGGAATCCGACCGCACCGTCACGACCACCGACCACTACGATGCCTACCGTAAGGGCAATATCTCGTTTGAGCGCGTGCCCGTCGACGGATCGTCCAAGATGCCCGACGGCCACATGGACGCCATCGAGCCGTTTGACTACGAGGCGCTGCGCCCGTTCTCGGTCGCGTATATGCCCGGCTACATCGCCAACCGCTACGACGAGGACTGCGAGACCTGCAAGGCGCGCGCCGAGCGCCGCATGGAGGAGAGCACGATCTCGGCCCTGCGCGAGACCGTCGTCGACGAATACGACGACGCCACGGTCGAAAGCAAGCAGCTCGACTACACCTGGGAAGACAGCGACTACGCCCTATTCCCCGTCTGGATGCTCTCCACCTCGTGGAACGGCAAGAGCTACCTGTTTGCCATGAACGGCCAGACTGGCCGTATGGTCGGCGAGCTCCCCTGCTCCAAGCCCAAGCTCATCATCGCCTCGCTGCTGTTCTTTGTGATCGGATTTATCCTCTCCCAGATTCTCTTTATGGGCGAATACGCCTTCGATCCGGATTACCTCACCTTTGATATCGAAGGCATCCTCATCAACATCGTGGCGCCGCTGATCATCGTGATCATCGGAGACGTGCTGCTGGTAGGCCAGCTCAAGACGGCCAACGAGGCGACCCACGCCGACGAGTACTGCGGCGAGCTCGACCTGGTCGAAAAGCACGACACCTTCAGCCATACCGAGACCACCGTCGTCATGAAGGACAACAAGGACGATTAACCATTCTGACCAATACCACCCCGACTTTAACGAGAAAGGAAGATCACCATGGGACTCTTGAAAGCTGGATTGGGAGCTGCCGGCGGCGTCATGGCCGACCAGTGGAAAGAATTTATCTATTGCGAATCGATGCCCGCTGACGTCTTGGCCTGCAAGGGCAGCAAGCGCACCGGCGGCCGCAGCCCCAACACGCGCGGCGAGGACAACGTCATCTCCAACGGCTCCGTCATCGCCGTCAACGACGGCCAGGGCATGCTCGTAGTGCAAAACGGCAAGATCATCGAGGTCGCGCTGGAGCCCGGCGAGTTCGTCTTCGACACCGGCAGCGAGCCGAGCGTCTTTAGCGGCAACCTGGGCGACTCCATCAAGGAGACCTTCGCCAATATCGGCAGCCGCTTTACCTTCGGTGGCGACGCGGGCAAGGACCAGCGCGTCTACTTCATCAACACCAAGGAGATCATCGGCAACAAGTACGGCACTGCCTCGCCCGTGCCCTTCCGCGTGGTCGACAACAACATCGGCCTGGACGTCGACATCTCCGTGCGCTGCAACGGCGAGTATTCGTACCGCATCACCAACCCGCTGCTGTTCTACACCAATGTGTGCGGCAACGTAACCGATAGCTACACGCGCGACAAGATCGACAGCCAGCTTAAGTCCGAGCTGCTCACCGCCCTGCAGCCCGCCTTTGCCAAGATCTCGGAGATGGGCATCCGCTACAGCGCCATCCCCGGCCACACCACCGAGCTCGCCCGCGCGCTCAACGAAGTCCTCTCCGCCGACTGGCGCGACCTGCGCGGCGTCGAGATCGTGAGCTTTGGCGTCAACTCCATCGCCGCCTCGCAAGAAGACGAGCAGATGATCAAGGACCTGCAGAAGGCCGCGGTCATGCGCGACCCCACCATGGCGGCCGCTAACATCGCCAGCGCCCAGAGCGACGCGATGCGTGCGGCAGCGGCCAACCCCAACGGCGCGATGGCCGGCTTTATGGGCATGGGTATGGCAGGCGGCATGGGTGGCATGAACGCCAGCCAGCTGTTCGCCGCCGGCCAGGCGCAGCAGCAGGCCGCCCCGCAACCGGCGCCTACCCCCGCCCCGGCACCTGCCCCCGCCGCCGCTCCCGCGGCCGGCACGTGGACCTGCAGCTGCGGCGCCACCAACACCGGCAAGTTCTGCCCCGAGTGCGGCAGCCCCGCACCCGCCCCGGCACCGGCCAAGTGGTTCTGCCCCAACTGCGGTAGCGAAAACGGCGGCAAGTTCTGCAGCAACTGCGGAACGCCCAGGCCCTAACCCCTCTATCTGGTAATTGGCGGGGGATCCGCCGCCCCCGCTCCTGCTTCTATGGGTTTCGTTCGATTAAGGAGGACACCATGAAGACAACGTTCAAAAAGTCCGTACTCGCATTCCTGACATGCGTCCTGGCGCTCGCCTTTGCCCTGACGGGCTGCAGCGGCGGCGGTGGCAAGGATCCCAAGGCCAACTTCGTCGGCAGCTGGGAGCTCTCGGGAGGAACCCTGGAGGGCGAAGAGCTGACCGATGAGTACATGAAGATGCTCGAGGATTGGGGTGTCCACTGCGTCCTGATTCTCGATGAGGACGGCACGGGTGCTCTCGACCTGTTCCTTGAGGTTGTCGACCTTAAATGGGAGGCAAAGGACGCCACCACCGTAACGATCACCGCCGAAGACGAGTCGCACGACATGAAGCTCAAGGACGGCAAACTCATCCTCGAAGAGGATGACGGCAATCTTGTCTTTACCAAGTCCGACAAGGATCTGTCCGGCACGGTGAAGAAGGATCGCGAGGCAGCCGAAAAGGAAGAGGAGATCGATGAGGCCGTCGAAGACGACGACGTCCAGAGCGTCGAAATCTCCCCTGCCGTCACCGTCGCCGATGACGACCTGTGCACCATCACCATCACCGAGAAGTTCAAGGACGACTGGGGCGACATCGGCTTTGTCGTCAACATCACCAACAAGAGCGACAAGGACCTGACCTTCTACGCTCCCAGCGGTAAGACCAACGTCAACGGCACCATGAAGGAACCCTGGTTCTCGGCTCACCTGATGCCCGGCACCAACGCCACCGAGGAATTCACGTTCTCGAACGGCGCGCTCGATAGCCTCGACGACCTGGTCAACACGACCATCGGCATCGACGCCTACCTGACCGATTCCTACGAGGACGTCGCCTCCTACAGCGCAACCATCGCGTAACGGCAGACCACGACAGCCGCGGATTGGCGGACACATCCGCGCACATGCCAGACGGGGCCGCAGGAGTTGATCCTGCGGCCCCGTCGCTTTGCGCCGATAGGTAACGAGCGCTAGCGCTCCATATTGGGGACGATGCTGCCTTCGGTCACCGCGTGCACGGCCAGGCGCATGATGTTGTCGTAGCCGGTCTTGTTGAGAATCTCCGAGATACGGCGCTTAATCGTGCCCTCGCTCATAAACAACTCGGCCGCAATCTCGCGACGGCTCTTGCCTTCGCAGGCAAGGCGCAAAATCGACAGCTCTACGTCGTCGAGCGCCGCCGTGCCCGAAAAGATGCTTTCGGGCGGCTTGGGAAACGTGCAGTAACCTGCCAGCGTGGATCGCATCACGGCAAAGAGCTCATCGATACCGACGTTCTTGTACACAAAGCTGTCGACGCCCGCCTCGCGCGCCTGATCCACAAACGTAATCTCGGGCATGCCCGTCATGATAACGATGCGGCACTCGGGCAGCCGCTCTTTGATGCGCGCCGCCGCCACGATGCCGTTGGAATCGTGCTCGGTGCACACGTCCATCAAAATCATGTCCGGATGCTCCTTAAGCGCGACGTCCAAGGCATCTGAGGCATCGGCGATGGCGGCAACAACGGTCATGTCGGGCTGGTCACCAACAGAGCGTGCGAGGCTCTCGCGCAGAATGGCCTGGTCTTCGACGATAAGGATACGAATCATGAGCTTCTCCTTTGGACCGTTGCGTTGGAGTTCAGCGGAATGGACACCGCAAGCGTAAAGGGCGGGGCGGCATGGACCTCCAGGGTGCCGCCCAGATTTTGCGCGACATGCCTCATGCCAGGGATACCCGTTCCCTCGCGATACGATACGGGAGCGGGCGCACCGTCGTTTGATACCGTCATGTGTGCAATGGCGCCACCATCCGATACCTCCTGCCACAGGCGTACCTGAACCTGGTGGGCCTGCGCATGCTTGGTGGCATTGGTCGACGCCTCGCGGATTATCTGCAAAAAGGCTGCCGCGACACGCACGTCGCTTGGCAGCTCGCCCTCCACATCGATCTGCACGCTCACCAGGCCAAAGGCATGGACGATATCGCCCAGTTGCTCTGCCGGTTCGGTGTCGCCCCCGCTGCGCAGATCGGCAGCGATTGAGCGCAGCAGCGGGTCGATCTGCTCGAGTGACTCGTCATCCAGGCGCCCCTCCTCCAGATAGCGATGGAGGATGGACAGGCGCTGCCCGATCACGTCGTGCACGCGAGCGCGCATACGCAGATAGGCCGCATTGTCGGCAACTTTTTTGACTTCCTCGATCTGGGCCTGGAGCTCTTGACCCGCGAGCTCAAGCAGGTGGTTGGCTTGCGCCAAACGATCGTGAGCATGCGCGTACTCTGTTACATCCAAACCGATAATGCGCTCGAAGAGGCGGCCAGAAACCATAACGTCATCGTGCACAAACAAGCGAATCTCGGCGGGAGAAACCTCGACCACAACGCGCGCCTCACCAAAGCGGTCCAAATTGATGCGCACGCGGCTCTGGCTGCTTTCGGGCATTTGCATGCTGAGCTTGCGCAGGTCGTTCCATGTACCGCTCATATCGCCTAGGTCGGTGGGCATATGAAGCTCCACCAGGTTTTTGCGCATGCAGCGGTTCATGAGCAGTGGACGGCCCCTCGAGTCCAGATACAGGATGCCCACGGGAATCACGTTGATGGTTTCGATCGTCGAGAACGCGGTGATATCCTCCTGGCGGTTACGGACGTCCATCAAGAGCGCCGCGACGGAACGGAACAGGAAGAACGCTCCCTCTGCGATAAGGACAACGGCCCACACCGAGCCCATGGCAAAAACCACCGGCGGTGTCACGGCGCCAACAAGCAGCAGCTCGGCCAGCATGACAGGGCGACGATAGTGCACCATGAGGACCACGCCATAGGCAAAGATCGCGGCATTGAGCCACAGCACTCCGCCCATTGCCCTGGCGCAAACGTCAAGCGGCGCTACCAGATACGAGCCAGACGACGCGAATAAGATGAGCGCCGAAATCATCAGGTGAAGCACAAGGCTCGTCTCGTAGGCGCAAATCACCTTACGGTTATAGGACGAGCGGCGCGATGCGATGAGCGGGACGTGGATCATCTGCAGACACGCAGCCAGGGCAAAGACAACATCGAGCGCAACGATTTGGGGAAGGATGAACGAAATCTGCATCGTCACTCACCCGCCCTCGGCATCAAGACGATCATGCGCAGCTGGCCGGGCTCGCCCTCAAGGCGGTATGCCACGTTGCGCCCTTGCAGAGCGCTTTCGAGCTCTTGCGCAGCGGGCGTCTGCGAAAGATCTTCATCATCGTTGGAAAAAAGCGTGGCGCGCAGCTCGACACTGCACCGGTCATGGTCGCCCAAGTGATACATAAGCGCCGGATGGTCGGTGGTGTAGGCAAAAAACGCAAAGTCATACACGCAGTCGTACAGGGCGCTTACCGTACTGGCGTGCATCGGGCGCCGTATGGCGATAATCGAAGCGCAATCGACATCGATGGTGCGCAGGTCGCTTGCGAGCTCATTGGCAATGAGTTGAATGCGGTCGCGATCAAAACCGCTCTCCCCGTGCTGCGCCAACGTGAGCGACCCTTTGCGCTTGCAATAGGCGACGAGCATCTTGGCGCGCTGCAGCATGCGGTAACGCTCGTGTGAAGACGCCTCGTCGGTCAACGGTGGCAGCGAGCTCAGCAGGTCGTACATCTCTTCGAACGCGCGGGCAAGCGCCTGGTCCACGTCTTGGACTAGCAAGGTCTCGGCCTCTTGATCTGCCAGATGCGTCTTAAGATCGTAGTCGGCCGTGAGCAGCTCATTTTGGCGCTGCAGTTCCATACGCCGATGCGCCAGCTCGCGGTTGAGTTCGTTGACCTCCGATACGTCCTGAGCAAGCAGGGCCGATCCGCCCAGCAGTGGAAAGGCTCGGTACATCACATCGGGATCGGACGCCACGGCAAAGGCATGGGCATGCCCGTGTTCCTGGGCCCGCAGCTCTTCGCACACGCCCGCCGGCATTGGCTTCGACACCGGTGTGGCATAGACTTCCTGCAGGTCGCGCGTTAGAACTTTGAGGTCGAGCGGCAAGGTATCGAAGATGCCAGCAATGTCGTGATATGACGGAATGACACCGCAATCGAGACAGATTTCCATCGCCACCACGCACAAGACGCAATAGACGAGCGAGAAGTTGAGCCTCCATGCCCAGGGCACGCGCAGAGCATACGAGATGGCAAAGAACGCACCACCCAACAAAACAAGCGCCGCCGTGCCCGAGAAACGTTGGATGCGAAAGGACGAGGACCGGCCCACCAGGATAAAAAAGGCCACGAAGTTAAAGGCCGTCCACACTAAGACGGCGAAATAGCCCCAGCCGTACGTGTAATCGTTGCTCCAGGTGTCGCTTGCACGGTCAAAGTGGAATACCTGCCGGTGGAAATCGTTGGTGAGCACAAAACCGATAAGTAGGATGGCCACGACCCACAGGATGCTGCGATAGCGACGGCCCGCACGGTGTTGTTCCAGCCCCGCAAGGCGCAGGCCGCACAGCTGGTAGAGCAGCGGAATGAGCGTCATGGGCACGTAGTACAGGTACCACAGCACGGTGGCATAGAACGGTGTGAACGACTTGTATTTGAGGATGACCTCAATCATCCAGAGGGCGCAGATGGTGGCGACGGCAACAAGGCGGCGGCGCAACACATAGTCCAAACAGCGCAGATAGACCGATACGCCCCAGATCGAAAATATAATTGCGGCGACAAGCAGCGGGAGAGAGCTCGAGTGGACGAGCGCATCCACGACCTCTTCGGACACCTCGCTATAGGCGGGCACGGCGTTGGAAAGCTTGGGGTCGGAGGCAAACAGCGCCGGCAAGACTGCCAAAAGCATGAGGAACAGCGCGGTGATGGCGCCAGCGATAGCGAAGACGCGGCAGCGGTATACACGATGCGTTATGCCAACAAGGAATCGCGGCATGGCAAAGAGCGTGCCGCCCCTAGGATCCGCCACGGGTGCGGATCGGGCGGCCGCATGACCGATATGTCGCTCGCGGGTACCCATAGTGCTTTTAGTGTACCGACAGGCAGGCCCAAAAAACGGGCCGCATGTCCCAAAATCCGCAGACGGCAGAACGTCACTTATCGATATTGAGTCCTATTCCCTTTCACTTCTTTTGCAAGTTTTAACTTCTTTTGCTTTCTTTCACTTCTTTTAACAAGGCGCCCGGCGAGCAGTTTGTGCTCGCTGGGCGCCTTGGTTAGGAAGCTATGATTGCCGGGGAAGCCTAGGCCAGGTCTGTAAGATTTGAGTCTAGGGTTTTCCAGGTGCCGCAGATTGGGTCGAATGAGGAGCGCCGCGTATTTAAGGTACGCAAGCGACGAATGAGGCCCAAGGTGCGGTGGCTGGGGAAGCCTAGGCCAAATCTTCGCCGTTCGTCTCGATGACGTGTTTATACCAGTCGAAGCTCTTCTTCTTGGAGCGCTTGAGGGTACCGTTGCCGGCGTCGTCGCGGTCGACGTAGATAAAGCCGTAGCGCTTGGACATCTCGCCGGTACCGGCACTAACCAGGTCGATCGGACCCCAGGTGGTGTAGCCCAGCAGGTCAATGCCGTCCTCGGTCACCGCGTCGCGCATCGCAGCGATGTGCTGGCGCAGGTAGTCGATGCGGTAATCGTCGTTGATGGAGCCGTCCTCCTCGACAACGTCCTTGGCGCCCAGACCGTTCTCGACCACAAACAGCGGCTTCTGATAGCGGTCGTACAGGTCGTTGAGGGTGATGCGAAAGCCCAGCGGATCGATGGCCCAGCCCCACTGGCTCTGCTGCAGATAGGGGTTCTTGGCGCCGGCGAAGGCATTGCCCTGGGTCTTCTCGACCTCGGGGTTGTCGGCACCGGCGGAGCAACGGGTGCTGTAGTAACTAAAGCTGATGAAGTCGACGGTGTTGGCGGCCAGGATCTCGCGGTCCTCGTCGGTCATGCCCACATCGATGCCCAGGCGCTCAAGCTTCTTGACGGCATAGGCCGGGTAATAGCCGCGGCTCTGGACGTCAACGAAGAAATAGTTGCTCTGGTTGTCAATCTGCGCCTGGCGCACATCGCCCGGACGGCAGCTGTAGGGGTAATAGCTACCCGCGGCGAGCATGCAGCCGATCTTGACCTCGGGGTCGATCTCGTGAGCGATCTTGGTTGCCCAGGCGCTGGCGACGAGCTCGTTGTGGGCGGCCAGGTACTCGACGGCCTCCTTGTTCTCGCCCTCCTCAAAGACCAGACCGGCACCCATAAACGGTAGGTGCAGGATCATATTGATCTCGTTGAAGGTGAGCCAGTACTTCACCAGGCCCTTGTAGCGAGTGAAGATCGTGGTCGCGAGGTTCTTGTAGAAGTCGATGAGCTTGCGGTTGCGCCAGCCGCCGTACTCCTTGATGAGGTGAATCGGGCAGTCGAAGTGCGTGATGGTCACGAGCGGCTCGATGCCGTGCGCCTGGCACTCGCGGAACACGTCCTCGTAAAAAGCCAGGCCAGCCTCGTTGGGCTCGGTCTCGTCACCGTTGGGGAAGATGCGGGTCCACGCCAGGCTCATGCGGAAGGTCTTAAAGCCCATCTCGGCAAAGAGGGCGATGTCCTCCTTGTAGTGGTGGTAGAAATCGATGCCGGTCTGCGCGGGATAGTAATAGCCGTCCTCGAAGTCGAGCATCTTGCGCTGGCCGGAGACCACCGCATAGCGCTCGGGGCCGTGCGGCGCCACATCCACGTTGGCCAGGCCGCGGCCATCCACGTCGTAAGCGCCCTCGCACTGGTTGGCAGCCGTCGCGCCGCCCCACAGGAAGTCTTTACGGAAAGCCATGCATCAATCCTTTCACACGCTGTTTGTCGTGATTTCAGTATCCCCGCAAACAGCGCGCCGCTCAACGGCAACGGCGCAGGTCGACACTTCTTTTCGTGCGCAGACGCCCGGCAGCTGCCCCGTCTGACACTTTTTGATACCCGCCCGCCCAACCACCACAAAGTGGACAGGCACCTTTGTGGTGGTTGGGGGCGGTTTGTCTCGATCTGTAACAGGTAGGTCGCCAAAACCGGTCCTGGTGTTACAGATCGAGATTTTCGGGCGGGCCCCTACAGTTTGTCTAAATCTGTAACAGGTAGAGACGATTTAGCCCGCTAGATGTTACAGATCGAGACGGAAGATACTAGTCGCAGGTGATGTCGAGATTTTTGTTTAGGACAGGAGGCCACGAGTCGGGCCACCAGCCGCCAATCAATCGCACTCGCCAAGCGAGCGGCGCAGCGTGCGCACAGCGCCAAGCAAATTGGCATCGTTGCCGTTCTGTGCTGGCTTGATGCAGGGCCTCGGTATGATGGGAAGAACGTGAGCCTGATCCATCATGCGCTCAAATGCCTCAAACAGCTCGGGACGGGCGCTGATTCCGCCGCCGACCACGATGACCTCAGGGTCGATGACCGACTGCAACCCCATCAGCATGTTGTCGAAGACCAACGCGTATGCATCCAGACCGCGACGAGCGTCCTCATCCCCCTCTTCAATCCAAGAGAAAATCCGATATCCGTCGATATCATCGGTCGGATCAATCCCCTTCGCCGCACACACCTGGTCTCGGAGCGCCCGCCAGCTGGTGACATCACCGTACACCGACCCAAAGGTCACGGGCTTGCGCACATCGTTGCTCACAAAGCACACGGTGCCGGCGAGATTGTGCGCGCCTCGCAAGATGTGACCGTCAACAACGATGGCACCGCCGAGACCCGTACCGATCACCACCATCAACCCCAGGGAGACCCCCTTCAGCGCGCCGACGGCATATTCTCCCAGTGCCGCGCACATCGCATCGTTCTCGATGGTTACGGGAAGCCCCGTGCTCTCGCGCAAGATGCGACCGAGCGGATATCCGTCCAAACAGTGAAGGGCGCCGCCTCCCCCAACCACGCCATCGGAATCGCCTTCGGAAAAGACTCCGGGCATACTTATTCCCACACCCCTCACCCGGGCGCGATGGGGCTCGATCACCGAGCGGAACGTTTCGATAACCTGGTCGGCGGGCGAGGTGCATGTTGGGATACTTCCGTGCTCCTCAATGTGGTAGTCGGCGTTCACCACCGCCCATTTCACCTGAGTGCCGCCCGCATCTATACCGAAATAGCAGTCCATAATCTTATCCCCTGTCCCATAGGGTTAGTCCAGGTCCTCGCCGTTGCTCTCGATGACCTTCTTGTACCAATAGAAGCTGTCCTTGCGGCTGCGCGCGAGCGTGCCCTTGCCCTCGTCGTCGCGGTCGACGTAGACGAAGCCGTAGCGCTTGCGCATCTCGCCCGTGCCGGCGCTGACCAGGTCGATGCAGCCCCACATGGTGTAGCCCATGAGGTCCACGCCGTCGAGTTCCACGGCATCCTTCATGCTCTGGATGTTCTTGCGCAGGTAGTCGATGCGGTAGCCGTCATGGATGGAGCCGTCGGCCTTCACCTCGTCGCTCCAGCCGATACCGTTCTCCACGATCCAAAGCGGCTTGTGATAGCGGTCGTAGAGCTCGTTCAAGGCGATGCGCAGGCAGTACGAATCGGTCGCCCAGCCCCAGGCGTTGGTCTCGAGGTAGGGGTTTTTCACCATGCCGAAAGCGAGATTGCCGGACGCGACCTCGAGCTCCTTCTGGCGCAACGATACCGTCGAGCCTCCGTAGCACGAGAACGACAGGAAATCTGCCGGATAGGTTGCGAGAAGCTCGAGGTCGTTCTCGCCCATTTCCAGCTTGATGCCCGCGCGCTCCATCTCCCTCAAGCGATAGGCGGGATAGTGGCCGCCCACCTGCACGTCGGCATACCACAGCGCGTCACGCTCGCGTTCCATGGCGAGCAGATGATCGGCGGGGTCGGCGGAATAGGAGTAGATGGGGTTGTACGCGAGCATCTGACCCACCATGATCTTAGGGGAGATTTGGTGCGCCGACCGAACCGTAAGGGCAGACGCCACGAACTGGTTGTGCGCCGCCTGGGCCTTCGCATGGGGGCTCCCATCCGTAAGCCCGCCCGCCATGAAGCTCCCCATGCTCATCATGTTGATCTCGTTGAAGGTGAGCCAGTACTTCACCTTGCCCTGATAGTGCTTCATGACGCAGGTGGCGTAGCGCACGAACAGGTCGATGAGCTCGCGGCTCTTCCAACCGCCGTACTTGTTCACGAGCGCGAGCGGGGTCTCGTAGTGCGAGAGCGTCACGAGCGGTTCGATGCCGTACTTAGCGCACTCGTCAAACACGGCGTCGTAGAACGCTAGACCCTCGGTGTTGGGCTCAGCCTCCTCGCCCGTGGGGAAGATGCGCGCCCAGTTCATGGACAGGCGGAAGCACTTGAAGCCCATCTCGCCCATGAGGGCGATGTCCTCGGCGTAGTGGTGGTAGAAGTCGGTGGCCGTGTGGCTGGGATAGTAGTAGCCATCAACCACCGCCACCTCCAGCCCTTCAGGAAGTCCCTCCTCGCAAACCGCATACACGGGAAGCGCGCCGGTTTCCCCTGTCGCGGTATTACGCCACGTTATCTGCCGTGACACCGTATGGCTACCGCTGGTCATGGCGTCCGAGGTGTTCGGTCCCTTGCCGCCCTCTTCCCAGCCGCCCTCATACTGGCTGGCGGCGGTGGCGCCACCCCACAGGAAACCTTCCGGAAATGCCATTGGGTACCTCCTCGATCGTGAAAACATCTTCATGAAACGGGAAGACGGGCTACATGGCAGTCCCGGCTTCCCGTCAGATAATCAGTTAGGCGCTTGCACCCATGCGTTGATAGACCGTGATGAAGCGCTCGGCAAGGATACGGAAGCCCTCAGCGCTCATGAGCTGATCCTCCGCATGCAGCAAGATGATGCGAAACGGCAGCTCCTCGCCGCTGGCCTCTTGCTGAAGCAGTTTCATGTGAGCGTCGTGGCCTGCGTTGAACACCACGTTGCCCTCGTCGATAAGTTTCCGGGCGGCCTCAAAATCACCATTCTCGGCACAGGTTATCGCTTCGAGGTAGCAGCTGCGCGCGCTCCCCACCTGAGCGACGATAGAGAAGCACGTCATTTCAAACTGATCGATCGCTTCTTGTTTGATCTCTGACATGGCTATGCCCCCAGCAACTTTCGAGCCTGTTTGAGCACGGCCTCGCCGTTCATTGTCCCATACGCTGTCATATCAATCGGCTCCACCGGACAGTTCACTTGATTCTTCACCTTGTTGAGTTCAAAGCGAACCTGCGGTCCCAGCAGGATAACGTCGCTATCCGCATATTCCGCCGCTTGGTTGACAGGGTGCGCCTCGATGGTGCACGCGAAACCGTCTTTTTCAGCCGCCTGTTGCATGCGCCGTACCAGCATGCTCGTCGAAGCGCCCGCGGCGCACATAAGTACGATATGTTTCATCCTACGCTCCCAACCTCATGGAAAATGATGGTGTGAATATGAAAATCCCTATGCGGCCGATTCCTCGAGAGCGGCCTGCTCCTCTCGCAACGCCTGGCGATCAGCCATAAGGGTGAAGGGGGTATACATGAGCACCGACACCGCCAAAACCGCAACCGAGATCACCAGGCACCCGATGCCGCCCTGCATGAATGCGATGACCGGCTGGGGAAGCACCCAGGGAAGCTGAATCGTGGGATTGAACGCAGCCCCAAGACCGAGGGCGTAAAGCGCCTGGACCACGATGGCGCAGACCGGGATGTTCAGCACGAACGGGATGAAGTACGCGGGATTCAGCACGACCGGCAGACCGAACATGAGCGGCTCGGAGATATTGAAAAGCGACGGAACAAGCGCGATGCCGCGAATCGCCTTGAAGCGCTCGGACTTGGTGAAGAGCAGCGAGATGCTGATGCCCAGGGCGTTAGCCTGGCCACCGATGGCGGTGCCGAGCGCGACGACGGCCCAAGCGCCATAGGGCAGTGCCTGGCCCGCGATGATGGCCTCGGCGTTAGCAGCGCTGCAAGCCATGATTACCGGAGCGTAGAAGTTGAGCATCACGTTGGGGTGGACACCGAAGAACCAGAAGATCGACTGCAGCGAGCACACGATGATATATGCCAAAGGAGAGGCACCGACCATCGTGACCGGCGTGCCGATCAAGGTGTTGATCATATCGAACAGGTTGCCCCACGGGGTGAAAGAAAGACCCCACTTGGCGAACCACACCGCAGTGAATAGCACGATGGCGGCAAACATCGGCGACAGCGAGTCTGCAACCATGGGCGGAACCATATCGGGGAGCTTGATTTCAAGCTTGCTCATCAAAATGGCTGTCACCTTCGGCACGATCAGGCCAAGCAGAATGGCGACGAAGATGCCGTTCGATCCCATGTACGACGTGTTGATGAAACTCGCCATGGGAATATCCTCGAACGATTGCTGCGGCATGAATGCCAAAAACACCGCGCCGCTCACGATGCCACCGGTATAACCGCTAAGGCCGCATACCTTACCCCACCTCAAACCGATGAAGAAGGAGATGTATATACCCATCATGTTCATGGTAACGGTGAGGATGGAGTTGCCGGTCGCCATGAGACCGCTCGAAACCACCCAATCGGAGAACCCCGGAATGGGGAAGTTGATGAGAATCGCGATAACACAGACGCCAAGGGTCATGGGCAGCGTGCACATCATGCCGCCCATGAGGGCGTCGAGCATCTTGCTGTCAGCAACCTTGCTTGCCACAGGTGCGATTGTCTTATCCATTATGTTTTGGATCTTGTCGAATACCGACATATTTCAGCTCCAATCTTTGCAGTGAACTCTATCGATGCCCGTGTGCGGCATCTTCCCCTCTAGATAGCGCATCCACCTCTCTTCAAAATCACAACGACGTGCTTCAGGCAGTACGCCATTCAGCGTGAATTGGCGAGATTGCCCCAGCGGACGCTTACGTCAGGTCTGCGTACGTCACGAGCCCCACGTCCTGCTCTGCAAGCCATGCGGCGACATCAGGGTCGACAAGCATCGCGGCTTCCCGGATGCGGGCCTCGAGCATGGTCGAGTTATCTCGCAAGTACGCGTCGATATAACCTGGGTGAAACACCATGAGACGGCATATCCCTTCCGGTGTCGTTTCAAGCGCCTCTCGAAGCGCCGCAAAGGGATCCGCTTCATATGACGAGAAATCCTTGGGAACATAGGAAAGCACCGGCGTCGAGCGAAAGGTGACTGGCTCGCCCGGAGCACCCATCGCGAAATAGGGCAGGCCGTGACGCTCGGCAACGATCTCAAGGCCGCGGAAGAACATGGGGCTTGCGACCGCATGTCCCTCGAAGTAATCGGGCTCACGCCCGACGAGCTCAAGGAATCGCCGATACTGCGCCTCGATTTCGATAATGACCTCGTCAAGCACCACGAAGTCCTCCCCAGCCCGCGCGGCGGCGCGATATGCTGAGCTCCGCTTGAAATTGCCATCATCGTCAACGATGCTCGAGATGAGCGAGGAATCGCTGAGGGGCCTACCCGTGCAGATATTGGTGTGCTGACCCAAGCAGAGATCCTTGATTTGCAGGCGCGCCAAACCGCTTTCTGCAAGCGGCATGTTGGTCATGACGCCCACCGAGCGAATGAGCCCCGCTTGGACCGCGGCCGCTATCCCGCAATTAACACCGTCGCTGTAACCTAAATCGTCGGCGCGCAGCAATAACCGCTTCATCCGATCCTCCTCAACCGATATCTCGTCGAGCGGCAAAGCAACGAAGCGATGCCCTGTGTAGAGCCGATGCCGTGTTCCGGCGGGGCGGCAAGCTTCGTCGTCTCTTCTTGCATTAAGATAACGCCGGCTATATCCAAAATCGGTTACATGCTGTGCCACAAGGTTGCGAGATGGCTACGCGAGTTTCATAACGTGAAACTCCGCAGGAATACCGGCATGTTTGAGCTATAGTTTGGTCAAATGAGGCCCTCTTATTCGGGCCACTGAGCATAAAGGGGACAGCCATCATGGAAAAATCCATCTCGATGGGATCGGTTGCCGAACGGTTGCTTGACTACATCGACACCGCAATGCAGCACGACACCAACTACGAGATAGCGACCACGCTGGTGAAAAACTACAGCAAGCTGAGCGAGCTCTCGATTGGAGAAATCGCCGACATGTGCTTCGTCTCGAAGGCTTCAGTGTCGCGATTCTGCCGGTTTATGGGTTTCGCTGATTTCAAGGACCTGCGCAACCAGCTTGAACATGACGTCCTCAAAACCGGGTTGTTTCCACATGCCTTTGTAGAACAGCTGTCAAACGACACGGAAGGCGCTCTGGCATCCTACCGGGAGGCGATCCTGCTCAATATCGAAACGACCATCTCGGCGGCAAACATCGCGAAACTGCCCGCCATTGTCGATGATTTGCACGACAGCGGGCATGTCGCGTTCTTCTCCCACCACTTCCTCTGGGACGTGGGCCGCTACTTCCAAAGCAGGCTCACCATCATGAACCGCCCCATCGAGCTTTACCTCGATTATTCATCGCAGCTCGCCTGCGCGCAATCGCTCACCAAATCCAGCCTCGCCATCATTTGCAGCATAGGGGGAACATACCCCATTCGTTATCCAGAAATCGTCAACGCACTCGCCGCCTCCGGCTGTCGTCTTCTCGCCATCACACAAAACACCTCAAGCGCCTACTGGAACCATGCCTCCTGCATACTGAGCTGCGGAGTGACCAACAACATCGACACGGGCAAGTTCGGTGCGCTTGCCGCCATCGACTTGATAGTCATGGAATACCTGAGGCGTTATGGAGCCGATTCCGGTACTGGCGAGTAATCTCGTCGGACCACCGACGCTCAGCAGGGCAAGCCGTTTTCTCTAATCACGTCCTGATACCAGAAGAAGCTGTCCTTCCTGAAACGAGCGCATTGCTTCGCATCGGTTTCCGTGCGATCGACATACAGAAGGCCGTAGCGCTTAGTGAACCCCTGATGACTTGAGCATAGATCCATGAGGCTCCAAACGCAGTAGCCGAAGACGGGATAGCCTTCGCGAATGAGCTCCTCGACCTCGCCCAAATGTCGTGAAAGGTATTCGATGCGCACGGCATCATGCACCCTGTTCTCCTCGTCAAGTGACTCGGAAAGCGCCATGCCGTTCTCCGTGACGATCATCGGAAGCTGGTAGCGATCGTAGAGCTTGCGCATGCCCACGCGAAGCCCAAGGGGGTCGATGCCGTTCGACATCCACTCGGTCGGCGCGATCGCAGGGTTATCGCAGAGTTCGAAATCCCCGCCCGACCACGGAGGGAACCGGTCGAAGCGGATGGGCTCCGTGCGCTCATGCGCACAATTGCTGAAATAGTAGTTCACCCCAAGAAAATCGGGCCTCGTCGCGACCAGGATGTCGTGGTCCCCGCACTCAACAACAGGGTAGAAACCTTCGCGCTCCAGGTAATAGCGCGCATAAGGCGAGATGTCGCCGCGCACACTCAGGTCGAGCAGGTAGTTCTGCATCATCTCCTCGGCGTTCATGGCCGCAAGCACATCCGCCGAAGCGCTCGTCCGCGGGTTGACCACCTGCATGGCGACAACGGGGCCGATCTGCGCATCGGGGTCGATCTGTCGCAGGCACGCGATGGCGCGATGCTCGGCAAGAGCGACATGATAGCTCATCTGGTAGGCGTTCTTCTGCCGTTGGCGCGGATCGGTTTCGGTGTCACCCGTGTTGCTGGGCGCGGAGGTCGCAATTAGCTGTTCATTCACGGTAACCCAGCGCTTGACGCGCCCCTTGAAGTGCGTGAAGCAGATTTCGGCATAGCGCACATAGAAGTCGATCATCTTACGGCTCTTCCAGCCGCCGAAGGCCTCGACCAACGCACTCGGACATTCGAAGTGATACAGGGTGACCAAGGGCTCGATCCCTCGCTCCAGCAGGTAGTCAATCAGCTGGTCATAAAACGCCAAGCCCTCAGGATTGGGATCCCCCGAGGCATCGGGCATGATGCGGCTCCAAGCGAAACCCATCCGGTAGACCTTGATGCCGAGCTCGGCCATGAGGTCGACATCCTCACGCCAGTGATGATAGTGGTCCGAGGCGATCTTGTTATCGGCGATGCCGGGACACCCCGGGCCGCAATCGGTGGTTGCCGGACCTTTGCCTCCTTCATCATACCCACCCTCAACCTGAAAAGCGCTGGTGGAAGCACCCCAGAGGAAACCTTCGGGAAACCGGTGCTGAGTCATGAGTTCAACCTCTCGTCACGGATGTCACTTCTTGCAACTCCCGTTATAACGGATGTACGAACCAAAGCCTGTTACTCATTCCCGGGCAATGTTTCACGATTTGAAAACGGCCGTGCCATCATGCACCGCAAACTCTAAAGAACATGCCGTCACGAAGGCCAAGCCTCATGCCCGCCACCGTCACGTGCCGGCGCCGCACACCGCCAAGCCGCTACTCCCCGTCGCGGAAGGTCAGGAGGTCGCGGTAGTCCGTGTCGCGCGTGCTGCCCGTCTTCGAGAACGGGTTCACCGAAGCAGGACACCTCATCCTCAAGATCTACCTCCTCGACGAAACCAAGGTCGATTTAGGAGACGCAACGTTACTACAGCGCAGGGAAAACGGCCCGCCGAATAAAATCGGATCGATCCCCCGTCTTCCGGTCGATTGCCACCACCATGGATGCCGGAAAGCGCACGGTAACTGCAACAAGCGGCTCATCAGCAACAACGCCAGGCCTGACATGGATGCGCTCAAGACGACCCGTCCAAGTCTCTTGCTCAAACTCTACGCTCTCGCGCTCGATTTTTGCCGATGAGACCCCCGCAGCCGCCTTCGCCGGCGGGATATTTGACTGAATAGGAAAGAAAGGAAAAAATAGGAAAAAAAGGAAAGGAGACTCATGACTGAAACCATCTTCTCCCCTTCATTCGGAAATCGCCCGTCCTATCTGGTTGGACGCGGGAACGTGATTTCGACATTCATCTCCGGCCTTGAGCAGGAGCCGGGCAATCGCGACCGAGCCACGCTCATGCTTGGGCAGCGAGGCAGCGGTAAGACGGTTCTTCTGTGGGAACTCGCCGACCGCGCACGCAAGCTCGGCTTTGTTGTCGCCACGCCCACCGTAGCCTCCGAGGATATGCTCGAGCGCATTGTTGAAAAAATCCAAGAGGCTGGCGAGCCCTATGTCAGCAAGCGTCATCTCCCCAAACTTTCCGGCGGCAGCTTGAGCGTCTTCGGTTTCTCAGCGGGCCTTGAGTTCACACGCGATGTGCAGGAGACCAAGAGTTTCCAGTTCAAACTCACGCAGCTGGCGCGTAAGCTGACCGAGCAGGGGCACGGCATCCTCATCCTTATCGATGAGCTCCAAGCTAATTCACCTGAGATTAGACAGCTCGTCACCGCCTACCAAGAGCTGGTCGGCGAGCGGCTTAACGTCGCACTCGTTATGGCGGGTCTTCCGGGAGCAGTTTCGGCGACACTCAACGACCGCGTACTGACATTTCTCAACCGCGCACGTAAGGTCACGCTTGAACCGCTTTCAGTCGGAGACGTCGACGCCTATTATCAACGGGCTTTTGATGAGCTCAGCCTTGATATTCCAAGCGATCTTCGCCTACGCGCCGCTCGCGCAACCCAAGGCTCACCCTATATGTTGCAGCTCATTGGCTACAACATCGCCAATCGCTGCAAAGCCGGAGAGCGCGTAACGCCAGAGCAAGTCGACGGAGCCATTGAGGCATCGAAGGTTGATTTCGAAAACGACGTGTGCGAGACGACACTTGCCGCGCTATCGGATCAAGACGTCGCGTTTCTCGCCGCGATGGCTGATGACAAAGACGACGTGTCACGCATTTCCAATGTGGCTGAGCGCATGTCGGTCACACCCGACTACGCGCAAAAATATCGCCGGCGCCTCATCGACGCCGGCGTAATCGAACAGGCGCGCCGCGGTTACGTGCGTTTCGCCGTTCCATATATGGCTGACTATCTGCGCAGCCAGCTCTAGGCAACCACCACAAAGGGGCACCTTTGTGGTGGTTCGGGCCGTTTGTCTCATTCTGTAACAGTTAGGCCGCCAAAACCGGGCTTGGTGTTACAGATCGAGATTGTTCAGTCTGTCCCCTGCAGTTTGTCTAAATCTGTAACAGGTAGAGACGATTTAGCCCGCTAGATGTTACAGATCGAGACAGACCGGAAGCCCCTAGTCCACGGTGATGTCGAGGTTCTTGCCGATGAGGCCTACGTAGCCGCCTTCGGCTGCCTTGGGGCTGTCAGCATGGCAGAGGACCCACTTGTCGGCCTTCCAGTAGCAGTAAGCGTCACCGGCGGCAGGCATGTCGGATGCAGCCTCGGGGCGCGGACCATTGGTGCCGGCGGGAAGCGCGACCATCACCTGGAAGCCGCCTTCATCGACCATGCAGGGCGTGTAGTGGAGCGTGGTGTTGAAGACTTCGACGACCGTACCCGCCGGCACGCGGAACGCCTTGACGCACGCGGTGTCGAGCTTGCCGTCCTCGATCTCCCAGCGATGCGCCACGAACAGGATAAAGTCGCGAGCGCCCAGGTTAAACTCGCTGGCGCGGTGATACTCCAGGCAGTTGAGCTGCGTGTTGTGGCCGTTACACCAGCCAAGCTGGAAGGGTCGGCCGCCAAACATGAGAAAGCCCAGTTTATCGGCATCCTTGACGCCCTCGAGCTCCGGCGCGCTTGCTACGTACTTGCTGCCCTCGGGGATGGGCGTGGAGGCAAGCGCCTCGAGCACGGGCGACGTAAGCTCGGACGGGACGTTATCCCAAACGTTGCCATAGGGCTTGAACTCGGGATCGTTGACAGAGTAGATATGCATGTTCGCTCCTGTTCGTTTATGTGACTATACGAACATTCTAGAACAAACAAATACTATTTTGAGCGCTCAACGTGAAAAAGCGTCCCCGAAAAAACGGGGACGCCTCCGGTGCAAACGGTCGTTTCGTAGACAGCTCTTACGCCTGCTGATAGTGCAGGTGCTTCTCGTCGATATCGGCCAGGTCGCGGTCGAGGTAGCGGCGCGCGAGCCAGTTAGCCATGGGAAGGTTCTGGTCCAGGTAGTTACCGCACTCATCGGGAGCAGCTCCGGGGACATCGCCCTCAAAGCCGGCGACAAACTCAAAGAGCTCACGCACGAGCGGCAGGATCTCCTCGCTCGTCACCTCGCCAAACACGACCAGGTAAAAGCCCGTGCGGCAGCCCATGGGACCAAAGTAGACGATGCGGCTCGACCACTCGGCATGATTGCGCAGGAACGTCGCACCCAAGTGCTCGATGGTATGGCACTCGGCGGTATTCATGACCGGTTCCTTGTTGGGCGTGGTCAGGCGCAGGTCAAAGGTGGTGACGGCGGCACCGGTCGCCGGATCGCGGTCGATGCGGCTCACATACACGCCGGGCTCAAGCAGCAGATGGTCAACGGAAAAACTCGCAATGCGCTCCATGGCAGATCCTCTCGGTAGTCAATTTGGGACGGGGCTCTTTTAGCTGGTTTGAATGGCCGCACCAATCATACCAGTCAAAAAAGCCCCGTCCCAAATGAGCCACCTAGGACGGACGAGCTCATCGAGCATGAGATGACGGTCCGGAAGGAATCCAAGCGCGCAAGGCTGTTCAGGAAGGCGAAATTCCCCTGCGTGAAGTCGTTCGAAGGGCACGACTTCACGCAGGCAGCCTTTCCCGACAGCCATGGCGCGAACCACCCGAAATCGCTGTCGTTCGTCGAGGCAGCGCGGGACTTCACGTTCCATGGGCAGACGGGCCGAGGGAAGACCCACCTCGCGATAGCCGTCGGCCACGCATGCGTGATAGAAGGCAAGACGCGCGCCCCACTCGAGAGAGCGAGGCGCGGGTTATTTCAGGCTGCATCAATCATGGAGTTTCCCTCTAAAGGGGCAAAGGCTCAATGCTACTTGGCGTTTACCTGATCGAGCTCCTTCTTGCTAAAGCCGAAGAGATAGGTGCACACAGCTGCGACGACCAGGGAAATGAGGCTCGCGATGATACCCTGGATGAAGTTGGCGTTGGTGCCGCCCGCATAGCTCAGGACGGACAGGAAGTTCGCGGAGGTGATGACGTACTGGGTGAGATTGGCGATGCCAGCATACGCACCGCCGACAAAGCTACCGACCATCAAGGCACCAAAGCAGCGCACGTGAGACAGGCAGATACCATAGAGCACAGGCTCGGTAACGCCGCCCAAGATACCGGACACGAAGGCGCCGAAGGCGTTGCCGCCTTCCGCCTTGCCCCTGAGTCGAAGAGCCGCACCGAGGGCGACGCCGAAGCACGCCCACGTGGCGAAGCTACCCGCGAGCATGACACCGGTCATCTCGCCAGTCTCGAAGAACGAGGCCATCATGGGCATCATAAGGGCCAGATGCATACCGCTCATGACGAGGAACTCCCAAAGGGCGGCGATCACGCCGACACCGAAGAACCCGGTATTCATACCGAACCAAGCAAGGCCGCCGCTGATGGCGTTGCCCACAATCGTACCGAAGGGGGCGAGCAGGCACAGGATGAACGGCGAGGTAACAAGGAGGCTCAAAATGGGCGTGAATACGGTGGAGAGCACGTCGGGCAGGTGCTTGCCGACAAACTTATATACAACAGCGAACAGCGGAACGGACATCATGATGGGCAGGACAGTCTGGGCATAGGCGGCAGAGGTGTTGCAGGGGATGCCGAAGACGGTAAACGCCTTACCCTCGGCGATGATTGCGGCGAAATCCGGCGACATGAGAATGCAGCCGATAAATCCGCCGAGCATACCGTTGATGCCAAACTGCTTCGCCGCGTTGACGCCCGCGAGGATAGGCATGAAGTACAGGGCGGCATCGTAGATGAAGTCGAAGAGCACGTAGATGTCGCTCTCCGCGGGGTACAGGCCCAGGAGCTGCGGACCGCACAGGGCATTGATCGCATTTGCGAGACCGCCCGTGAGCAGCACCGGGATCATCGGGGTCATGCAGCCCGCCATGTAACCGACGACGTTCTTCAGGATCTGCATGGGCGTAAGCTTCTTCTTGCCGACAAGCTCGACATCGGCGGCGGCAGCCTCGGCGTCCTCAACCGCCTCGAGCTCGTTGACGTTGGCAAGTGAGCAGAACTCCGCGTACACCCTGGGCACGTTCGTCCCCACGATGATCTGATACTGCTGACCGCCGTGAACAACGCCCATCACGCCGTCAACGGCCTTGACTTCGTCATCGTCGATGCTGGACTCGTCCTTGAGCACAAGGCGGAGCCTCGTCATGCAATGGGTCGCCGAAGTCACGTTCTTCGGGCCGCCCACCGCCTTGAGGATATCCTCGGCGATACGCTTGTTATCTGCCATGGTACTTCCCTTCCCGTTTCTTTCTATCCCCCGCCGGCGACTTCGCGCCAACCGGAAAACTTGCGTTTATTCAGGCAGCTGATTGCCCGCGATGACCTTCTGGTACCAATAGAAGCTGTCCTTGCGAATCCGGTCGCAAGTCCTGATGTCGTCATCGGTGCGATCCACGTATACAAGGCCATAGCGCTTGGCGAAGCCCTGATGGCTGGAGACCACATCGACAAAGCTCCACGGACAATACCCAAAGATGGGATAACCCTGCTCGATGAGCTCGCCGACCTGGGCGATATGCGCGGAGAGATAGGCGATGCGCTGCTCGTCGTGAATCGCGCCGGACTCATCGGGCTCCTCGCTCAAAGCCATGCCGTTCTCGGTGATGATCATAGGCAGGCCGTAGCGGTCATGCACCTTGCGCATGCCGATCGACAGCCCGATGGGGTCGAGGCCGTTGGGCATCCACTCGGTCTTCTCGAGCCTCGGGTTGTCGCAGAGGACGAAGTCGCCCGCGCCCCAAGGCGGGAAGCCACCGAATACGATGGGCTCGGTGCGCTCCTTGACGCAGCTGCTGGAGTAATAGTTGATGCCGATGAAATCGGGCGTCGACCCGTGCAGGACCGCATCGTCCTCGGGCTCGACCGCGGGATAGAACCCCTCGCGCTTGAGATAGCTCGCCGCATACGGGGAATACGATCCACGCACGCTCATGTCGAGCATGTAGAACTGCTCCATCTCCTCGGCATTGAGCGCCGCCATCACATCTGCAGGCGAGCTGCTGAGCGGATAGGTCACCTGGATGGCGCAGACCGGCCCGATCTTCGCCTCGGGATCGATTGAGTGCAAAAACTCGAAAGCACGGTGCTCTGCGAGAGACATGTGGTAACTCATCTGATAGGTATTGCCCTGGTGTCTCTTGGGGTCGGTCTCGGTATCCCCGGTGTTCACCGACGACGCCGTCGCGATAAGCTGCTCGTTGATAGTCGTCCACAGCTTTACACGGCCCTTAAAGTGCCTAAAGCAGACCTCGGCGTAGCGGGCGAAGGCATCGATCATCCTGCGATCTAACCATCCGCCGAACTCGTCGACGAGTGCTTGGGGGCACTCGAAGTGGTACAGCGTCACAAAGGGCTCGATGCCCTTTTCCAGAAGGTAATCGATCAGACCGTCGTAGAACGCCAGGGCTTCGGGATTCGGCTCGCAAGTCGCACCGGGCATAATGCGACACCACGAGAAGCTCATGCGATACGTCTTTAGTCCGAGTTCGGCCATGAGGTCGACATCCTCTTTCCAGCGATGGTAGTGGTCGGACGCCACGCTGCCATCTGTGATTCCGGGGATGCCGAAGCCGCGATCGGTCGTCGACTTGCCTCGGCCGCCCTCCCCCCAGGCGCCCTCTACCTGAAATGCGCTCGTCGACGCACCCCATAGGAATCCATCGGGAAACCCGTTTATCATACTTGCCACCTTTCTTCTTAGTTCAAATCGTCGTATGTCACCAACGCGATGTCCTGACTCGCCAGCCATTCACGGGTTGTGGGATCGCAAAGCATCGACGCCTCACGCGCCCGCGCTGTCGTCATGCTCGAGTGGTCCATGAGATAGGCATCGATATAACCCGGATGGAACACCATGAGGGTGCACGCGTCGTCGTTCGCATTCTCGACGGCGCCGCACACCGCCGAGAACGGATCCATCTCATAGGCGCGAAAATCTGTGGGCATGTACGCAGCGACACGCGTGCTCTTGAACGTGACCGCCTCCCCCGGCGCACCCATCGGGAACAGCGGCAGTCCGTGGCGCTCCGCCACGATCTCCAACCCCTTAAAAAACGCCGGGCTCGCCACCGCATGACCCTCAAAGTAGGAGGGTTCTCTACCCACAAGCGCTACGAACTTTCGATACTGAGCCTCGATCTCCAAGACGACCTCATCGAGCACCACGAAGTCGATTCCCCGCTTCATGGCGTCCCGATACGCCCCGCTCGGCTTGAACATGCCATCCGGTCCACAGAGACTCGGAATGAGCGCAGGGTCGGTAAGCGGCCTGCCGACTCAGATGTTCGTGTGCTGGCCAAGGCACACGTCAAGCCCGTCGAGCAATTCGAGGCCGTGGTCCACGGATTCCATGTTGGTCATGACCCCGACTGACCCGACGAGTCCGCCGCGGACCGAATCGACGATGCCGTAGTTGACGCCCCGAGAGTAGCCAAGGTCGTCGGCGCGTATCAGCAGGCGCTTCATCGGGCATCACCGATCTCGACGCAGGCACCGTTACAGCGCGCTATGCTTCCCAGGTGCGTAGCGCTTGGCTTTACGGTGCGGCGTTGTGTCTCGCGGTCGACGGAAATGATCCCGTACTTCGGGCCATACCCGAAAACCCACTCGAAATTGTCAAACGCGGACCAGCAGGTGTATCCCAAAACCGGGATACCGTCGCGGACGCAACGCCCCACACCGGCGACAGCTCGATCCAAAAAGCGCTCTCTCTGCTCGTCATCCTCGGAAGCTATGCCGTTTTCGGTGACGAACAGAGGCGTGCCCGACTGGTCCCAAGCAGCTCGCAGGCTCTCCTCGATGGCCTCGGGATAAAACTCCTCATCGCGCTGGGTGAGCTCCACGCCGGCAGGCGGGTCAACCGGGCCATCCGCGCCGTACCACGAGCGCGAGTACGTCTGGATACCCACGAAATCATCGCCTGCGGAAGCACGGCAAAAGCGATCGCAAATCTCCTCGCGGGCAGCTGCGGCGCGTTCCTCGCCACCGGGAGCCGCCTTAAAGGGGCTTCCCACGAGCGTCCAACCTGCCGGGAGATCGGGACGGATTGCATGCACGGCGTCAACGGCAGCCTTGTGAGCGGCGAGCTTCACATCGAACGCCCGCTCGGTGGCTGCGAACTGGAATTGGGCCAGGGATGCCGGCTCGACTCCCAACGCCTTGGCGACGCTGCGGAACATGGGGGCCTCAGCGCGATCGGAGGCGTTGCGCGACGTGGCCCCGACATCAGCCAAGAGCCATGCCAGGTTTGGCTCGTTCATGGTGCATGCGTAGTCCATCAAATCGCCCATCTCCTCGACCACACGCGCGCAGTACCGCGCGAAAAGGGAGGGAGTCTCGGGCGACTCCCAGCCGCCTTGGGCAAGCAGCCAGATCGGCGACGTGAAATGATGGAGTGTGACGATCGTCTTGAGACCGTTGTCACGGCAGCACTGGAGCACTTCGCGATAGTGCGCGAGCTCTGCTTTGGAGAACAGGCCGCGCGCCGGCTCGATGCGCGACCACTCGACACTCAGACGATAGGAGGTGAGGCCAAGAGATGCGATAAGGGCGATATCCTCGCGGAAACGATGGTAGTGGTCCATCGCGTCGCCAGAAGGCTCCATGAACGCCGTGTCCTCAACATTCTCGAACAGCCACGTGTCGCTGTTCACGTTGTTGCCTTCAACCTGGTGCGCAGCGGTCGCGACGCCCCAGAGAAACGTCTCGGGAAATACCGAAGTCGACTGATGTGCCATGCAATCTCCCTTTCATGTATCCGCATCCGGGCTTAATCGCCCGGCTCCTGTTACCATTGAGTACAACACGAATGCACAGGGTTTTGCATTCCATCCTGGACACCGATGTTACAGAATGGAGACATGAGTTTCACGATATTTGCAATCTCGCCGCGGACCCGCACGCGACGTTTCTTGAATATGCGAGGGAAGCTCAGCAAAACATCGCCGCGACCATTTCCGAGAAAAACCTGGCCGAACTTCCGAAAATCGCCTATGCGATTCATAATTGCCGCCGAGTCGCGTTCTTTTCCCATCATTTTCTTTGGGATACCGGACGATACCTTCAGAACAAGCTGTTTTCCATGGGAAAGGTCATGGACCTGTATCTGGATCAAGCCTCCCAGCTTGCATGTGCCCAATCCCTCCAGCCCGAGGACCTGGCGATCATCTGCAGCGTTGGGGGCAGCTATCCCATTCGATATGTCGATGTCTGCAACAGCATCAGGGATAGCAAGTGCTCCATGCTGGCAATCACGCAAAACGCCTCGAACCCATATTGGAATCAGGCCGCCTTCATCATGCAGTGCGGCGAGTCGAATGCCAACGACACGGGCAAATACGGGGCGCTCGCGGCAATTGACCTCGTCGTTCAGCAGTATCTGCTCCAATATGGAAGCGATGCCTTCCCGAGCGCGCCCAATCGCCCGTACGACGACATGCCGGGGCGCTAGAGTCGCTCACAATTGAAGCAGCGTCCCTCCCGCGAGCCGCGAGCTTTTCGCCATGGAAAGGTATTGATCGAGGCGGTTGCCGCATCCTACCGATGATTTTTTAATCCCCGTCCCAGAAAGCCAGATGAGATTCAGGGAATAGCCTGCGGAAAGCGAGCGGCGCCCAAGTGCCGCAGGTTGCCGTGAAAGAGGAGCGCCGCGTACTTTGGTACGCAAGCGACGGCTTGAACGGCAAGATGCGGTGCCTGGGCGCCGCGCAGCCGCCTAAGCAGTGTATGCGATTGTGGCCTCGACCGCGTGGCGCCAGCCGGCGATCTTTTTGGCTCGCTCGTCGGCAGGCATCGAAGGCTCCACGATGCCGCGGGCGCCGTAGACGTCGACCACGTCGCGCGCGTACATGCCCAGCGCAATACCGCAGGCCCAAGCCGCGCCCAGACCGCTCATCTCGTCGTTGCTCGCGATGCGGATGGGCGAACCCACCAGGTCGCTCTCAAACCGCATCAGATACGCATCGCGCGTGGGACCGCCGTCAACGCGAAGCTCGGCCAGCGCTGCGCCCGAATCCTCGACCATCGCATCGATCACGTCAAAGATCTGATAGGCAATCGACTCGTCGGCGGCCTTCACGAACTCCGCGCGGCCCGTGGTGCGCGTCATGCCAAAGACGCAGCCCTCGGCGTCGCTTGCCCAGTGCGGCGCGCCCAGACCGGTAAATGCCGGCACAAAGTAGACGCGACTCGCCGGGTTGGCGGCATAGCATAGGTCGGTGACTTCCTCGGGATTGTTGATGAGCTCCAGGTCGTCACGCAGCCACGTCTTGACGGCGCCGGCATAGCTCACGTTGCCCTCGAGCACGTACTCGGTCACGCCGTCCATGCGCCACGCAAGCGAGCTCGAAAGCCCATGCAAGCTGGCGACAAACTCGTCGCCGACGTTCATCATGACCGAGCTACCGGTGCCATAGGTCGCCTTGGCCATGCCACGGCTGTGGCAGCCCTGCGCAAACAGGGCGGCGTGGCTATCGCCCAGCACGCCGTGAACGGGCACGGGCGCCGGCAAAAAGCCGCCCAGGTCCGTTGTGCCGAACAGGCCATCAGAATCGGTCACCTGCGGCAGGCAGGCCGGATCGATGCCAAAGGCTTGGCACACCGGCTCGCTCCAGCAGCCGCGGCGCAGGTCGAAGAGCTGCGTGCGGCTGGCGTTGGACCAGTCGCAGCGGAACTCGGCGCCGCCCGTGAGCGTCCAGACCACCCAGGCGTCAATCGTGCCCAGGCACAGCTCGCCCGCCGCAGCAGCCTCGGCTGCCGCCGGCACGTTTGCGAGAATCCAAGCCATCTTGCCCGCCGGATAGTAGGGCGAGAGCACCAAGCCTGTCGTGTCGCGCACCAGCTCGGCCACGCCCTCGCGCGCGGCCAGCTCGTCGCACAGCTCGCGGGCGCGGGCGCACTGCCACACCACGGCGTCGCACAGCGGCTCGCCCGTTGTGCGGTTCCAGGCAACGGTGGTCTCGCGCTGGTTGGAGATGCCGATGCCGGCGACGTCGGCCGGGTCGACCCCGGTCTCCTCCACCACGGCACGCGCCACGGCTAGGACGTTGGCCGCAATCTCGGCCGGATCATGGCTCACCCAGCCGGCCTCGTTGATGATCTGGCGATGCGAGCGGTCGGCACGATGAATCAGATGGCCGCCCTCGTCCACCAGCAGCGCCTTGGTGCCCTGCGTAGACTGATCGATTCCGATGATGTAGCGGCCCATGGCCACCCCTTTCAAAATGAATGTGACAAAGGGACGGTCCCTTTGTCACATTCCAATTACTCTGCGGGCAGGAAGTCCTTAACGGCCTCGGCAATTCCGGTGCCCGTAAGTCCGTAGTGTGCGAAGACCTCGGGCGAGGTGCCGGTGATAACCGGCGCGTCGGGCAGACTCAAGCACTTGACCGGACGCGGGCAATGCTCACCCACGACCTGCGCGACCATAGAACCAAGGCCACCGAAGGGGCTGTGTTCCTCGACGGTCACGACGGCGCGCGTAGCACCGGCGGCCTCGATCACGGCCTCGGCGTCGAGCGGCTTGACGCAGTACATGTCGAGCACCGTTGCCGAGATGCCCTGCTCGGCCAGCAGGTCGGCAGCGTCGACGGCATGGCGGACCATCTCGCCGGTGGCGACGAGCGTCACATCAGTACCGCGACGCACCCAGGTGGCGCGGTCCATCTGGAACGGGCACTCGTCCTCGGTGTACACGTCCTCGACCGGGTTGCGGCCCACGCGGATGTAGGCAGGCTTGTTGTCGGCGACCAGGGCACGCACGAGCTCGGCGGTCTGGAAGCGGTCGCTCGGCAGATACACGCGCATGTTGGGGATCGCGCTCATGGCGGCGATATCCTGCGCGGAGTGGTGGCTCATACCCAGGGCGCCGTAGGACACGCCGCCCGAGATGCCGATGAGCTTGACGTTGGTGTTGGAGTACGAAACATCGACCTTGCACTGCTCATACGAACGCGTGGTCACAAAGGACGCGGGCGAGGCAGCCCAGGCCTTCTTGCCGCACGAAGCCATGCCGGCGGCGATGCTCACCAGGTCCTGCTCGGCAATGCCGACCTCGATGGACTGCTGGGGATACTGGTCGAAGAACGGCGTGAGCGACGCGGAGCCGCGGGAGTCGGAGCACAAGACGACGATGTCTTTATCGGTTGCGGCGGCCTCGAGCAGCGTGTCGCAGATAACCTTGCGGTTGGCGATCTTGTTAGCCATTGATGGCCTCCTTGTGGGCAGCGAAATCGGCGATGATCTGGGCATATTCCTCGTCGTTGGGCAGGTGGTGATGCCAGCTGGCCTTGTCCTCCATAACCGGCGAGCCATAGCCCTTAACGGTGTTGAGGATGATGACCGTGGGCTTACCCTTGGTCTCGGCGGCAAGCGTCAGCGCGGCGTCGATGGCCTGGACGTCATTGCCCGGAATGGACAGCACGTTCCAACCGAAGGCCGCCCAGCGCTCCTCCTGCGAGTCCTGCTTCATGACGTCCTCGGTGCTACCGCTGATCTGCAGGCGGTTGCGGTCCACGAGCGCGCACAGGTTATCGAGCTGGTAGTTGCCGCCGCTCATGGCGCCCTCCCAGACCGAGCCCTCGGCAAGCTCGCCGTCGCCCATGATGGTGTAGACGCGGTAGTCGCGACCGTCCATCTTGCCGGCGAGCGCCATGCCCACCGCCACGGGCAGACCGTGGCCCAGCGAGCCCGAGTTCATCTCGATGCCCTTGAGCTTGTTGTTGGGGTGGCCGATATAGGGGCTGCCGAACTTGGAGAAACGCGCCTTGACGTCGTCGAGGTCCAGATAGCCCTCGTGGCACAGCACGGCGTAGTAGGCCTCCATGGCATGGCCCTTAGAGAGGACGAAGCGGTCGCGGTTGGGATCGTCGACGGTCTCGGGCGAAATGTTCAGATGGTTGGCGTAGAGGGTCATGAGGGCGTCGATCACCGACATGTCTCCGCCGATGTGGCCGCCGGCGCCGGCCATGATGATGTCGACGCAATCGCGGCGGAGGTCCCAGCGCAGGGACTTAAGCTCTTCGATAGTTGCCATTTCTACTCTCCTCGCAGGTAGGCTTTGACGTCTTCTTCGATGGGGTCGTACAGGTCGGGGGCAATGCCGATGTATTTGCATGCCTCGTAGAGCACCGGCACCACGTTGGCATGGATGGCCACGCAGTGGTGGATGTAGGGGCCCTCGACGATCTTGGCCTCGAGGCGCTTGAGGTTCTCGACCTCGACCCACAGGTAGGTGCCCATGCTGGCAGGGCCGTCGATGCCGCGGGCGTTGCCCAGCAGCAGCGAGTACTCGCCGTTGTCGCCGTCAAAGCGGGCAAGGGTAAGATCGCCGTGCTTGGCCTCGGCCGTCAGCGCGCCGGGGTGGTCGAATGCCAGCGGGTAGGTGAGCTTGGGCTTGACGGCAGCGCAGCTGCAGGGCCAGGGGCCGCAGTGCTGCAGCAGCTCGCCGTTCTCGTTGTCGGGATGGCGGACGGTCCAGTCGGCGAACATGCCACGGTGACGGCCAAGATCGGCCGCCTCGACCATGAGCGCGGTGATAGCGCCGTGGATGTCGGTCTCGCAGACGATGGGGATGCCCATCTCGTTGAGGATGGCGTTGGCGGCGCAGGGCATAATGCCCAGCTCGTCCTGCAGGGCATTCCAGCACTGGATGGCGCCGGCGTTGCAGCCGTACTTCTCCACCAGGCGCTTCATGGCAATAGCCAGACCGGCAACAGCGGGGACCTTGTCCTCGGGGATGCAGATCTCAAAGCTGTCGGCGATGTGGGCGAGCATGGCGGACATGGCCTGCTCGTCGGCCTGCGCGTCACGCACAGCCTGGACTAGCTCGGTCATGGGGATGGGCGAAAGCTGGATGTTGAACTTCTCGAGCAGCTCGCCCTCGTTACACATGGTCGACCAGAAGTCGAACGGACGGGTGGCCATCTGCAGGATGCGGGTGTGCTTGAAGGTCTTGACGACGTTGCACACGGCCAGGAAGTCCCAGACGCCGCGCTCGAACTCGGGATCGGTCAGGCGGCAGTTGGTCATGTAGGTGAAGGGTACCTGGAAGCGGCGCAGGACCTTGCCGGTCGCGAACAGGCCGCACTGGCTGTCGCGCAGGCGGGTGCCGTCGGGCTCGGGGCGCTCGTCGCGCGGGCCCCACAGCAGCACAGGCAGGCCGAGCTCGCGGGCAAGGCGGGCGCAGACGTACTCGGTGCCAAAGTTGGCGTGGCACAGCATGATGCCGTCGACGCCCTCGGCGCGGAACTTCTTGACGATGGGCTCGATATGGCTGTCGTCGAACAGCAGACCCTCGTCGTTGATGTCGTCGATATCCACGATGTCGACGCCGATCTCGCGCAGGCGATCAGCCGTCAAGCCGCGATACTTGATCGCGTCCGGCGCGCTAAAGATACTGCGGCGCGTAGGCACAAAACCGAGCTTGATCTTATCCATGTACGTCCTCCCCTAATCACATGTTCAGTAAACAGACGCATGTTTCGTTTTGTTCTGTTTACTAAATGTTTTACTCTTCTGTTTAGAAGTTTAACGCGAAATACCCGTAAACGGTAGAGAAATCAGCCTAAACGGTATGTAAACAATCTGAACATACAAGGGGAACAAAAAAGAGGGCCCCGAAGGACCCTCTATCTGTGACGTTCTGTGTGTCCACCCGCGGCGCGGGCGCATCTAACGCGAGCAGGCGTCGCTTTCGCCTAGAGCTCGCGTACGCTCTGGCGCTCGACAAAGTAGGTCGAGACGGCCGTCTTGCAGGTATAGCTCTTGGGATTGCGGATGTTGCCCACCAGGCGGCGCACCGCGATCTCGCCCACCTCGTGCTTGGGAACATGCACCGTGGTGAGCGGTGGATTGGAGAAGGCGCCCACGGACAGGTCGTCGAAGCCGATCATCGACACGTCGTCGGGAACGCGCACGCCATGCTCGTTGAGCGCGCGCATGGCGCCAACGGCGAGCACGTCGTTCTCGGCGAAGAAAGCCGTCGGCAAGTCGTCGCGCGAGACGGTATCGAGCCAGGCGCCCATGTCGTGGTAAGCGCCCTCGAGCGTGGTGCCCAGGGTGATATGCCATGCCGGATTGGGCTCGAGGCCCGCGTCCTCAAGCGCCTGACGGTAACCGCGCTCACGGTCCTTAAAGTTGCGGATACGCAGGTCGCCGGCAAGATAGCCGATCTGCCTGTGGCCCTTCTCGATAAGATGGTCGACGGCGCGCAGCACTGAGTCGGTGTTGGCGATGACCACGGCATCGAAGTACTGGCGGTCGCTCCAGCCGTCGAGCACGATCAGGTGGGCGGCGGCGTTGGCAAACAGGGCGTAGTCCTCCTCGCCCAGCTCGGTACCCATCAGCACGATAGCGGCCGACGGATCGGCGATCAGCCCCTCGACCTGCGGGCGCACGGCGTCCAGATCGCTAAAGTCGAGCGAGACAAAACTCGTGCTCATGCCATGGCGGCGCGCCTGGCGCTCCACGCCTTCGATGACCGCGGGGTGGAAGGTGCTCTCGTCCAGGATGGCGCCCGTCTTGCGCGCGAGCACAAACTGGATACTCTCGAGTTGCGTCGACTGCTGGTAGCCGAGTGACTGCGCGCACTCGAGGATGATCTTTGCGGTCTCTTCGCTCACGCTACGCTTGCGGTTGAGCGCGTTGGACACGGTCGCGGGCGAAAAGCCGGTGATGCGGCTGATCTCGCGGACACTTGCTTTGGCCATCGTTTCTCCCTAGCGACGGTCGCGGCCGAGCTCATTGGCTCGGCAACTAAACGACCGAAAATTCAATCTAAACAGAATAGTAAATGTTTAGTAGCTAGTTTACCCTGTTGTCAAGCGTTGCGGCTCGACTATTCCCCCAACGGCCACTTTTTACCGGTAGCCAATTTGGGACGGGGCTTTTTTGACTACCTTTAGAGGCGCATGGCCTCCTGCACGGCTCCGTACAGGTTGGCATCGTTGCCGAGTTCGGCCACCTTAATCTGCGGCTCGGGGATGCCGGCAAAACCGCCCTCGTAGCCAGCGAGCGCGGCCGGCATCTGGGCGCGAAGTGCATCAATGAGTTCGGGATGGCACGAAATGCCACCCGCAATCACAAAGACCTCGGGGTCGAGCACGGCCTGCAGGTTTACGAGCTGGGCATCAAACGTACGCGCATAGCGGTCGAGAGCGCGCTGGGCCGCCTCGTCGCCGGCCTCGATCCACTCGAAGACGCGGCGCCCGTCCACGGCAGTATCTGCCGGCAGTCCTTTCTCCGCCACAGCGGCATCGCGCAGCGCGCGCCAGCCGCCTGTGCCGGCAAACACGTTGTCCATCGCCGCCGCACGCGTCACATCATTGCGCAGAAAGCTGAATTCGCCGGCAAAACCATGCGAGCCGCGAAGGACATGACCGTCGATAACGATGCCGCCGCCAATCCCGGTGCCAATGGCAAGTACCACGCCAATACGATGCTCACGTAGCGCGCCCGCCGCATATTCGCCAAGCGCACAGCATTTGCCGTCGTTATTGACAGACACCGGCATGCCAAGACGCTCGCGCAAGAGCCTTCCCAGCGGGCAACCGTCCATGTATGTCAAAGCGCCGCCGCGATGGATCGTGCCGTCCGCGTCGCCCTCGTAGATGCCGCCGGGCGCGCTTACGCCCACAGCGGAGACGCGCTCGCGATACGGCTCGACAAGGCCGATCAGGGTTTCGACCACTTCTTCGGCCGCGCTAAAACTAGTCGGCAGGCTACCGCGCTCTCGGATGGAGTAATCCTCACCCAGCACGGCCCACTTAACTGCCGTACCGCCCACGTCGATGCCAAAGAACTCTTTCATGCTGCCCCCACTTAAACGTACATGTGCCAATTATCTAGGCTTTCTTACCCATGCAACCACGAGGGCTTCGAGCGAACAATGGGTTTTAGGCTAACGGTCACGTTAATTCTATAAACGGTGTTCAATCTGTTTACGGCAGCTAGCTATATAGGCAAACCAACATAGTCGCCAATTTGGGACGCAGCTTTTTGACTGTTTTGCCACCCGATGATTTTTCTGGGACGGGGATTAAAAAATCATCGCCAAAGTAGCTAAATTAGCCCCGTCCCAGAAAGACTACTTTGGGGACGGGGCGTAAGGGTTGTTTAGCCTAGGACGCGGGCCATGCGTGCCTTGAATTCGGCGAGGAAGCGCGGGGCGTCGACGGTCAGTGCCACAAGCGCGCTCTTGTCGGGGTCGGCCACGCGGCGCTCATCGCAGATGGTTCGACCGCGGTACTCGCCGAGCAGGTCCACGCGCAGGTTGCAGCCAAGTGCGCCCACGAGCGTGGGATCAATCGCCACGGCAACGGCCAACGGGTCGTGCAGCGCGCAGCCGCCCAGGTGGGGCGCGTTCATCTCGTATGAGCCAATATAGTGCTCGACCATGCCTGCAAACGCGCAACCCGCCATAGTGCCCGAACCCGTCCAGCCAGCGATATCGCGACGCGTAAGCACCACGCGATGCGTCACGTCCAGACCGACCATGGTGAGTTTGCGGCCCGAGCGCAGCACGGCATCGGCGGCCTCGGGATCGCTTGCCATGTTGGCCTCGGCGCCCGCGCTCACGTTGCCGGGCACGGTAAGGGCGCCGCCCATCACGACCACGCGGCCGATGGACATCATCGCCGCCGCATCGCGCTCCAAGGCAAGCGCCAAGTTTGAGAGCGGGCCGGTCGCCACGTAGACCAGATCGGGTCCATAGGTGCGTGCGGCATCGATCAGATAATCGACCGCCGCGTTGCCATCGGCCGATGTCGCCCCCACCGGCTCGTAGGGCGATGCGGGCACGCTCGCGCCGCCAATGCCGTTTTTACCATGGATGAGCGTGGTGGACGCCGGCGGCGTATAGGGCTCGTTCGCCTTAATGGGACGATCGGCGCCCAGGTACACCGGCACCTCGGGACGGCCCAACAGGTCAAGCACCGCCAGACAGTTATGCGCCGACTGCTCGACGCGCACGTTGCCAAAGCACGTGGTAATACCGACGAGCTCCACCTCGGGGCTCGCGATGGCGTAGGCGAGCGCCATGGCGTCGTCCACGCCCATATCCAAATCAAGGATCAGCTTCTTGGTTGCCATTGTTCTACTCCGCTTCTCCGTCTAAACCGTCTAAACCAAACTTATGTTCAACTTCGGCGCGCGTGGGAATCGATTGCTGAGCACCCAGGCGCGACACCGTCACTGCCGAGGCGCGAGCGCCCGCGGCCATGCACTCAAAGAGAGGCAAGCCCTGCAGCCGAGCCGCCGCAAGTGCGCCGATAAACGTATCGCCCGCAGCCGTGGTGTCGACCACCTCGCCCGAAAGCGCCGGCATGCGCAGCAGCCCTCCGTCATCGCCGAGCGTAACCGACCCGGATCCGCCCAGCGTGATGACCGCGGCACCGGCGCCCTTGGCGAGCAAAGCCCCAAGCGCAGCGACGCAGCTCGCGTCATCCGTGGGCAAGATGCCCGTCAGCGCCTGGCACTCGGTCTCGTTGGGACAAACCAAGTCGACCGCAGACCACGCTCCCGCCGGCAGGTCGCACGCCGGCGCCGGGTTAAAGACCGTATAGAACCCCAGCCTGTGGGCGCAAGAGAGCGCCGCGGCCGTGGCCATCAGGTCGCATTCGCCCTGGGCGATAAAGACGCCGCCGGCCGCCGGGGCGAGGTCGCAGATATTGGCGTCGAGCTCATCGGCCACCAGATAGCGCAGCGCGCAGGCAACGTCTTCGCCCGAAAGCGCGTGGTTGGCGCCCGGCGATAACACGATGCGGTTGTCGTTCTCGCAGCGAATGATAGTCGCGGTGCCCGTCTCCGCGTCGTCGCGACGCACCACAAACTCAACGCCCACGCCAGCATCTTGGAGCCCCGCCACCAGTGCGTCACCAAATGTATCGCGCCCGACGGCGCCGATCATGCACGTGCGCGCACCCATGCGCGCGGCGGCGACAGCCTGGTTTGCACCCTTGCCGCCGGCGTTGGTGATAAAACCGCTTCCGCCGACGGTCTCGCCCGCACGCGGCATGCGCTCGCACGCCACCGAAAGGTCCATGTTCATGCTGCCGAACACCGCAACGATGCCGCGATCTGCCATGGAAACCTCCTCATCCGCGGGCTTTTTGCCCACCGTCGGCCGTCAATCGTATGCTTTCGCACCTCTATAACTTTAGTTCACTTTGATGTGAACGCGCGCTTGAGGTTGCGCCAGCAGCAAGCATTCACAGGAGCAGGCGGCTACAATGAATACGTGCTGATTATTCTCGTCATTGGATGATGTTTTATGGAACAATTCCCGCAATCGAGCTCACGCGGCCGACGCCGCACGGGCAACGAACCGGCGCCGCACGAACGTCCGCGGGCCGAGCGCCGCACCGGCGGCTCGCGACGCGCCCCGAGCCCTCATCGTGCGCCCGCCAACAAAGCGGACCATGCCAGCGCCGCCACCGCAGACCAGACGCCCGCTCGTCCCAAATCCCGCTACATTCCCGCCCTCGACGGCCTGCGCACGCTCGCCGTCGTCGCGGTGGTGCTCTATCACCTCAACCTCACATGGGCGCAAGGCGGCTTGCTCGGCGTCACGATCTTCTTTGTGCTTTCGGGCTATCTGATCACGCGCCTGCTGCTCAACGAAGTCGCCAAGACCGGACGCATCGACCTCAAGAGCTTCTGGATTCGCCGCATCCGCCGCCTGTTCCCCGCCGTAGTGACCGTCGTGGTGGTGACCTGCGCGCTGTGCACGATCTTTAACCACGTGATGCTCACCAAGATGCGTCCCGACATCCTGCCGTCGCTGCTGTTCTTCAACAACTGGTGGCAGATTGCGCAGGACGTCTCGTACTTCAACGCCTTGGGCGATCCCTCGCCGCTCACGCACTTTTGGTCGCTTGCCATCGAGGAACAGTTCTACCTCATCTGGCCGCCGCTGCTGTTTGCCATGGTATCCATGCATGTGAGCAAACCCAACACGCGCCGCGTGGTTCTGGGCCTTGCCGCGGTTTCCGCCGTCGCCATGATGGTGCTCTACAACCCCGCCGCCGATCCCAGCCGCGTGTACTACGGCACCGACACCCGCGTGTTCTCGCTGCTGCTGGGCGCCTGGATGGCCTTTATCCCCGATCGCGACTTGGCGCCCGTGCGCCTCGCGCGTCGCCTGGGGCTCGACCGCCTCGTCGCCAAGCACGACAAGAATGCCGAAGACAAGCAGAGCACGACGGCCGACGATGCAGCCGAGACCGCCCCGATGCAGCCGAGTGCCCTCGTGCGTTTTTGGTCCTCGCCCGCATCCATCGATGTGTTGGGCGTTGTAGGCCTGATTGGCCTCGCCGCTATGGTCGCACTCACCAACGGCTACACCGCGTTCCAGTATCGCGGCGGCACGCTGCTGTGCTCCATCCTCACGCTCATGGTCATCGCGGCCTGCGTGCAGCCCCAGGGAATGGTGGCCCGCGCGCTATCCGCCGAGCCGCTCGTATGGGTTGGCAAGCGCTCCTACAGCATCTACCTGTGGCACTATCCGCTGTTGCTGCTCATGAACCCGGTTGCCAACATTAACGATACGCCCTGGTGGCAGTATATTTTGCAGGTACTGCTGGTGGTAGCCGTGGCCGAATGCTCCTACCGCTTTATCGAGACGCCGTTTAGGAAGGGCGCCTTCGGCCGTACCGTGTCCGAGTTCCGCGATGGCACCACCACGCCCGCCAACTGGGTGCGCTCGCATATTCCTGCGTGTGCCACTTGCGGCATCGTGCTTGTCATCGCGCTGGGCGGTCTGGTCTTTGTGCCGGAAACCTCCGCGCTCAGCGGCGAAGGCGCCGAAGTCCTCAACAAGGAAGCTAAAAGCGCCGCGCCCACGGACCAACAGGCAGCCGACGACACCGACAAGGACAACGATGGCTTCCCCGATGGCTCCTACGACCTGCTCATGATCGGCGATTCCGTGTCGCTACGTGCCGTGGACGCCTTTGATGGCGTGTTCCCGCACAGCCATATCGATGCCGAAAAGGGCCGCCAGTTCGATGCGGGCCGCGCGACATTTGAGGGTTATATCCAACAGAACCTTGCCGGCAAAATCGTGGTCTTTGCCCTGGGCACCAACGGCTTGGTGACCGATGACCAGATCGATGCCATCATGGCCGATGCGGGAGACAAGCGCATTGTCGTGTTTGTAAACACGCGCAGCCCGCAGCCGTGGGTTGGCTCGACCAACCAGGCCATTGCCAACGCCGCCACGCGCTACAAGAACGTGCGCGTTATCGACTGGTACGGATACAGCGCCAACCGAAATGACCTGTTCGATGGCGACGGCACGCACCTGTCGACCACCGGTGTGACCGAATACCTCAACTTGATTCACGACGCGGTCAAGAAGGACCTGCCCGTACACCCCGAGGACCACGTCAACGACCCGCAGCCGGCGGCCGTCAAGTCTGCCACCGACGCGCTCGTCAATGCCCTCGCCTTCAAGCCGCACAAGCTGGGCACCGACAAGTAATCCGGCAGCTAGGGACGTTCCTTTTATGCCGGCACCTGGGGACACTCCCGCGACGAGCGAAAGCCGCCCCTGGGCTGTCAATTCCAGTCCAGGGGCGGCTTCGTAACAACATGCCAAGGGGCTGTGGGCAAAAAAGGGCAAATATGAGTACTGTTGCCATTTTAGTAGCAGGCAAATCCGCCCAAAATGGCGCCTGAGCGATCCCTGCAAACCCCTAGAGCGGCCAACCTAGCTGGATTAAAGCCTGTTGAGGCGAATTTTAATGTACACACTCTATATTGTGTACATTATCTTCTTGCACATAAATGCTATCACCTTAGCAACAGTACTCATATTTGGCATATTTTGTCCACTGCCATATAACTAACCCCCTATAGCAAGCAAAAAAAACAGGCCGCAGCCCATCGCTACGGCCCGCTCGAAGCCCCAAAAAAGACGCTAGGCGCTGTAACCCATCGCCTGCAGCACAAACATAACAACTGTCAGCACCGTAATCACGCCGATGGTCGCCCACGTGAGCACGTTCCATACGCGGCCGTTGCGGTTGGCGCCCATAATGTGACGGTCGGCGGCGATAACCACCTGGAACACCAGAACCACGGGCAGTAGCACGCCGTTGATGACCTGCGAAGTCATCATAATCTGGAACAGATCGACACCGGGCATGAGCACCAGCACGGCCGAGATACCGATAATGGCCGTAATGATGCCGCGGTAGACCGGAGCCTCATCCCAGCTGCGATCGGCACCGCGCTCCCAGCCAAATGCCTCGCAAATGGCGCTGGACGTAACACCCGGCAGCACGCAGGCGGCCAAGAAGCTCGCCGCAACCAGGCCCGAGGCGAACAGCACCGTGGACCACTGACCGGCAATAGGCTCCAACGCGCGAGCGGCGTCGGCAGCATCGCTAATTTGGATACCCGCCGGGAACAGCACCGTGCCGGTCGTGATAATGATGAAGCCGGCGATGATGTCAGCAGCGATCGAGCCGCTTACGGTATCGATGCGCTGCAGCACGATATCGTCCTCGCCCGCGTTCTTATCGACCACGTTGTTCTGCGCCAAGAAAATCATCCACGGCGCGATGGTGGTACCGATCGTTGCGACCACGAGCGACACGTAGCTGGGGTCATTTTGAATGTTAGGCACGACCAGGTCGACCGCGACCTCGCCCCAGTTGGGGCCAGCCATAAACGCAGCGACGATATAGGTCACGAACACGCAGCTTACCAGCAGCAAGATCTTCTCGATACGCTGGAAACTGCCCGACATGGTAAGCATCCACACCAGCAGCGCCACAAGCGGCACCGAGATGCTCGCCGGGACGCCAAAAAGAGCAAGGCCGCTCGCGATACCCGCGAACTCCGAGATAGTCACGGCCGTGTTGGCGATCAGCAGCGCTGCCATGGCCAGCACGCTCTTGCGTACGCCAAAGCGCTCGCGGATGAGCGATGCCAAGCCCTTACCCGTGACACAACCGCAGCGTGCCGCGGTCTCCTGCGTCACGATAAGCAGCACGGTCATGACGGGAAGCATCCAGAGCATCTTGTAGCCATAGCTGGCGCCCGCACTGGAATACGTGGCGATGCCGCCGGCGTCATTACCAGAAAGCGCCGCCAGCAGACCGGGTCCCATGGCGCCAAAGATGGCCGCAATGGTCAGCTTTTGCTTGGTGCTCGGCTTTTGCTTCGTGTTTTGCACGCGACCACCTATCCCATGACCGACATGGTGAGCAGCACCGCAGCGGTGCAGTACGCCACGCACGAGATCATGACGGCAATAACATTCATGGCGGTACCCGACGTATTGAGGTCGTGCTCATCGCGCCAGAACAGCACCATCAGATACATCACGGCACTCATGTTGCTAACCAGGCAGATGATAGCCGCAATGTTAAAGCATCCGGTAAAGAGCTGCTCCTCGAACATGGGGGCATCGGGGAACGCGGCGGTGCGCACCAGCTGAGCGCACAGGTAGGTCACGAGCGACAAGATCAGGCCCATGCCCGTGCTCTGGAAGAAGAATCCCAGGTACGGCTTGGGCTCGTCGTCGTGGCCGTCGTACTCGAGGAAGTAGTTCTTGACGAACGACACCATGCGCGAGGCGGCCAGTAGCACGAGCGGCATGGCGCACATGGGAAACACCACCAGATGCGCGGAGCCAAGCGCCGTCCCCAGTACCGTTGCCATGATGCACGAGGCAATGCCCCACACGACAACCCAGTACTGGCGATGCACAAACCAGCTGAGCACGTTCGTCGAGTCGTCCGACGCGCTGTCGCCCGAGCCGATGCCGGCGATCTGCAGGTCCTCCTGATGCTCCTCGGCGATAACGTCCATGGCGTCGTCGAAGGTCACGATGCCCAGGATGTGGCGGTTCTCGTCGCAGACGGGGATAGCGACCAGATCGTACTTGGTCATCTCGTCCGTTACGTCTTCCTGGTCCTCGTCGGGCGACACATAAACCAGGTCGCGATAGGCGAGCTGCCCCAGCGTGGCGTCGCGGTCGGCCACGATTAACGTGCGCAGCGAAAGCACGCCCGTCAGCATGCCGCTCGGGTCCTCGGTGTAGACGTAGTAAACGCTCTCGAAGTCCTCGTCGAGCTGGCGAATCGCCTCGATGGCATCGCCGACTGTCGCCGTGGCGGGCAGGGCGACAAACTCCGAGGTCATGATACGGCCGGCGGTGTTTTCCTCGTAGCCCAGCAGGTTACGAATCGCCTTCTCCTCCTTGACGCCCATCAGACGCAGGAGCTTTTCGGCCTTCTCGTAATCGAGCTCGTCGATCAGGTCGGCGGCGTCGTCCGGGTCCATCATGGCCAGCATCGACGATGCGTCGGTGTCGGACATGCCCTCGAGCATCTCGGTCATAAGCTCGTCGTCATCGAACTCCGAGATAGCCTCGGCGGCCTGGGCGGTATCGAGCTGTGCAAAAACCTGCGCGCGCAGGCGCGGGTCGAGCTGCTCGATAATGTCGGCGATGTCGGCGGGATGCAGCTCGCCGAGCGTCTTGTGCGACACCGAGAGCTGGATGTTCTTGGTCGAGCGATCGAGCAGGTCCATGTAGGACCAGGCGATGATGTCCTCGCTGAGCGGCTTGCCCAGGTGCTTCATAAAGCCCTCGACGACATGCTCGAGCGCGGGGCTGATCGCGCGTAGCAGGCCGCGGGCGCCGACCTCGGCACCCAGCAGACGTAGCTGGTTTTCGCCCGACATGGAGAACTTGATGTCGTTTACGCGCACGACCTTCATGCCCTGTGTGTCAACGATCTGTTTGTTGAGCACGTCGCGCGCGAGCAGCAGCTCGGTCGGCTGCAGGTAGGAAAAGCGGATATTAGTGGCAGACGTATTGAGGTACACGCCCGTCTCGTCGATACGGTCGACCCATTTGCGCCAGCTGATCATAAACGGCGTCTTGCCGGGACCGCGGAACGCGAGCGACGTCACGTGCGGAAAAACTTCGCCGGTAGCAATACCAAAATCGTTGACCACGCCGAGCTTTTCGCCGTCGACGTCCAAGACCGGCAGTTTGAGCATCTCACTCAGATAATTCAATGGTGCTCCCCATCATTATTCCTGCGGACCGCGGCCGAACGGGCACGCCATCCGTGGACAATTGGATATGTATACGCATGCGCGGGCGGCACGCCGCTCGACGCTTACACCCCGTGCATGCGCAAAAAGCACCTGCATGGGGTCATCGACTGTATGGTCGAGGTTTGGATTTCACCTGCAACCTTTCTCTTGACCCTCATTAACCGCAGTAACTATAGCATCAGCATCGCGCTGCGGCACCGAATTTATGCGCTGCACATTGCAGGCATACCAAACGCTGACGTATCCGTGACATAGCCGTTGGGGATTACTCCGTGGTTTCGTCGTCCTCGGCGAGTTGGGGGAACACGGCGTTCTTGGGCATCGTGACCTTCGTCAGCGAGGTGAGCTTTTTGCTGAGCGACGTGTCCGTCTTGACCAAGTCGCTGAGCGTCACGATCTTGTAGCCGTCGGCAACAAGGCCGTCGATAATCTGCGGCAGCGCCTCGAGCGTCTGCTCGGCGCACTCGTCGCTATCGGTGAGCAGCACGATATTGCCCGGCGTCACCGAGTCGAGCACCGTCGAGACCTGCTCGTCGGCACCATTGAGTAACCAGTCGCCCGAGTCGATATTCCACGAGACCACGGCAGACACCAAGTCCATCGAGTCAATCCAATTTTGCTCGTCAAACGCGGCGTAGGGAGCGCGCAACAGCATCGTCTTGACGCCGGTTGCCGACTTGATGGCGTCGGTTCCCTTCGAGATCTGCTTGCGCACCGTCTCGCGATCCTCGCCCTTGAGCGAATCATCGCTATAGCTATTGGAGCCGACCTCGCACCCGGCGTCGACAATCGCCTTAGCCGTGGCGGGCGAGGCCTCGGCGGCATCGCCCGAAAGGAAGAACGTGGCGCTCACGCCCTTCTCCTTGAGCACCTGCAAAATCTGCTTGGTGGCACCACTCGGTCCCTCATCAAACGTCAGGGCCACAACCTTCTCGTTGCCCTTTGGCGCCACGCTGGCGCAGGCAACCACGCAATCGGTGGCGGGCACAACCTCGCCACGGTCCTGCGTCTTGCCCGATTGCTCGCCAACCCACACCTCGGAGCGGCCCTGGACGCCCCATGTCTGCACATACTCGATGGCGCCCGTGCCCTCGACCTTCAGCTTGGGCTCGACGGTCGTGGCCTGCACCTCGTGCTTCTCGTAGATGTTGCGGCCGTCTTTGACCGTCACCTTCTCGCCGCCGGTAAGCTCGCGGCTGTCCCATTTGCCCTGCTTCACACGCTTGCCGTCAACCTTCACCGACAGCTTTTCGCCCCCGTGGCGCTTGAGCACGCTGTCGTCGACGGCCAGCAGGTCGCCCGCGTCATAGATGTCGATCAGCTCCTGGTCGTCGATAAGATTCTGCAGCGTAGAGCCCACGCGCACCGCGGTCTTTTGTCCGTTGAGCTCCACGTCCACGCTGCGGTTGACGTAGCCCACGACGGCAGCGATAAACAGCACGAGCGCGCAGCCCACGGCGATGAGCGCATAGGGCAGACGGGATGGACGGCGGGGCGAGCGCCCGTTGCCGATGCGCGCGCTGCGGTCGCTAAACCCGCGGCTATGGTTGAGGTACATCGCGCCGGGCTTACGACGGCGTTTGCGCTGGCCGCTGGGCAGCTGCCCCAGGTCGCGGCGAGCCGTCGGACGCGCACCGGAGTGCCCGTTTAAGTTGGATCCGTTTTGGCGCATGTGCCCTCCCCCATAAACACGGCGAGCCGGAGCAACATGTCTCCGGCTCGCCTCCCATCATTTGGTACGTCGCTATTTGCTAGCTTTTGACGAGCCCCCGCTCGCCTTTTGGTATTCGTCCTTAAAGGCCTTGAACATGCCGCGCGTTTTGCCGAGCTGCTTGCCCAGCGCGCGACTGCCCTTGTCCACGGCGACCGATCCCTTGTCATCGAGCACCTTGGCGCCCTTTTTGACCTTATCGCCCACCACGACACTGGCCTCGGCAGCCTTTGCAGCGGCGCCGCCCGAATACCCGAGCGCCTTGACCTCGTCCGAAACGATCATCGCGCCGTTCTCGTAGCCGCGCAGCATCGTCGGCGGCACCTGCGTGTCACCGACAAGCACGCTCGAAGCGGCACCGGCAGTCACATAGAACATCTGGACGATGCCCGAGCGCGGCTTGAACTCCACGTCCGAACAATAGCCCACGACATCGCCCGATTCCGTGCGCACGTCCATACCAACCCAGATGATGCAATCGTCCAGGTTAATGTCGAGGCGCTTGGCCGCAGCGGCATCGTAGGTGTCCTTGGCGTCATCCACCGCGATAGCACCCTCATAGACGCCGATGGCATCGAGCGCCACAAAACGGTCGGGGCGCTCGATCATGCCCGCAATGTCGGACTGGCGAACCATAAAGCCCACCACGCGCGTTCCGCCCGGAGTAAAGACCGGAAAGTGTATCTTTCCGAGCTTTTTAGGGCTACGTGGCGTGCCGTCCTTTTTAGTGCGCTTGTCCTCGGTGGGCTTGCGATAGATCTTGGCGCCGACAAAATCCCCGGCGCGCATTATGCCTCGGTCGAGGGCTCCGCAGCCTCGGTGTCGGCCTCGGCGGCGTTCTCGACCACGACGTCGGCAGCGGGCGTCACGTTGCCGCCCGAAATGGCGTCGTTGAGCTGCTCGCGCAGCTGATCCATACGCTCGCGGGCCAGGTCGACCTTGGCGCGCAGGTCATCGGTCTTGGCATCGACCATCGGGCCGAAGTCGTTGACCGCGGCACGGGCCTCCTCGGCACCATGCTCGTAGGTATCGCGCATGTTATCCCAAGCGTCGTTGGCGATATCGGCAGCCATGGCGCGGGTCTCGGCGCCCGAGCGCGGGGCCAGAGCAACGCCGATGATAGCGCCGGCGGCGGCACCAAAGAGTGCACCGGAGACAAAGCTAAAAGTCTTACCCATGATCATTCCTCTCCTGCGGGCACGTCGGCGCCCACCGTTTGAATGCTGTCCATTATACCCGCAGCGCAACACTTGCCGCCCCGCTCATCTGCATACGGTAAAAGCGCAGGCAATACGGCCTATCGAATGTGTTACGAATCTGTCTATTCCACAGGCAGGGCCGGCATGGCCGTCGTGGCCGCCGGATCCTCGCCGGCACCGTCTACGAGCGGCAGCGCGCTTTCGTGCACCGAGCCAGCCGGAGCCGTTGCCGCGCCGCCGAAGACGGCCGCGGAGGCCTCGTGGTTCTCGACAACCGCGCCCTCGGTATCAATCGCCACCTGGGGCTCGTCTTCAAAGTTGGGGACGCCCTGAGGCTCAGCTGCCGGCTCGGCGGCCGCATCGACAACGGGATCGACATCGTCGTCGGCAGGAGCTTCGCCCTCAGTCGCATCCTCGGCCACTTCCTCGCCATTCGCGGCGGCGACGGCCTCATGCGGATCCTTGCCCTCGGCCTCGGCACGCATACCCAGCACCAGGTTGCGCAGGCCCGCGACCGTGCCGTCCACGTCGGGGGCGGGCTGGTCGGCATGCAGGTAGGCCCAATCCATCATGAAGGTGGCAGACGACAGCGCGCCGATGGCCAGCGCATCGTCGGGACACGAAAGCTCAATCTCAAAGACGCGCTCGTCATGCTCGCTCACGCGGGTGCGGCCGCACGAGATGTTGCCGGCAAGGCCGGTCTCGTTCATGAGCTCGACCGACACGTGCTCCAGCAGGTGGCAGAGCTCGGTCTGGCCCATGCAATCCTGGAACTCGCGGCCGGAATCGCCCAGGCACAGATGCTTGGCAATCGCCGGCACCAGATAGTACACGCGCGCCGTGGCCTCGATATCCTCCGAGGTCATGAGCGGCATGCCGGGGTTCACCAGCACATGCGCGCAGATCTTATCCTCGCTGACGGTGACCTTAAGGATGTTGAACAGGCCTGCCATAACTCTCCCCTACTCGTCCTTGTCCTACTCGTCGCCGTCGTGCGGGTCGGCAAGACCCGCACCCGACGCCGCCGGCTCGTCCGCCGCGGACTCGGAATCCTTCTTATCGGTTTCGGCCGGAGCGATCACGCGAATGAGCGAGATGCGCTGGCCACGCATCGACTGCACCTTAAACTTGTACCCCGCGACCTCAAACACCTCTCCGATGTCGGGCACCGAGTCGCAAAGCTCCAAAATCCAGCCGGCGATGGTCTCATAATCATCGCTTTCCTCGAGCGGCCATCCAAGCTCAATCGCGTCATCGCACGAAAAACGCCCATCGACGAGCCACTCACGGCGCGAGAGGCGCGTGAGGTACTTGTTATCGGGGTCGAACTCGTCCTCGATCTCGCCGACGATCTCCTCGACGATGTCCTCGATGGTGATGATGCCGGCCGTGCCGCCGTACTCGTCCACGACCACCACGATCTGATCGTGCGAGGTCTGCATCTCGGACAGCAGCGGCAGAATGTCCTTGGTGTCGGGCACAAAGGTGGCGTCGCGCAAAAAGTCGGCGATGGGCTGGTCACCCTTGCCGTCGAGCGCGGGCTGAATCAGGTCCTTGATGTGCGCGATGCCCGCCACGTTGTCGGGATCCTCGTGGTAGACGGGGATACGGCTGAAGCCGGTCTGGCGCATGGTGGACAGCACGTCGGCGACCGTCTCGTCATCCTCGCACATGGTGGTGTCCACGCGCGGCACCATGACCTCGCGGGCAACGGTGTCGCCCAGGTCGAAGATCTCGTGGATCATGCGCTTTTCCTCGTCGAGCAGGTCGTCCTGCTCCGAGACCATGTACTTGATCTCTTCCTCCGAGACGTTCTGGCGGTCGTCGGCGCTCTTGATACGCAGGATGCGGGCCAGGCCGTCGGAGCAGGCACCGGTCAGCCACACGAGCGGGCGGGCGATCTTCTGGAACACGGAAAGCGGCCCCACGACCTGCTTGGACACGCCCTCGGCGTTAGCGAGGCCAATGCGCTTGGGTACGAGCTCGCCAATCACGATGGACACGAAGGCGACGGCGACGGTAATGATGACCGGCGCCAGGCCGCGCGCGATGGCGGAGAGCGGCGCGATGCCAAAGCTCATGAGCCACGTGGCGAGCGGGTCGGACAGGCTCGTCGAGGCGACGGCAGACGAGGCGAAGCCCACGAGCGTGATGGCGACCTGAATGGTGGCCAGCAGCTGGTCGGAGTCGGCGGCGAGCTTAATGGCGCGCTCGGCACGCTTGTCGCCCTCCTCGGCCTCGTGCTCCAGCACGGCGCGCTTGGCCGTGGTGAGGGCCATCTCGGACATAGAGAAGTAGCCGTTGATGAGGGTCAAAACGAGTGTGGTGATAAGGGAGATGGTTATGTCCATCGGGAGTTTCTCGAACCTCCAAGATTCGGGACGTTAGGTCAAAACGTTGATGACGGATACGGCAATTGCACCGGCGCCCAAACGAGGACGCGGGCGCGCAGGCGTGATCGCTAGATTACGAAGAGAATCACCGCCATGAACTGGAAGATACTGCCGGCGAGCACCCACAGGTGGAACACGCTGTGCAGATAGCGCACGTTTTTGGCGATATAGAACGGCACGCCCACGGTGTAGCACACGCCGCCGACGGCGAGCAGGGCAAGTGCCACGGGGTTGAGCAGTGCCACCAGGTCGGGCAGCTTAAAGACAACGAGCCAGCCCATCAGCAGGTAGACCAGGCCACTTACCCAGTGCGGTTGACGCTCGCGCATAAAGCACTCGAGGGCGATGCCGATAATGGCGATGGCCCATACGGCAAAGAACAGCACAGGGCCGCCGTCGTTTGCGAGCGTGATAAGGCAAAACGGGGTATAGCTGCCGGCTATGAGCAGGTAGATGCAGCTGTGGTCGATGATGCGAAACACGCGCTTGGCGCGCGCGGGCTGAATCGCGTGGTAGAGCGTGGAGGCTAGGTATTCGAGGATGATGCTGACGCCATAGACAATTGCCGCAGCCATGTGGGCCGGGCCTCCGCCGCGCAGGGCAGCGAATACGATCAGGAGCACCAGGCCCGCGATACCCAGCAGACAGCCGACACCATGGGTGACGGAGTTCATGATCTCCTCGCCCACCGTGTAGTGTGGAACGGCCGCGGTCTTGGGTCGCGGCTTAGAACTGTCGCTCGAATCGGACATGCCGGTTACATCCTCCAACGTAAAGAGTTCTCAACACTATATCAAAGCGTCTGGGTGCGTGCGAAATTTGCACCATACGTGACCCTTTGTTTACCCATTCTTTGCCTGTTGACGCATCAACGGTGAACGTCCATAATGCGCTTGCATTAAATGTTGATGTATTAACATCTTATAGGAAAGCTTCTTATGTCTCAAAACGCACGTTCCCATCGAAAGCTCAAGATAGCCGGCATCGTTGCGCTGGTGCTCGTTGTCGCGCTGCTGGGGTTTGCCGGCAACTTCTTGTTCGACTTTGCCCTGAATCCCCAAGCGCCCTACACCATGAAGATGATGCAGGACGGCAAGGACGCCGAAAAGGGCGAGCAGATGGACGTCGAGGAGACCGAGGCGCGGGCGTGGTTTAAGGAAAACCGCGAGAGCAGCAGCCTCACCGCGGACGACGGGACCGAGCTTGCCGCCTGGTATTTTGCTGCGTCGGAGAGCACGCACGACTACGCCGTTTGCCTGCATGGATATACCAACGAGCCCATCGGTATGGCCCGATACGTCAAGCGATTCCACGACCGCGGCATGAACGTGCTCGCACCTGCCGCCCGCGCCCACGAGCGTTCCGGCGGTGACTACATCGGCATGGGCTGGCCCGAGCGACTCGATGTCGTCGCGTGGATCGGGCGGATCGTTGCGGCCGATCCCAAGGCGCGTATCCTGGTCTTTGGCGAGTCGATGGGCGCGGCGACCGCCATGGACGTCGCGGGGGAATCTCTGCCCGCAAACGTGAAATGCATTATCGAGGACTGCGGTTATACGAGTGTTTGGGACGAGTTTTCCCTGCAGCTCAAGGATGTATTTGGCTTGCCCAGTTTTCCGCTGCTCGACGTGGCCAATCTGGTATGCAACGTACGTGCAGGCTACGATTTTCATGAGGCCAGCAGCGTGGAGCAGCTCAAACGCGCAACGGTCCCCATGCTTTTTATCCACGGCGACCAGGACACCTTTGTGCCGTACAGCATGCTCGACCAAAACTACGAGGCGTGCGCCAGCAAGGTCAAACAAAAGCTCACCATCCACGGCGCCGCCCACGCCAAGAGCGCGCTGATCGACCCCGAACTCTACTGGAACACGGTCAACGACTTCCTCGACGCTAACTTTTAGGCAAATAGCGGCGTCTGGAGATTTATCTAACCCCCCTCTTTTCGGAAGTATGCAGCAAAATCTGGAACTGCCGACCAGACTGCAGTTTTACCAACAATTTATCAGGGGTTTTGTTGCCAAAAAACGCCGTGTGCTCGGCGGTTTCGAAATTTGCCGCATACTTCCGAAAAACCGCCTGCAAGCACCGTGCTCGCAGGCGGTTTATGTTTGAGTTGCGCTACAAAAGAGCGCAATTTGTCCAATAGCCAGGCGCTACTTGACCTCGATGAGCTCGTACTCGCTCGTGCCCAGGCCGATCTTCTCGGCGTGCGCGATGCAGGAGCGCCAGTCGGTGTCGGGATGCGTGATGCAGAAGGGATCCTTGGCCTGCTCGCCCTCCAGATGCTCGTGGCTGTGCTCCATCTTGGCGGCGCTATCAGTGAGCTCGGTGTTGGGCAGCGGCTCGGATGCCATGACGGCGTCGGCGCAGGCTTGGTCGATGGCAACTGGGTCGAAGCTCGCGAACATGCCGATGTCGTTGACGATGGGCGTGTCGTTCTCGGCGTGGCAGTCGCAGTTGGGGCTGATGTCCATGGCCAGCGAGATGTGGAAGCTCGGGCGACCGTCGACGATGGCCTTGGTGTACTCGGCGATCTTGCAGTTGAGCACGTCGGCCGCGGCGTCGTAATCGGGCTTGATGGCGTCCTGGTTGCACACGCCGATGCAGCGGCCGCAGCCCAGGCAGCGGTCGTGGTCGATGGCGGCCACGTGCACCGTGCGGGTGCTGCCGTTGGCAAGCTCGCGCTCGCGGGTGTCATCGAACGAGATGGCATTGTGCGCGCAGATCTTCTCGCAGGCACGGCAGCCCACGCAATGCTCGGTCGCAACGCTCGGCTTGCCGGCGGCGTGCTGCTCCATCTTGCCGGCGCGACTGCCACCACCCATACCCAGGTTCTTCATGGCGCCGCCAAAACCGGCCTGCTCATGGCCCTTAAAGTGGGTGAGGCTGATCACAATGTCAGCATCCATGAGTGCCTGGCCGATCTTGGCCTCGTGCACGTACTCGCCGCCCTCGACCGGGACGAGCGCCTCGTCGGTACCCTTGAGGCCGTCGGCGATGATGATCTGGCAACCCGTGGCATACGGGGTAAAGCCGTTCTGGTAGGCGGTGTCGATGTGCTCGAGCGCGTTTTTGCGGCTACCGACATAGAGCGTGTTGCAGTCGGTGAGGAAGGGCTTGCCGCCCAGCTCCTTCACGACGTCTGCGACGGCGCGGGCGTAGTTGGGGCGCAAAAAGCTCAGATTGCCCAGCTCGCCAAAGTGAATCTTGATGGCGACAAACTTGTTCTCGAAGTCGATCTGCTCAATGCCGGCGCGGCGAATGAGGCGCTTGAGTTTGTCGAGCTGGCTCTCGCGAGCATGCGTGCGCAGGTTGGTGAAGTACACCTTTGCCGGTGCTGCGGGTGCGGTTGCGGTCATAGATCTATCCCCTCGGTCTATATGGCGTTACAGACATAGAGGATGGTACCCGGTGAAGTGGGGTTGAAGTCAAGCACGGACACTCATTGGGGACAGACTTAAATGACTGAAACCACTCATTGGGGACAGACTTAAATGAGTGCCGCCAGGGACAGTCCCTGCCAGCCCGGCCGGCGAGCCGGCGATCCGACAAAGACTGTCCCCAACGACTAGTCGTTTAAGAACGTCCCCAATTGCTACTCCTGCACCTTGAGGGCTTCGGCCAGACTGACGCGCTTGATAGAGCGCGTGTGTAGCAGCGCCACGACCAGGTAGGTCGCAAAGCCGATGCCGACGCATGCAGCCATGGACCAAGCGGGCACGTAGATCTCGATATTGCCGTTGTAGGCGAGCAGCATCGAGCGGAAAATCGCGGTCAGCGAGCCAATAATGACCGGCAGGCTCAGCACGAGTGACACCGCCACGCACAGCGTAATCGAGCGGATGTACAGATGCGAGATCTCGCTATCGCGATAGCCAAAGACTTTCATGTAGCTGATCGAACGGGCGCTGTGGTCGATCACAGCCTTGGTCAGAAGATACATAAACAGCAGGAAGATAAACACCGCGAGCCCAATCATCATGCCGATCATTTTGCTCATCATGCCGATGAACTGGTCGCCCACGGCGCGCATGTCGTCGGGCGTGGTGTCGCCGGCAAAGTAACGCGCGTCGAGGTCGAGCTTCTCGTCGCTCACATAGCCGTTGAAGTAGGCAGCATCGTTGCCGAACAGCTCGTTAAAGTCGTCGATACTCATATAGACATTCATGTCCGACTTGGAGCCCCAGGCACAGTCCTTACCCGCGTACTCAAGAGAATAATCCCGAGCCTCGTACTTGTCGCGAAGCTCGACCTTCTGGCCCTCGCTCCAGCCAAACTTATCGAGCAGGCCGCCGCCAAAGACGACGCGCCCATCGCCGACGTTGAGGTCTTTCCAATAGCGCGAATCGGGCGAGATGCCGTAGACAGAAATCGTCTCCTCGCCATTACCATCGCCGCGGTCGTATTGCAGCTGGTAAACGGCATATTTCTCGGCCTGCGCGATTGCGCCCGCGCCGTTGTCGGTCGTGTTGACCGGGTGAATGTCGTCGTTGTCCGCGTCATTTTTCGAGGCCTTGTCGATCAGGTCGATAGCCTCGTCGCGGTCGCAGCCGAGGGCATCGGCAAGGTCATCGAGGCGCGCATAGAGCACATCCTTCTTGTCCTGGACCTTGGCAAGTGCATCCTGCGCTGCGGTCAGGCTCTCGGCAGACGGAGATGCGGTCGCGGCAGCGGCTGCCGTCTGCGCCGCATCGGCCGCGTCGTCAAGTTCGTCATCGGCATCCTGGGCGGCAGAAAGCAGCGCGCCGTCAACCGACTGCAAGCGCTCGAGTGCCGACCACTGCTCGCGCTCCTCGGCAGTGCCCTCGAGCTCCAGCGGCGCCTTGAGCGTGTACTGGCGCTCGGCGACCAGGCTCGTCTCGAGGTTGTCCGCGTAGTGCGTCATCGTGGGCAGAATCGCCAGGCCAAAGAGCAGCAGCAGCGAGGCAAACGCAATGCCCACGAAGAGCGTGGCGAAGTTGCCCAGGTTGCGCAGGAAGACGCGCAGGCGGAAGCGGGAGACAAAGCCCATGCGTTCCGGCAGCTGCAGACCGCGCTTGGTACCCGATTTGCCGCTCGCCTCGTGACGAAGGAACTGCAGCGGCGTCTTGCCCATTTTGCGGAGCAGACCCACCAGCGTGATGAGGATGAGCGCGGCGGCGGGGACCACAGCGCACTTCACAAAGATTTCCCAGCTCCAGTACACCTGGAAGGGCGGCAGGCTGTACGAGCCGTAGTAGAGACCGCGCATGGGCTCGGTAAAGAACGCAACGCCGAGCGCGGTGCCCAAAAGTGCCGCGACCACGCCCACGATGGCGGGAAGTGCCAGGTAGTGCAGCACGATCTCGCGGCGGCGATAGCCGCTGGCGAGCAGCGTGCCGATAATGGCGCTCTCCTCCTCGATGGTGGCATCGGTGAGCACCACAAAGACAAACGCCATGATCACGATGATGATGTCGAGCAACGTCATCCACATCATGGAGTCGCCGTCCACGTCGTCGCGCGCATAGCCAATGCCCTGATTGGAATCGGCATCGATAAGATCGTCCACGCGTGCATCGGCATCGGTCAGCGCCTCGACCATCTCCTGCTCGGCATCGATGCGGTCCGCGGTGGAAAGCCCGCGGTCGTTAAAGGTAAAGGAGTACGTGTAGGCGGGCGCGCCGCCGGCATCCTCGAGCGCGGCAAAGCCGGCGTCGGTGACCTCGGCAACACCATAGGTGATGGTGTTCACCGTAAAGTCCGAATTGTTGAGGAACAGCGCCTGGCTATCGGGCTGGGTCATGATGCCGCAGATGGTGTAGGTGCGGCCCTCAAGCTCGACCTTATCGCCCACGGCGAGGTCGTTGTTGGTGGCGAAGACACGGTCGATGGCCACCTCGTCGTCCGCCCTTGGCTGCCTGCCTTCGCAGTAGGACGCGATATCGACCTTGGTGCGGTGCGCATAGGTGCGCAGCGTGCGCTTTGTGCCGTCGTCGCCGGCGGTCTTTTTGATGATGGCGTCGATGGAGAAATTCTTGTAGAGCGTGACGCCACCGACGTCGCCGGCTGCATCCTCGGCGGCCTTGAGCTGGTCTTTGGTAGCCTCGAAGGAGGTGGTCACGCGGCCGTCCTCGATCGTGTACTCGTCGCGCATGTCGTCGATGAGGCAGCCGATGGAATGCGCCGCGAGCAAAAAGCCCGAGGTAAGGGCGATGCTTCCGCACATGAGCAAAAAGATGCCCAGGTACTTACCGATATTGCGGCGCAGCTCGCGCGGGAGTCGTTTTACGAGAGGTGTCATGGCGCCGCCTACCAATCGAGCTCGGCGGCCGCGACGGGCGACTCGTTGAGCTCATCCTCGACGATGCGCCCGTCGCGCAGGCGCAGCACGCGGTTGGCCATGCGCGCGATGGCGGCGTTGTGGGTGACAATGATGATGGTGCAGCCGTAGGTGCGGTTGACGTCCTCCATGAGCTGCAGGATTTCCTTGGATGTCTTGTAGTCGAGCGCGCCCGTGGGCTCGTCGCACAGCAGCAGGCCCGGATTTTTGACGAGCGCACGGCCGATGGCGCAACGCTGCTGCTGGCCGCCCGAGACCTGGCGCGGAAACTTGTTGCGGTGCTCGTAGAGGCCCAGCGAGCGCAGCAGATCGTCGACGTCGAGCGGGTTTTTGGACAGGTGCGCCGTGACCTCGATGTTTTCCTTGATGGTAAGGTCGGGCACCAGGTTGTAGAACTGGAAGACAAAGCCCAGCTCGCGACGGCGGTACTCGCCCAGATCGGCGGGCTTGAGCGCCGTGAGATCGCAGCCGTCCACCATGATGGAGCCGCCGTCGGCATCCTCCAGGCCGCCGATCAGGTTGAGAAAGGTCGACTTGCCCGAGCCCGAGGGCCCCAGCATGACGCAGATCTCGCCGCGGTTGATGGACGTGTCGATGCCATCGAGTACCGTCAGGCGCGCATCACCGTCGCCATAGTGTTTCTTGAGCCCTTTGACCTGGACATAGACTTGCTTTGTCGCCATGCTATCCCCCGTTGTTAGCCTTCTGCTACTTTTCTAGGCTAATAGTAAACCCCGGCGAACTATTTTTAAGCGACGTGCGCGAACTATTTTCCAACCTACTCATTGGGGACAGACTTACTCATTGGGGACAGACTTAAATGAGCGATTTCACTCATTTAAGTCTGTCCCCAATGAGTGGTCCCCAAGTGCCGACATATTGGGACAGTCCCTGCCAGCCCTGCCGGCGAATCGGCAAAGACTGTCCCCAATGACTAGGTGGCTAGACGCGGGATTTGTTGTGGGCGAGGGCTAGGCCTACGGCGGCGATGGCGGCGGCGAAGAGCACCGTGACGCCCAGGTCGCAGGCGATGTCGCCCAGCGCGGCAGACGCCAGGTCAGAGGTAAGCGCCTTGCCGATCGCGTCGTTCACCCAATACGTCGGCACAAAGTGCGCCACCGTCTGCACGGCCGAACCCATCAGCGACAGCGGCATCCAGGCGCCGCCCAAAAACGTCATGAGCATGCCGAGCAGGTTGCCCACACCGTTGAGCAGCTCCTCGCGCGCGCCCAGGCTCGACAGCGTAAAGCCAACGGCCAGCGGCGTGCACGCCAGGGCAAACGTTGCCGCCAGCGCCAGGCACACGCGGCCCACGCCGACCTCGGCAACCGCGCCGGCAAAGCCCACGACGCCCATCATGCTCGACACGAGCCAGATGCAGACGGTGAGCACGGCGGCGGCCGCGAACACAGCGAGCGAACGCTGGCGCTCAGAGACCGGGCTGGCATCCATGCGGCGCACGCGCTCGGGCTCGTTCATGCCCGAGAACACCAGTCCCACCGACACGATGACCGACGAGATAATCGCGTACGCGCCAAAGTTGAAGTACGACTCAAGCGTGGTAGCAGCAGTCGAGTCGACCTTGACCTGCTCGATCTGGACCTCCGCGCGCTTTGCGGCCGCGTGCTCGGCGGCCCTTGCGACGTCACCGTTGGAGGCAGCAGGTTCAAGCGCCGCCGCAGCGCCCGCGAGCGAGATCCAGCGCGAGGCCTCGGCAGACGAGAGCGCCGCCGCCATGGTGCCGGAACCGTAGGTCACGTCGAGCTTGGGCAGGGCCTCCCCCGCACGGGCGGCTGCAACAAGATCGTCCTCAAACCCCTCCGGGATAAAGAACACGCAATCGGCACTGCCCTTAGCGCTGTTGCTCTTGGCGAGCGCGTCCGCAAGGTCGTACGCGTCGTCGCCGATGCCCGTGACCAGGTCAAAGCGTGAGCCCAGGTGCTTGGTAAGCGCCCGCGAAAGATCGCTATTGTCGCGGTCGACCACAATCACGTTGGTGTCGTAGGGCTTGTACTCGGTGAGCTGCGACGAATTCCAGCTGACGGAGGCAGCAATGAACACGCCCATCAGCGAAATGAACACCGTGTAGATGAGCAGGTAGAACGGGTGCGCGAGCGCCATGCGAAGCGCGGTCTTAAAGGTGCTCATAGCGGCTCCTTCCAAAGATCAGCGTAGCGGCGGCGACAAACACCAGGGCCATGAGGACGAGCGCGCCGGCGCGGACGGCGAAGGGCCCCAGGTCCTCAAAGAAATACAGGCGATTGAACATATCGCAGATGAGCTTGACGGGGTTGAGCCAGCACTCGGCCGGGCAGGCGCGGGCGACGTCGTCGGCAAGCGCCATCGCCGGCTCGCCGTAGAGGCCGGCGAACAAGGCGCACGTGGTGGCGAAGCCCGTGAGGATACCCGACTTGGACGCCTTGCCCCCCTTAACGGGCAGCGTGCCCACAAAAAGCCCCAGGCCCGTGGCGGCAAGCGCGGATGCAGCCCCGCCCAGCAGGCACAACCCCTCGCGCCCGCCAAAGTCGACGCCCACGACCAGGCGCACGTAGCCGATCGCAACCGCCATCGATGCAAAGGAAACCAGCCACGAGCCGACAAAAATGCCGGCCAGCGAAGCCGTCTTGGAAAGACCGCCCACGCAGCGGCGCGCGCCAAGGCCCGACAAATTAGGCTGCAAATCGACGACGCTCAAAGCGGCAAACTCGGCAGACATCATCGCGACCAGGCCAAAAAGCGCGTAATAGTAGATGACCGTGCCATCGGGTGTGGCACGAGTCAGGCTCACGCGGCGGGTTCCGCCCTCGAGCGACAGAGCGCGCGCAACCGCCTCCGGGTCGGCGAGCGCCGCCGGGTCATCTTGAGCAATCTGAGCCATGAGCTCGGTATTTTGCGTATACGAGCTTGCCACCGTTTCAAGGATGCTGCGGTCGGTGAGCACCGACGAGGCGCGCGAGCTGTCGTAACTCGATAGCAGCGTGAGCCTGGGCGTGCCCGCGGCATCGACCATATAGATGCCCGCGACCTCGCCGGCCTTGAGCGCTTTGCGCGCGGCAGCCAAGTCTTCGTACTCGCTCACATCGAGCAGCTGGTCGTCGCCTGCCTTGGCAAGCGAAGCTGCCACGTCCTTAAAGGTCGAGGCATCCCAGGCCTCGTCCGCCACGACGGCAACCGGCACCGGGTCGACCGTGCCGTCGGAGCTGAGGTTCGCAAACATAAACATGAACATCGTGGAAAGCGCAATAGGAAAGAGAGCGCCCCAGACCCACGTGCTCGGCCGGCGCAGCAGCGTCTTGACCGTGGTGATGATGGTGTCGAACATGGCCGCCCCCTAGTCGCGCAGCTCGCGGCCGGTGATCTCGAGGAACACGTCGTTGAGGGTCGGCGGTTCGGAATAGATGCGGCCGAGCGGCACGTCATGCGAGCGCAGCGCATCGAGAATGTCCGTCAGGTTGTGCGGGCTCGCTTCGCACGAAAACGTGAGCTGTCCCGCCGTTGCCGAAAGGTCCAGAACGTGCGGCAGGCTTGCGACGGCACTGAGCGCCGCACTCGGAACCTCGCCGACCTCGATTACAATCTTCTCGCCCATCTGAATCATGCGCTTGAGCTCGTCGTTAGTGCCCTGCGCCAGCACGCGCCCACCGTCCATGATCATGATGCGGCTGCAGATCTGCTCGACTTCCTCCATGTAATGGCTGGTATACACCACCGTGGCGCCCTCGTCGCGCAGGCGGCAGATGCCCTCCAGGATGGCGTTGCGGCTTTGCGGGTCGACCGCCACCGTGGGTTCGTCAAAAAAGATGAGCTCGGGCTTGTGCGCGATGCCGCAGGCAATGTTGAGACGACGCGCCAGGCCGCCCGAGAGCTTGCCGGGGCGGAACTTGGTAAAGTCGCCCAGGCCGACAAAGTCGATCGCCTCGTCCACCAGCGCGCGGCGGCGCTTGCGGTCGTTGACGTAGAGACTGCAGAAATAGTCGATGTTCTCGCGCACGGTGAGCTCGTCGAACACCGCCACCTGCTGCGGCACCACACCGATGCGGCGCTTGAGGTCGTAGCGGGCGGGCGTCATGCGCTCGCCGAACAGCTCGATGGTGCCCTTGTCGTAGGCGAGCAGCTGCAGGATGCAGTTGATGGACGTGGTCTTGCCCGAGCCGTTGGGGCCCAGCAGGCCAAAGATCTCGCCGGGAGCGATACTCAGGTTAAAGTGGTCGAGCGCAATAAGGTCGTCGTAGCGCTTAACGAGGTTTTCGACGTGGACGATGTCTGTCATGAGGCGGCCCTTCTGTTGCTTGCGGCCCGGTACGATTGCATCATCGCAGGAGCTGACGGCGCGCACCAGTGAGCTTTGTCACGAGTGCGGAGGGGTCTTGGTCGCCGGCCTGCCGACGCCCCCCCCGCTTTGCCGCGCGGGAGGAATGTCACGGTTGCGCAGGCGGCCCCTCCACCACGCGCAGCTTCGCGTACAATACCCGTATGAACAGGCTTTTCGACAAATCGATCGTGCTAGCGTGCTGCATCGCAGCCGCCGTGGGCCTTGCTGTCGACGCTCGCCTGGTCGCGGCGTTTTGCCTTGGCGTTATTACCACCTCGCTGGCCGAGCTCGCGCAGGGAGAGCGCGCCCGTCGCGCCAGCGAGGCCGCGAGTTACGCTTACATCATCGCGGCCGTTTTCGTGCCGCCGTTTGTGCCGTTTGCGCCTCTCGCCCTCTATGACATCGCGCGGCGGGTGCGCCGTGAGCACGCCTGGGTCGCGCTGGGCATTGGCGTCGCCTTTGTCTTTGCGCTCGTCGCGGACCTTCGCACCGACGCGCTCACCGCCCGAACGCTCCTGCTGACCGCCATCCTTTCGGTTGCCGCCACCTTGCTATCGCTACGTACCGCCCAGCTGGAGCGCGAGCAGCAGCGTATGCGCCGCATCCGCGACGAACTGCAAGAACGAGCCCTCGCGCTCGAAGCGCGCAACCGCGACCTTGCCGACCGCCAGGACTACGAGGTCGAACTCGCGACGCTCGCCGAGCGTGCCCGCATCGCGCGCGAGATCCATGATAACGTCGGGCACCAGCTCACGCGCGCCTCACTGCAGGCCGAAGCCCTGCGCGTGGTCCACGCCGACGAGCCCGGCGTCGCCGCCGATTTCGCCGACGTCAAGCACACGGTTGACGAGGCGCTCCAGCTTGTGCGCACCAGCGTCCACGCGCTCAACGACAACGCCGTCGACCTTTCCGTGCAGCTCGAACGCATTGTTGAAGGCGCGCGCTCGGACGGCGGTCCGCAGATTGAGCTTGAAGTTATGGCTGAACATGCGCCCGCAAACGTCGCCAACTGCTTTGCGGCGGTCCTGCGCGAGGCGCTCTCCAACACCATGCGCCACGCTTGCGCCCAGACCGTCGCCGTACGGTGCATGGAGCATCCGTCGTTTTACCAGCTCATCGTCACCGATGATGGCACGGGCGGGGTCCAAGCAAGCGGCCGCGGCGCCGCGGAGGGCATGGGGCTCGGCTCCATGCGCGAGCGCGTCGAGGCGCTTGGCGGCACTTTCACCGCCGGCCCGCGCGCCGGCGCCCCCGGCTGGCGCGTGTTTGCCACCGTCCCCAAACAGCAAGGAGATGACGCCCGATGAGGCTCATAGTTGTCGACGACGACCGCTTGGTAGTCGATTCGCTCAAGATTATCCTGGGCGTCCAGCCGCAGATCGAAGTGGTGGGCACCGGCGCCAACGGCAACGACGCGGTGGCACTCTACGCCGAGCACGCGCCCGATATCGCGCTGCTCGACATTCAGATGCCGGGGCGCGACGGCCTTTCGGCGGCGCGCGAAATCCTTGAGCACGACCCCGCGGCACGCGTGGTGTTTCTGACGACATTCTCGGATGACGAGTACATTGTATCGGCGCTCAAGCTGGGCGCCCGCGGTTACCTGATCAAGACCGATGTCGCCGCCATTCCGCCAGCGTTGGCGCAAGTCATGGATGGCAAACGCGTGCTCGAGGGCAAGGCGATCGAAGATGTCGATTTTGATGGGGCGAACGCTGAGGCCGATGCGACTCGCCGGCCCGCGGCCTTTGTCAGCCTGACCGACCGCGAGTTCGAAGTCGCCGAGCTTATCGCCCGCGGCCTCGACAACAAGGAGATTGCCGCCACGGCCTACATGGGCGAAGGCACCGTACGCAACCACATCAGCTCGATTCTGGCCAAAATGGGGCTTCGCAACCGTACGCAAATCGCCATTGCGTACCTGCGAGGGTAATTACCCAACGGCCGACCGCTCCGGCATAGCAAAATGGCTGCCATCGATTTAATGCCATTTCAAAACTATGCCGGTTTACGGGGCTAAACTCAGGACCCCCATCCATACCCGCGTTTTCTGCAAAATAACGACTCGTCTACCTGCGGTTTTATTTTCACGAATATCGGCATGGTTGGGGACTCGTGACTCAGCCCCGTAAACCGGCATAGTTTTGTTCGAGCAACCCTGCACGAATGCCTCCGCCAGCCTCGCGGGGCCAAAATGATCCGTTTTCCTCCGTCCCGGGGGATCATTTGGCGGCGCCAACCACGAAATCGGCCCATCTACTACGTTTGACTCGACACCCCTGACCATACCTTCGTTTTGAATAAAACCGCAGGCGTTCTACCTGCGGTTTTGTTTTCGCGTTTTTTGGCATGGTTGGGGGTAAGGGGATAAACGTAGTAGATGGGCCGATTTCGTGGCGGCCCTTCCTCCCCTGCGCACAAAAGTGCCGCCACGGAGAAGGGAGACGTCTCCGTGGCGGCTGGGGGTGGGGGTGGGGGCTATGTTCTGGCTCCCCGCCGGCCGCCCGGGGCCTTTTGGCCCCGGGCGCTGCCAGCGTGCCTAGCGCTTACGGATGCCCCAGACCAGGGCTCCGACGCCGGCCATGGCAATGACGAATGCCATGAGCAGTGCAGCGGCCTGCTGGTCACCCGTGGTGGGCAGGAAACCCTTGACCGTCTTGACGATGTTCGTCACGGTCTTGGACGTACCGGGGTCGGGCGTCGGCACGGGCGTCTCGGGCTTCTTGTACGTGTTGTTGAACACGATACCCTCGACGCTCTTGTCGCCCTTGGTAAAGGCGACGTTCGCCTTGAGGTTGCCCTCGCCGTCATCAACCACGTTGACGGTCGCGGTAAAGACGGACTTGTCGTAGGTCATACCGGCCTCGTCGCCCTTGACCTCGCTGATGGTGTAGACGTACGTACCAGGCTCGCTGTACTCGAACTTGTCGAAGCTGACCTTGCCGTCGGCATCGTTGGTGACGGTGGACTCGACGTCCTCACCAGCGAGCTTAAAGCTAAACTCGTCCTTCTTGAGCTCGCGTCCCTCGAGCACCTTGATGGCGCCGATGGAGACCTGAGTGGGCATGGCGTGATACTTGTTGGTAAAGCCAGCCGACTCGGTGGTTCCCTCGAGCTTGTGCGTCGCGGTCAGCGTGCCGTCGCCATTGTCGGAGACGGTGGTCACGACGGTGTAGGTCGCGCCGTCATAGGTGACGCCCTTGTACAGGCCGAGCGCGTTGGGGCAAGCCTCGCGCAGCATGTACGCGTGCGTGCCGGGCGCCTCGTAGCGGATCGGGCTCAGCGCAACGGTGCCGTTGACGTCGTTGGTGCCGCTAGCGACAACCACGCCGTCCTCGAGCAGCTCAAACGTGAACTCGCCGGCTGCAAGGTCGCGTCCGGTCAGACGCTTGACCGTCTTGACCTGGTCGGTCACGGAAGAATCGGTAGGCGTCACGCTGTAGGTGTTGGTGAACGTGAAGGCCGCGCCGTCGTCGCCCTCGCGCACGACGCTCAGATGTCCGGCGCCGTCGTCAGTCACGGTGTAGGAAACCTTGCGCGTGGCGTTGGCGTCGTTGGTCACGCCAGGGGCGCTACCGGACTCGGTCACCGTGTAGGTAAAGGTGTGCGAGCGCGGAGTAGCGGCGGCAGGCTCGTTCTCGTCCTCGGATTCATCAGCGATAACGTCAACGTCGGCCTCGTCGGCATTCGCCTCATCAGCGTCAGCTTCATCGGTTTCAGTCTTGTCGGTCGCATCGTCCGTCACGCCCAGGGCGCGGTTGAGGTCCTCGAGCGTAAAGTGGATCTTGCCAAAGTCCACGTTGCCGGCCGCGTCGTTGGTTGCGGTCGCGTGCTCGGGCATCGGGGCGCCCGCCTCGTCGGCGGTCACGGTGAAGGTGAACTTACCCGCGATGTCGGCCGGGGTCAGGCCTTCGGCAGCCTGGAGCTTCTTGGTGCCGGCGAGCGCGGCATCAACGGCATCGGTGCCGTAGACGTTCTCGAACAAGGGCTTAATGCCGTCGTAGACAGGCGTTGCCGTCAGGGTACCGTCGCCGTTATCGACGACAATAACCTTAAAGCTAAAGCTCGGCGTTGCGGCCGTGATACCCTTGGCCGCGAGCTGCGGCGTGAACTCAAAGGCGGTGTAACCGATAGTCCATGCAAGCTTGGCATCCGTATCGGTGCGGATAGCGCGTTTGGCGTTTACCAAGTCGGCGAGCATCTCGGTAGTGTAATGCAGGAAACCGAAGCTTACCTGCCCATTAACGTTGGTAGTGCACGTGCCCTCAATGGCTTCCTTCTCACCTGCGTAGGCGATGCCAAAGTAGAACTCGCCGTCGGCCATCGGGCGACCGGTCAGGGTCTTGGTGGCAACGACCTTAGCAGGGACGCCACCAGTCGCGTTGGTCGTAGCACTGTAGCTGTTGACGAACGGGACCACAGCGCTCTCGACCGCAGCGGCACCAGTCTTGTACTCGGTCGGCAGCGTGCCCTCGGGGCCGCCAGACACGGTCGTCGTGGCGGTGAGCGTACCGGCGGTGTCGTCGGCGATGGCGATCGTCACGGTGCGGACAGCGTCGTCGTAGGTGTAGCCGGGCTGGCCGTCGTTCTTCTCGGCCACGGTGTATGTAAAGGTCTTACCGGCATCAGCCTGCGTAAACTTGACCTCATGGCCTGCCAAGATGTCGATCAGGCCGACCGTTCCCTCTGCCGTCGCGGGGGACTTGAATTCATTGGCTCCGGGCAGCAGGCGAAGCGCGTTGGCCGAAGCCTCGTCGGCGGGCGTCACGGTAAAGGTGAACTGGCCCTCGGTCATGGGACGTCCGCGGAGGGTCTTGCTGAGCTTGAGGCCGCCGGCCGCGGTGTAGTTAAGCTCAGTGCGGTACGTGTTGGTAAAGCGTCCGTTTTCCTTCTTGGTGACGTTGGCGGTCAGGGTACCGTCGGCGTCCTCGGTCACGGTTACTTCGGCGGTCGCGACATGGGCGTCATACGTCATGCCGACCGTGCTGCCCGCGTTCTCGCGGATCTCGTACTTGTAGGTTCCGGCAGCCGTGTAGTGAATCTTGCCGAACTTGATGGCGGCGATGCCGTCCTTCGCGTCGCGCTTGCTCACGGTTACGGTTGCAGGATTGGGCAGCGGGGTGCCTTCGGGGGCGGTGATGGTAAAGCTGAACTCGTCCCCATCCGTCCACTCGCGACCGTCGATGGCCTTGCTCAGGCCAAAGTCGAGGTCTGCATCGAGCGGGGTTACGCTGTAGGCGTTGGTGAACTCGGCGGGCTTGTCGCCCTTCAGGACATGCTCGGCCTTGAGCGTGCCGTCGCCGTTGTCCGTGATGATGGTCTCGATGGTGTACTTGGCATCGCTGTAGGTAATGCCCTTGCTAGTGGTTCCGCCCCTGGCCTCGCGCAGCGTGTAGGTGTGCTTGCCGGGCTTGTCGTACTTCACGGCACCCATCGAGATGTTGCCCTTGGCGTCGTTGGTGCCGGTGGCGACGACCTTGGCGTCCTTGCCCTCGCCCTCGACGAGCTCGAAGGAGAACTCGCCGTCCTTGAGGTCGCGTCCGGTCAGGCGCTTGGTCGCGACAATCTGGTCGGTGACACTGAACTCGTCGGGGTTCGGCTTGTAGCTGTTGTTGAACTTCGCCTCGTCGGCGTCCTTCAGCTTGTGCTTCGCCTCGAGCTTGCCCTTGCCGTTGTCGGTGATGGTCGTCTCGATGGTGTAAGTCTTGCCATCGTAGGTGATGCCGTTGCCCTCGGCGCCTGCAACCTCGCGCAGCGTGTAGGTGTGCTTGCCGGCCTCGGTGTACTCGATGGGGCTCATCGTGATCTTGCCGTCAGCAGCGTTCTTGCCGGTGGCGACGACCTTGGTGTCCTTGCCCTCGCCCTCGACGAGCTCGAAGGAGAACTCACCCTCCTTGAGGTCGCGCCCGTCCAGGACCTTCTTCGCGGTGACCTGGTCGGTGACGCTGAACTTGTCAGGGGTCACGCTGTAAGCGTTCTCGAAGATCGGCCTCTCGTCGCCCTGCAGCTTGTGCTCAACGTTGAGGGTACCGCCGCCGTTGTCCGTAACCGTAGTCACGATGGTGTACTCGGCGGTGCTGTAGGTAATGCCGTTCTCGGTGGCGCCGGCCTTGGTCTCGCGCAGCGTGTAAGTGTGTTCGCCGGCCTCAGTGTACGTGACGGGATCCATCACGATCTTGCCGTCGGCGTTGTTGGTACCGGTGGCGACGACCTCGTTGTCCTTGACGAGCTCAAAGCGGAACTCGCCGGCCACAAGGCCAAGCTCGCGCCCGGTCAGGACCTTAGTCGCGTTGATCTGGTCGGTGACGCTGGAGTCCTTGGGGGTCAGGTTGTAGGAGTTCTTGAACTCGGCGGTCTTGGCGTCCTTCAGGACATGCTTGGCCTCGAGCGTGCCGTCACCCTTGTCGGTGATGGTGGTCTCGATGGTATAGGTCTTGCCGTCGTAGGTGATGCCGCCAGTCTTGCCCTTGACCTCGCGCAGCGTGTAAGTGTGCGTTCCGGGCTTGTCGTATTCGATGGGACTCATCGTGATCTTGCCGCTGGCGTCGTTGGTGCCGGTGGCGACGATCTTGGCATCCTTGCCCTCGACGAGCTCGAAGGAGAACTCGCCTTCCTTGAGGCCGCGCCCGTCCAGGACCTTCTTCGCGGTGATCTTGTCTGTGACGCTGGAGTCGACAGGCGTCACGCTATAGGTATTGGTGAACGTAAATGCCGCATCGCCGTCCGGGTTACGGGTTACGCTCAGCTTGCCCTTGCCGTCATCGGTCACGGTAAAGGAAACCTTGCGCGAAGGCTTGGCATCGTTGGTCACACCAGCTACCTCGCCGGACTCGGTCACGGTGTAGGTATAGGTGTGCTCGCGCTTTTCGGGCTTTTCGCCTAGAACCTTATTGAGGTTATCGAGCGTAAAGGTGATCTTGCCAAAGTCGACCTTGCCGGCCGCGTCGTTGGTTGCGGTCGTGCGCTCGGGCATCGGGGCGCCGGCCTCGTCGGGAGTCACGGTAAAGGTGAACTTGCCGGCGATGTCGGCCGGGGTCAAACCGTCAGCAACCTGCAGGTTCTTGATGCCCGCAAGCGACGCCTCGGCGTCTTTCGTATTGTAGGAGTTCTTGAACTCGATGCTCTTGACGTCCTTGGCGTCCTTCAGCTCATGCGTAGCCACCAGCTGGCCCTTGCCGTTATCGCTGATGGTCGTCACGATGGTGTAGACCGTTTCATCGTAGGCAATACCACCGGCGTTACCCTTGACCTCGCGCAGCTTGTAGGTGTGCTGGCCGATCTTGGTGTACCTGATGGGGCTGAACGTCACCTTGCCGTCGGCAGCGTTCACAACGGTCTCGACAGGTTTATCTTCCTTGCCCACGACTTCGAGCAGCTCAAAGCTGAACTCGCCGGCCGCCAAGTCGCGCCCGGTCAGGGACTTGGTCACGTCAATCTTGTCGGTAACGCTGGACTCAACAGGCTCCGCAGTGTAAACGTTTTTGAACTCGGTCTCGCCCGAGGTCACCTGCACGACAGCGCTCAGCTCGCCCTTCTTGTTGGGCGTCACCGTCACGGTGATCTTCGCGACGTTCTTGCTGTAGGCAACGCCGTCAACCGTGGTCCCAGCGTTCTTCTCGCTGACCTTGTAGACATACGTGCCAGGTGCCTTGTATTCGATCGTGCCGAAGTTAATGGCCGCCTTGCCCTCATTCGGATCGTCATTGGTCACGGACACAGTCACGGGCTCAGTCGCGGACTCGGGCATCGGGGCGTTGTTCTCGGACGTCAGCTCAAACTCAAACGCGTCCTCTTTCGTCCAGGCGCGGCCCTCGAGCACCTTGGTCAGGCCGAAGTCGGCCTTGGTGTCCACCGTCGTCGGCGTCATGTCGTACTTATAGCTGATCTTGCCGTTGTTGCCCAGGTAGGAATTGACATGCGTCGCGGTCGCCTTGGCGGACGTGTTGTTCCACTTGGGATTGAGAACATCGGAGGCGGTATGGGTGTTGTTGCCGCCCACGCTATCCTTGGTGGTGTGGAGCTCGTCGATAAATGCCAGGCGCGCGGTTCCCACAGTAAACACCAAGTTACCGTTCTCATCGGGAACAATCGCGCCGTCGAACTTCGCGGCATCGCCGCCGATAAACTCGATGACGGCGGTGGCGGACTTGGCCTCGCCGTTCTCGCCCTGCTCCTCAAACTCATCCTTGTAGTAATACTTACCGTCAGCAGTCAGCGAGCCCTTTGCCGGCTTCGTGCATTCCTCATCCGTGTAAATGGGCGTCTGCTTCTGGAAGTAGTAGTAGCGGTTGGTGTCGGCCGGCTCAAAGGTCGCAACCGTATCACCCAACGCACCACTGCTCCACTTGTTCGCGTAGAAATTCACGGTATTGGTGCGGTCAACGACGGTCGTATTATGCTCGATGTAGTCCTTGAGCCCCGTGACCTTCTCGGGCGTAAACAGATTGTCGAGTGCAGCGCTCTTCACGCTCGAGGCGTACTTTACGCGGATAGGCTGAGCGCTGTCGACCGAGAGCTTGCCGTCTTCGTTCTTAAAGTGGCTCTGCGGAATCAACGACGCAGGGATGCTGACCGTTACGATATCGCCCTTCTGGGGATTTTTTTCGTCAGCGCGCTGCACGGTGATAAGCAGGTCTTTTGCCTTGCCGGTGAACTCGTAGGTGTCGGTATTGGTTTCCTTGTTGAACGTCTTGCTCGTCTTGGTAAACGACGTACCGTTGATGATGGCTTCGGTAAAGCCGTCGACCTGCATAAAGTCGCCCAGCTCATCGGTAAACGTAATATAGCCGGACTTGTTCGCGTCGTAACCCTTATGGATTTCGGTCGGATGAGGTGCTTCAGACGTAATGGCCTTTGAAATGTCGTCGAAGACCTTCTTGAGGTCGTCGGCATTGGTCGCCGACTTGTAGAAATCGGAGTTTTCCGCACGCGTGCCGTGAGTGTTCCATGCCGTAGCATTGGGGTAGTTGCTCGACACGGCCTGCATGAATTTGTTCTCTTTACTTGTCTGCGAGTCTTGGACGACGGCGCTGGGATTCGCACCGTTAAAGATGCCAATGGTATAAACGGTGGCCTTGGCGTCCTTCATGTCCTTGGCAGCCGTCACGGCAGCGTTAGCGACTGTAGAATTGAATTCACTTTGACTCGTTGGCGTACCATCAGTAAAGAAGACAATAATCTTCTTGGCGTCTTTGCGACCAGAAGTCCTGTCCTTAGCCAGCTCCAGACCATAATCGGCACGTGTGGCACCGGCGGGTTTAATACCGGCAATTGTATCCTTAAGAGCTTTCACGTTGCTGCCGGAACAATCAATCAGGTCCTTCATAACCTGCGTGTTATTGTAGACGTACCCTTTGTCACGATACGTATCGTTGCCGATATTGTTGGACTTATCGCCCGCGAACTTAACGATGGCAACCTTATGCTGCCTATCCACGCCCTCGATACCCTCGTTTTGCTTGGCGATGGTATCAATAAAGCTATTCGCTGCGTTCTTCAGCGCTTCGATGCGCTTGGTGGAATCTCTGCCACCCATAGGATCATTACCCATAGGATCATTCATCGAACCAGAGGCATCCAGCACCATCACGATATCGAGCGGCGTGGTGACCGTCACGGTTGAATTGGATGTCGAGGACATCGCCGAAAGCGTGGTCACAAAATCTGACGCTTCGTCTTTTCGGGTCTCCTTGACCGTCTTGTCGGTCCAGATTCGGCCGACGTTTTGGGTCGTTACTTTATTACCGCTGTGGCCTGCTGCCCAGATTTCCCAGCGTCCGCTGGTATCGGGGTCGACGACCTTTCCGGTCATTGTCGGTCCATCCATTCCGGTGCTGGACCTGGCGTTGGCCTCGGGCAGCATGGCAAATGCTGCAGCCGGCAACACCAGCACTACGGCCAGTATCACCGCCAAGAGACCCCTCGTGTACTTACTCATCGCGTCTCCCTTCTCGCGGTCTCAGACCTTGCATCAGCCTAAAGTTACGGAATGAGACACAATTAGGGCAGGTGACACATGTTCCAGATTCGGTTTTGGGCGTGAGACAAATGTCTCACCAAAGTTGAGACACGGCGTTTTCGCAGGAAAACGGGTGCGACTCGGAGCCATCAGGCAAAAATGACCCGTTTTCCTCCGTCCCCGGGGGATCAATTGGTGGCGCTCGCCTCAAAACTGGACCATCTACTACGTTTGACCCGATACCCCTGACCATAGCCGCGTTTCATGAAAAACCGCAGGCATTTTACCTGCGGTTTTGTTTTTGCGTTGTTCGTTATGGTTGAGGGTAGCAGCCTAAACGTAGTAGATGGACCCATTTCGTGGCAGACGGGTCACGCGGCGGCCCTCGCGAGGCCAAAATGATCCGTTTTCCTCCGTCCCCGGGGGATCAAGGGCTGTTACGGATATGGTGTCATTTCAAAACTATGCCGGATTACGGGGCTAAAGCCGATACCCTCATCCATACCTCCATTTTTTGAAAAACGGCAGGCTATCTACCTGCGGTTTTGTTTTTGCGATTTCCGGTATGGTCGGGGGTTCGCTCTCCAGCCCCGTAAACCGGCATAGTTTTGTTCGCGGCGGCCTGACCGCGCGCTTAAGCGCGGGGCCGGCGGGGCATTTTTGCCCCGCCGGCCCCCATTTCTGCGCTATTCCGGCTTGGTTTCTACCGTGGGAGTCTTATCCGCCGCAACCGGGGTGCGGGCGGTATCCATAGTCAGGCAGTGTTTGGGGCAGCTCTCGATGCACTCGCCGCACACCACGCAGGCATACGGATCGATCGACCACGTTCCGCCCTTGCGATCGACCGCGAGCGCGCCCGCCGGGCAGCGGCGCGCGCACATGCCGCAGCAAATGCACGCGTCCATGTCGTTGACGATGTGCCCACGCAGGCGCTCGGGTGCCGCGAGCTTCTCCTGCGGATAGCACACCGTTACCGGCTGCTTGACCATAGAACCCAAGGCCGTCTTGGCAAATGTCAGCAAACTCATGCCGCGCCTACCTTTCCGTGCAGCTAATGCAGGGGTCGATGGTCAGGATAATCATGGGCACGTTGGCAATGAGCACGCCCTGCAGCGCATGCGTCAGACCCGCCAGATTTTGCGACGTCGGCGTGCGCACGCGGAAACGGTCCAAGTTCTTGGTGCCGTTGCCGCGCACATAGTAATACGCCTCGCCGCGCGGCTGCTCAATCACAACCTCGCCGCGCGCGCCGTCGGCCGGCGTGAGCTTGGTACGCCCACCGATACCGTCGTGCGGAATCTTGCCCACAAGCTCCTTGATGATGTCCATAGCCTGCGTGACCTCGGCGCAACGCACCTGGCAGCGGGCATAGCAGTCGCCATCGGTAGCGACAATTGGCTCAAACGCAGCCAGATCCGCATAGGCACCGTCGCCAAACATGCGCACGTCGTAGTCCACGCCCGAGGCGCGGCCGAACGGGCCGACCATCGACAGATCCAGCGCGTCTTTTTTGCTGATCACGCCCACGCCATGCAGACGCTCGCCGCAGCTGTCGTCGTCCAAAAACGTATGCACCAGGGCCTCGTAGTCGGGACGCATGGCATCGAGTGTCTGGACAATGCCCGCCAGCTCGGAGTCCTCGATATCGTGCTTAAGGCCGCCGATTTCGTTGATCGACAAAATCACGCGCCCGCCGCACGTGCTCTCAAAGATCTTGAGAATCTGCTCGCGCAGCGTCCACGAACGATAGAACAGCGCCTCAAAACCAAAGGCGTCGGCGAGCAGGCCCAGCCACAGCAGATGCGAGTGGATGCGCGAAAGCTCGTGCAGAATGGTGCGAATATACTGCACGCGGCCGGGCACCTCGATGTCGAGCATGCGCTCGCAGGCGCTGGCATAGCCGCAGCTGTGACCCACGGCGCAAATGCCGCAGATGCGCTCGGCGATGTAGCCAAACTGATGCATGTCGCGCTTTTCGGTGAGCTTCTCGAGCCCGCGGTGCACAAAGCCGATCTGCGGAATTGCCTCGATGACGCGGTCGTCCTCGATCACCAGGTCCAGATGAAGCGGCTCGGGCAGTACCGGGTGTTGCGGGCCAAACGGAATAACGGAGCGATGTGCCATGGACCTTACGCCTCCTCTTTCTGCTTGTCGCGGGCGGCCTTGGCGGCAAGCGCCGCGCGGACCTTGGCCGCTTTCTCGGGATCCATGGCGGCGAGCTTTGCCTCCATCTCGGCGGCCTTGAGCGCGGCCTTCGCAGCAGCCTCATCGTGCTGAGTATCGGAGCCGGCAGCCGCAGCGGGCTGAGCAGCGGCGCCCGCGGCATCGCCGGCGCCCGCAACGCCCTCCCCTGCAGCAGCCGCAGCCGCGGCGGCCTTCTCGGCAGCGGCCTTGCGCGCCTTGGCCTCGGCAGCCGCACGGACCTTCATGGCCTTCTCGCGCGCGGCCTTCACCTCGGGCGTGATAACGCTCATGGGCTCGGCAGTCGAGACCTGGTAGAAAAAGCCCTTAAAGTCGATCTGCATGTCGGTAATGGCAAGACCAAACAGGTCGTGAACCTCATTTTCAAACGGGAATACCGCCGGATAATACGAGCTGATGGACGGAATCTCCTGATACCGGTCGATTCCCTCGACTACCAGGTTCTCAATCGCATAGCTGCCGTCCTGCGCAATATGCTCCTGAGCAGCATGAACGTTGATAAACGTATAGACCAAGCGATACGTGCCGTCGTCGACGTTGCGCTCGGCGTGCATTTGCACAAAGCGCGCGCCGACGCCCTTGAGCGCCTGGACATGCGGCAGGAGCTCGTCGATCCCAACGGTGGTATAGATAGCCTTTTGCATTACTCGGCCTCCTTCGCAGCGACGGACGCGGAGGGCGTCCCAGCAGGTGCGTCGCCAGCGGCGGGCTTCCCAGCAGGCGCGTCACCGGCACCATCAATCCCGGCCCCCGCAGCCACAAACCCGTCCTCGCCCAGCTCAACGCCACCATCCCAGGTAGCGGCACCGCCCACGGTGAGCGGGTCGCCACCGGCGCGCATCACGGCCTCCTTCTGGTCCAGGATGCCGCACGCCTCCACGATGGCGTCGATCACGGTCTCAGGGCGAATGGCGCACCCAGGCGCGTACACATCCACGGGAATTGCGCGGTCCACGCCGCCGATCACGTTGTAGGCATCGCGGAACACGCCGCCCGAGCACGCGCAAATGCCGCACGCCACCACGCACTTAGGCTCGAGCATCTGGTTGTAGATCTGGCGCACGACGGGCAGGTTCTGAGCATTGACCGACCCCGTCACCAAAAAGATATCCGCATGCTTGGGGTTGCCGGTGTTGACCACGCCAAAGCGCTCCGCATCGAACAGCGGCGTGAGCGAGGCCAGCACCTCGATATCGCATCCGTTGCAGCTCGAGCCGTCGTAATGAATAACCCACGGCGAGCGCGACATTTTATGGTCCATGGATGCCGCCTCCTAAATAAACACGTCGACGAGGATGGGCATGAGGTTGAGCAGGCCAAACACCAGCGCCACGCCCCATCCGAGCCTAAAGCAGCTGCGCCAGGTGCTGCGTGCGAAGGTGTTGTCGATCAGGACCTCGACAAAATACGTCGCAGCCATCACGACCAGGGCGACCACCCAGCTCACCGGGTTGTCCCAGACAAAGAACATGCCCACCCACATCAAAAACAGCACGGTCTCGCACCAGTGCATAAGGGTCATCTTGGCCAGCGTGCCGCCGCTCATCTCGGTGGCGACACCCTGGACAATCTCCTGATGCGCGTGATGCGAGTACGAAAGATCGAACGGCGACTTGCGCAGCTTGATGGTAAGCACCGCGAGCAGCGCAAGGAAAATGGGCGCGCTGTACACGATGATGGGGGCCGACTGCCCCGTCACGGCGATGGAATCGAAGCTATCGGTGGCAAGGTACAGGCCCACGCTCATCAGCAGAACGGCGGGCTCGTAACTCATGACCTGCAGCAGCTCGCGGTCGGCGCCGACCTGGGCAAACGGGCTTTGCGTCGAGGCGGACGCCAGCACCACAAAGATCGCGGCGAGCGTCACCATAAAAGCGCACAGCAGCGTGTTGGAACCCGACACAAAGATACCGCCGCCCACCACGGTAAAGATGAGCGCACACGCCATGTAGGTATCATCCATGGTGTTTACGCTGGCAGGGGCCTTGCGCAGCAGCTTGGCAACGTCGTAGAAAGGCTGGAGCAGGCGCGGGCCCACGCGGCCCTGCATGCGGGCGGACAGCTTGCGGTCGATGCCGTCGATCAGGCCGCCCACAAGCGGCGCCAGCAAGGCAAACACCACGGTACCTATAAAGATGCCCACGACTCCCGAGCCTTCAAAATACTTGCCGCGCAACACCGAGGGCGCACTCATGGCAAGCCGCTCGGGCCCAATCCACGCGCAACACAGCAGCGCAAACAAGATAATGCTGCAGCACACGACGCTGCCCGCGGGGCCGATACGCTTCTCGCCAAGGGCGTCCTCCGAGTACCAATTGCGCTTTTCGGCCTTTACCTCGCGACCCATCGAACCGCGGAAATGGCGATATTTGTCGGTTCCCACGCCCGAAAGATATACGTTTACGTGCGGTTTGTCGCTCACACGGAATGAAGTCAGCAGCACCACGGCGATAAAAGCCACGATAACCACCATCAGATACATGGCATCCTTGCCGATAACGTACGGCACGCGGCCAAACACCATGGCCAAGTAAGGCGACACCAGGCCGCTCGAGATAACCGGGAACGCCACACAGCACAGAATCAGCAGCGCGGCGATGGTGTTGAGGGCCATCCATTCGGTCTTATGGACATTGACCTCAACGTTTTGAGCCGTGGGGTCGACGCCCGAAAGCTTGGCAAGCCACTTGCCCCAGAAGAAGAACGTCGCGGCCGAGCCAAAGGCCAGCACCATGATCATGAGCACGTTGCCGGTCTGCGCGAACGCCACCAGGGCGCCCCACTTGGACACGAGCATGCCAAACGGCGCCACAAACATGCCCATGATGCCCAGCATCATCAGGCGCGTCAGGTGCGGCATGCGGCTGAACATACCGTCCATGTCCTCGATATTGCGGCTGCCGATATGATGCTCGGCGGTGCCCACGCACAGGAACAGCAGCGATTTGGCCACCGTGTGGAACAGGATCAGGAAGATGGCGGCCCACACGGCCTCGGGCGCGCCGACACCCAGGCAGGCACTGATGAGGCCCAAGTTGGAAATGGTGGAGTACGCGAGCACACGTTTGGCGTTGCTCTGCGAGATAGCCATGAGGGCAGCGAGCAAAAACGTGATGGCACCCACACTCGTGACCATAAAGCCGGTCACGGGATAGATGGCATAGAGCGGGCTCAGCTTGACCATTAGGAACACGCCGGCTTTGACCATGGTTGACGAGTGCAGCAGGGCACTCGTGGGCGTGGGGGCAACCATGGCACCCAGCAGCCAGGTGTGGAACGGCATCTGCGCGGCCTTAGTGAGTGCGGCGAGCGACAGCAGGATGACCGGCATCACCAGCAGCGCGGACTGCGCGGTTCCGGCGCCGGAAAGCTCGATCATGCCCGAGATGGTCAGCGGCATGCCGTTAACGTGCAGGTACATGAGTCCGGCCAAAAACGCGATGCCGCCCAGCATGTTGAGGATGATCTGGGTGAAGGCGTTCTTGATGGCCTCGGGCGTGCGCGTGTAGCCAATCATAAGGAACGAGCACACGGTGGTGATTTCCCAGCCGCAGAACAGCCACTCAAGGTTGTCGCTCGTCACGATGACGAACATGGCCGAGAGGAACAGGAACATGAGCGCCAGGAACTGCGGACGTCGGTCGGGCGCGATCTGCCCGCGCAGCGCAGCCTCGTGCTCATCGTGCGCTTGGAAGTCCTTCATGTAGCCCAAGGCATACACGCAGATAAGGCTGCCGACAATGCCGACGGCAAGCACCATGATCACACTCATGTAATCCAGGTAGAGCGGCGTGGCGGTGACAACCTCGGCCGCGGGCAGCGTCATGGCTGCAAAGGCGACCGAGCCCACCAGCTGCACCACGCCGAGCACACCGGTAAGCGCGTTCCTATATTTGAACGCGTTGTACAGGATGACGGCGCACAGGATGACATCGATGACGGAGCTGATGATCGAGAGCACATGCGAGGTGCCCGGTGCCACCTCAAAGCTCTGCGGACCCGTGCCAAAAAACATGACGGCGACTACAGCTGTCACCGCCATAATAATGCCGGAACCTATGAGCCCCACCGCATCGCGGGCGCGGTCACCGCGCGCGAGCAGCATGCCTAGCGCCGGTACCAGCGGAAACAGGGTAAGGAAATACAGTAGCGTCATACCATCACTCCCCCATGCAAAAACGCTGCAATTGTTTAACGTTATAGCTCAATTGAGGAGTGGCGGCGGCAGGTTTTCGGTCAACTGGGGAGTTTTAGGCGTACGGGGTAAGGGCGCGGCAAGAAAAATGCGCCCCTGTGGGCGCACCATCCCGTTTGCTATTCCGCCTTTTTAACGCGCGGCTTGCGACCGCGCGGCTTATCGACCAGTGCGGCCTCACCGCTCTCGCGGTACTGACGGCACCAAGCCTTGACCGAAGACTCGCTGGGAATCTTGTGCTTGATCATGGCCTCGCGAACCGTCAAGCCGTTTTCCAGACGGTCCTTAACCACAGCGAGCTTTACGTCGTACGAGTAGGTGTGATGATGCGAACCGGCATTGAGAACGGCGTCGGCACCGCCCACGGCATACGCGCGGGCCCACTGACGAGCCGTGGCCTGGGGAATGCCAAGCTCCGCGGCGAGGGCGCGATGACCGACCCCCTCTTGGAGGATCTCGACGGCGCGCTGCCTAACCTCGGGCGCATGCGTGCGAGTCCTAGTTGCTTCCGACATACCTGCCACTTCTTAGCCTTAACCGTTAATCTGCTTTCTTACGTGCAAGTTAGATAGTAGCATTTTACTGTTTGCTCAAAGCAGTTAATTAAAATAGACGCGGCGTTATCTGGGCATTTGGCACCAAATTACGACATTTCTTTATCGATTATTTACGCTGGTAGCTGACTCGCAGCTAATCGTCATTCGCTTGTCAACAAAATTGACATCTCTTTATGTCCTTTGGTATAGAGGATATAGTTATTAACCCCTCCCCCAATAATTTTGAGTGATCTGCAAGGCAGTAGACGTCCTCACTCCTCATGATTACCTCGCATTGCCATCCACCGGAGCAAAACAAAAAGGGCGGGACCTGCTGCGCTTGCAGGCCCCGCACCGGTTGACACCCGACGGGACACAGCCGGGCGAGACGGATCCGTGCTACCGCCCCGCCTGGCCGCGATGTTCAACTACAGCTCGTTGGCCGCGTGATATGCCGTGCGAATGGCGCTCGCGATGTCGGCGGTGTGCTCGCCCGAGCAGTCTCCCACGTAGGTCACGGGCACCGTCACGCCATCCAGGTCAAACGCGTTGGCCTTGGAGCCCACGGCCATCACCACGTAATCGCAGGCGATCTTCACCGGCTCCTCGGCGCCGTCCTCGGTGGTGCGAATGGCCTCCACGCCCTCGTCGGTAATGGCGGTCAGGCGGGTCTTCACGTGCTGCTCAACGTTATGCTCTGCAAAGTCGCTCATGATCAGCGGCAGAATGGTCTCGGACTCGCCCGCGGCAATCTTGTCGAGCATCTCCACGATCGCCACCTCGCAGCCGTGCTGCAGCAGGTACTCGGCAGTCTCGGTGCCCACCAGGCCGCCGCCAATAACGGCGACGCGGCCCGTAAGCTCCACCTTGCCGGCCAGCACGTCCCAGCTCGAGACGACCTTCTCCGAGTCGGCACCCGGAACGGGGATGACCACGTCGTGTGCGCCCACAGCCACAATCGCGGCGTCGGCGGCGTTGAGGTCCGCGGGGCTAGCGACGTGGTTGAGCTCAACCTTCACGCCCAGGCCAGGCAGAATCTTCTCGTAGTACTCGACCGAGCGCATGATCTCGTCCTTGCGCGGGGGCGCGGCCGCCAGCACAATCTGGCCGCCCAGATGGTCGCTCGCCTCGTAGACGGTCACGTCGTAGCCGCGCTTGGCTGCCACGCGCGCGGCCTCCAGGCCGGCGATGCCGCCGCCCACCACGGCGATCTTCTTGTCGCCCTCGCCCGGCTTGATGGCGATGGTCGCCTCGTCGCCGTTCTCGGCATTGAGCACGCACGAGATGTACTTGCGGTTTTGAATCGCATCGACGCAGCCCTTGTTGCAGTTGAGGCACTCGCGAATGGGCTCACCCGTGGCGGCCTTCAGCGCAATGTCGGGGTCGCACATGAGCGAGCGGCCGTACGCGATGATATCGGCCGCGCCGTCTTCCAGAATCTTCTCGCCGGCCTCGACCGAAACCACGCGGCCGACGGTTGCCACCGGCACGGAGACCAGGGCCTTGACGCGCTCGGCCACGGGCAGCGTCCAGTTGTAGGGCATGGCGCCCATGGGCGGAATGGTGTCGCCCATGTTGCCGGTATGGTTGGCCTGCGCGACCTGGATCATGTCGATGCCCGCGCCCTCGAGCAGCTTGGCGAACTCGCAGGCCTCGTCGGGCAGCAGGCCGCCCTTGCCGCGCGGCGTGCCGTCGGGGTTCTCCATGATCACGGGGAGCTTGTACTCCACCATCAGCCCCGGCGCGGCCTCCTTAATGGCAGCGACGACCTCCAGCGCATAGCGAACGCGGTTCTCGAACGAGCCGCCGTACTCGTCGGTGCGCTTGTTGAGGATGGCCGAGCACAGCGAACCCACCAGGCGGTCGCCGTGGACCTCGATGGCGTCAATGCCGGCCTGCTGCGCGCGGGCGGCCGAGGCGGCGATGGCCTCCTTGATCTGGGTGAGCTGCTCTACGCTCGCCTCGTTCACAAAGTGCTGCATGTCGTGATGCAGCTTGGCGTAGGCCTGCTTGCGGATCTCGTTGGACTCGGCCATCTTGGCGGCGAAGGTCTCCTCGTCGCCGGCGGCCTTGGCCTCCTGCGCGGCCTTGGCGGCGGCCATGGAACCCATGACCATGCGGCCGACGCCGGGCACGTCGTACTCGGGGTGGAACAGCTGCAGCGCAACCTTGGCACCGTGCTTGTGAACGGCGTCGGCCAGCGCCTTAAACGTGGGGATCTGAGCGTCGGTTGCCAGCTTGGGCGTGGGGCTTGCGGTCATGACGGGAGCGACGTCGCCGATGACGATGTAGCTCACGCCGCCACGAGCCAGGCGCTCGTAAAAAGCCAGGCTGCGCTCGCCAATGGAGCCGTCACGCTCCTCATAGCCGGTGGTCAGCGGCGGGAACATAATGCGGTTCTTGAGCTCAAGGGGGCCAACCGTAATGGGCTGGAGCAGCTTGGATGCAGGTGCGGTCATGGACATTCCTCTCTTGTAGGCGCGGCGGCGATGTTGCCGCGTAGTTATCTAGAGGATATGGCATGGGGGTACAGCGGCACAACGAAAATCGGCGAATATCAGGTAGCGGTAGGTGGATGGGGCGGGGCGGCCCGTCGGTTTGTCTCGATCTGTAACAGTTACTCAGTAAAAACCGTCCCTCGTGTTACAGATTTAGACAAACGAAGACCGTCCTGCCGAAACATCTCAATCTGTAACACCTGGCCGCCCAAATCGAGCCCAGATGTTACAGATCGAGATTTTGTTTGAGAGACCAAGAATTGGACCGAAGACACAGTCCCGGAATAACAAATAAGCTCGCCGGCTAGGCCGACGAGCTGCAAGTTCTTGGTCGCGGGGGCAGGATTTGAACCTACGACCTCCGGGTTATGAGCCCGGAGTAATTCCTATTAACTATAGTAAATCAATAATAATTACAGTAAAGAAAATAGCAGGTATTCAGCTTATTCTATTCATGGTTGTTTATGATTTACAAAAAGTTTCACCCGCAATTCACCCGCAATTTTGCACTTGTGGGTGAATTTTTTTCACGATTCGGGATACGATACTTCCTGCCCGTGCCTTTAAAGGCACGGGCAGGAAGTATCGTATCCAACCCATCAGCGGGAGACGCGCCCATGGCTATCGAAAAGGGCCGAAAGCCCAACACTTGGCTCATCACCTTCAACCTTCCGGAAAAGGACGCCAATGGGAGGTACAAACGCGCGCCCAAGCGAACGGTGCATGGACTCAAATCGGATGCCAAAAAGGAACTTGCCCGCTACCGGCTCGAATACGAAGACGGACAGGTTGCTGGATCAAAAGATACCGTTGCAAGCTATTCGAGCAGGTTCCATGCCCAGCACAAATTGAACTCGCCCCTCGCCTATGACCGGGAAGCACTTGAGATCAAAAAGATCGAAAGGCTTTTCCGCGGCATGGCGCTCACGTCCCTAACTCCCTCGCGAATCCGTAATGCATATTCGGCCGAGCGCGCGAGGCGAGCGGTGTGGACGGAAGACTGCGGAGACGAAAGGCCACTTTCAGAAAACGGCCTCTACAAGGTCCATGTCAAACTAAGACAGGTACTTAAACAGGCATATCGAGATGGGGAAATTCCCAACAACCCCGCAGATATGGTCGATTTCCCAAAGCCGCCTCAAGAAAACAAGAGGAACAGCCTCACCCTCTCTGAAGCCCGAAGATTCAGGAAAGCCGTGCTCCGTAAAATTGAAACAGAGGGAGATGCCAAATACGTCGGAGTCCTCATCATCCTTGGAACGGGTTGCAGACGCGGTGAGATGCTAGGGCTTAGCTGGGGCGACGTCGATTTCTCCAACAATACAATCACGTTTTATAACCAATATGCAAAGGACAAGGTGCTCCGCAATCCCAAAATGGGCTCAGCAGGCCGGCGTGTTTGCATGGATGACACCTTGGCACGAATACTCGCCATCTGGAAGAACAGCCAACGTCTTGACCTAGAGCACATCAATGACCTCCGTCAGAAGCACTCCATAGAGCCTCTCACCCAGGACGAGCGTATGCCAGTCATCAACGGAAAATACGGGCAACGGATTGACCCAGACGGTTTCGACAAGTTCTTCCGGAACTTCTGCGTCGATAACGGCTGGGGCGAATACACGATAGACATCGTCACCAAGACTTATGGCGGAAGAACGTTCACGCGGGGAAAAGGCTATCAGGGACTAACTGTCCACGAGCTCCGGCACACCGTCGCTAGCCTTCTCGTTGCCGAGGGCCTGGACGTCAAGACCGTTCAGGCCCAGCTTGGCCACAAGTCCGCCTCGACCACGCTCAACATCTACGCCCATGCATTCGAGGAACGTTCCCGTGCGGCCGGGGACACCATTGGCCGCCTGCTGAACGGGTAGGTCCGCGCCCTTGGTCGGTTAAGACTCAGGTGCAGAATATTCCACTGTAAATGAGGGGTACCGCCCGCTCCTACGCTTAAACGTCCAGCCGTCCCGTTCCATCTCGCGCATCACGGAGTCAACTTCCGCTTCCTTACCCGGCGCCCCGATGCATTCGCATATCGACGACAAGGTGAACGAGCGCCCGACCAAATGCGCCGCGATCACGCATCTGATCCGCCGAGCCCTTTCCTCCTTCTTCACCTTCTTGTTATAAGAATCCCTACAGATTGCATCACAGTACTGGCGAGTCCTTTCCCCTCTGTGGATCACAAAGGCCCTACCACAATTGCGGCAGGGCACAGACCTGCCTTCTATCGCCTGTCGCGCGAAGGCGCACCAGATACGCTCCAGCGCGCACTCATAGAACTCTGTCGAGACTCTTCCCAACTCATAATCAAGAGAATTGCGCCTTGTGTGAACCCTGACCATGACGTCATATAAGTTGCCGTACATTTTGTACCAAACCGGATTCGGGCAAAGAATCGAATTCACGAACACCGAATAGTCCCCGCCGTCGGGAAGCGCCCCAAATCGATACGGGTCCGACCCGGCCTCGCAATCGGCGCTACCTCCCTCGACGCGAACCACGTAAAGGGCATCAACGGAATCGCCATTCCGGACGCAAACAGATCGCATGCCATCCTGGGGAGAAACAACAAACCCCTTTGATAACTCCGACAGTTTTTTGTTCTGATACAGGTCGAAACGTCTCTTGGCCCAATCGCTGTGACGAATAAAGATAGGGTAGGGAGAAGGCTCACACCTTACGCCACCCTTGCTTTCGAATCCACCTCGATAGTACACGCCCGCCGGTTCGTCGGAAGCCGACACAGCCGGAAACGCGCGATGGTATTCGCTTTCTCCGACGGTAATCATCCTACCGTAAGCCCCCGGAAATCCGAGATCAGAGATATAGATCGCTTTAAGAACCCGAAGCTCATCGGTAACCGCCCTGCACAGCTCGACCTCTGAAGACATAAATCTCCAATACGTTTCGTCACTTGCGGCGCCCCTCATTCGCATCGCGCACGATAGCGCACCGGCGGCCGCCCTCCACCAGTCAACAGGTTCTCGAACCGTTAGGCCACAGACCATGCCGCTGTCGAAATCATACGTTCCAAAAAGAGGGCCGATTTCATAGGCAAGATCAATGAGCTCCTCGAAGGAAGGGTCGACGAGGCGGTATTCATTCTCCCTATCAGCGACATGCGCTAGGCACCTATATTGCCCCGCACGAACCGGGGCAATATAGGTGCGCCCGGGAATGGGCTCGACAAGGTTGATCAGCCTTGATATGACGTCGTCCGAATCAACCCTCGGCATCGGCGCATCCCGATTAAACGGCGTGTCGTCAAAGGTAAAAACAAGATCGTCGTCTTCGATGTCGACGGTGAAGCAATTCCCCAACAGACCGGTTTCTTTATCGAGCGCAAGCCCCACCCGTTGCCGCCATCTCAGCCCGTTCTGCAATCTTAACTCCCATTTAACTATTCAATAACAATTCATTTTCGCAGGTAATCAGCCTGTTTCCAACCTGATACCCGAACTTGCCAGCGGCCATTCCTCACCATAGGAAACCAAGCGAAACTACAGTCAGCTTGCGCGAGCCACACTATCCCACACGATATTAAGGAGGAAACATGGATACTGAGGCCTCCGTCGATTATCACCTTAACGACGGGCCCCTTTTCTGGTCCCCCGACCGCGTCATGACGGAGCTGGACGTCAGCCGCCCCACGGCCTACAAGCTGATGCACGCCTCCGGCGCGTGCACCAAGGCTATGCGCCATATCCGCGTGTACGCTCCCGGCTTCATCGCCTACGTCAACTCGATTAACGACAAGGAGGGCCGCGATGCCTAGCCCCAACCATCCCCCCGCCGTGCCCCCGGCCTTCCGTGGCGGCATCCGTCCCCTGCTCGACCGCCTCGATGCCGTCTTCACTGGCGCCGACGGCCGCGTTACCTTCGAGCCTGCTCCGCTCAGCGCCGAGCTCAACGGGCTCGGTGAGGAGCTCGTGCTCCTCACCGGCGTCGCCGGCGGCGGCAAGACGGACCTGATCTTGAACATGGGCCTCTCTATGGCGCGTCACCGTCGCGTGGTGATCGCAAGCTACGAGATTGCCCGCGCGGCCTGCGTCCGTCGCATCCTTCCTGCCGCGTCATGTCTCATCCCCGGTGGCACACCGCTCACCGAGGCTGACTTCGGCGACGAGGGCAAGCGTGAGGTCGTCGATGACACTGTCGCGGCCGTCCGCGCCGTCTCAGACAACCTCATCATCGTCGACGACCTCACGATGGACGACGTTCGCGGCCACAGCATCGAGAGCCTCACCGAGGCCGTGCACGCCATCGCCCTCCGCGACGGCATCCCGCCGGCGGTGATCGTCGACTACGCCCAGCTCGTCACCGTGTCCACACCGGCGTTCTCGACGACGGACATCCTCGACCGCGTGTCCTTCGGCCTCGCGCAGGTGGCGCACCACGAGCGCACCCCCGTCATCGCCGTCGCCATCACCGGCAAGGACGGCAGCTTCCGCGGCACCGCCAAGCTTGAGTTCGACGCCGACATCATCCTTGCGATCAAGACCGACCGCGAGAATGCCGAGAACGGCAGCCGCGATCTTCATGTCGACATCAACAAGAACCGCAACGGCGCTGCCGGCGGCCGTGTCAACCTGACGTACTGGCCTGCGTACCACCATTTCGCCGCCACCGAATAGCAATCAGCGGGGCGCATTTGCGCCCCGCCCAACCCCAAGGAGTATCACATGAGCACCATCAAGAACAGTAACAAGATCGTCCAGAAGGGCTACGGCCTTCCCCTTGTTTTCGATATCGCTAACCGCCGTTACACCTACCGTGCCGACGACGACCCCCGTTTCCTCAACCTCGACTCTATCGCGACCGCGAAGAGCGCTTGGGTTCTGCGCTTCAAGAACAAAATCGACGGGCTTCCGCAGGCCTATATCGTCTTCAGCCAGACCGAACGCCCGCTTGACCCCATCGAGTATCTCGCTGACATTGACGAGCTCTACGGCATCCCCGACGATGAACTCATCAAGGTCGCGGCACGTTCCTATATCGTCGACGGCTACGGTGAGGCGCACGACACCTTCTGCGATCGTTATATGTGCCGTCTTGAAGACATGGGGCAGGACCTCGGGGTCTTCGCCGCAATCCCGGTCCGCTTCCTCAAAATCATCCCCAACAACACCTTTACCTACCAGACTATCGAAAACATTGACGACTAATCCGCCACGCGCCGCCGCCCACACAGGCGGCGGCCTTTTCTTTAACGGAGAAGGAAAAATGACAACGAGAAATGTCAGCGTAAAAATCGACCACAAGCTCTACACCGCCCTCAAGACACGGGCCGATCTCAACAAGTCCAACGTCAGCGACGAGATCCGCTCGCTCCTGCGCTCGGCGCTCGCCGCGGAGGGGCTCGACCTCTACGGCAACGAGGTCGCGGGCTTCATCCGCGGCGTCGTCGACGCGCGCATGGACGTCGCCGCGCTCGATATCGAGCGCAAGCTCGACGCCACCGAGGACCGCATCGCCGCGGTCCTCTCGCGCCCCATGACCGCCGCCATCATGGCCGGCCTCATGTCGGCCGACGTCCTCAAGGCCTCCTACGCCTCGCTCGACGACGTCCCCGTCGCGGACATCTGGAAGAACTACCTCGCGCAGGCCGGCGAGCTCAGCCGCGCCGGCCTCGGCCGCATCGACGAGGTGAAGCTCCACGCGCGCGAGCGCGCCGATGGCTAGCCCGCCCGTCATCGTCAACCACTCCGTCGTCCGCGCGGGGGCGTCCGCGAGGGCGTCCGCCGCGGGCCTGGCGGCATACGCCGGCACCCGCCGCGGCGTCGTCATCGAGGTCAGCGAGGCCGACGGCAGGAGGCTCGGCGTGGACGGCCTGGCCGCCTACGCCGCGAACAGGACCGGCTCGACCGGCGGCCTCTGGGACGCCGGCGGCCCGGTCCCCGTGGCGGAGGCGAGGCGCGCCATCGCCCAGAACGGCGGCGCGGTGCTCACCACCGTCGTCACGGTCCCGAACGACATCGCCCCAGATGCCGGCCTCGACCGCCTGGACGCGTGGCAGGCACTGGTACGGTCCGAGTGGCCGAGGCTCTTCTCCGAGATGACGGGCGTCCCCGAGAGCCGCGTGGAATTCTACGCGGCGATGCACATCAACGGCACAAGCCACCACGTCCATATCCTCACGGTCGACCGCGAGGGCGGCTGGGACTCCCTGCTGCCCAAGGGGAAGATGGAGGCGGCGCGGCTCGAGATCTCCTCGAAGGCCATAGCACCGCTGCTGCGGGAGGCCTACATCGAGCGCGACCTCGCGAGGGAGGCTGCGCTAGACGCCGTCTCCCGCATCGACCGGAACCATTTCGATATCGAGCTGCCGCCGGACGGAAGGATCGAGGCCGCCCACCTTAGGCGGTTCCACCCGAAGACGTCCGCCGCGCTGAGGGAGGCCCTCGACCGGGCGGCCTCCGACTTCCCCGAGCTCGCCGACGCACTGGACCGCTATAAGGAGGCCGTCGAGAGGTGCGTCGACCTCAAGTGCCTGACCGGGGAGGCCCGAGACGTCTATGTTCGCAGGGCCGCCGACGACTTCGGCCTCCGCTGCGAGAACGCCGCCCTGCGCGTCATGGCCCCCGACAGGGCCCCGAAGCGTGACATGCGGCCGGCGCGGCGCGCCGCGCCCGAAACCGGTCCCGCCACGGAGAGGCGGCGGGAGGCCGGCCTCGCCACCGAGGCCCGGGCCTGTATCCCGAAAAGACGCCTTGAGGCAATCGACCGAAAGGTCGCCCGCGGCCAGTCGATCGAACGCAATGACTTAAAGGGGTGCCCCACGGCGGAGCGGATCTTCCGGCAGGTGCCGTCGGCCGGCCCGGCCCTCGGACGCGCAGCCGCGATAACGGCCTTCATCGCAAGGGAGGCCACGCGGGATGCCGGCGGCCGCGACATGGGGGACGAGGCCGGAGAGAGGGCCCTGCGATTCATCGCCTCGGCCCTGCGGATCCTGGCATCCGGCGGCACCGGGCCGTCGAGTGCCCCGACCGTGAAGATTGCGAACAGGATAGAAAGGACACTGAGAAGATGAAGCCCAAATCCTTCAACCGCGACATGAAAAGGGAGCTCGCCGACACGCTGGCGGCCCACGGCATAATCGCCGGCGTCGCCGCCATCGCGACCGTCAGCGCGTGGGATTATGCGAGCTGGTGGACGGCATCGCTCGCCTCCGACCTCTCCACCCTGTTGCACTTGCAGGTTGGCGACCCGGGGACCGAGCCCGACACCGTCCTCCGCAACCCATTGGATACGCTCGCCGACACGTTGGCAACCGGGAAAGTGGGCGGGCTACTGGCCGCGGTCGCAGCCGTCGCAGTCGCCATCATGGTCCTTGGCCTCGTCTCGTGGGCACGTTCGTGGCTGAGGCTCCACGACGGGACGTTCGCCGGCGACCGTGCGCCCACGCGCACGCACGGGGACGCCTGGCTCGAATCGCGCCCGTCCAGGGTCGCAAGGCGGTGCCCGCCCTGGGACGGGAAGGAGGTCGCGAGGGGGCTCGTTGCGGCCGGCTACGTCGGCGGCGGGATCGCGATGGTCCCCGCCGTCCACTGCCTCATAAGGGCGGGCAGCGGCGCAGGTAAGACGAGAAGATCTCTTGCCGTCAGCGTGGCCGCCGCGATCGACCGCAACGCACACGGAATCCCGACGTCCGTCATCGTCCACGACCCGAAGTCCGAGATCCGCGCATGGACCGAGCCGCTCGCCCGGAGGTCCGGGATGGAGGTCGTCGCCATCCGGCTCGACGAGCCCGTCAAGTCGGCGAGGTTCAACCCCCTCGACCGCGCCATCTCCGCACTCGGGACGGAGGGCGTCGCCGGCGCCGTGGCGGAGCTCCGCGAGCTGTCGTCCGCCATCGTGCCCGATGCCTTCTCCTCTGGCCAGAGGTTCTTCACGGACGCCAGCCGCAACCTGCTGACTGGCCTATGCCTCCTGGCGATAACGGACGAGCGGGTCCCCGACGGCGCGCGGAACCTCTCGACCGTGCTTGCGCTCCTGGAGCCCCGCGACGGGAAGAGCGCCGTGAAATCGCTGGAGGAGCTCGCCGCGGACCTGCCGGCGGGAAACCCGGCGCGCCAGTTCCTCCTCGTCGCCTCGTCGAACGGCGGCGGAGGGGAAGCCCTCGTCTCCACCGCGCGCAACTACCTCATGTCCTTCTGCGACGACGACGTCAGCCGCATGCTCTGGGGCGGAGAGGTCGACCTCGCATCGGTCGGGCGCAAGCCGACCATCCTCTACATCTCCAGCGCGACGGACCGCGGCGACCGCGGCGCGCTCGTCTCGTGCATCTTCTCCCAGGCGCTGTCGGCGCTGCGCGAGACCGCGCGCCTGTCAGGCGGCAGGCTGCCGGCGGAGACCCTGCTCGCCATCGACGAGGGCTCGGGCATCCCCAAGATCCCGCGCCTGCTGGGCGACCTCGCGGAGGTCCGCAGCATCGGGCTGCACGTCGTCTTCGTGCTCCAGAACACCCATCTGCTCGAGGCGCGATGCGGTTACTCCAGGGCGGAGTCGGACGCGCTGCTGGCGCTGCTCGGCACCCAGGTCGTCCTCTCGGTAGAGTCCGTCGGCGAGGCGGAGGAGATCAGCAAGCGTCTCGGCGACTACAGCGTGAGGACGACCGGGGAGAGCTCCACCAAGGGGACGCAGAGCTCCTCGTCCGGCAAGTCGTTCTCCGTGGCGCGCCGCCCGCTGATCACACCGTCGGAGCTCATGGCCTGGAGCGCGCGCGAGAACGGCGCGCTCGTGATCGACGCGGAGGGCCCGATGGCGCTCGCCAGCCGCGACATCACCGAGACGTTCCTGGGGCCGCTGCTGGGCCTGACGCCGCCGGGGGCCGAGGACGCGCTGCTCGCGCGGGCGCTCGAGGGGGAGGTCCGCAACGCCGGTCCGGCACCGGTATGGCGCATCCCGGAGAAGCCTAAAAAGCCCAAGGGGTCGCCGTCCGGCGGCAGGAAGCGCAAGGTATCCGCCGCGCCCGACGGGTTCTGATGCGTCATACGGCCCTGCCTGCGAAAACGGCCCGCCGTCATACGGCGCGCGAGGCGCGTATGACGGCGGGCCGTGACCGCCTTCCGGTTTAACCGGCTATGCTACCAGCGGAAACGAACTCGGCACGCCGAGTTGCGCCGCAAAATCCCGGGCGCCCGTAGTGCGCCCTTATCCTGCTCATGATGGCGCACCCCAACCCAAAGGCCCTCCAACACGTCGTCGAACCCGAAATCGAGCTCCGCCTGGACGCTCTCGCCGAGCGCATCGCCCAGGGCGAGCTCCGGCACCTTCGTCACACGGCCGTCCAGCCACTCAATCTCTGTCATCGCGCGCATGGTGCAAGCCCCTTCCGACACGGGATTGTCAGCTCAACCCGACCCTTACCCATACGGACGAACATAACTCGCCAGGGGAAGCCCCTGAAGGCCGTGCGCCACAACATGAGGCCGAATCCGCCCCCGGCTGGACAGGCCAACAACGAAGGAGCACACGGAACTGGCGCGGCGTCACAACCGTCCCGGCAAGCGTGTCACTTGGCCAAGTCATGATGCCGACAAACCCGGAAATGCTCCAACGGAGCGCCGAACGAGCGTAACAATATAAAGCCGTGCAACACGCGTTGGACGACCAGAACATCCCAAACAAAGGCCTGTCGGTCCCACCTTCAAGCCCAATAGCAAAATGTGCATCAGCGGATTTGCAGCGATACAAGTCTCAACCGTCACCATCACACCGCAGCGCGCCTAGTCCCACTCATCCTACTGCAAATGTCCCAGAACGAGAAAACGTCCAGCTTAACATGCCAACCTTTATATCCGCACGCGCGTAATTCAACTCATAAGGACCGGCTATCCCTTACCTGTGACACAATCTCAAACGCACAGAACAGAATCATCAGTCCAATCATCGCATAAGAGGCAGCCGAACCTTCAAGCACTATTCCACAAAGAACAATCTCCGCGCCGCCAATAAGAACTGTTATCAGGCGCTCTGCCTTTTTGCTCTCGCCGCTCGCATAAAAAGGCGGCAAAGCGCACAAGATCACATATAGCCCGGGAAGGGAATACAGGATCGATAGTCCAAGCCCCCCATCAACCGCAGTGCTTTGCGTAAGAATCAACTGAACCCAAACGGCAATTATCACTGAGCAGGTTGTCGATAAAAGAAGACTAGAAATATAGCACGCAACAAAGTCCCGTCGCATTCGAACAGAGAAATCCGCGAACTCTCTTCGCCGCGTGGAAACAATAAGGTACGCAGAAATTGCAATAGAACCAATCAGAGAAAACAGCGGAACAACCAGCAATTCAAGCTTATTACCCCATCGATCAACCACGCCCCCACTCCAATGAGCGGGAATTGTATCAGGGAGGACTGACCAAGCCGCCCATAGAATCAGAAATGGAAGAATAGAGAGGACGAAAGATGATAACACTGCAGTAATTTTTTTGAGGCTCTCATTGATTCCGCATCTCCTTGCGCGCTCACATTCCACTCCGCCTTAAATCAAGTATAAATACACAGTCTTTCAAGACAGCTATTCAACATTGGTGGTCACCGCTATGGACAATGTGAACCACCTAAACGAACTCTCAATACAGCCCCAGCTTAGCACCCTTGAAAAACTGGTCGCGGACGCGGAACAATCTACCGACGCAAGACGCGATTTCGAAGCTCAGCCTCGTGCCGTATTCCAGAAATATGGAATTACAGACCTCCAAATCAAAGCGGGAAATCGAAAAGTCTCTGTACGAACTGGTGGAGTCAACCGAAAAGGAGGCGCGTGTCCCCGTTGCACGCGCAGTATATCGTCGTATCCAGCTCCCACCGTCCAAGACACTTGGACGGTGGGAGTTCCGCATCCCCGGGAAAGGAAAAGCGCGGCCCATCCGGACCGCGCCCGCGCCCTCCTCCCATTTCACCCCGCGACGTAGACCGTCCGCCCCGTCTCGCAGTCGATGGTCTCGGCATCCCCGAAACCGACCCGGACGGCCGCCCATCCGCCGGCGGCTGCCGACGCATCGGCCTCGGACCTCGCAGCGGCGATGAGGCGCTCGAGCTTGGTCGAGCCCGCCGGCGCGGTCCCCACCTCGAACGCGCCGCCGTCGCCTCCCGACTCGTACTCGACGACGACCGTCGAGCCGAGGGCCTCCTCCAAGGTCTCGGTTAGGCCGCCCATGCTGTCGAGGGCGTGGTCGGCGACCGTGGCCAGCGGGTAGCGAGCCATCCCGGACGCCGCCGAGCGGCCGGCCATGCGGAGCAAGCCGGCGGCCTCTAGCGCCTCGAGGAACGCCGCGGGCGCGTCGGCGTCGATGGCGACGTTGCCGCGCCCGCGGCACCACTCGGCCGCCGACGGCACGCTCGCCGTGAGCACGCCCCACTCGGCCATGTAACCATCGGAGCGCGGGTCCGTGGCGTCGAGGAGAAGGACGGCCAGGCCGCCGCCCGCGTACTCCCCGGCCACGAGGGCGAGGCGGACCGCCTCGCCCATGGAGTCGAACTCGACTGTGACCATGTGTCTACCTCCTCCTAACGGCGCTGAGCGGCCTCGGGGAGAAGTGCTCGTCTCGCTCGACGGCGGCGAACCCCATCTGGCGGTTCAGCTCGGCCATCTCCTTGATGCTGAAGTAGCCGAGCTCGTCGTCGTAGCCCTCGACGAGGCCGAACGCCTCGTCCGTGCCGTCGAACTCGAGCAGCCACCAGTCCCATCCGTTCACGCACGAGAAGTAGTGGGCGTAGACCGTGGGGTCCTCCGCCCCGTCCTGCTCGTAGAGCCTCGGCACCGTCTTGGCGATTTCCCTCGTCATCAGCTGCTGCATCTTTCCCTCCGTTCCGGGCACGTGGCCCTCAACATCTCGCCCCTGCGGGCAAAGCCGAATGGCGACGCCGCGCGTCGTCGTCGGCTTTGCTCCCTGCAAAGCCGCACCGGAGCGAAGACGGGTCAAGGGAGGTCCATGACGACCTCCACCAACCGGAGCGGAGCGGAGGTTTGTGCGGGGTCTCATGGGCCCCCTTGACGCGGCGTAGCGGAGGTGCCACCCGGCCGCGAAGCCGTGGCCGCCGTCGGCGGATGCCGTAAAACGTAAAACGCTGTTTATGCTGGCCCGGACAGCACCTGCTATCATCGCCTTTCTCGCATAGAGAGGATTGTTGCGGCATGGAAGAACGTCATGTCACGACGGGGGACGGGCCGAGCGAAGCCGCCCAGCGGCTCATGGACGGTATCGGGGTATTCTCCGAGATCGAGGATTATGGCAGAAGGATTGAAGTCCTCGCCGAGGCCATGTCGGTCGGGATCAGGATCGCGGACTACGAACTGCTCGCGGCATGCGGTGCGCTCCTCGCGGCGACGAGGAACCGGAGCGATGGACCGGAGCTTGGCTCTAGCCGACGTCACCCTCTGCGTTCCGCATGACGACCCAACCCGCGTTCACCGGACGCGCGTGTCGGCAGGCGGTACGGAAACGTCGTTCTTCGAGCGGGTGTTCTCGAACGCCCAGACCCACCATCGCAGGCGGTCATCTGCCCCGTGAATGGGGTCCTCCCTGTGGTAGTGCTCCAGCATGAGCTGAGTGGTCCAGCCGCCGAAGCGCACCGTGTAGACCGCCGTCTGCGCGTCGTGGATGACCGCGCCGAAGGGGTCTATTCGAATGATTTGGTCGATCGTGAAGCCGCGGCCGTCCAGCCAGCAGACGCGGACAGGCACCGTCGTTCCGTCGGCGTTAGTGCGGGCGTAGACGTCTACGTACTGCTTATGGACGCGTCTGCCGGGCTTGTCGCCGTTGGCGCGAACGGTGATGCCGCCGCCGAAGTCCTTTGTGTGGCCCATCACTCGGGCATCACCGCCATGCCGCCACCGCGCTCGACGAACCAGTCGCCGTGCTCCCACCAGACCGTTTTGCGCCGCCTCGCGATGCAGACGTCGTAACGCACACAGAGGTTACCGAAGATGGCGCGGCCGAACTCCTGGCGGGCGTAGATGCTCTCAACCTTCCAACTGCGGCCGTCCGGCCAGTGGATGGTGACGGGATCGGACGGGCCGTGGTCGGGGTCGTCCGCGCCGTTGGCGTCCACGGGGATGTAGATGCGCTGTGCATCGGTGGGTATGCCGCAGGTTCCCGCAAGCGAGTGCTTTTTCATGATCATGCGCGTACCCCCGAACATCCGTTTGTATCTCACGGGCTTCATTGTCGAACGAATGTTCTTGATTGTAAAGCGAACGTGGTGTGGGGGTTCGGTGTGCGGTGTCCGGACGGAGGGGCATGGATGTATCGCGTGGAAAGCGCCCGCGATCCGGAAGACCCGCGTCTTGGTATCATTTTGCCATCCTTGGGGAAGGAAGAATGCCATGACTCAGCTCTATGAGATAGACGGGTACCACTATATAGTCGACCTGACGCCTTATTTCGTTCTCGGCGTGCTGGTCATAGCCCTGGTCTGTGCAATCGCGGTCCTGGTTCGCAGGATTCTGGCGAGCCCCTTTAGGTATCCCTACTACGTGGCCCGCTTCGATGTGTCTGGCAGGCGCAACGTGAGGATCGAGGACTACATCGACCGTCACCTGATGGACCCGGCCGGTTGGGACGCCATCGTCGCCCATAGGGCATACATCCAGAACTGGAAGCACGAGCAAGAAGAGTATCTGAAAACCTGCCGGCTCCGCAGCCGGCGCGAGCGTCAGTACGCCGAGGCGGTCGACGATGACAGGACCTTTAGGTTCATCACCTGCCGCGACCAGACGAGGTACAAGCAGGCCAACTACGTGAAGACGTCCTACAAGGTGTCGATGGATGATTCCGAGCTTGACGTGAACTGGGAGTGGATCGTCGAGCGCCGCATCCGCCTCGCCGCTATCAACGACGAGGCGACGCTCAGGGACTATCACGCCAAGAACCAGCGAAGGCTGATGACGAAGCAGCTGCGCGAGCAGATCGCCCGCCGGGACAACTACACCTGCCAGATATGCGGGAAATACATGCCGGACGGCGTGGGCCTGCACGTCGACCATATCGTGCCGGTCTCGAAGGGCGGCAAAACCGTTCCATCCAACCTGCAGGTGCTCTGCTCGAAATGCAACGGGCGGAAGGGCGCGCGGTAGCGGCGCGTTGCAGACACGCGCTATTCGTCGAAGAAATCGGTGTCAACGGCCTTGATCTCGTAGACCTGTCTCGTGCTCACGCCGACGCCGTAGTCGATCATGAGGCCGGCGAACGCGCCGCCGTCGCCGCCCGACTCGTACTCGACGACGACCGTCAAGCCGAGGGCCTCCTCGAGGGTCTCGGGCAGGCCGCCTCGTACTTGTCGCCCTTCTCCTTGGTCGTTGCCGACCCATTGACGATAGGATCAAGGGCATCGTAGACGGTCTTCATATAGCGACTCCTTTGTTGTTATTCAGACGTCACAGACGTCACTGCTATTAGCTAAGGACCGCCGAAACTCCTCCCAATTGGAGTTTATCGGTCGATAAGTCAAGCCGACCGGCCCGCGATTATCAATGGTTTATTTGCTTCACATAATAAATTGACTCAGGATTCACCCGCAATTCACCCGCAAAGTAAACCGATAAAGAAAAAGCTCGGAAGCAATTTTGCTTCCGAGCTGCAAGTTCTTGGTCGCGGGGGCAGGATTTGAACCTACGACCTCCGGGTTATGAGCCCGGCGAGCTACCAGACTGCTCCACCCCGCAATGTCTGGGCGCCTCATGTGCGCAAGAAAGAATATTACGCGGGAGTTCGGTAAACGGCAAGGAAAATCTCGTAGAGCATAATTCCTTCATATTTATAACTTTCAGCCCCCGTGTCCCCGTAAACGAATCGCAGCCCAACGCCGGCGGCGCGTATACAATGGTGCGCGTCCTTTTACGCCAAAACCGGGAGTAGACATGCTGCTCGCTATCGATATGGGAAATACGCAGACGGCCATGGGCCTGTTTGACGGAGACGAGCTGGTGCAGTCGTGGCGCATGCCCACCGACCGCTCCTTTACCGCCGACGAGATCCACGTGCGCCTGATGGGCTTCTTTAAGATGTACGACCTCTCGCTCGACGCGGTCGACGCAATCGCCTTTGCCGGCGTGGTGCCGCAGCTCTCGCGCGAGTGGCACGCCGTTGCCGATCGCATCGCAGCAGACGCTATCGTCATCGGCCCGCAGACGGCGGCCGTGACCAAGCTGCGCGCGGCGCGCCCCCAGGCCGTGGGTGCGGACCGCATCGCCAACGCCGTCGCGGCCGAGACCTTCTACGACGCCCCGGCGATCGTGGTGGACTTTGGCACCGCGACCAATATCGACGTTATCGACGAGGACGGCTACTACATTGGCGGAGCGATTGCGCCGGGCATCCGCATTTCGATGGATGCACTCGCCGCCCGCGCGGCCAAGCTCGCCAGCGTTCCGCTTGAGGCACCCGAGCACGCCATCGGCCGCGATACCGAGGAATGCATCAAGGTCGGCGCCGTAACGGGTGCCGCCGCCATGGCAGAGGGCCTGGTCACGCGCATGAAGCGCGAGCTGGGGCGCGAGGACGCCACCGTCATCGCCACGGGCGGCCTCGCCAGCATCGTCGCCGATTCGACCGACGCCTTCGACGTGGTCGACGGCCAGCTCACTATCAAGGGCATCTGCGAAATCTACCGCCGCATGCAGGAGCTGGGATAGGGCAAGGGCCGGGCTGGATGCACCAGCTCGCAGCAACCACCCGCCAATCCTATTCCTCAAAATCAAAAATTATTCAGTTTTGAGGAATAGGCCTGAGAGGCGCTGCGCCTCGCCGGCCAGCCATCTCGCCAGATCCACAACCTGCACCCCATCGCGATCTGTTGTCTCGTGATGCGTACGGGCGAGAATCATCTTGGGATACGCATCGCCAATGCTCAGGAGCGGCGAAATCTCCCTCTCGAACGTCTTATCCGAGCTGATATCGTCGCTCACCTGAATGTAGAGTTTCTCGCTTCGCCTGATTGCTACAAAATCAATTTCCTTTTTGTAGAGCACGCCGACGTACACCTCGTATCCGCGGCGCAGCAGCTCAATAGCCACCATGTTCTCGTACACACGACCCCAATCCATGTCGCGTGTTCCAAGCAGGGCGTATTTGAACGCGTGGTCTGCCAGGTAATACTTCTCGCCGCTCTTAAGGTATTTCTTGCCGCGAATGTCATATCGGCGCACCTTATAGAAGGCGAACGCGTCGCACAGGTACCCCATGTACGTGCCGACCGTCTTGTTCGTAATCTTGAGCCCGTCCGCATTCAAAACGTCCGTTATATTGCGGGCCGACGTAATGTTGGAGACATTGTCCATCATGTAATCGGCAATGCGCAGCAGCGCCGATTCATTTCTCACGTTATGCCGTTGAACGATATCTCTCACAATGAGTGTCTTAAAGACGTTGGAGAGATATTGATAGCGCTGCTCCTGCAACGGATAAGGGTAGGAGCCGGACATGCCGCCGGTCCTCGCGTACTCATCGAAGTCGCGGTCGACCTCGCCTTCGTCGCCGTAAGAACGGTATTCCTCAAACGAGAAGGGGAACACCTCGATCTCGAACGTGCGCCCCGTAAAGAGCGTCGACAGATCGCTCGACAGCAGAAAGGCGTTCGATCCGGTAATGAAAATGTCGTATTGCTCGGACGCGTGGAGACTGTTAATCGCGCGCTCGAAGCCGTCGCACATCTGAACCTCGTCGATAAGCAGGAAGTTTTGCTTGCCGGGTGCCCGATGCTCTTTTACGTAGGCAAGTAGCGCATGGTGCTCAAGCAGCTCCTCGAACTCATCGAGGTTGTAATTGATATGGATGACATTTGAATCGGGCAGGTTGGCCTCTACGTAGTCGCGAAGGGCTTCGAGCAATTTCGATTTTCCACTACGGCGAATGCCCGTGATGACCTTGATATCCGGCACGCCGATAAGGCTCGTCAACGTGTCCATATACGACGTCCTATTGATGAGTTTCATTGGCGGCCTCCCTGCGGTCTTTAGTTGCTATTCCTCAAAATTGAAATTTTTTCAGTTTTGAGGAATAGGCTCTGCATCGAATATACCTCGCAAAGGATCGAGCCATCCTAATCCTATTCCTCAAAATCGAAAATTTTTCAGTTTTGAGGAATAGGATTAGGTCAGCCGTTCTTCAGTCACGCGAAAAGCCCTCCCCGGCGCCAGGCCGAGGAGGGCTTTGTTGTCACGGCTATCTGTGCGAGCGATCCCGCGCTACAGCCCGCGGATGCGCACGGCCTCGGGCGGGAACTCTTGCTCGCCGGCGTCGGTCTTGATGGTCGCGCGGCCCCAGATGTCCAGGCCCGCAAACACGCCGACCGCAAGCGGCAGGCCGTTGGGCGACACCGCCGCGACCTGACGGCCCAGCAACGGCACCATGTCGAAATACTCGCCCAGCACCGGAGCCAGCGGGCCGGCAGCGCCCTGCGGCGTGTTCGCAACGACTGCCCAGGCGTCCACGCGGGCGAGCAGGGCGGCGGTCAGTGCCTCAACCAGCGCCTCATCGGCCATATCCACGCCAAGCTCGCCTAGCGCCACACGCTCAATATCCACCGTCACCGCGGCAAACATGCCCGCGGCACCGGCGCCACCGTTGACGGCGACGCGCGCGAGCGACGTCTCAAACGCGGGCGCGCCGCACACGATATCGCTCGGCCACTGAATGCCAACCTTGCCGGCAAGCCCCAGGCCCGGCGTTGCAGCCGTGCCCGCAAGTGCGTCCATCATGCCCATCGCGGCCACAAACGGCAGACCGTGGAAGGCATGCATGTTCACATCGGGACGCACGACCAGCGAAAACGTCAGTGAAGCATCGCCCGCACTCCACGCACACCAGCCCGCGGACACGCCCTCGCGGCCCGCGTCGCGCGCGGCATCGAGCTCGGTACCGGCAGCAACAGCATTCATCTCAATCATCTACATACGCCCCAATTCGCCCACGATATGGCCCACGCGGTCCTCGGGTTCCTTGACCTCGACGCCGTTGTATCGGAAGAACCGCGCCGGGTCGTGCATCAGATCCTCGAGCGGCACCAGCACAAAGTCGCGCTCACCGATCAGCGGATGCGGCAGGCGCAGCTTTTTGCCGCCGTGGGTCTCGCCATCCATCCACAGCAGGTCCAGGTCGATAGTGCGCGGGCCGTTGGCCTTGGCCTTTTTGGAGCGGTCGCGGCCCAGCTCGGCCTCGATCTTCATGATCTCGTCGAGCAGCACCAGCGGCGCCAGCTCGGTCTTGATCTCGATGACGGCGTTAGCGAACGCGTCCTGGCGCGTCTCGTAGGCCGGCTCGCTCTCGTAGATGCGAGAACAGTTGGACACGCAGGTGAGCGGAATCTCGGCGATCATGTCGCGCGCGGCGCGGATGTTGTCACAGCGATGCCCCAGGTTGGAGCCCACGGCCACAAACGCACGGCGCGGCTGCGGCTTGGCGACGGCCCAGTAACCGTTCAGAAACTGCGCAAAACCCGCGGCGTCGTGCACGCGCACGATGTTGGCGCCGGCCTGGATGGCACCCAGGCACACGCCAAACGTGGCGGCATCGCGCGCGGCGGCCTCGGTCACACCCGAGACGGCACCCACAAAGCGCTTGCGCGACACGGCGCACATGAGCGGATAGCCCAGCGATGCCATCTTGGCGGTCTCGCGCTGGATGACGATGTCCTCGTTGGCCGACTTGCCAAACCCCGGGCCGGGATCGATGCAGATGCGGTCGCGCGACACGCCGGCATGGATGAGCGTGCGTGCCTGGTCGGAAAGGAAGCCCATAACACGGCGCATGATGGGCGCCGAATCGGGCAGGGTGAAGCGACGGAGCTGTGAGGTGGGCACATACGCCTCCTCGCGGCGGGCGCTACGGCGCATCATGGCGGCCAGGTGGTCATTGGGCTCCGGTGTTGCCTCGGCGGGTGCAGGCGTGGCCTCGGGCGCGGCGGCGTCAGAGGCAGGCGCGGCCTGCTCGACGACCTCCTGCTCGGCTGCGGACTCGGACGCGGGCTCCGGCTCGCCAAACGGAAGCGAGGGCTGCACCACGCCACCCGGAAGCTTGGCCTCCGCCTTGGGTTCGCCCAGCAACTTGCCGCGACGGCGGCGAGCCGGCTTCTCGGCCTCGCGCGCGGCCTCAGCAGCCGCCTCGCGCGCCTTCTCGGCAACAAACGCCGCGGCCGAGGTATCGAGCTGCACCGTCGCGTGCGTGCGGGCGGGAGCAGCGACCTCGCCGGCATGCATCACGATGACGCCGCAGGTGCTCGTCTTAACAAACTCGACCATCTTGGGGTCGGTGAAGCCCGTCACATCGTTGACGATCGAGGCGCCGCAGCGCACGGCCGCCTTGGCGACCGCCACATGACGCGTGTCGATCGAGACGATGGCGCCCTCCTTGGCCAGTGCGCGCACCACGGGCAGCACGCGGCGGGCCTCCTCGTCGGGGTTGACCGGGGTAAAGCCGGGACGCGTGGACTCGCCGCCCACGTCGATGATGTCGGCACCGGCGTCGAGCATCGCCAAGCCGTACTCAATCGCGGCATCCGGGTCGAAGTGCTCGCCGCCATCGCTAAACGAATCGGGCGTCACGTTGAGGACGCCCATGATGCGCGGACGGTCAAAGCTGAGCTCGTACTTTCCGCACCGCCATGTCTTGCTATCGTTCGCCATGAACATCCTCCTAAAATGCCCCCGCCGCCGCGCTTGGGCGCTGGCGGCGGGGTCGCTTTGCAATCAGTCTTTCTATTGTATCCGCGCACGCGGGCTAGAACGCAAACGCGGCCGCGATGTCGCAAGAAATCAGCAGGTCGGCATTTGCGTCCTGATCGGTGGGCGCTAGATTGCAAATGGCCAGCGTATCGCCTGCAAAGTAGCGCGTAAGGCCCGCCGCCGGATACACCACGAGCGAGGTTCCGCCCACAATGAGGGCATCGGCCGCGGCGATGGCGGCAACGGCACCGGTCAACACATGCTCGTCGAGCGGCTCCTCGTAGAGCACCACATCGGGCTTGATGCGCCCGCCGCACGCGGGGCACACGGGCACGCCCTCGGCGTCCTCGTGCTCGCGGGCGCAGATCCACTCGGCGCTGTAGACCGTGCCACACGTCTGGCAAATGTTGCGATGGACCGAGCCGTGCAGCTCGAACACGCGCCGCGAGCCGGCCATCTGATGCAAGCCGTCGATGTTTTGCGTCACCACGGCATCGAGCTTGCCGGCGCGCTCCAGCTCGGCCAGCTTGGTGTGACAGCGGTTGGGCTTGGCGCCGAGCGCAATCATCTTGGTGCGGTAAAAATCGAAGAACTCGGCCGGGTGCGCCTCGTAAAAGCTGTGCGAGAGCATGGTCTCGGGCGGATAGGCAAACTGCTGGTGATACAGGCCGTCCACGCTGCGAAAATCGGGAATGCCGCTTGCCGTGGAAACACCAGCGCCGCCAAAGAACACCACGCGCTCGTGGGTATTGAACAGCTCCGCCAGCGCGGCGGAGGCCTGCCTGGGGTCCGATATTGCCTGCGTCATATGAGTCCTCCGTCCTTGTTAGTCGGGCAGCGTTGGGCGACGTCCCAACATGCGGCCTTTAAGTCAGCATGCGCGGAGCCCACCCCGCCCCTGTTGCGCTAATCTTAAGCCTGTCAACCCCGTCGAAAGGACACCATGCCTCAGACTTACACTTTCGCCTCGTGGAACGTCAACGGCCTGCGCGCCGTGCTCAAAAAGGACCCGAGCTTTATCCAGATCGCACAAGAACTCGACGTCGATATCCTGGCGCTGCAAGAGACCAAGCTGCAAGAAGGCCAGGTCGATATTGACCTGCCCGGCTATCACCAAACCTGGAGCTACGCCGAGCGTAAAGGCTATTCGGGCACCGCGGTCTTTAGCCGCCAGGAACCACTGCGCGTGCTGCACGCCGACGCGCTGCTACCCTACGCCGGCGAGGGTGAGGCGGCCGCACTCGTCGCCCAAGCCGTAACCGAGGGCCGCGTCTGCGCGCTCGAGTTCGGCAAGTTTTGGTTTGTCGACGTCTATACGCCCAACGCCCAAAATGAACTCGCCCGCATCGACGTGCGCATGGCCTGGGACGATGCTTACCGCGGCTTTTTGAACGCGCTCGAGCGCGAGACCGGCAAACCCGTCGTGACCTGCGGCGACTTTAACGTGGCGCACGAGGAGATCGACCTTAAGAACCCCAAGTCCAACCGCGGCAACGCGGGCTTTTCGGACGAGGAGCGCGGCAAGTTCACCGAGCTACTCAACGCCGGCTTTACCGATACCTGGCGCACGGCAAACCCCGACGTCGAGGGCGTCTACAGCTGGTGGAGCTATCGCTTTAATGCCCGCAAGAACAACGCAGGCTGGCGCATCGACTACTTCCTGGTAAGCGACGCAATCGCCGACAACGTACGCGACACCGGTATCCGCGGCGACATCTTTGGCAGCGACCACTGCCCCGTCACCCTTACGTTGGAGCTCTAACTCCAGCTGATCCCCTGGGGACGGAGGGAAACGGATCATTTTGGCTCTCCGAGGGCTGCGATGCCCGTCATTATTAGTCGGCCTGCGCAAAACTATGCCGGTTTACGGGGCTGAATCGCGAACCCCCAACCATACGCAATTCCGAGATAATAAAACCGCAGGTGAACGGCTTGCTCTATTTCGAAAAAAGCCGGCATGGTCTGCCTGCGCCAATCTAGCCCCGTAAACCGGCATAGTTTTGAAATGGCACTTCGGCAGTATTGATTCCCGCCCCGACGCAACCAGCCCTACAGCCCGTATTTCACGACGACACGGTTAATGCGACGGCACCAAGGCTTGTACAAGGCGGCCAAAAACACGCAGGTCGCAAGGCCGTGCGTAATATCGAACGGCACTGCCGTGGCAAGACGCGCCACGGCACCCGCCCAAGTAAGCGGCTGTACAAAACCAATGATGTCATACGCGTTGATCACGACGCCATAGAGCAGGCCCGACGCAAAGCCGTACGCCAGCAGCGCTGGCATGCGCACGGTGCCGTCGACACGGTCGAACGCACCCGCATACGCCAGCGCGCCGCCGACATAGCCAACCAGACCCCAGGCGTACATCTGCCACGGCGTCCACATGCCCTGCCCAAAAAAGAAATTGCTGGTCAGCGCCGCCAGCGCGCCAACCATAAAACCATTGCGGCGACCAAGCGTCGCCCCCGCGATAATGGCGATGGCGCTCACGGGCTTAAAATCGGGAATGGGCCCAAACAGGATGCGCCCCGCCGCGGCCAGCGCCGCCAGCACCAGCGTGGGCATGATCTGGCGCAGGCCTGGACGTGATGTCTCATAACCCGCAAAGAACAGTGCGAGCACGAGTGCCACTACAACCAGCATGGCAAGCGCCGCCTGCTCAATACCTGCCAGCAACGCCGCAGCCATCACGGCTGGCACCGCCAGCAGCAGCGGGATCTCCAGTTTTGCAAGCAAGCGCGAGAAACGACAGTCCGTCATCCCATCACGCCCTATAGAACACGTTGTCGGCAAAGAAGTCGGCCGGGGACTCCACGCAGGCAATCTCGCCGTCAAACATCATGGCGACGTCGTCGGCTACCTGCTCGGCAAAGTCCAGGTCGTGCGTCGCCATGACGACGGTGCCGCCAGCCTGCGCATGGTCGCGCAGGGCGCGGGCGATGATGCGGCGGCTGGCCAGGTCCAAACCCTTGGTGGGCTCATCGAGCAATAGCAGTTCGGGGCCGATCAACAGCAGCTTTGCCAACGCAAGCAGCTGGCGCTGTCCGCCCGAGAGGTCGTAGGGGTGGCGCGTCTCCAGGCCGTCCAATCCCAGTTGCGCCGCACGCTCCCGCGCCATATCCTCGCCGTACCCGCAGGTCGAAGCCCATTCCATCAGCTCGTCGCGCACCGTCTCGGCAACCAACAACGCCTTGGGATTCTGAGGCAGCAGCGCCGCCGATGCCGCCCCACGCACCATGCGCCCACGCTGCAGCTTGGCGGTCTTCGCCAGCACCGAAAGCATTGTCGACTTGCCGCAGCCGTTACCGCCAACAACCGCATGCACCGCGCCAGCCGAAAACGACGCATCGAGCCCGCGCAGCACCCAACCGCCCGCGCGATCGTAGCGAAACCAGCTCCCTGCCAGGGTGGTAGCCGACCCAGCGTGCATTTTTTGGAGTATTCTGCTTCCATCCGTGCGCGGGAAGGCTTCCGAGCCGTTCTTGAGCGACGTTTGCGCCACAAATTCGGACGATTTGTCCAATTCCGAACTTTTTTTCGCGCTCGATGCGTCCACGGGCGACTCCAGAGAGCCCAAACTGTCCTCACGCCTGCTGAATACTCCTGTTTTTGCACATCGGATGGCACCCCACCCCAACATGTCATCGGAAAACAGCGATTCTCGGCGTCCCAAAGAAGCCATATCCGCCACCTCGCGCACGCGGCCGCCCTCAATCCGGTACGCACACGTCGCATACTCGAGCATCGGCCGCGGCTGATGCGTCGCCACAACAACCGTGCAGCCCAGCTCGCGGTTCACGCGAAACAGCGCGTGCAGGAAATTCTTCTCCGCGACCGGATCAAGCTGAGACGTGGGCTCGTCGAGCAGCAGCACGCGCGGGCGTAGCGTCAGAACGGCCGCCAACGACAGCAACTGTTTGCGACCACCCGAAAGCGTGTCAGTATCGCGGTGAAGCCAATCTTCCAGCCCAAAGAAATAGCTGGTCTCAGCTACGCGACGGCGCATCTCGTCGCGCGACGCACCCAGATTCTCTAGGCCAAACGCCATCTCGTGCCACACGGTTTCGCACACGATCTGGTTCTCGGGATCCTGAAACACATAACCCACGCGCTCCGCCGATGCCCGCACATCCATGTCGGCAACGTTCTCGCCCAGCACGCGCAGCTCGCCAGTGCGCTCGCCCGCCGGCGCTATCTCGGGCTTGAGCAGCGACAGCAGCGTCGACTTGCCCGAACCGGTACCGCCAACAAGCAACGCAAGCGCACCTTGGGAAACACACCAATCAAGTCCCTCGAGCACCGGTGCCTCGGCCCCGGGATAGGCAAAACTAAGGCCTCGCACCTCAATCGCTGGCGCGGGCGAGCCATATGCCACACCCGCCGCCGAGCTCCTATCAAACCGAGCCATCAGCCAAACCTCTTCTCATCAATCGCATGCAACGCGCAAGGCAGCACCATCCAGGCAGCGTACACGACATAGCCCGGCCACGGCGCCGGCACCGAGAGCTGCGGATAAAACGAATACTGCGTCGTCGCGGTCCACGCCACTGCCGCCGTGGCCACGCCAAACAACGCAAGCCCAACCAGCGCGGCAATGTCGCTGCGCCCCAGTCGATACCTCGCATACGTCGTACGACGCGTCGCGGCACCCCACCCGCGCGAGCGCATCGCGTCCGCACGCTCCAGCGAATCTTCCATGCCCCAGCCCATCAACACGCTCGACGCCCGCAGGCGCGAGCGCACGGGGTCGGCCGGCGCGCGGCCCGGCACGTCAATCGCATCTTGCACCGCCAGTACCGTGCGGCCGCGGCGCAAAAACTGCGGGATAAGCCGCATGCACATCGAGATCATGAGCGCAATCACCGGTGCGGCATTGCCCAGCAGCGCGAGCACCTTGTCGTATTCGAGCATCGACGCCGCCGCCTCAAACCACAGCACGCTCGCCACAAACAACCCGCCCATGCACAGGCCGTATACCATGCTCTCCAGATACACCGCGCGCATGCCAATACGGAACAGCTCCGTCGAGCCCGAGGCGCTAAACAGCGGATTGAGCACCGCAACGATCAAAATCACCGGCAGCTGCCAGCGGAGCGCGCCCAGCGTGCGGGCAGCCCCACGCGTCGCAAATCCATACGCCAGCCCGCCCGCAAGTGACAGCGCAATCAGTACCGGCTGCATCGAGAACATAGTGAGCCCCAGCGTCAGCACTATATAGAGTGCCGGCACAGCCGGATGCGACATCGAGAATGCCGCGACGGGCTCGCCGCCAAACTCCTCTCGTATGTTGTCCACGGGCACCCCCGTCCCCTCGCTCAAACAACAGCTCCGCAGCACCGCCAGCGCCGCACACAAGCAGTGCAAACGCCACGCCGGCGGCGCAAGCCTCAACCGCCGCAAACCAATCGTTACGCGCTCGTCATATGCCTGCGGTATCATATTGCGCCGTGTATCGTTTCCAAACACACGTCTCTATAACGTAACAGGAGATCACATGGACGCAACCGCAATTATCCTCGCTGCCGGCGAGGGCACCCGCATGAAGTCGAACCACTGCAAGGTTTCGCACAAGATCCTGGGTAAGCCCATGGTCCAGTGGATCGTCGACGCTACCATCAAGGCCGGCTGCAGCCGCGTCGTGGTTGTCATCGGCAGCCACGCCGACGAGATGCGCGCCCTCATCGACGGCGCCTACGCCAACAGCGCCACCAAGGTCGAGTGCGTCGAGCAGACCGAGCGTCTGGGCACCGGTCACGCCGTGAAGGTCGCGCTCGAGGCCTGTGGCATCACGCAAGGCCCCGTCGTGGTGCTCAACGGCGACCTGCCGCTCATCACCGCCGACACCGTCGCCAAGTTCGCGCAAACCGTCGCCACCGGCGAGCTCGCCTGCACCGTCATGACCATGACCCCGCCCGATCCTTTCGGCTACGGCCGCATCAAGCTGGGCGCCGATGGTCAGATCGAGCGCATCATCGAGCAGAAGGACTGCACGCCCGAGCAGGCCGCCACGCTGCTGGAGTGCAACGCCGGCTGCTACGCCTTTGACGGCGCGCAACTCGCCGCCCACATTAACGAGATCGGCAACGACAACGCGCAATCCGAGTACTACCTGCCCGACATGCTCGAGATCCTCAAAGGCCACGGCCAGGCTGTCTCCATCTTCCACTGCGACGACTACCGCGACGGCCTGGGCGTCAACAGCCGCATCCAGCTCGCACAGCTCACCGCCATCGCGCGCGACCGCATCAACGAGCACTGGATGGCCGAGGGCGTTACCTTCATCGACCCCACGCAGGCCTGGATCGGCCCCGATGCCACCATCGGCCGCGATACCGTCGTGTGGCCGCAGACGCACCTGATCGGCCACGTCACCGTGGGCGAGGAGTGCCAGCTCGGTCCCAACAGCCGCCTCACCGACACCACCGTCGGCAGTGGCTGCACCATCGATGAGACCATCGCCATCGAGGCCGTCATCGAGAACGGCGTCGACTGCGGCCCGCGCGCCTACCTGCGCCCGGGCACCCACATGCTCGACGGCTCCAAGGCCGGCACGCACGTGGAGATCAAGAAGTCCACGATCGGCGAGGGCTCCAAGGTGCCGCACCTGTCCTACATCGGCGACACCACCATGGGCTCCGGCGTCAACGTGGGCGCGGGCTCTATCACCTGCAACTACGACGGCGTGCACAAGCACAAGACCGTCATCGGCAAGGACGCCTTCATTGGCTCCGACACCATGATGGTCGCGCCCGCCCAGATTGGCGACGGTGCGCTCGTGGCCGCCGGCTCCGTCATCACCGAGCCGGTCCCGGCCGACGCACTTGGTCTGGGCCGCGCCCGTCAGGTAAATATTGAGGGCTGGGCCGCCGATTACCGCCGCCGCCTGCACGAGGACGACGAGGTATAACGTTTTACCAAGCACAAAAGGAGCTGCTCCATGGGGGCGGCTCCTTTTTCTATCGTGACCTGCGCGACCGGATGAGTGGTCGGTTCGTGTCCGTTGACGGTAAAGACGTTATCAAGACTCGATAAGCCCCGCCGCGCGGTTACAATGCAACAAGGCATCTATATGGCATTCGATGTATAAAGGAGAAGGGTAATGCCGATTAATGATCCCGAGAAGTCGGAGAATATGCGCAAGTCCATCCGCGTGTATTCCGGTTCCTCCAACCGTCCCCTCGCTCAGAAGATTGCTGAGTACCTTGGGGTCGAGCTTTCGGGCCTTACGCTAAAGCAGTTCGCCAATGGTGAGATTTACGCCCGCTACGACGAGACCGTCCGCGGCGCCGACGTCTTCCTGATTCAGTCCGTGGCCGGCAGCAACGTCAACGACATGCTCATGGAGCTGCTCATCGCCACCGACGCTGCCAAGCGCGCATCCGCCCGCTCCATCACCGCCGTTATCACCCACTACGGCTATGCCCGCCAGGACCGCAAGGCCGGCCCGCGCGAGCCCATCACCGCCCGCCTCGTCGCCAACCTGCTCGAGCGCGCCGGCGTCAACCGCATCATCACCCTCGACCTGCACCAGGGCCAGATCCAGGGCTTCTTCGATATCCCGGTTAACCACCTGTCCGCACTGCCGCTGTTTGGCCAGTACTACAACGACATGCACTTCGACACCGACAACCTGGTTGTCGTCTCCCCCGACGTGGGTCGCGCCAAGGCCGCCAAGAAGCTGTCCGACATGCTCGGCTGCGACCTGGCCATCGCCCACAAGGGCCGTCCGCGCCACAACGCCGCCGAGGTCATGGGCATCATCGGTGACATCAAGGGCAAGACCTGCATCATCAACGACGACATGATCGACACCGCTGGCACCCTGTGCGCCAACGTCAAGGAGCTCAAGGCTATGGGCGCCGGCGACATCTACGTCTGCGCCACCCACGGCATCTTCTCCGGTCCGGCCATCGAGCGCCTGAACGATGCCCCCATCGTCGAGTGCGTCGTCACCGACGCCATCCCCGTCGAGGTCGGCGGCAAGATCAAGACTATCTCGGTCGCCGAGGAGTTCGCTCAGGCCATCTCCGCCGTTTACCACGAGGAGCCCGTCTCCACGCTCGTCGGCGGCGACTTCGCGCTGTAGTCTACTGCGCATCGCATCATCTTCGATGTTTTTAAAGGGTCGGAAGCATGCTTCCGACCCTTTTTCTATTCCTCGTCAACCTGCCCTGGACAGTTAGTTCAGATACGTATTTATTTAAAGCCCCAAAGGGCCGTTCGGAGCTTTCTGAGCTCCCCGGCGGACGCTATGCCGCCCAAAACTCATCGTTTTCGAGCATTACCGCTGCACATTTACCCTCAAATCGTCCTCGAGGGCCCTTAGAAACGCCTCGAACGCGCGATGCCTTATACGTATCTGAACTAACTGTCCAGTAGCTATCGTCAACCCTCGCGGTAGAGCTCGATTTCCCGCAATCCCCTCAACCAATTCCTCCGACTTCATAACACCCAGCCGTTCATGGCACACAACACCCCACTGAGCGAAAAGAACGACTCGGCGACCGCGTTTCGCCAACGGCTTAGTACCTTGTAGTTATGACGACCGTGATTTCACATCTTTCCGCCCTCCGCGCGATTCGCCGCGCACGACGGGCTTACTCTGCGCTTCCGTGGGACTCCATCGACGTCGGACAGCAATCACAAGCTCTGGCTGGCTGCATCCCCAATAATGACGCCATAGACTTTGACGCGCTTTCGATGCTCGATGCCTGGAATGAAGACGATTCCGAGCTGCTCGATCTTCTCGTTTCAAACGAAGACAACAGACGTCCCGACAAGCGACTTCTTCAGCATATTCTCTCTGCCCCGCTTCCCGAAGGGGCGATTATGCACATCGAGGCTGACATCTATGCCACATCCCCTGCCATGACGGCCCTGCTGTGTTCCAAAAATGAATCGGTTACCAAAACCTTAATGCTTCTCATGGAGCTGCTCGGAACGTATTCTCTTCCGCCCGAGGCAACCTACCCCATCGCCTATGACGACATCTGGCCCAAGGCCGACACCTTCGAAGCGACGAACGATCTCGATTGCCGGAGCGACCAGTCGGTGGCCGAGCAGCAAAATGAAACCCGCTACGAACAGGCGCACTACAAATGCGAGCCAGCCACGACCATCGAGGAACTCGAGGCGATCGCACGGTTCGCAAAAAGCAGCTCATATACCTCGTTTCGCACAGCCGTCAAACTTGCCCGACCCGGATCTGCATCCCCAGCCGAATCCCTAATGTTTGCTGTTCTCGGAGCGCCCTTGCGCTTTGGCGGATTCGGGTGTTGCAGCCTGCCCATGGGCGGCCTGCTACTCAACTATCGAGTCGACTTCGACACCCTTGCGGTCAACATGTCCTCGGGCATCCCCTACGCCATCTGCGACTTATATTGCCCGGCAGCCGGTGTCGACAACGAATACAACGGAATTGGGCATGAGCTTCAAAACGCTCGCATCCACGATGGCAATCGAAATAATGGCCTCAAGGCAATGGGCATCCACGTCCTGGTTATCAATCGCGACCAGATGAAAGACCTTGTTGCACTCGAAGCCTTCGCCCAAACGATGCATCGACTCGCGGGAGTCCGATTCCGTTACCGTATCAAGGGCTATCGCAAGCGTCAGGCCGCTTGGCTCAACGCTCTGCGGGCCGGAATCGGCCTTGCGCCGGTCTAAACGGCGAATCGCCCGTGCGCCGTCGAGCAGGGCTGGACAGTTAGTTCAGATACGTATAAATAGACACACTGAATTAGGCTATTTTGCAGTCATCTCTATACCATTCGTCCTATTTGAAGGCCGGGTAGACTTCAAAACAGCGTCATATGGACTAACTGGAGCACCAATACAGCGCCGCGGCATCGAATTAGGCAATCCGGTGGCCCAAGCTTTATACGTATCTGAACTAACTGTCCACCTCGGCTTTCGACGGCCGCCCAAACGCACCCAAATAACCTCAATTGCCCACCATTTGACAGCAGCAACAGGGTCGCTCACCATAGCAGGCGACAAATCGACGAAAGGACAAACATGGCAGCTGCACAGCCGCTTAAGATTCGCATGGTTGCCGGGCTTGGCAACCCGGGCGAGGAATATGCCGAGACCCGCCACAACGCCGGCTTTAAGGCAATCGACGAGCTGGCCCGTCAGGCCGGCGTCACGTACTGGAAAAACCAGGCCGGTGCCGAGGTCGCGCTCATCAATATCAACGACCCCGAGGAAGAAGGTGGCAAGCGCCAGATTGTGCTGGTCAAGCCGCAGTCGTACATGAACACCTCGGGCGGCCCCATCTCCAAGCTCTGCCGCGAGTACAAGATCAAGGCCGAAGAGCTGCTCGTGATTCACGACGAGCTCGATATTCCCGCCGGCGATGTGCGCGTCAAGGTGGGCGGCGGCCATGCCGGCCACAACGGCCTGCGCTCCATCATCGACAAGATGGGCAGTCGCGACTTTAGCCGCATCCGCACCGGCATCGGCAACCCTCCCGGCAAGATGGCCGTCGCCGACTACGTGCTTAAGCAGCTGCGCGCCCGCGAGGCCGAGGACTTCCAGGACACCTGCGCCCGCGCCGCCGATGCCGCCGGCCTGGCGATCGTGCACGGCGTGGTCTATGCCCGCGACCACGTCAACGGCGCCGCCTCCGCCAACGGCAAGCACTAAAACCTACCATTTAGGGACAGGTTTATTTTGGCAGGTTTTATCTGCGGAAACATTGCAACGGCCGCATTGCAATAAGCCCCGCGCCGCCATGCACGCATAGCGCCCCAAAGGGGGCCGGCCTCATCACAACCCGAGGCCGGCCCCCTTTGCCGTTTTGCCTGATAAAACCTGCCAAAATAAACCTGTCCCTTTTTGGTAGGTCGAACCGGATAAACCCTTTTCCCACCTGCCGAAGATACACGTAAGCGACATGTCCATGAGGGTATAATTTGCACCGTATGTCTGCACAACGCCTGTGCGCGTACGGTTTTACTCGGGCTACCGTCCATTTCCGTGGAGGCACGGTTCGGCGGCCCTAACAAGAGAGGGGTTCTATGTATAAGATCCTGGAGAAGACGCAGTTCTCGGAGAAGGTGTTCAAGTTCCGCATCGAGGCGCCCGCAATCGCCAAGCATGCGCACGCTGGACAGTTCCTCATGGTTCGCGCCAACGAGACGGGCGAGCGCGTCCCGTTTACCCTGGCCGGCTGGAACGGTGACGAGGGCTGGGTCGAGTTCATCTTCATGGTGATCGGCAAGACCACCGAGATGCTTTCCACCTACGAGGCCGGCGAGTCGCTGCGCGACGTCGTGGGCCCGCTGGGCGTTCCCACCGAGATGGCCGAGGGCCCCTGCGCCGTCATTGGCGGCGGCGTCGGCCTGGCAATTGCCTTCCCGGTCGCCAAGCACCTGGTCGAGACCGGTCACGAGGTGCACGCCATCATGGGCGCCCGCACCAAGGACCTCCTGCTCATGGAGGACCAGTTCCGCGAGCTCCTCGACGAGGACCACATCCACATCACCACTGACGACGGTTCCTACGGCGAGCAGGGCGTTGTCACCGCTCCGCTGGAGCGCCTGCTGCAGGACAAGGCCGTGAGCCAGGTCTTCTGCGTCGGCCCCGTTCCGATGATGAAGTTCTCGACCCTCACCGCCCAGAAGTACGACACCCCCATCACCGCGTCCCTCAACCCCATCATGGTTGACGGCACCGGCATGTGCGGCTGCTGCCGCGTCGAGGTGGGCGGCGTGACCAAGTTCGCTTGCGTCGACGGCCCCGACTTCGATGCCACCCTGGTCGACTGGGATGACCTTCGTGCCCGCCAGGCCGCCTACCGTTCCGAAGAGGGCGAGTCCCTCAAGGCCTATGAGGAAAAGAGCTGCGCATGCCACTAGTTAACGGTCGTTTCGTTGCCGATATGAAGTCGCCCCGCACCCCCGATAACGAGGAGCCGGCTGCCGAGCGCGCCTGCGACTTCCGCCCCGTCGACAAGGGCTTCACCGAGGAGATGGCGCTGGCCGAGGCCGAGCGCTGCCTCAACTGCAAGAAGCCGTTCTGTGTTGAGGGCTGCCCCGTCAACATCAACATCCCCCGCTTTATCGAGCAGATCCGCGCGAAGGACTTCGGCGGCGCTCTCGATACCATCCGCGAGGACTCCATGCTTCCCGCCATCTGCGGCCGCGTCTGCCCGCAGGAGAACCAGTGCGAGGGCAAGTGCATCCGTGGTAAGAAGTCCGAGCCCGTGGCCATCGGCCAGCTCGAGCGCTTCCTGGGTGATCGCCCCGAGCTCGCCTCCACGCCCAAGATGGCCCCCAAGAACGGCAAGAAGGTCGCCGTCGTCGGCTCCGGCCCGTCCGGCATCACCTGCGCCGGCGAGCTCGCCCGTAACGGTTTTGACGTCACCGTCTTTGAGGCCTTCTTTACCGGCGGCGGCGTGCTGGTCTACGGCATCCCCGAGTTCCGTCTGCCCAAGGCAGTCGTCAAGCGCGAGATTGACGGCCTGGAGGACATGGGCGTCAAGTTTGAGTACAACTCCGTCGTGGGCAACATGGCCACGGCCGAGGAGCTGTTCGAGCAGGGCTTCGACGCCATCTACGTGGCGACCGGCGCTGGCCTGCCCAAGTTCCTCAACGTCCCCGGCGAGAACCTGCCCAACGTCTTCTTCGCAAACGAGTACCTCACCCGCGTGAACCTGATGAAGGCCAACAAGTTCCCCGAGTACGACACCCCCACCAAGCACGGCAAGAACGTCGTCGTCTTTGGTGGCGGCAACGTGGCTATGGACGCCGTTCGTACCGCCAAGCGTCTGGGCGCCGAGCACGCCATCATCGCCTACCGTCGTACCGAGGACGAGATGCCCTGCCGTCGCGCCGAGCTGCACCATGCTAAGGCCGAGGGCGTCGAGGTTCTGCCGCTCGTTTCCCCGCTCGAGTTTGTCGCTGGCGAGGATGGCTCCGTGTGCGCCGTCAAGGTCCAGAAGATGGAGCTCGGCGAGCCCGACGAGTCCGGCCGTCGTCGCCCGGTGCCCATCGAGGGCGCCATCGAGGAGATCCCCTGCGACGTCGCGATCTCGGCTATCGGCACCAACGCCAACCCCTTCGCTGCCAAGATCGGCGGCAAGATGGAGCTCAACAAGTGGGGCTACATCGTCGCCGACGAGGAGACCGGCCAGACCACCGATCCCCGCATCTGGGCCGGCGGCGACATCGTCACCGGTGCCGCTACGGTCATTCTGGCGATGGGCGCCGGCAAGAAGGCCGCCGCTTCCATCACCAAGAGCCTGCTGGGCGAGTAATCACCTGCAGCACTAGCCACCAAACGGCAAAGTCCCCGTCGAGCACACGCCCGGCGGGGACTTTTTTCTATGCCGGCAGCCCAAACCACGACGATGGGGACAGGCACCTTTGTGGTGGTTTTGGACTCGGCCGACCGATTTGTCTCGATCTGTAACACGTGGAGCCCGTTGAGCATCGTAGTTGTTACAGATCGAGATATTGCTCCAGCCGCCCCCGCTTTATCTCAATCTGCAACAGTTAGAGGCCAAATTCCTCGCTACGTGTTACAGATCGAGACGTTAGGTTGGCAGCCGAACAGTTCATCTCAATCTGTAACACCTGGAGCCCAAATATCTGGCTTGGTGTTACAGATTGAGATCTAGCAAAAGCCGAGGATGGGCGCCGTCATCAAAACCTAGCGCTTGCGGCGCTTGGTCGCGGCGATGCCGGCTGCGACGACCGTTGCTCCGGCGATACCCAAGGCGACGACCGTCATACCGGTGTCGTCACCTGTGTTGGCAAGCTTCGCGCCATCAGGCTTCTTGCCGCTCTTATCCTTACCCTTGGACTTGCTTGTCGTCACCGTGGTCGTGGTCGAGGTCGACCCACCCGTGGCGGTCCCGGTGCCGCCGCCCTGCTCGCCGCCACCAGGCGTCGGCTGCGGCTGCGGCTCGGGCGTCGGCTCCGGCTCGGGTGCCATCTCATCCGTCACCGTAATCGTAATGTTCAGACGCTCAGAATACTCGCTGTATGACATACCGGGGCGCTGCGCCGCAATACGAACGTACATGTTGCGATCGAGCGTCACGGGGCCGGTGTACTCCACGCGCCCGTCGTCCTTGCAGGGGCAGGTGTCATTGGTGGTGTACCAAATAGTGGCACCTTCCTCGGCCGAAAGCTCCAGCTTGGTACCCTTGGGCACCGTGATGTAGTTCTCCTTGGGCGACCATGCACCAAACGTCGTCGCACCAATCGTCGCCACCGGTCGCGCCGGTCGCACTGCCTCGGCAGACACACGAACGTCGACCTGCTTGGACAGCGCCGTGCCATCCACCGTCGCCGTCAGCGTCGTCAGACCCGGCAGAGCACCGTGCAACACAAACGTCGCGGCGCCGTTCTCACCTGTCACAGCCTGCATGGCATCCGCAGAGCAGATGGCCTCAGAATCCAGCCCAACACTAACCGTGGCGCCGGTAAACGGCTTGCCATCCTTATCGGTCACGTATGCCACCAGCTCAAAGTCGTCGCCCTCGAGCATGGTCACCGCCTGTTCCACGTTGAGCTTGAGCTTGTCAGCCCGCATGCCCACGGCAAGCTCGCCACTCGCCCAGGCAGGCATCGCCGTGCCCGCATAGTTGCGAGCGCCGTCGAGGTCAAAGGCAACGGTCGGCCCCGCCTCGCGCGCATCGGCATAGCAGATACGCAACACGCGCGACAGCGGCTTGCCATCGGGGTCGTCCTGCTTATCGAGCCACTTATACGTCACGTCACCCAGTCCCTGCGCGTCCAGCGCGGCCACAGCGTCATCACTCGCGTCCATATACTGCGTAAACTCAATCTCAACACAGTCGGTATAGGCATGGACCGACGCCACCTCGGGTGCCGCCGTCGACACCAGGGCAATGTTCACCTCGGTCTGAATCGGCGGCACACGCAGCCAGGCCGAACGCGCTTCCTCGTAACCGTCCTTGGTCACGCGCACCTGATACCAACCGGTCGGCGTATTCCAGTTGTAAGCACCGTCCGCACCCGTCGCAAGCGGGTTGGCCTGCTCATACTCCTCGGCATCCCAGCGTACGGCATTGGTGCCGTCCGCATCGTCGGCGCTCCACAGCTCAACCGTCGCACCCTCAACCGTGTTGGACAGTAGGCCCTCGTATACCACACCCGCAGGATCGGGCGCCGCCTTGGCAGCCACATTGCGATAACGCGCCTCAAAGATCGACTGCATCTTCTCGTCCGAGATCAAACCGTCCTTGTTGGCTTTGTAGACCTCGGCATCGGTCAGCTCGCCCCAGTTGACCGTAATACGGTTCTGGCATGCGCGCTCCACCTGCTCGCAGGCAACATCGTAAGCGCACTCGGCGTTCGTCAGCTTAATCGCGCGCTCCGAACCGACGCTCGTTGAGGCGGCGTCATAGGCGGCGCCCACCACGGTACCCGCCGAACCGGCCGTCAGCACGCCGGCGATTGTCATAATGGAGCCCACTGCCACATCGGTGCTGTCGTGGCAGAGCTGGCGATACAGCAGATCCTCAAACGCACGTGCCTTCTCCATGGCGTCGCGCAGCGCGTAAATGCACTTCCAGTCGTCCTCGGTCTTCTCGGGCTTGGCAAGCAAGCGCGTATGCTGCAGCTCGTAGCCCTCGCGCTCGCCCTTCACCTTCTGCATACGGACGTTCACGTTCTCCCAGTTCTTGCTGGCATCGTTCACGCCGTAAATGCCGGTAAAGATGCCGATGCCCTGGGTCGCCGCGGGAAACGCCTGCCCGGCCGCCTTCCACGCGTCGGTCTTAAAGACCTGCCCGAACATCTCGCACTCGATCTTATAGCTCTTGAGCGAACGGATCGTGCGAATGAGCTTCATATGGGCGCTCACGTCGCCGTTGCGCTTCCAAGCCATAAGCCAGCCGCGGACCTTGGAGTTATTGAGGCTATGCACCACATTCCAGTTGTCGTACAGGGTGTCCAAAATGTCGCACTGCATGGCAATCGAGTTAAACAGCAGTGCCTGGTTTTTGTTGTTATTGGAGTTCTCGATAAACTCCGACTCGATATAGGCCGTCTGCTCGCCATCGGGCGCGGCGACCTTAAAGCCCTTGACGGTATCGTCGTCAGCCGCCTTGTAGCTCAGAGAACTGCCGAGTGCCTGGCCCAGATCGCTAAACCCGCTCGTCGACTGACCCTTATACTCGCTAGCCTTAATACCTGCGCACTTGTTGAGCGCCGCAGCGGTTGCGTCATTCCAGCTGCCGTATTGGTTGAGCTGGCCGATACCCAGCGACTGACCCACCAGGTCCTCGGCCTGCTGCGTAATGAACTCCGCACGCGACGCATGGTCGACGAGTTCCTTGAGTGCCGCAGCATCCGCGGCGTTCGTACCCTGGGCCGCCGCGAGTTCCTGGTACCAGTCCTCGCTGGTGCCGTAGGCGTCCTCAAAGATCATCTTATCCACGTTGACGCCATAGCTGTCGCCCTGCTTGGTCAACAGCGCCGACGACCCACCGACCGCAGCCTTGAGCTCGGCCGCAAACTGCGCGGCTTCGTCGTTGCCAGCATCATCGCCCTCGCCACCGCGAGCGGCGGGGGCGCGGCGGGCCTTGCGGGCGCTGCCGCCTTGGGCCTCATCGTCCGCTCCGGTCTCCTCGTCCTTGCCACCCTCCTCCTCGGCAAACGCATCGGCGACCATCTGATCAATCGCGTCGTTAAACGCCTGGTCAACATCGTTAAACGAGTTCTCCATCATATACTCGTGCCACTGCTGCACGGCATTCGAGAACTCCTGCTGGCGCTCCTCGGCCGCGGCGGAATGCTTTTTGGCCGAAGCGTTGGCATCAAAACTCAGCATGGTCATAAGCTGAGCATTGGAGATGCGGTAGGTCTGCGGCATAAAGATCTGCTCAAAGTTTCCGCAGTTCACATAGGTCGAGTCGTTTGCCTTGTTGAACTCATCGAGCAGTTTGAGATAGCCCTCGTCCACATACTCGGCCGCGTAGCGCACGCGGGTGCCCTCGCGCGACTTTTGGCTCAGCGGAATCGTCACGGTCTTGCCGTCCACGCAGTCCACGTACAGGTCGAGCGTGTCGGCAGCTTCCTCGTTGCCCACCTCGAGCGTAATATCGAACGTCCAGTAGGCGTTCTTCTTTTGCGGCAGATGGTGGAAGGTCCACAGGCTCTTTCCGGTGTCCTTGCCGTCCTTGACCAGGTTTTGCGTGCCGCCACGATACGTCACATCAAAGCTCCAGACCGAGGCGCCCGGAACATAGCGCACGTAATTACGAGCCGTCACATCGGCGGCAGCCGCGGCAACATCGGTCGATCCCACGCGCGCCTCGAGCGTCACGCGCTCGGCAGCCAACGTGTCCTGCGGCAGGTCGTATTCAATCTTGGCGCGGCCCAGCTTGTTGGTCTTGCCGGTGTACTTTACGGCCGAGGCGCCCGTACCGACGGTAAGCTGCACGCTCTTGCCAGGCGCTGCGTATACGTAGGCAACATTGCCCAGCAGGCTGTGGACATTAGTATTGTCGACCTCGATGCGCGAGGTATTGACTTCGAGCGTGGTGCTCCCCAGCGGCAGCGTCACTTCGCCCAACGTAATGAGCGGCGAGACAACGTAGGTACCTGCAGTCTTGGGTTTAAAGCGCACAAACACATCGGCGCCCGCGCCCTTCTTCATGTCAATGACCAGATTGTCGCCCTCCCACGTTGTTCCGGTCCACCAGGTATTGGTGCTGTCACCGGCATCGCGAGAGCCTGCGGATACATCCTCGACCGCATCTTTGGCCAGCGGGATCTCGATCTTTGTCGCCTGGCTGTCCTTGAGCTCGTAGTGAATGCGCAGCTCGGTCTCCACCCCAACGACCGCAGACGAATCAGCGATAACCGAGCCCGCCGTCAGCCCGCGCTCGGCACGGTACGCCTCAACGTCAAACGTCGGCACGTCGAGCGTCACATCGAGCTGCTTACCGTCTTCGATCTTCACCTGCTGCTGGGCGATATGCTTACCCACGGTCAGCCCCAGGCGGCTGAACGTGGAATAGCTCGTGGCCTGGATGTCATAGCTTGTCTTGTTAAAGGCGACGATAGTGTAGGCACCGGCCTTCAGGCGCGGCGTATCGGCCTTCATGATGGGCGTGGTACCATTGTCCTCGTAGCCCGTCAGATAGGTAATGCCGTCGGCAACCAGCTTGCCATCGGACGTGCGGAACACCAGCACGCGGTTGGCACCCTGATAATCACCCTTGGTGGTCACCGTCGCCGCACCCCAAGGCTTTAGGTCGATATCGACCTTACCGGCAGACGGCTTTACGCGCGTGGTGGCCCCACCCAGCTTAAGGCTGTCCTTGGGTTTGAGCGCAATCTCCAGCTCCTGGTCCGCATCGGCAATGGCCTGTGACACCACGATCGCTGTACCCTGAATGCGATAGTCGTTTTCCTTGTCACCCTTGGCGGCTTTAAGCGTCTTACCGTCGCACGTAATGGTCAGGTCGATATCATCGAGACTGTTCAGTTCAATGCGCTCGGTTTTATCCTGCCCTGCCACCGGCTCGAGATAGCCCACGTTGAGCTCAATCGCGCGGGAGGCGGGAATCTTGGTAAAGTCCGCAGCCTTAATCTCGCCGATGTCCCATGTGCCGGTCATCTGGTCGCCCGGGCGCGCCAGCACCATGTCATAGTAGCCATCGAGCGAAAGGCGCAGCGTAGCGGCCGTCTTAGAGAGGGCATCTACCGTAAAGCTGCCGTCGGCGGCAATGTTCAGCGGCGTAGACTGCCCCGCCTGCACAAGCACCGCCGTCGCGCCCTGGGGAAGCTTGCCCGTTACCTGGGCCGCCTCGCCCATCCACTCAAACGTATAGGCGGGTTTTGACGAGTCCGCCGAATCCTTGCGGTCGGCCACGGCATCGGCGAGTTTCTTGACCATCGAGGGGTTGCCCGCCGAATCGGTCGCATAGGCATAGATGGTCTGACCCTCGCTAAAGGGAATCGCGTACGTTACGCCATCGATTGTCACGCGATCATTATAGTCGCCAGGATAGCCCGCCTCACCAAACTGAAGGTCGGGGTTCATCACGCGCAGGGTAACTGCGTTATGGTTTATCTCGCTCCCGCCACCGACGGTGCTTGAATAGCGCGTGTTCTCAAAAGCCCACCACTCTATCTTTTCCACGCTTCTGGGCAGCACGATCTCTTTGCCGGCGATCGCGGGATCAAGAGATAAAAACGCGCTGCTGCCGATATATTTGACGCCGTCGCCAATCGTCACCGACGACACATGTGAGCACCCATTAAAGGCTTGGCGCTCAATCCGCTCCACCGTGCCCGGTACGTCGATCTGCGTAAAGGTGAGTACCGTTGTGTCCGAGACATAGAACTGCGGCACGCCGCAATTGGCGAAAGCGCGGTGGTCGATAGTCTTAACCGAAGGCGGCAGCGTTGCCACCACATTGTCGTCAAGTTGTTCGCAGCCCTCAAAGGCCTGCTCGGGAATCGTGGTAAAGGCCGCGTTGTTGGGCCAGGTCACCGTCTGAAGTGTCTTGCTTCCGTAAAACGCATTCCAGCCCAGCTCCTCAACCGAATCGGGCAGCGCGATTTCCTTAATGCTGCTTCCGCCCAAGCCGCCCACCTTGCGGACATGCGAATCGCCGGCGAAGGTAACCGACGTGAGCGCGGCACTTCCCATGCCCGCCAGGCTCACGACATTCTTGCCGTCAATGGTCGAGGGCACCTCCAGCGTGGTGATGCCCGAGTCGCCGTACTCGATCGAGATTTCGTTGGTGAGGCTATCGATTGAGAAGTAGTACTGAGCGGGAGTCTGCTCGCCGGCTACGTAGCCATCATCGTATTCGCCCTTTACGCCCGTGGCGCCCTTTGAGGTTACCCAGAGCTCAAGCTCCTCGTTCCAGGTTGCCTCAGCGTTGGCGGTTTCCTCTTGTTGTTGCTGCTCGGCAAGCTCCTTGCCCTCGACAAGATCGGTTGCAAGTGTTCCCACAGGCGTGCTCTCGGTCTGCCCGGCGCCCGTCAGGCCCGCCGCCGATGCGATCTCGGAGGCCGGAGGTGTCGGGGCGTCACCGGTATCGAGCGCCACGGGATCAGCGGCGTCGGCATCAGTCGCGGTGCCGGCGGCATCGGACGAGACAGCATCGTCTGCTTGGTCGACATCCGTCTGCACAAAGGTGCTGTCGGTGGTGAGCGCCTCGGCAAACGCGTCTATGGGCAACGAACTCGTCACCATTGCGAGGGTCGCCGTGGCAACGGTCAGGCGGCGGCAAAGTGCTCGAACAGTAGTCCACCTCATGGTCGTTCCTTTCTTGCAGACCAAAAGTCATCCAGCGTAATCGTTGCCCAAAAACAAAGCGAACGGTAGGTTCATATATACGAACCTACCGTTCTACCTGCGCAAACCACCACAAAGGGGACAGGCACCTTTGCGGTGGTTTTGGACTTAGCCGGCCGGTTTGTCTCAATCTGTAACAGGTAGGCCACATAGAGCCCCGTAGATGTTACAGATCGAGACATTGTGTCGGCGCCTTCCGGTTCATCTAAATCTGTAACAGTTAGAGGCCAAATCTCCCGCTACGTGTTACAGATCGAGACGTTGTTCCGACACTCGCTAGCTTGTCTCAATCTGTAACATCTGGAACCCAAATTCCTCGTTTGGTGTTACAGATCGAGACATTAGGTTGGCAGTCAGGCGGTTCATCTCAATCTGTAACATCTTGGGCCGTTTTGGGCGGCCAGGTGTTACAGATTGAGATTTTGCTGACGCCGAGAACGAGGGCAGCCACCAAAACCTAGCGCTTGCGGCGCTTGGTCGCGGCGACACCGGCTGCGGCAACGGTTGCGCCGGCGATTCCCAGGGCGGTGACCGTCATGGCGGTGTTGTCGCCCGTGGCAGCCAGGGTCGCATCGGACTTCTCGGCCGGCGTTGCCTTGGCGACCGTCTTGGTTGTGGCGGTCGGCTTGGTCGGCGTCGTGGCGTGCTTGGTCTCCGGTTTCGTCTCGGGCTTCGCGTCGGGCTTTACCTCAGGCTGCGGCGTCGGCTTGGGATCCGGTGTGGGCTGCGGGTCGGGAGTAGGCGTGGCCTCGGGCGTAAAGGTAAGGTCGGTGTCGACCCACATGGTGCTCGTCCCGCCCGTCTGCTCAATATTGTCCAAATCGGACGCGGACCACGTATAGCCATACTGTTTGCCGTTGATGACAACCCTGGTATCGCGCGTAAAGTAGAAACCCTCGTGCGATTTGAGATAGAAACCGTAGCGATATGTCACGCCGGGTTTAAAGGTGTCGATACGGTTAGTATTCCCCTGGTCGAAAAAGCTGGAGGAATTGATGCTAGAGCCGTCACTGCCCATCCAAAACTCGCACTGGTACCAGTAACGTGCGCCGTCGGCCTCGCTGCCGGTGAAAATCGGCTTATCACCAGCCTTGAACGTGACGGTAGCGCCATTAATCTCGACCGTGTCGATTGCTTGCCACACAAGAGCCTTTTCGCAGGTAAACGATGTGGTCGGCGCAAGGAACAGACCACTTTCGACTTTCTGAACACTCATGGCGTTAAGTGGCTCGCCATTGATTGCCACAGTGCAGTCGTTGGCAAACTCATACCCGTTCTTTTGGCGTAGCATGACAGAATGCATGTAGTGCTTGCCTTCTTCGAACTTGTCGATTCGCTTCATGCCCGGTGTGTACATGCCCTCGTCGGAATACCAGAAGGCGACGGGATGAAGATCCGTGGGGTCGCTGTTGTCCATCTCCTCCCAGCACTCGTAAGCAATTTCATACTTGTCGTAATCTGCGTATGGTACATGAGTGGTTGGAGCGGGAGTATCCCCAGCGCGATAGCCGATATATCCTGAACCCAAATCAACGCTATTGATTGCCTCCCCATGGGCAGCTAGCTTTACCACGGTGTTGAAGTTGTAGCGCAGGTAGTAATCGGTCCTTGTTTCATGGACAACAATTTGAGCTGGTTTATCGGAGGTGCCATCAGGATCGCCGATGAGGATGCCATCATTATAGTCGGTGCGGTCGTACGTCAACGTTGAAGCAAACCGCACATCCTCGTTGCGGATGAGCGTATAGTTTCCGTCTACAAAGTCCCCGCCTGTCAGGGTCAGCGTCGCACGCATCTGCCCTTCATATGGCGCAATGGAAATCGTCACGTTCGATTGAGACTGATCGGCGACTTCAACAAGCGTGCTCGTAGTGGCATCGGCCTTGTAATACTTAGTTTCGGATGCGGTTGATAGCTTATCCGCCACCTCATCTGGGACCGGTCCAAAATCCCATGAGAAACTACCGCCTCCGGTAAGAGAAATCTCGGGTGGAAGCTCGCATTCCCTGTAGTAGGATTCGACGTTCGTGTCGATTGTCACGCCACCCCCACCCGTCACGTCGGTCACACCGCAGGGCATGATGGCATCGCTTGCCGGCGCGGCGGCGTTGTTGCTGGGGGCGTTTTGCTCGGCGGGCATTGCATCGCCAGCCCCTTCGCCGGTGTCAGCCAAAGATACCTGCTGAGTATCGGCCTCGTTCTGAGTTGCCGGAGCAGCATCGGTTGTCGGTGTTGTCGCCGCATTCGCATCCACCGTAGCCGCCGGCGCCGCAGCGACCTCACCTGTCGCAGCAGCAGAATCGGCGCATTCGGTCGCGAGTGCCACGCTCGGCAGTAGCAGCTGCCCCACCATGAGCGCACACGCGCCGACACTGGCAATCTTCACACCCACACAACGCCAAGTTCCGTGAACCAGCGAGCAGGTGCGCTCGCGCTGCGCCTGCTTGGCAAAATGTTGTCCTTGCATGTCGTCCTCCTTCATCGAGGGTTGTTTCCATGGCACCACGATGCTGCAAACCGGGCACCACGCCTAGGTTCGTACATGCGAACCCGCGTCCCTACCTGCGCAAACGCAAAAGCCGCCACGCGGGGGCGCAAATCCCTGCGTGGCGGCTCAATCAAACGCACTGAGGCTTTATGCCCCGCTTGCCCTAGACGAAATTGCTATTCCTCGCGACGGCGCACGGCAGCGATGCCGGCTGCCGCAACCGTGGCACCAGCGATGCCCATGGCGGCAACGGTCAACGCGGCGCTATCGCCCGTGGCCGCGAGAGTAGAGGCCGTCGCCTTCGAAGCCGTGACGGATACCTTGGCGGCAGCAGGCTTTACATTCACGGCCGAACCAGTCTGTGTCGAAGTTTGGGTCGTCGCCCCCGTCGTGCCCGTCGAGCCCTCGCCTCCCGGCTGCGGCTTGGGAGTCGGTGCCGGATCGGGAGCAGGCGTAGCACCTCCGTCGAATACGATATGCGCGACCTTGGCGATCTTGTCCGCATCGCGATCGGCCCTCAGGACGCCTTCGCCGGGCTCGCCAATCGTCTGTCCCCAAAAATCAGCATATTCAAATCGGTTGCCCAGCGCCATGGGGCGGGCACCCAGTTTTTGGTAGTCGCGCACCACGCCATTGGCAGGAAGCACGACCTTCCCGCCCTCGCCGATAACAATCATGCCGGCAGGACCGTTGGCGGTCGTGTAGTTGTCGGCGACGATTGCCCCGTCGCTGCCCTCGGCAACAACGGAGCCGTTTTTAATTTGGATGCTTCCGCCCTCGATCGCACTCCCCGAGCTGGTATGCAGACCATACGTGTCCTTGGAATACCGATCTTTCGAGGCGCTGGCAATCGCGGTCACAAACGTGTTCTTTCCATCGATGATGATATCGGCAGTGGCATCGTCGCCCATTCCGGCCGCCTCGATACCCACGGCACCCCAGTTGCCGCCCGAAGCGTCGGCAATCGCGGTCACGAGCGAATCGCCTGCAATCTCGACACGCGCGGCGCCGTTGTTGACACGGGACACAATTCCCTGAGATTCCAGGGTGGATTCGGCCTTGACCGTCACCTTTGAGCCAGAGCCAATTGACACGCGACCGCCCTTGTTGCTCTGTCCGTCATGCTCCCATGTAAACTCGCCATCTCCCCTGGGTGCGCCGTTAGTGGCATAGATGCCCGTCACGTAACCGTAATACCCGTCACCGGACCCCGCCGCGCGCCCTGCCTTCACATCGACAGTCGCACCGTTTTTAATGGTCACGTCTCCGCCAAACGCAGTTATGGCCTCGGCGTTCTCGCACTCCTCGCCATTTGCATCCGTACCCGTCGCCGTCACGTTGACCGTGGCCCCGTCGACGGTGACGTCGCCACCGGTAATACCGTTACCCGCGGCCGTGATGACATCGGTCTGGCCCGTCGCATTGAGTGTGCCGTCGCCCGTGATGGAAAGGTTGCCGCCTGAGACCTCGATGGCGCTCTGACCGGCATCGGCCGTAATGGTGTTGGTGTTGGTCACACCGATGTTGAGGTTGCCCTCGGCGCTGATACCGCCGCCGTTATAGCCATTGAGCTGCATGTCGTCGGCGCCGTTCCAAGACCACGTGCCCGCCTCGTCGCTGACGACAGCGCCCGCGTTGTACTGCGTGCCGCCCACGTTGATCCAATCGGCTGCCAAGGCAACACTCGGCAGTAGCAGCTGACCGACCATGAGCGCACACGCGCCGGCGCACGCCAGCCTGGCACCCGCCCGTTTCCACGAACCGTGAACCAGCGAGCAAGTGCGCTCGCGCTGGGTCTGCTTGTCAAAATGGCTTCCGTTCATAGGGGCCTCCCTCGGTCGATGGACCATACCACCACAAAGGTGCCTGTCCCCTTTGTGGTGGTTTTCTTAGTCTCACCATGTGCCAAGCAATCGCATACGCCTAGGTTCGTAGATGTGAACCCCTATGGCTACCTGCGGTTTGATTCGAATTGATTTCGTTATCGTCACGCCCGTCCCAAGGACGCTACAATCGAGAGCATGATTATTCCGTCCATCCAAAGGACCGTTCTTGAACCTGAGCAAGCCTAAAATCAACGCGCTTCTAGCCCTCGCGCTCTTTACCTTTGTCTTCCTTGCCGCCGAGTTTCGCTTCGATATCAATGTCGGACTACTCGCCGGTGCCGAGCGCGTTGTGCTCGCGCAAGGCTTTATCCTGGGTGCCAGCGTTATCGGCTTTATCGGATACGCGCCGTTATTGGCTCTTGCCCAACGCAAAGGTCAGGCCCAGGCAGCCGCCAACGCCGCCGTTCCCATCGCTATCGTTGGCTTGACCCAGATTCAGGTCCCCACAGGTCCACTTGCGCTCGAGATTCTGGGGTGCGTGGTATTCTTTGGGCTCGGCCTGCTGGGCGCCGCTGCGCATCGCGCCTTTGCGTTGGCATTCCAAGACGACCCCAAGCTCGCAACCGGCGCGGGGGCGGCCTATGCCGCAGGCATCCTCCTGCAGTTTGCCCTTAACCTGCTCGATTGCGGCGGCATCGTTGAGCTCATCATTCTTGGCGCGGCGACGATCGTCATCTCCGCCCTCAGCGCCGCGCCCCAAGAGGCAGATGAGAACCCCAGCTCCACCATCAACCCTTTTACCGAGCCCTCACACGTCCTCGCCAAGCAGGCGTGCTGGAGCATCGCGCTCGTCATGATCTTGGCCTGCCTGTTCTCCACGCTCGATAACGTGGTCACGTTCTCCAACGCCCACGGCACCATCGCCGTGCAGACTTGGCCACGCCTCTTTTTGGCAGCGAGCGGCCTCGTCGCCGGCATCGTTTTTGATCTTGCCGAGCGTCGCTACATGGGCCTTGTCATGCTCGGCGTCACGGTGCTCTCAACCATTTCCATCTTGGCCGTAGAAGCCGGCGCCGATCCCAACCTGGGCCTCATCGTCTTTTACCTGAGCTCGGGCTTTTTCGTCACGTTCTTTACCGCCACGTTCACGCAGCTGGCACCGTGTATGCACACTCCGGCTTTGTGGGCCGGCATGGGCCGCGCCGCCAACAATGTATGTGCATTCACCACATCGGGCATCTCGCTGGCACTGGTCACCTCGGGCAATGTCGCCCTCATCATGATCGGCGCGCTCGTGCTGCTTGTGGCGGCGAGCGTGGCATTTGTAGCTGCGGGGCTGTTCCGTCTACCCCAAACCGAACAGGAGCGCGAACACCAGCAGCTCGCCGAGGAAGCACTCGCCGCACCCAGTATCGAGGAACAGCGTCAGGTCTTCATTGCCGACCACAGTCTCACCCCGCGCGAGGTCGACGTGCTCATAGCTGTGACCCAAGACGAACGCCCGCTCAAACAGGTCGCCGAAGAACTCGGCATCTCGATGCGCATGGTGCAGCGCCATCTGAGCTCCATCTACCAAAAGACCGACACGCAAACGCGCGCCGGTCTCACCAAAGCCTTTCCCTCAGCCTAAAACAAAACCACCACAAAGGCGCACTGTCCCCTTTGTGGTGGTTCTGGTCGGTTAGCCTTCGAGCTGTGCCAGCTTGTAGCGGTAGGCTGCGGCGATAACGTCCTTGCAGCCCTCGCGACCCAGCTTAGCGCGGTTGACGACGATGTCCTTGCCGCTCGTCATCTTCCACTTGCCGGCGCTGTAGCGCTTGTAGAACGCCTCACG
>CAKTVQ010000002.1 GCA_934630375.1 uncultured Collinsella sp.
CGGGCGCCGGGGCGCTGGTGTGGGGCTTCGGCTCCAGCCCGGGAGACCCCGCCCAGACCTGGACGCTCCAGGCGGCAGACGGCCGAGCCGTCCCCGACGGCGCCTACAGGATCGTGAGCACCATCGACCCGTCCTCGGGCGTCGCCGCGACGGCCTCCGGATGCTCCATGTCCAAGGCCCCGACCGCCCTGCGCTTCGCCTACGACGAGGGCACGGGGCTCTACACCGCCACCGCCGGCGGGCTCGCCCTGGCGATGCGGGGCTCGGACGTCTCGCTGGCCGCCCCCGACGGCTCCGCCTCCCAGCGCTGGGAGCTCGTGGCCACGGCCGGCGGCCACTCCCTCGTCAACGCCGGGACCGGGCGCGCCCTGGACGACCGCTGGCGCGACACGGGCGCCGGGGCGCTGGTGTGGGGCTTCGGCTCCAGCCCGGGAGACCCCGCCCAGACCTGGACGCTCCAGGCGGCATAACAATGGCACGAAAATAATCAATTGACGCTGTAAGCGCATCACAACGAGATATACAGCGTCGGCATGTCCACGCAGATGGCTAGCGACCTCTCACACTAGCCATCTCAGCTGTTCGTTCACCCTCCGTACAAATGGGCAACCTCGAAAACCATTACAGTACTGACCGATCGCTCGATGCGCACGCGCAGCAGCCCCTGCATATCGACAACACTATCTTTGAACTGGTGCAACGATAATATGGCAGCAAATGCGCAATAGTCGCTTTACATATCAACATCCTACTTCGACAACATAGGGCCGTATTCCATAGAACAAGCCAGAGATTACCGAGAACACTTGCACCCCATTGTTCGGCGCCCATGCGATGCCAAGCACATAGAGCCGACAAGTATGGCACGCTACGATGGAGCACATCGGCAGCAATCGCAATGCGCTTAACGACCAATCGTTTCGATTCGCCATTAACGCACTTCCGAGAAGGACAGGGCCCACTCATAGGCGAAAAGCAGGCTCCTTTTTAACACGTCCAGAAAAAAGACAGCTCGTCTCTACTTGAGCAATCTAGAGAAGACTAACAGGCCAGAAAAATCGTCGCCTTCTTCAGATGCAAGAAAACTATATAGAGACCAAGAGAATCATCATGATTATTTTCTAAGGAGTTTACGAGCAAACATCAGTGCCACTTCGTTCTTCAGAAGTACACTCACGCCGGCATAGACGACCACGGCAAGGACAACGGCGACAAGGATACACAGCAGCCTAGAGGTGATAAACACATCACAGACAACGACAACAGCACACATGGCACCCAGGGAGATTAAAGTCGAAATAACAAAACGGAGGGTGAACCTAAACCTCATGTAGTTCCTCAGGCACGCCCACAAGACGAGGTCCAAAGCAACCTCAGTGACCACTGTAGCAATCACAGCGCCATTCTGTGCAAAGACGGGAATCAGCGCGGCATTCAGGGCGATGTTGACAACAACGCCGAGAGTGTAGGCGATGAGCTGGAACCTCTCGTTCCCCGTGGCGATCGTGGTCTGGTAGATGACGTTGCCAATGCTCTTAGCAACTATAAGAACCGCGAAGAGTCTCAAGGTCAGCGAAGCGGGGACGAATGCGTCGCCGAACAATATCACGACCACCTTAGGCGCTAGGATAAAAACACCAAGACACATGGGGAGCGCTATGAAGATGTTTAGGTCCATCGACTGTTGCACAAGCCTGGAGAACTCCTTCGTGTCGTTCTTGAACTCGTAGCTCAAGCGAGGAAGATAGACGTTCGTGATGGCGACGCAGAGCGTCTTGGCAATTTCCTCGGCGTTATATGCGTACGTATAATATGCGACGATTGAGCTCGCGCAAAGGACGCCCATCATCGTCACGTCAATCTTCGTATAGAGGCTAAAGAGAACGTTAGTGCCAGCTAGGACCGTTATGGGACGGAGATGCCTTGAAAACGACAATCCCTTCGTGGTGAATTCCACAGACTTCCGAAGGCATAGGACGTTGACGATATAGTTCGCGAACGTCCCCAGACACGTAATTGCCGCGTATACGAAGACGTCTGAGGGGCTTTTCACCAAAAGAATTGTGAAGAGCAGACAAGCTATCCTGACGATGGTGCCCCTGATGGAGATGAAGTCATAGCGTTCCATGCCCTGAAAGAACCACTCGACGTTAAGTGCGTTCGCAACAATGAGTGATCCGAAGATGAGGTAAAGCTCAGGAACGGCAGTGCCATACATTATGACAACGCAAACTGCGTAGGCAACGAAGAAAACGACAGTCGAAACGAAGTTGATAATGAGAAGCTCAGAGAATAAGGCCGAGCGGGCGCGCTTATCGTCACCCGCTTTCGCGATTTCTCGAACACCGTAGGCGGGGATGCCCAAAGGGGCGAGCGCAACGAAATAGGAGACTAGGTTGTTCGCGACCGAAACCTCACCCAGCGCATCTGGAAGCACGACACGCGAAACGTACATTGAGCTTATCAACGGCACCAAGACCAGCACAAGCTGGTAGGCGACGTTGAACATCGAGTTCTTTGTAAGGGATGGTTTCATGGATAGTCCTAATGAGTTCGTCTAACTATTTTTCGGAAATACCGCTGCCGACAGAAGTGATGTGGTACTGACGCTTATCGCCTTACTGAATCATAATCACAAGTCGGAAACAGAAGGCAGTTGTGGCGGCACGGCGGGTTCAAACTAAAAATGGGCCCCTTAATACGACAGATTCCCAAGCGAAGGACATGCAGGCATATCAGACCGACACGAGGACATCCACAGCGAAAAGAACGGAGCGCCTGGGAGTACAGACCTTCGACTCCAATTTTTTAATTTGACCAACGTTTAACATGACAGCCACGAACCAAAATTCAGTCCGCATCAATGCTTCAAAGCCCCACGCGCCTTCGCCAATACACCATAAAGCGCAAACGCGGCTCGCAGGCGACCCTTCGAGAGAAGTTCCCAAGCAGGAAGCCACTCATCGTGCGCCCCTAAGCACTCACGTGGACATTCAACAAGATGCCCGCGCAGCCACTCAGCATCAAAAGCCCTTAACCACGCCTCACGCACTTCAGGAAGTAATGAGCCCGACTTAACCGCCCTATTAAACTGCCCAATGAACTCACGCGCCAAAAGGAGCCGAGCATCTCGCTCGTCAAATACGCCACGATCGCGCAGGGCCTCGACAACAGCCGCATAACGCACAAGCGAGTCAACGTCCTGCGGACGCACAACACCGCACGTCGCGGAGCTGCCGATATCCCAGTGATAAAGGCGAAACGGAACAAACCCAACCTTACCTTCACCGAGCAACCAAAGATACTCAAGATTGAACAGGCGATCCTCCGAGAACCTGAGCCCCAAAGGAAACGGAGCAAACTCCCCTCCAAGACGATCGACAGCCGCAGCAATCAAATCGCGCCGGTATAGGCGAGCCCAAGCAGCATTGAACTCATAGCACGATGAATCCTCGACAAATTCACTCCATCCGCCTTCCACCATAACCCGCCTGAGCGAAGTGCCGGAGACAACAGACATGTCAGACAATGAGGCTCGCACACCTCTTACCTGTGCCTTGTGAATATCAGGACGCGAATGCTGGCAAACAATAAGACCGAGGTCATTTTCATCGGTAGTATCAATAAGTGCTCCATAGTCCCCCGGCAAAAGAAAGTCGTCAGCATCAAGGAACGTAATCCAAGATCCACGAGCAACAGAAAAACCGACGTTGCGTGCGGCAGAGCGGCCTTTGTTCTCTTGGCGGATAAGTTTTACCCGATCATCAACAGCGGCAAGTCGTATCACGGCCGCAGCCGTTCCGTCAGTTGAACCATCATCAACGACAACGACCTCGCAAAGGGCGGAACCTATCGAAAGCGCGCTTCTTACGCTACGCTCAATGGTCTGCTCCGCTTGGTAAGCGGGAACGATGACGCTGATAGCGTTAGCCCCGCCCAAGTCTAATGCCAAAGCCTCCAAGTCATTGTTGCTCACATTTTCACCTATCGTCCAAAAAGGTTTTTTATAACGTCAGTCGCCTTCGGACCAATCAGATAAGAAATCCTCTTATGGAACTTCTGCTTGCCAGTCGTCCACGAACCATCATAGTGGTGAATCGAATAACTATTCTCAGTAAGAGTCAAACACGAAGTTATGGGGTCTTTTGGACAAAAATATTCACTTGGGTATATACGCACACCGGCAACTTCTTGAATTCCCGGCACGTCGCGAAGTCCCCTTTGGCGAAGGATACCGGTCACCCTTTCAACGACAGTGGTGAGATCGTAGCTACCATCATCCTTAAGAAAATGATCGTGCTCATAAGAATCAAGGATGTCCTTATACAAGCCAAGCCCAGGATTGGCCGCAAGGCCAAGCCCAGATGCAACTGTTCCCTTATTTTCCTCGCTGCAATCAACCTCGAATCCCATGTATGGGCCTTGTTCGAGAATAGGGTCCAACGAACGAATAACTTCCACGTCAGTATCCAAGTAGATGCCACCCTGCTCATAGAGAATCTTAAATCGAGCGTAATCACTAGCAAAGGCCCACTTTTTCGCTTTATATGCCTCTCTGGCATAATCACAGAAGTCCAAATCTAAATTCGACTCGTCCCACCGCACGATCTCATAATCGGGCATAAAATTACGCCAGGAAGAAAGACATTTTTTGGCTAAAGGAGGAAGGGGCTTTCCACCTAACCATATGTAATGAATCTTTTTTGGTATCAAAACAACTCCAAGTCAATTCTCTAATCGAATATTTATCCAAAGGGATATGACGCGGGTTCACGATTCAACCAGCTATACAGATCAAGCCCTTGCGAAAATCTGTCTGTATCGTTAAGTATCTGGTCATCGTCAACCGAAGCAGGATGAAAAACTGCACATTGCAAATCGGAGCGAGGCTTCGCAGTAAAACAAAGCTTGTTGGGAAAATCAATCTCGTCAAATGTACGGAGATCCTCGTCAGTACAGCTATTCATCTGGCTAAACTTGATAAACAAATTGTCCCAATTGATTCGGTCAACACGCCTGCACCACTTTTCGGCAGCATCCTTCGCTGTTGGGTAGTGGAGAAAAACGATCTCAACATCATCGATTAAGGCAATCGGCTTGTTCACTTCCCCTCGTTTCTTCAAAACGTCGTAATGCGATGATTCGCGAGCATCGATGAACTCAAGGGGTAAGGCAAGATAGTGCCTAAGGTTCGCAGAGAATCTCACATAGTCGGAAGCGAAAAAATAAAGTCCTGCCGTTGGCGACTGATACGGAAGTCCAAAGTAGCGATAGACAGACCCTCCCCAACAATTATTTGAGATGATAGAAAAATCACAACGATTTAAACGTTGACGACGAGTCTTTACAAATAAAGGGTTCGTCTGTTCACGAATCTTCCTCTGGATGATTCCAACATAGTCTCTAGTCATGGAAGGCCCCAACAGTACAAACTGAAATAGATTTTTCTCGCCGCATAGAGTAAAGAGCCTCAGAAATTCCGATTAAATTAAAGTTGATACAGATAAAGAAAGCAGAAGTCTCGCAAAAGGCAACGAACGAGAAAATAATTAAACCGAATATAGCCGGACTTAACTCGCCGCAACGAAAGGCTTGCGCAAGAGTTGCGAGCCATGCGACATCCATAAGAATGGCTACAAGAATACCCGACTCAAGAACTAGGTGCGCATATGCATTGTCAACCAAAAAAGTAGTGAAAATGCCGAATCGAATAGAGACGCCATCGAAATCAAATCCGAAAGGCTCCGGTGGAAACGAAACGGTGAAATAATGCATGAGGGCAAGCCTTGCCGACAGAACAGAATCGAGCTCACGCATCCAGCCCACAGAAGGATTATAGGAATACATAAAATAATAAGTCGTAATACTCAAAAAAATGAAAGCGCCGATACCCAACGCAATGAGCAATCGATCGAAGACCCTCCCCCTTAGGAGCGTCGCAAGGATTGCCAAAGACGCTAATAGCAACATGCACAGAGCTGAAGTTCTTGAAAAGACCACTACACGACATAAGTAGTACATAAAGCCGTAAAATAGTAAGTCAACTAAAGTCGCTTTTCGAAATCGTAAAACCGTAAAAGCGCATGTCATGGAGAGCAAAAGGACACCAAGGCTGTTGGGATGCGTAAAACCCGGAGCCTGTCTAAGCGTGTTATTAAGCGAATTCATCGTAACCGTCGAAATGAAGCCGACAGTGGCCGCTGAAACCGTAACAACAATGACCCCAAGTGAGCACCAAAATGAAACTGCAGCAATATCGCGAACATCAATGTCGTCACCGGCAACGACAAACAGGAAGAGCAGAAGAATATTCCAGCTACCCGAAAACACCGTTGAAGAAATGATTATGCAAGCACAAATCGAAAACAATGCAATCTGCCATCGAGAAAAACCCGAACGCAAAATTAGGGCAATCAAAACTATCGTGCAAAAAACTCGGACTCCAAGATAAAACACATCAAGATGAAGAATGTTGAGTTCACGAAAGGTAGTGAAATTTAAGTTGTAAGCAATTAAATACAAAGCAAAGGCAAACAGATACAGCTTTTTGGATTTATCTGAATATATTGAAGCACCATCGGCCGTCATCCAGCTAATATGGTCATTTGAACGGTCTGCGTTCGTAACCTTAGCTCTAATATGTCTCTTACTTTGTTTCATTATAGATGACCCCACCACTTATTTATTGGATACTCGCTTCATGAGCGCCTCATAATATTCCATCAATTTTTCCGCGTTTGCCTCTGCTGAATAGCCAGCCTTAGCCAGCATCTCTCCAGCGCATGCCTCGCGCCCGTCTTCGATAGCAGCAGATAGCGCCCCAACCCAGTCTTCGAGTGAAGACCCGAGATCCACAAACCTGCCGTTACCTACGACATCACTCTCGGCAGGAACATTTGTCGAAAATACGCATGGCAAGCCAGCCGCCTGAGCCTCAACAGCAGAAATAGGAAGCCCCTCAAATAGCGAAGGCATAAAGAACACGTCAAAAACTGAATAGAAGCGAGCAACATCGCTACGTACACCTGGCAAATATACTTTGTCTGAAAGACAAAGAGAGACAATCTTGTCTTCTAGCGCAGGGCGTCCCTCTCCATCGCCGAGAATAACCAAACGAGCTTCCGGCACCTCTTTGATATAAGTCGCAAACGCATCAATAGCAAAAGAATAGTTCTTTTGCTTAGCAAAGCGTCCAACGCACCCTATCACTGGAGCGTTCTCGGAAATACCAAGTTCTGCACGCAGGCTTTCACGGGCGTTAACGTTATATGCAAAATCGTCAAGACAAATACCGTTGTTTATGAGTTCAAAGGGCGCATTGCCAAACAGATACTTGCCCGCTTCGTTAGAGCAAGCAGAATAGGCATTCGCGAAACGCTTGCCGAACGCAATAAGCGGGGCGTTTCGCAAACGATGGATGGCATTGTCAGATGAACTATTAAGGTGACTGTGGATAACCCGCACACCCACGCCGGCACGCTGGCACGCTCGGAGGGTTACAAACGCGTTATTAGGCACATGGCAATGTGCGATGTCATACTTACCTGCAACTTTACCAAGAATATCGGTCGCCTCGCGAGCAAACTCAAAGGGCGAAGTTTTGCCATGCGAGACAACGTATACTGAAGAACCTTCTGCCTTCAATTCATCGTCAAGGCTGTTGGGAAAAATAAGTCGACCCGAATTTGACGAGTGATGAAAGAAATCAAAATGGAAGCGGTCTCTATCAATATACCGATTCATATTGAGAACAAAACGTGTCACGCCTGAATCAGATGCAAGCGAAGGCACTATCTGAAGAACATTAATCACAACTAACCCTATCCAACAAGTGCTTTCGGACAATAGACGCACAGCGGTCTGCATCAAAGCCGGCACTGCGCACAAGCGCGGCGTAGACATCCCTATCTTTCGACATTCGAACCATCTCAACGGCCCTATCCGACCAAGCAGACTCACCAGCAGAGAGCGGTAGTAAGACTTCGGCATCCGTCACATGAGCCTCCGAAGGCAAAGCCTCCGAGCAAACAATGGCGCAACCTGAGCATTGAGCCTCAATACGCACAATCGCAAGTCCCTCAAATAGTGATGGCATAAGAAAGCAATCAAGGGCCGAGTAGACGGGAGCCGGATCAGGAAGATAACCCGGCATAATGACTTTTTCTCTAACGGCAAGCTCGTCAACTAGTTCTTCAACCTGCGGACGCAAATCTCCCTCGCCCACCATCAGGTAATAAGAATTTGGCTCACGCTTAAGAATCTCAGCGAACACCCTAATCTGAAAGAGGGGGTTCTTTGCCTCAGCAATGCGACCGACATTGCCGAATAAGAACGCATCCTGCGGAATGTCAAACTTTTTGCGAATCTCCGCTCGCGCAGCAGCATCAAATCGAAAGCGCTCAGTATCAATCCCGTTGTTGACAACCTCAAAGCGGCGACCGTCAAAAAGATAGCGACCAGCATCACTCGAACAGGCAAGACGAGCGGTAGCGCTGTCGCCAAGAACGGTTTTTCCAAAGGTGTGCATAATCGCCTTTGCCGCTGCTTGCCCAGATCCAAAGGCTGAATTATGAGAATGGACAACACGAACGGGAACACAGCACTTCATGGCAACCTCGGAGTAGAGGAGCCCCATGCCGTTCATAGTGTTGATGTAGACCGCATCTGGACTCATAGTATTTATTAGTTCAGCAAAACCCATGGATCCATCGCAAAGTCTCTTAAGCTGTCCTGGTTTATAACCAGAGAAAACCGTATAACGATCGATTCCCAACTTGCCAAGTTCGTCGTCAAATGAGTCGTTCCAGTCCCAGCATGAGTACAGCGAAAAAGAAACGTGTATTCCTTGGAGCCGGCGAAAGACCTCCATGAGAAAAGTCTCGATTCCGCCTTGACCCCATGCCTCTGCGTAACAGAGCACACGTTTGCCAGTCGGATAAGAAATCGGCGCAGGGACTTTGCATAGAATCTTACTCAACCCTATCACCCTTACGTCGGAGTACGACACGATATACGAAAGAGCGCAGCGAGTTGGGCATCAAACAAACCATAGCATGCGGGTAATAAGAACAAAAATAATCTCGCTTGGTGAAATATCCACGCTCAACCTGTGCCTTTTTAAATGCCTTGGCAAATTTAAGGTATCGGACCCCTCCCCTACGAGCGTAAAAATCATCGCTTACGCGCATAGCCACAAGTGGTTCACTAAGGTTATCTGCCTTACAACCGCATGCGAGCATCCTATTAAAAAGATCCCAATCCTCGAAATATAGAAAATCAGAACTGTAGTTACCTGCCTCCATGACCTTCGACTTCCTGAATGTCATCGGAGGGTGACGAAAAGGGTTGCGCCTCTTCGAGTAGGCAAAAATGGCATCCATACCTTTAGGAAGATCGGTTAAAGCGACGGGCTTATCGGGAGATTCAACGAATTCGACAACATCGCTCCCGACCATATCAAGCCCGCTACAAATAGCGGCAAGTTGTTTTTCCATACGATCAGAACGAGCCACATCATCAGTATCCATGCGCGCAACGATTTCGTTAGTGCAAGCGAGCATACCTTGGCGCAAGGCATATCCCAGTCCATGGTTTTTTTCATAAGAAACAAATTTAAATAGACCCGAATGCTCCGAAGCAAAATACGAAAGCACGTTTTCAAGCTCGCTTGTAAGCGGGCCATCCTTGACCATAACTATTTCAGACGGAGAAACCGTTTGATTTAGCATGCTGTCTAAAGCCTGAATCAAAAAGGCGGGTTTTTCATTTTTATAAATGCTCATCAATACACTGTAAGAACAAGTATCAGTTGTCTGCATTTAACGACCCGTCCTCTCCTTGCCGAACATTGCACCGAAGGTGCCGGTAAAGCATTTCCAGTCCATACGGAAGCAGCGGTTCTGCACGTAACGAAGTTCAATCTTCTGGCGCAGGCCACTCTCAAACGTCGCTTCATTACGATCAGTTGCCTGCCATAAACCGGTAATGCCAGGCTGGACAGAGAGCAACTCGGCCTTTTCTTCATCCGAAAAATGTTGCTCAAGCTCATCTCGCGTAATAGGACGAGGTCCGATAACAGACAAATCGCCGTTTAGCACATTGAGAAACTGAGGCATTTCATCGATGGAACAATTGCGAATGAATTGACCAATCTTGGTAATACGGGGATCGTCATCAACCTTACGCTCGACTTCCCACTGATGTAGCTGCACAGGACTCAAATACTTCTGCACATCGCCCGCATCGGCGACCATGCTACGAAGCTTGAAAATCTTGATTGTCTTTCCGCCCTTGCCGACGCGCTCTTGCGTATACATTGGGCTGCCGGGCGATTCAAGGCTAATGAGTGCGCACACAATGGCGATAGGAATAAGCAGCAGCACGCTCATCAAAAGACTGAACAGAAGGTCAAAAAGCCTCTTAACAATGCGATACCCAAGAGTGCCACTCGGCTTTATCTGATCGAAAGCCAATGCGTCCCCCACAGATGCACAGCTCTCTGTTACTTCTTTAGCAGCCAAAGTCAAACGTACGGTCCTGTCCTCCAGGACCCCCCCCAATCGGTAAATTCAAAAATGCGAACGAACAGCCGGTGCCAACGTCTCCCTTACGTTTTGATGGGAACGTCAAGCGGTAGCAGCTCCCTAAATGCGGAGTCGCCTTCGCCCACGTCTACCAGGCACCAGCGTTTATGGCGGTCGATCTTTTTAACGCGGGCCTCTTGCCCCACAAGTGGGCCCTGCTCTATGTGCAGCACGCCGCCCTCTATGCGCGCGACGCTGTTGCGCACCACGCCGTCGTCGTCCAGCACGCTGCGGTACCAGTCCTGCGCATCGTCCGGCATGGGCATATACGCCCGCTCCCTACTGCCGGCGATGCGGCAGCCAAAGCTCAACTGGGCCAAAGCCCTATCGAGCGCGGCGGCATCGTAAGTGGCGACGAAGAAATATTCCTTGTACATGGGTTTGGTTTGGAGCGACCAGGCGCCGTCCCGCTTAAACCAGAACTCCTTTTGCATCACAAAAGCGTTCTGCATTAGCTCGTGCGGGATAATGTGGCGGACCTTTTCGCAGATCTCGCGCTCTTTACCATTGGGGGTGTGAACCAGATACCAGCGGACGCGGCCGTGCTGGCTGTTGGTGGTGGCGCCGTTAAATGCGCCCGGCAGCTGCTCTTGGCGCCGTGCCGTCTGTTCCATGTTCTCGCCCCCTCTTTTTGGCTTTGCGATGCACGCAAATGCAGGGGCGTTTAGAACAGGCTTCTCGCTCGCAGCTAGGCGCAGTCGCAAAAGTACAGGTTTTTGTATCTTTCGACATAGGCCATTATACGAGCAATTAATCCGCGTTTGCCCAGATTACGCAAAATGTACTGCCCGTAGATACATCTCCATACCCCTCTACAAAAACCTGTACCTTTTTGTGCAACAAAAAAAGCCGCTCAACCAGCGGCTTTTCTTCTTTAGGCACTAAAAAAGGCGACTGCCCTTTGTGGACGGTCGCCTTTGTTACTTGTTGTGTGGCTTGCCTTAGGCGCGGGTCTTGATCTCCTCGAGCACCTTGGCAACAAACTCATCGACGCTCATCTGAACGGTTTCGTTGGAGCGATCGCGGACGGAGATGTTGCCGGCCTCGACCTCCTTCTCGCCCAGGATGAGCATGTAGGGCACGCGGTCGATGCTGCGGGCCTCGCGGATCTTGTAGCCGATCTTCTCGTCGCGGTCGTCGCAGACCACGCGAATGCCGGCCTGCTCCAGCTTGGCGCACACCTCGTGGGCGTAGTCGCGGCTCTTCTCGGACACAGGCAGGGCCTTGACCTGCACGGGAGCCAGCCAGGTGGGGAACTTGCCCGCAAAGTGCTCAATCAGAATACCAATGAAGCGCTCGATGGAGCCAAAGCACACGCGGTGCAGCATGATGGGGCGCTTCTTGGTGCCGTCGGCGTCCACGTACTCCAGGTCAAAGTTGAGCGGCATCTGGAAGTCGAGCTGGACGGTACCGCACTGCCAGGTGCGACCGAGCGAGTCCTCCAGGTGGAAGTCGATCTTGGGGCCGTAGAAGGCGCCGTCGCCCTCGTTGACCTCGTAGTCCATGTGCAGCTGCTCCAGAGCGGTGCGCAGGCCCTCCTCGGCGCGCGCCCAGTCCTCGTCGGAGCCCATGGAGTCCTCGGGGCGGGTGGAAAGCTCAACGTGGTACTTAAAGCCAAACTTTTGGTACACGGAGTCGATGAGGTTGACCACGCCCACGATCTCGTCGGTCAGCTGGTCGGGACGCACAAACAGGTGGGCGTCGTCCTGGTTAAAGCAGCGCACGCGGAACAGGCCGTGCAGGGCGCCGCGCAGCTCGTGGCGGTGCACCAGGCCAATCTCGCCGGCGCGAATGGGCAGCTCGCGGTAAGAGTGCGGCTTGGAGGCGTACACCAGCACGCCGCCCGGGCAGTTCATGGGCTTAATGCAGTACTCTTCGTCGTCAATGACGGTGGAGTACATGTTGTCCTTGTAGTGATCCCAGTGGCCCGAGGTCTTCCACAGCTGCTTGTTCATGATGAGCGGCGTGGAGATCTCGACGTAGCCGGCCTTGTGGTGAATCTCGCGCCAGTAGTCCAGCAGCGTGTTCTTAAGGATCATGCCGTTGGGCAGGAAGAACGGGAAGCCGGGGGCCTCGTCGCGCATCATAAAGAGATCCATCTCGCGGCCGATCTTGCGGTGGTCGCGCTTCTTGGCCTCCTCCAGCATGTGCATGTGCTCGTCGAGCTCTTCCTTGGTGGCAAAGGCGACACCGTTGATGCGGGTGAGCATCTTGTTGTCCTTGTCGCCCTTCCAGTAGGCGCCCGAGACGCCGGTGAGCTTAAAGGCCTTGAGCGCCTTGGTGTAGCAGATGTGGGGGCCGACGCACATGTCGATGTAGTCGCCCTGCTGGTAGAAGGTGATGCGGGCGTCGTCGTCCAGGTCGCCGATGTGCTCGACCTTGTACTTCTCGCCGCGTTCCTCCATAAGGGCGATGGCCTCGGCGCGGGGCTTCTCGTACACGGAGAACTTAAGGTTCTCCTTGACGATCTTTTTCATCTCGGCCTCGATCGCGGGGAAGTCGTCCTCGCTGATCTTGACGCCCTCGGGCAGGTCGACGTCGTAGTAGAAGCCGTTGTCGGTCGCGGGGCCGTAGGCAAAGTCGGCCTCGGGGTACAGGCGCTTGATGGCCTGCGCCATGATGTGCGCGGCGGAGTGGCGGATGACGTGCGTGACCTCGTCCTGCGGGAGCTCGGCCACCGAACCGTCATTGTAGAGTGCCTTCATGGGTATGTTTTCTCCTCTCGGATGCCTGGTGCAAGTGCGTGCGCCTGGCGCTGGTGCGGCGCTTGCAGGCGCGGCGTTTTTGACTTGCATCATTATAGGCAGGTTGCCTTGGTATACAAGCGCCCGCCGCACCTTAATGGCACGGCGGGCGATTTTCTACGCATGCTTCATCGTGTGGGGGCGGGGTGTGGGGCGCGCGCGGCTTGCGGCGTGCCCGTGGCTTGCAGCCGGCCCAGCGATGGATGCGTTACTGGATGCGAGTTCGGCAGTAGGGGCAGACCTTCCAGTGCGCATCGAGCGGGCGATGACAGCTGGGGCACACGTTGCGAACCTGGGTATCGCACACCGGGCAGACGACGAAGTCCTTCTCGATGGGCGCGCCGCACTGCGGGCAGGTGCCGTACTGGGCAAGTTGGCGCTCGCGCAGGGCCATGTCCAGCTCCTGCTCCTCGCGGTCAGACGCGTAGGAGTGCGGGCGCAGGACCAGGTAGGCAATGAGGCCCACAAACGGGATGAGCGCGATGATGCCCCAAGCCACGTAGGCGCTGGCGCCGCGGCGGCGAGCGTCGATGAACACATAGACGACCGACAGCACATACAGGGCGATGATAAAGCCGACAAAGGCATAGATGACGCCCATAAGCTGCGGCGACATGAGCTCGGAGATGTACTTGGACATTAGGGGTACCTTTCGGAATAATAACAGTCCGGTCAAGTTTACCACGGGGTTTGTTTATATGGGACCACGGCCGGGCACGGGGTCGCAGCGGACACAAACATCTCAATCTGTAACAGGTAGAGGCGGGAACCGCGGCTTGGTGTTACAGATCGAGACAAAGAGCGAGGACGGTATGCCAATGTCTCGATCTGTAACATCTAGGACCGAAATTCCCCTCTACCTGTTACAGATCGAGACTGAAGAATCCATTCCCGTCTTCAATCTCAATCTGTAACACCTAGGACCCAAAAACCCTTCTTGTTGTTACAGATTGAGACAAAGGAAAACACCCAAACCAAACATCTAAATCTGTAACAGTAACTCGGCAAAACGGGCCCCAGATGTTACAGATCGAGACAGAAGATCCTCTCCCCAACTTTTATCTCAATCTGTAACAGTTACTCGACCAAAACAGGTCTAACTGTTACAGATTTAGACATTCGAATTCGCCCGATAGGTTTATCTCAATCTGTAACATCTAGGACCGAAATTCCCCTCTAACTGTTACAGATCGAGACAAAAGATTCCCTCCCCGACTTCAATCTAAATCTGTAACAGTTAGAGTCCAAAATCCTCTCTACCTGTTACAGATCAAGACGAACGGTGAGCCCCACCCGGACAATGTCTCGATCTGTAACAGTTACGGGTCAAAACCTCAGCTTACTGTTACAGATCGAGACGGAACTTTGACCTCGTAGTCAGCAGACGCGCTCGTTGCCGTTACCGACCCTCCCCTCGCCCGCCGTTGGCGGATGTTGCGGGGCTGTTCGCCGCATTGCCGCCTCGTTGGGGACACACAGACCGTAGGATGGTCTTATTGACAGCCTGTCAACTCGTCTGGGAGGCACTGTGACAGAAACGTTTGATATCGCGATTGTGGGCGCGGGCATCACCGGATGCGCCATCGCGCGGCAGCTCGCGCGGTTTGACCTGTCCATTTGCGTGGTCGAAGCGGCCAACGACATCGCGCTGGGTGCGTCGAAGGCCAACGGTGGCCTGGTGCACGCCGGCTACGATCCGGCGCCGGGCACGGTAAAGGCGCAGGTCAACGCCCGTGGCTGTGAGCTGTATGGCACCTGGGCCCAGGAGCTGGGCTTTTTGTTCCGGCGCACCGGGTCGATGGTGCTGGGCTTTAACGACCAGGACCGAGCGCATCTGGAGCAGCTGAGGTGCAACGGCCTGGCCAATGGTGTACCCGAGCTGTCGATCGTTGGTCCCGAGCGCATCCACGAGCTGGAGCCGCGCGCCAGTGCCGAGGCGACTTGCGCGCTGTGGTGCCCTTCGACCGGGTTTGTCGATCCGTTTGAGGTCGCCATCGCCGCGCTGGAGAACGCCGTCGCCAACGGGGTAACGTTTATGCGGTCCGCGCCGGTGGAGGCGATTGAGGTTGCTGGCGGCGACGGCCCCGTGCGCTTTACGCTGGCGACCCCCGCCGGGGATGTGCGTTGCCGCTATTTGATCAACGCCGCGGGCAACGGCGCCGCGGACATCTCGCATATGGCGGACGCCGAGGAGTTCCAAATGGTCTGGCGCCAGGGAAACATCGTGGTGCTGGACAAGGAGCCGCACGCGCTCATGCCGCTCTACCCTGTGCCGACGCCGGTGTCGAAGGGCGTTATCGTCACGGGAACGGTGCACGGCAACACCGTGATCACTGCGACCGCCGCCGTGCGCGAACCGGGTGACACGCAGACCTATGCGAGCGACGTCAACGCGCTGCTGACCGGCGCGCGCAAGCTGGTGCCCGATCTGGACACGCGCCGCGTGGTGCGCGCGTTTGCCGGCGGGCGTCCGATCATTAAGGGGACGAACGACTTCTTTATTGGGCAGTCCGCTGTAGTGCCGGTGCTGTTCCAGGCGGCAGGTATTCAGTCCCCAGGCGTGGCGAGCGCCCCGGCCATTGCCGAGCGTATGGAACGCGTGATGCGCGAGGCTGGTGTGGTTTTGCACGAGCGTGCCGATTGGGATCCGATTCGCCATGCGCCGGACGACTTCGACCGTGCACCGCTCGCGCGTAAAGAAGAGTTGATTGCGTCCGACCCCGCGTGGGGACAGATCGTCTGCCGCTGCGAGACGGTACCCGAGGCCGAGATCGTTGCAGCGATTCAGCGCCAGCCGGGGGCGGTTTCGGTCGAGGGCGTCAAGCGACGCTGCCGTGCCGGCATGGGCAGGTGCCAAAGCGGTTTTTGCCAGAGCCGCGTGGTAGCGATTCTTGCCCGCGAGCTGGGATGTGATCCCAGCGAGGTATTGCTGGAGGATGCCGGATCATGGCTGGTCGAGGGGCCGTTGAAGGGGGTGCGCTAGGATGGCGAGCTTTGAAGTGAATGCAACGCGCGCGACCGGCGGCGCCGCAATAGCAGTACCGACGCAGGCTTTCGACGTCGTTGTAATCGGCGGCGGTCCAGCCGGCATGGCGGCTGCGCTTGCCGCACATAAGACCGGCGCGCACGTTGCCATCGTGGAGCGCGAGAAGCACCTGGGCGGCATCCTCCGCCAGTGCATCCACCCCGGCTTTGGCCTGTCGCACTTTAAGCAAGAGCTCACCGGCCCCGAGTACGCGCAGCGTTTTATCGACCAGGTGCGCGAAACCGACATTGCGCTGTTCTTGGACAGCATGGTGATCGGGATTGACGGGGGTTCAGGCGCAGCGGACACAGGCAACGCCGCGGTTCACACCGTCACGCTCATGAGCCCCACTGGCATGCTGCAGCTCACCGGGCGCGCGGTCGTCCTTGCCATGGGTTGCCGCGAGCGCACCCGCAGCGAGATCAAGATTCCCGGCAGCCGACCCGCCGGCGTCTTTACGGCCGGCCTGGCGCAGCGATACATCAACATCGAAAACCTCAAGCCCGGCTCGCGTGCCGTCATTTTGGGCTCGGGCGATATCGGGCTGATCATGGCGCGCCGCTGCACGCTCGAGGGGATTTCGGTCGAGGGCGTGTACGAGCTCATGCCGTACGCCAACGGTCTGCGCCGCAATGTGAAGAACTGCCTGGACGATTTTGGCATTCCGCTGCATCTATCGACTACTGTCACGCGCGTGATCGGGCACGACCGCGTGGAGGCCGTCGAAGTGAGCCAGGTCGACGAGCATCTGGTGCCCATTCCGGGGACCGAGCGCATCGTTCCATGCGACACGCTACTGCTTTCGGTAGGATTGATCCCCGAGAACGAGCTATCGGTTGCAGCGGGCCTTGAGCTGGACCCTCGCACGCGCGGCGCCGTGGTGGACCAGAGCCTGCAGACGGGCGTGCCGGGCATCTTTGCCTGCGGCAACGTACTGCACGTGCACGACCTGGCCGATAACGTGACGACCGAGTCCGAGCGCGCTGGCGCGGCTGCGGCGGCGTGGGCGATGGAGGGCGCCGCGGCAGGAGTGGCGGACACGGGCTGCAGGCTTACGGTCTCCCCCGCCGGCATTGCCGGCTACGCACTTCCGGGGCGTATCACAACCGTCGGGCTCACCAAGCTCAACTTCCGCGTGCGCCGGCCTGTCGATGCCGCCCGCGTGCGAATCCTGGCTAACGGCGAGGAACTGTTCGCCGGAAAGATCCGCGCCTTTAAGCCGAGCGTTATGGAAAGCTTCCCGCTGCCGGCAAAGGTGATTCAGCGCGCACTCGACCTAGGTGCTAGCGAAATTGTCCTGTCCGTCGATCCCGTCGAGGAGGCGTAGGGTCATGAGCACGAACGAAATCGAAAAGCTCAAGTTCAACTGCACCACCTGCCCATCCGAATGCCTTCTGACCGTAGAGGTGGAGAGCGACGCCAATGGCGCCGTGGTGGAAGTGCGCTCCGTAACCGGCAACAACTGCCCGCGCGGCGATAAGTTCGCACATCAGGAGCTCACCTGCCCCATGCGCGTGCTCACGACGACCGTGGCCGTCTCCGGCGGCGACGAAGCCCTGCTCCCCGTTCGCACGGCTGAGGCCATCCCGCTCGAACTCCACGCCCAGGCGATGACCCTCATCCGAGACCTAGTCGTCAACGCCCCCATCCGCATGGGCGACGTCGTGCTGGAGAATCTCCTAGACACCAACATCAACCTAATCGCCAGCATGGACATCGACCCCGCCTAAGCAGCTAATTAGGACGGGGCTCTTTTGGCTACCTTACTTGCCCAATCATCCCAGATAAACCATGTCAAGGCCGAGGAATGTCCCAAGGTGCCAGCATAAAAGAAACGTCCCTATGTGCCGGGCATGGGATACCATGGTGGCAACCTAGCGAAAGGACGTTTTATGGCACATGTCGATGACCAGCGTGTGGCACGCGTGCTCGATGCGCTCGAGACTCAGCACCCCGGCGCGCAGCTGCTCGTAAATGACCCGTGGTCGATCTATTACCTGACCGGCTTTTATGCCGATATGTTCGAGCGTTTTTGTGGTGTGCTGCTTGCGCGCGATGCCGAGCCAGTAATCCTGGTCAACGCACTGCATCAGCTGCCCGAGTACGACAATGCCCGCGTGGCCTATCACACCGATACCGACATCGTGGCCGACACCATCGCGCGCGAGGTCGATCCGACCAAGCCGCTCGGCATCGATACCGTCATGCGCTCCGGCTTTTTGATGCCCCTTATGGATCGCCACGCCGCAAGCGAGTTCTTCTTGGGCGACTTTGCCGTCACCGCAGCACGCACGTACAAAGATGCTGCCGAGCAGGAGCTCATGCGCGTATCCTCGGCCGCTAACGACGCCGTGATGGCCGATGCTATCAAACTCGTCCACGAGAGCGTGACGGAGCGCGAAATTGTCGACCAGATGCTCGGCCTGTATCGCAAGCACGACTGCGAGGGCTTTAGCTTTCCGCCCATCGTGAGCTTTGGCGCCAACGCCGGAGACCCGCATCACGAGCCCGACGACACCGTACTCAAGAGCGGCGACGTGGTACTGTTCGATATTGGCGGACGTCATCGTAACTACTGCTCGGACATGACGCGCACGTTCTTTTGGGGCGAGCCGGACGATGAGACGGCACGCATCTACGACATCGTGCGCCGCGCCAACGAGGCCGCCGAGGCGCTCATCGCCCCGGGCGTGCGCATGTGCGACCTAGACCGTGCCGCGCGCGACGTGATTGAGGACGCGGGCTACGGCAAATACTTTACGCATCGCCTGGGTCACTCGATTGGCCTGCAGGACCACGAGCCGGGCGACGTCTCGCTGGTCAACGAGCAGGTCGTAGAGCCAGGCATGACGTTCTCAATCGAGCCGGGCATCTACCTCCCCGGGCGCACCGGCGTCCGCATAGAGGACCTGGCTCTGGTGACTGAGAACGGAGTAGAGATCCTCAACAGCTACTCACACGAGGCAACCCGTCTGGACTAGCCGATGTGACAAAGGGACAGTCCCTTTGTCACATTCGTTTACGCTGCGCCACGAAAGCGGGCTATCTACTACGTTTGACCCGTATGGGTCGACCACACCCGCGTTTTCGCAAAACTGGCAAGCCGTCTACCTGCGGTTTTCATTTTGCATTTTTCGACGTGGTCGGGGGTAACCGGTCAAACGTAGTAGATAGACCCATTTCGTGGCGAACAGATCAAATTAGCTGCCCCGTTGGCGGGGTTAGCGCAGCAGGCCGGCTACTTCGCCGGCTAGGGTGATGGTGCCGGCTGCTACGAAGGGTTCACCCGCGGCTTCGAAGGCGGCGAGGGCCTCGGGGACGCTGGGGTATACGCCGGCGAGTTTGTCGGCGTCAACCAAAGCGGCGAGCTCCTCTGCCGGCAGGGCGCGATCGGAATCGGTCTGGGTTACGACCACACGGGGGAAGGCCGGAATCAGCACGTCAACGATACCCGCCACGTCCTTATCGGCCAGCGCGGCACACAGCAGCGTGGGGCGGTTCTCCACGCACGGATCGATCTCGTCCAGCGCGCTTACAAAGTTCTCGCAGCTCTGAGGGTTATGGCAAGCATCGATCAGCTTAAGCGGATCGGTTCCCAACACATCAAAACGACCCGGCGTGGGACAGCCCATAAGCGATGCATCGAGCGCATCATGGTCGAGCGCGCGACCCAGATACCCCTCGCACAGCATAATCGCGCACGCAGCATTCTGCGGCTGATACGCCGGCTTGACCATGCTCGACGTGTAGATGGCACGCGGCGTGGTGCAGCTAAACTCCACCGTATCGCCCACATGCGCCGGCACCTTGGTCGTGGAATGGCTCACCACGAGCGGCACAACGCAGCACTCGCGACAACGCGTATCCATCACACGCTGAACACTCGCCTCATGCGTACCCTCGCCCAGAACAACCAGGCGCCCAGGCTTAATAACCGCAGCTTTCTCCCCCGCAATGGCCTCGAGCGTGTCGCCCAGGATGCGCGTATGGTCGAGCCCAATGCCCGTAATGGCAACGGCGGCGGGATCGGTCGCGCTTGTCGCGTCCCAACGTCCACCCATGCCAACCTCAAGCACGGCAACGTCCACCGCAGCCTCGGCAAACACCACGAGCGCGGCAGCCGTGAGCAGGTCAAACGGCGTAATGGTATACGCACGCTCCCCCGCCGCCTTACGACGAGCATTCACGCGACACCCGGCCTCCACAGCAGCAGAAACGCCACGGGCAAACGCCTCGTCACTCACAACGCGCCCATCGACCTCCATGCGCTCGGGATAACGCACAAGCTGAGGCGACGTATACAGCGCCGTCTTGAGCCCCTCGCCGCGAAGGATAGCAGCTGAAAAACGCGTAGTCGAAGTCTTACCATTGGTACCGGCAACCTGAATGCAATCGAAATACTCATCCGGACGCCCCAGCTCATCAAGCATATCGACAACCGTCTCCAACAACGGCCCAGCATCCCCAGAAATCCGCCCCGTATCAGCAGCAAGCCCCACAGCCTCACCAAACGAAAGCAAATCAAACGAGAACGGCACAACATATGAGCCAGAACGCTTAGGCATTTTCAGAACCGCCATTCATAGCAAATTGAAACAGTATAGGTAGAGGATAGTCAGCGAAAACGCCTCTGATGAGCAAAGGTGCCGTGAAACAAGGGCGCATAGGGCTTCTGCCCATGCGCCCGAAGTTGAACGGCAGATTGGCCATCAGAGGCGTTTGCAGCGTCGAGTCAGCCGCCGTTCGTTAGAACGGCGGAACGGAAAACCGCTATGGGAGCGGTTTGGGGCTTTGCTCGATACAAGTTCCGCACGAGCCGAAGGCCACTTAATGTGGCCGTCGCGCGAGCAGGACTGTCCGCAGTAGCGAGCAATGCCCCAAACCGCGCCCCTCAGTAACCGCTACGAGAAGTCAGCAACCTGAGCAGTCAGCGCCGCCAGGATCTCCTTGAGCTCAGCTGCACGGTCCCTCTTCTTCTGGACCACGGCAGGTGCGGCCTTGGCCACAAAGCCCTCGTTGGCAAGCGTCTTCTCGCAGCCGGCGAGCTCCTTCTGGGCCGCGGCGATCTCCTTCTCCAGGCGCGCCTTCTCGGCCGAAAGGTCGACCTTGCCCTCGAGCACCACAAAGACCTCAACGCCGCTGTCGACCACGGCAATGCTCGCGGCCGGCTTCTCGACGTCCACGCCCATGACCAGCGAGGCGGTGTTCGCCAGCGGCTCAATCGTCGAGCGCAGGCTCTCGAGCTTCTCGATATCCTCGGCACCGGCGCGCACGACCACGTCGAGCTCGGCCTTGGGGCTCAAGCGATAGCGCGAACGCGTGGCGCGGGCAGCGGACACGACGGTGCGGCACAGCTCAAACGCGCGCTCGGCAGGCTCGTCGACGTACTTGACGTAGTCGGCGGGCTCGGGCCACCTGGCAATCATGAGCGCCTCGGCACGGTCCACGTTGCCCTCGGCGTCCAGGTCGAGCACGCTTGCCGGCATGTTGTCCCAAATCTCCTCGGTCACGAACGGCATGAGCGGGTGCATCAGGCGAATGGAGGTGTCGAGCACAAAGATCAGGTTGCGCTGAGCCTGCAGACGGCCCTCGCCCTTCAGGCGGGCCTTGGTGACCTCGACGTACCAGTCGCAGACCTCGTTCCAGAAGAACTGCTGCACGCCGCGGGCCATGTCGCCAAAGGTGTAGTTCTCAATACCCTCGGTGACCATCTTCACGGCCTTGGCCAGGCGACTGAACATCCAGGCGTCGGCCGGCGTCTCCACGACGGGCTCGCCGGGCGTGTAGCCATCCATGTTCATGAGCAGGAAGCGGCTGGCGTTCCAGATCTTGGTCACAAACGACTTGGCCTGCTCGGTGCGCGGGCTGTCGATAAGCTTCTTGGTCTTCTTGTCGATATTCGCGTCGAACTTGACGTCCTGGTTGTTGGTGCAGAGCGTCAGCAGGTTGTAGCGCATGGCGTCGGCACCGTACATGCCAATGAGGTCCATGGGGTCAACGCCGTTGCCCTTGGACTTGGACATGCGGCTGCCGTCCTTGGCCAGGATCGTCGGGTAAATGACGACGTCCTTAAACGGCACCTCGTCCAGGAAGTACAGCGAGCTCATGACCATGCGGGCGACCCACAGCGCGATGATGTCGCGCGCGGTGACGAGCGCCGTCGTGGGATGATGGCCCTCGAGCAGCTCCGGCTTTTGCGGCCAGCCCTGCGTGGCGAAGGTCCACAGCTGCGAGCTGAACCAGGTGTCCAACACGTTCTCGTCCTGATGGACGTGATGGCCGCCGCACTTGGGGCACACGTCGGTGTCCTCGGTCAGGGCGTCCTCCCAGCCGCAGTCCTCGCAGTAGAACACGGGGATGCGGTGGCCCCACCACAGCTGGCGGCTGATGCACCAGTCTTTGAGATTCTCCATCCAGGTGGTGTAGGTCTGCGTCCAGCGCGCGGGATGGAAGGTGACCTTGCCGGAGTTGACAGCGTCGAGCGCCGGCCCCTTGAGCTTGTCGACGGCGACGAACCACTGCTCGGACAGCCACGGTTCCAGGGCGGCGTCGCAACGGTAGCAGTGCATGACGGAGTGATCGTGCTCCTCGACGTGGTCGAGCAGGTCATGCTCATCGAACCACTTGATGACGGCCTCGCGGCACTCGTCGCGCGTCATGCCGGTGAACTCGCCGTAGCCCTCGACGACCACCGCGTGCTCGTCGAAGATATTGATCTGCGGCAGATCGTGGGCCTGACCCATGGCATAGTCGTTGGGGTCGTGGGCCGGCGTGACCTTAACAAAGCCAGAGCCAAAGTTGGCGTCAACGTGGTAGTCGGAGAAGATGGGGATCTCGCGGTTGACGATCGGAAGCATAACGGTCTTACCCACGAAGGCGGCCTTCTCGGGATCCTTCGGGGAGACGGCAACGCCCGTATCGCCGAGCATGGTCTCGGGGCGCGTGGTGGCAACGACGATGTAGTCCTGGCCGTTGACCGGCTCGGTCAGCGGGTAGCGCAGGTGCCACAGATGGCCCTTCTCGTCCTTGTACTCGGCCTCATCGTCCGAGATGGCGGTGGTGCAGTTGGGGCACCAGTTAACGATGCGCTTGCCGCGATAGATCAGGCCATCGTGATACCAGTCGCAGAAGACCTTGCGCACGGCCTGGGCGTAGTCCTCGTCCATGGTGAAGCGCTCATTATCGAAGTCGACGGAGCAGCCCATGCGCTTGATCTGCTCGACGATGATGCCGCCGTACTCGTGGGTCCAGTCCCAGCAGGCGTCGACAAACTTGTCGCGACCGATCTCCAGGCGGCTGATGCCCTCGCTCTTGAGCTTCTTGTCGACCTTGGTCTGCGTGGCGATACCGGCGTGGTCGGTGCCCAGCACCCAGCGCGTGGACTTGCCGCGCATGCGGGCCATACGGACGATGGCATCTTGGATGGAGTCGTCGGTAGCGTGGCCCATGTGGAGCTTGCCGGTCACATTGGGAGGCGGAATGGTGACGGTGCAGTCGCCCACGCCCTCGCGGCGCTTGTAGTAGCCGCCGTCAAGCCACTTCTGCAGGATCGCCGGCTCATTGGTCGACGGATCGTAGTTCTTGGGCATTTCTTCCATATATCTCTCCCTTGCCCACCGGGGAGGAATGTAGGCCCGATTTTCGCTCGGTCAAGTCCTGGGCTCGCTCGAAGACCACATTAAGTGGTCTTCGGCTCGTGCGGAATCTACGAAAATCGGGCCTACATTCCTCCCCTTAGGTATCGATTACTTCAGTCTGAATTGACTTCGCTGAGGCTTAAACAAACACACAGAATAACACAGGTAGTTGGGGTTATTGCGTATCTATAAAATAGCCTCCGACCGCGGGTGGCCGGAGGCTATTTGCAAACACGTTTTTGGCTGGTTTAGCCGTAGATGCGCTGGGGCTGTTCGGTGCCCTTTACGGCGGCTTCGGTTACGACGACCTTGGCTACGCCTTCTTCGCTGGGGAGGTCGAACATCGTCTGCTGCAGCACGTCCTCGCAGATGGCGCGCAGGCCGCGGGCGCCGGTCTTGCGGGCGAGCGCCATGCGGGCGATCTCATGCAGGGCCGCATCCTCAAACTCAAGCTCAACGTCCTCGAGCTGGAACATCTTACGATACTGGCGCACCACGGCGTTCTTGGGCTCGGTCAGAATCGACACCAAGTCGTCCTCGTCGAGCGCCTGCGTCTGGGTGACGACGGGCGTACGTCCCACAAACTCGGGGATCATGCCAAAGGCGTTGAGGTCCTGCGGGAGCACCTGACGCAGCAGGTCGTTCTCGTCGACCGAGGTGGGGCCGGCGATCTCGGAGTTAAAGCCCACGCCCTTGTTTCCCACGCGATCGGCGATGATCTTGTCCAGACCCACGAAGGCACCACCGCAGATGAACAGGATGTTGGTCGTGTCGATCTGCAGCAGCTCCTGCTGGGGATGCTTGCGGCCGCCGGTGGGCGGAACGCTGGCCACCGTGCCCTCAAGAATCTTAAGCAGCGCCTGCTGAACACCCTCGCCCGAGACATCGCGGGTGATGGAGAGGTTCTCGGCCTTGCGGGCGATCTTGTCAATCTCGTCCACGTAGATAATGCCCACCTGAGCGCGCTCAATGTCGCCATCGGCAGCATTGATAAGCTTGAGCAGAATGTTCTCCACGTCCTCGCCCACGTAACCAGCCTCGGTGAGCGCGGTAGCGTCGGCGATGGCAAACGGCACCTCGAGGATGCGCGCGAGCGTCTGGGCGAGCAGGGTCTTGCCGGTACCGGTGGGGCCGAGCAGCAGGATGTTGGACTTGGCGAGCTCCACCTCGTCCATATCGTCGTTGAACTGCGAGCCCATGCCGTCGTCAAAGGCAGACACCGCGGCGCCGCCCTCGATCACGCGGCGATAGTGGTTGTACACGGCAACCGACATGGCGCGCTTGGCGTCCTCCTGACCCATAACATAGGCCGAAAGCTCGTCATAGATCTCGTGCGGCGTCGGCACGTGCGTGATGACCTGGCGGTCGTCCTCAAGCTCAAAGCCTTCGGCCTCGGGGTCAACGGCGGGCTGGGACGCAGCCTGGCCGTGGTCGTTGAGGAAACCCGGGAGCTTGCCGTTGCGGGCGGCGTCCATAAAGTCCGAAGCCAGCGACTCCTCCAGGATCTCGGAGCAGGCGGCGACGCACTCGTCACAGATAAAGATGTTGGTCGGGCCCTTTACGAGACGGCGGACCTGACCCTGTTCTTTTCCGCAGAAGGAGCAGCGGATGGGGTTGCCGTTCTCGTCAAAGCCGTCCTGCATGTTACCGGCCATCCTAAGCGTCCTTCGCGGCAAGATCGCGCGAGGTAACGATACGGTCGATCAGACCGTAGTCGAGGGCCTCGACAGCGGTCAGGTAGTTATCGCGCTCGGTATCGGCCTGGACCTTCTCGATGGGCTGGCCCGAGGCGTCGGACAGGATCTGGTTGAGCTCGCGACGGGTCTTCTTGATCTCCTCGGCCACGATCTCGATCTCGGTCTGCTGACCCTGAGCACCGCCGCTGGGCTGGTGAATCATGACCTTGGAGTGCGGCAGGCAGAAGCGCTTGCCCTTGGCACCGGCCGAAAGCAGCACGGCAGCCATAGACGCGGCCATACCGACGCAGATGGTTGAGACCTGCGGCTTGATGAAGTTCATGGTGTCCAGAATCGCCAGGCCGGAGTAGACCTCGCCACCGGGCGAATTGATGTAGAGCGAGATATCCTTCTCGGCATCCTGGCTCTCAAGATGCAGCAGCTGGGCAACGACCAGGTTGGCGCTGACGGAGTTGATCTCCTCGCCCAAGAAGATGATGCGGTCGTTGAGCAGGCGCGAATAGATATCGTAGCTGCGCTCGCCGCGCGGCGTCTGCTCGATAACGTATGGCACGAGGGCGGAATCGAACTTAGCGATCATACGCATCTCCATTTCTCTTACGGACCAATATTGGTTCTAGACAAACGTACGGTGCCCGCATGCTATGCATTGGCTGGCACCGTACGAAGCAACCGGATAACCGGCTTATAACTTTACCCCATCACGGGCGCGTACATGCGCTCGCGGGAAAGGTGGCGAGAATTACTCGGCGTCCTTGGCGGTCTCGTCGACCTCGGTCACCTTGGCGTTCTCGACCAGGTGGTCGACGGCCTTGGAGCGACGGATGGACTCGCGGACGGCAGGCATGCGGCCATCGGCGATGAACTCGGCCTTGGAAGCCTCGACGTCCTTGACGCCGGCCTTCTCGAACTCGGCGTTGATGTCGTCCTCGGTGACCTCGATCTTGAGCTCACGGGCGAGGGCGTCCAGAGCCAGGGACTCACGGGCAACGTCGTTGGCCTGCTTGTGCAGGTCGCCGATGAACTGCTCCATGGTCAGGCCGGAAGCGGGCAGCCAGGTGTCCAGGGTCATGCCGCGGGCAGCGAGGTTGGACAGGAAGTTCTGGCCGAGCTCCTCGAAGACGGACTGCTCGTAGTCGGCGTCCATCTCGTCGAGCTGAAGGCGCTCAGCGAGAGCGGAGACGCAACGGTTCTCCTTCTCGGCCGGGAGGCGGGAAGCCTTGTCCTGCTCGATCTCGATCTTGATAGCGTCGCGCATGGCGTCGATGCTGTCGAAGCCAAAGTCGGACTTGACGAGCTCGTCGGTGAGCTCGGGGGTGTTGCGGACCTTGATGCCCTTGACGGTGACCTCGACGGTGTGGGTCTCGGCCTCCTCGCCCTCCTCGACTTCGTCGGTCCAGGTGACGGTCTTGACGTCGTCAACGTTGGCACCGATCAGGGCCTCGTTGAACTCGGCGGGGTTGCTGTCGCTACCGGCGATGAGCATGCGGCCCTCGGCGGCAAAGTTGTCGGCGTTCTCGACGGCCTTGAGGTCGACGGTGACGTAGTCCTCGGCCTCGACGGCGCGACCCTCGACGTCCTCGAAGGTGGCACGGTAGTTGAGGAGCATCTCGACCTGGTTGTTGATCTCGGACTCGGTGACCTCCGCGGGGGGCATCTCGATCTCGACGGCGTCGAAGGAGGAGAGCTCAGCGGCGGGACGCAGGGAGAACTCGACGGTGTAGGTGTAGTCCTCGTGATCCTTGGCGAGGTCGAGCTCCTTGTAGTCACCGCTCTTGGTGGGGACGATGTCCAGCTCGTTGAGGACGGCGGGCTCGTTGGCGGCGATCAGGTCGTTGGTGGCCTGAGCGAGGGTAGCCTCGGCGCCCAGGGCGGAGTCGATGACCGGACGGGGAGCCTTGCCGGCGCGGAAGCCCGGGAAGCGGTACTTCTTGGCGGTCTCCTTGTAGGCCTTCTTGATCGCGGCGTCGACGTCGGCGGCCGGGATGGTGACCGTAGCGGTGAGCTTGGCGTCCTTGACGTCAGAAGCGGTGATGTTCAACACGTTCCTCCTCATACTGCCCAGCTTATCTGAGGTGCTGGTACCTTTATGCAACAAGCGTCGCGAGGGCATAAGCCGACGCGGGTGCGTTGGTGCGGGCGAAAGGACTCGAACCTTCACGGGAATCCCACCAGAACCTAAATCTGGCGCGTCTACCAATTCCGCCACGCCCGCATGAGCGCACAGACTAGGAATGATAGCAGATACAAACGGCAAGCGCACGCACACGTTTTTAGGCTCACGACCTCACCACGAGTGAATGGCACGAGCAAGGGAAAGCGCGTCCCATTTTGAACCGATATTCCGGGTCGCGCTTTCCGCGAAGGGCTTCAAAAGGAAACTGCATCCCAGATTTCGGCTGAAAAGTGGGATGCAGTTTCCGGACGGGACGGGGCGGGAAGCGAGCGAGCTCGTCTACTCCCCTAGCAGCGCTTTCTCGGGCGTGATGGGCAGCGAGCGTACCTGATGGCCGGTGGCGTGTGCCACGGCCGAGGCCACGGCGGCGAGCGGCGTGTTGATGACGACCTCGCCGATCGACTTGGCACCAAACGGGCCCGTCGGCTCGTAACTCGGCTCAAAGGCCACGCGAATGCTGCCGATATCCAGGCGCGTGGGCAGCTTGTAGCTCATAAAGTTGCCGGTGCGCAGGCGACCGCGGTCGTCGTGCTCGACGATCTCGTAGAGCGCGTGGCCAATACCCTGGGCAATGCCGCCCTCGGCTTGGACGCGCGCGAGCGCCTCGTTGATAACGGTGCCGCAGTCCACAGCCGCAGCGTAGTCCACCACGGTCACCTTGCCGGTGGCCTTGTCGACCTCGACCTCGGCAATGCCGGCCATAAACGGCGGAGGCGAAACGGGCAGGCAGGCAGAGGCATGCGAGGTGAGCGCGTCGCCGCCTGCGATGTTCTTGACGCACAGGTTGGCAAAGTCGCGCAGCGTGAGGTAGCGGCCGCGCTCACGAGCGGCACGCTCGTCGGACAGGCGCACGTACTGGCCGTCGAAGACCACGTCGGCGGCGTCAACGTCCCACATCTGAGCGGCCTTGGCGCAAATCTTCTCGCGCAGCTCGGTCGCGGCGTTCTTGGCGGCAAGGCCCGTCACGTACGTACCAGAGCTCGCGTACGAGCCGGCGTCGAACGGCGACACGTCGGTGTCCACGCCGCGCACAACAATGAGCGAGCTTTCCACGCCCAGCTCCTCGGCGGCAATCTGCGCCAGAATCGTGTCGACACCCATGCCGTTGTCGGTGGCGCCGGTCGAAATCGTAATGAAACCGTCCTCTTCCAGGCGCATGTCGATGCCGGCGATGTCCACGTTGGAAATACCCGAGCCCTGCATGGTGAGCGCGCAGCCCAGGGCGCGCACGCGATCGCCCAGGTCGACGGCCAGCGGTTTGTCGCGCCAGCCGATCATGTCCATCGCGCGCAGCAGGCAGCGATCGAGCGCACAGGCGTTGAGCTTCTCGTTGTAGTACTGCGGCATGACCTCGCCCTCGCGCACCATGTTCTTAAGGCGCAGATCGGCGGGGTCCATGTGCAGCATGTCGGCGAGCTCGTTGACGGCGCTCTCCACGGCAAACTGACCCTGGGTGGCACCGTAGCCGCGATACGCGCCGCCGCGGTTGGTGTTGGTGTAGACGGCGTCCCACCTAAAGCGGCTCGCCTTCACATGGTTGTAGATCGGCAGGCTCTTGTGGCCCGAAAGGCCGATCGTCGTGGTGGTGTGCTCGCCGTACGCTCCGGCGTTGGACAGCGTATGCAGGTCGATGGCCGTGATGGTGCCGTCGTTCATGGCACCCATCTTGACGGTCATCTGCATCTGGTGGCGCGAGTTACCCGCGGTGATGGTCTCCTCGCGGGTGTAGCAGCAGTAGCTCGGACGGCCGGTCTGCTGGGTGACGAACGCCACGAAGATCTCGCAGCAGCCCGTCTGCTTGGAGCCAAAGCCGCCGCCGATGCGCGGCTTAATGACCTGCACCTGCGACTGCGGGATGTCGAGCGACTGCGCGACCATGCGGCGCACGTGGAAGGGTACCTGCGTAGAGGTGGTCACCGAGATGCGGCCGAACGCGTCGGTCGTCGCGAAGGCGCGGAAGGTCTCCATGGGCGCGGTCTGCGTGGCCTGGCTGGTGTAGGTGCGCTCAAAGACGATGTCGCTCTGGGCGAAGGCCTCGTCCAGGTCGCCAAAATCGCTGGTACCGCTGCACACCAGGTTGCGCGGGACGTCGCCGCCCTGCGGGAACATAAAGGTCACATCGCCCTCGGGGTGGACCACGATATCGTTATCGAGTGCCTGCGTAAAGTCGAGCAACGGCTCGAGCACCTCGTAGTCGACCTTGATGAGTTTGAGCGCCTTGTCGGCGGCCTCCTCGGTCTCGGCGGCGACGATCGCCACCTCCTCGTTTTGGTAGCGTACCAGGTTCTCGAGAATCAGGCGGTCGTAGGGACTCGGCTGCGGATAACTCTGGCCGGCGATGGTAAAGCGGCGCTGGGGCACGTCCTCATAGGTGTAGACGCCCACCACGCCGGGCACCTTCAGGGCGCGCGATGTGTCGATGGAGCGGATCTTGGCGCGAGCGTAGGGGCTGCGCTTGAGCTTGACGATGAGGGCACCCGCGGGCACCATATCGCCCGTGTAGACGGGACGGCCCTCGAGCAGGGCCTTCGAGTCCTTCTTGGGCTGCTTGTGGGTAATCTGCTTGTACTCGACGCCGTCGCAGCTCGTGTCGTTGACCGGCAGCTCGGGCATCTCAAAACCCACCTGCACGCCGGACTCGTTGAGGAAGCGGACGATGGCGCGCAGCTGGCTCTCGTAGCCGCTGCAACGGCAGAGGTTACCAGCGAGTTGGCGCGAGAGCTCCTCGCGCGTGGCGACAAGGCTCGGGTCCTCTTTGGCGGCGCGGGCGAGCGCCAGCACGTTCATGATGAGGCCGGGGGCGCAAAAACCGCACTGCTCGGCGCCTTCGGCAGCCATCGCACGGGCAAGCGCCTCGGACTCGGCCTTGAGGCCCTCGAGCGTGGTGATGGAGCGTCCCTCGACGCGCGCGGCGGGAACCGAGCAGCTCAGCACCGGGTCGCCATCGAGCCATACCGTGCACAGGCCGCAGTTGGTGGTCTCGCAGGCGCAGCGCACCGACGCGCAGCCCTGCTCACGCAAAAGCGCAAACAGCATGGTGTCGGGGGCAATCTGAACCTTGACCTTACGGCCGTTGAGCGTAAAGGAAAGATCGATGAGTTTGGCAACCATTAGCGCACCTCGCTAGAATCGACGCCGGGCACGCGGCGGCAGGAATACTCGTCCGTGGCAAACTTAGGGATCTGCACGGTCTCGAGCTCGCGGGCAAGCGCGGCCGAAAGCTCGATGCCCGCGGCGCGGCGCACGGCCTGGATCGCCAGCGGAGCCGAGATGCGGCGGCGGTAGTCGGCCGAGCCCCACAGGTTGGTGCCGTAGCTCAGCGCGCGCACGGACGCGGCGAGGGCGCGAAGCTCGTCCTCGGAAGGCTGCTCGTTCACGACGCCGCACGCCTCGCCCTGCAGCAGGGCCGCGCGCAGCGGACGGGCGCCCACGGTGACATGCCAGGAGTTGTCCCACCAGGCGGCGGTGACATTGAGCGAGGGGAAGTCGGTCGCGGCCTTGCGCACGGCCTCGTAGCTCGCGCGATAGTCGTGCTTGACGACTACGACGTGCTCAATCACATCACGCACGTAGCCCATGTCCACGAACTCGGCGAGCGGCACGCGGCCGGCGCCCGTCAGCTCAACATAGGAGTCGAGCGCCAGGAAGGCCGAGAGCACGTCCGAGAAGCCGAAGCGGCCGTAGATACTGCCGCCCACCGTGGCGGTGTTGCGCAGCTGCACGCCCACGATATCGTGGACGGCGAACTCAAAGACATTGTTGACAAGCGCGTTGAGCCCGGCATGTCGTTCGAGCTGGCGCAGGGTGCACATGGCACCGATGCGAAACTCGGTCTCGGTCTCCTCGATCTGATCGAGTCCGCAGGCCGAAAGGTCAATCGCCGTCGCCACGCGACGCGAACCCAGGCGCATCCAGATGCCGCCGCCCACAATCTTGTTGTTGCGGTTTTTCTGCAAGAGCTCATAGGCTTCGGCCGCGTTTCCAACACGGACGTAGGTACCGAACTTGAGCACGTTCTCCCCCATCTCTTCACTTGTCCAGTACTTTTAAGTGTACCAAACGAGGGGCCGCACGCCGTTGCAGGACAAAATCCACCCACCCATCCATAACTTGCGGTGAAATACGGACTGTTCGTCGGGTTCAGAGCGCCAAACAGTCCGTATTTCACCGCAAGTTATGAGGAGGCCGGCGGGATAGAAAAGGCTCCCAGCCGCGATGACTGGGAGCCTTATCGAATGCTATGTCAGGCAGAGGGTTTAGCAGACGCCCTGGGCGAGCATGGCGTCGGCGACCTTCAGGAAGCCGGCGATGTTGGCGCCCATGACGAAGTTGCCCTCCTCGCCGTACTCCTTGGCGGTGTCGTCCACGTTGTGGAACATGCCGCGCATGAGCTGCTCGAGCTTGCCATCGACCTCCTCGAAGGTCCAGGACAGGTGCTCGGCGTTCTGGCTCATCTCGAGGCCGGACACGAGCACGCCGCCGGCGTTGGCAGCCTTACCGGGCATGAAGGCGACGCCGTTCTCCTGGAAGTAGGTCGTGGCCTCGATGGTCGTGGGCATGTTCGCGCCCTCGCCGACCACCTTGCAGCCGTTGGCGACGAGCGCCTGGGCGTCCTCGAGCAGCAGCGTGTTCTCGCGAGCGCAGGGCAGTGCGATGTCGCAGGGAAGCTGCCACACGCCACGGCCGTCGCCCTCGTGCCACACAGCGTTGGGCTTCTCGTCGACGTACATGGCGAGCGTGACGCCCTTGTCGTGGCCGGAGCGCTTCTGGTTGTAGACGTGCTCGAGCACGGTGTAGTCGATGCCGTCGGGATCCTCGACCCAACCGTGAGTGTCGGAGCAGGCGAGCACCTTGCCGCCGAGCTGGGCGACCTTCTGGACCGCGTAGATGGCTACGTTACCGGAGCCGTGAACGACGACGTTCTTGCCCTCGAAGGAATCGCCGCGGCTCTTGAGGTACTCGTCCACAAAGTAGACAAGGCCGTAGCCGGTGGCCTCGGTACGGGCGAGCGAGCCGCCAAAAGAGAGGCCCTTGCCGGTGAGGACGCCGGTCCACTCGTTGGTCAGGCGCTTATACTGACCGAACATGTAGGCAACCTCGCGGCCGCCAACGCCCAGGTCGCCGGCGGGAACGTCGGTGTTGGGGCCGATGTGGCGGTAGAGCTCGGTCATGAAGGACTGGCAGAAGTGCATGATCTCGTTGTTAGACTTGCCCTTGGGGTCAAAGTCGGAGCCGCCCTTGCCGCCGCCCATGGGAAGGGTGGTCAGGCTGTTCTTGAGGATCTGCTCCAAGCCCAGGAACTTGAGCATGCCCAGGGTGACCGTCGGGTTAAAGCGCAGGCCGCCCTTGTAGGGTCCAATAGCAGAGTTGAACTCGACGCGGTAGCCGCGGTTGACCTGGACCTTGCCCTGGTCGTCGACCCAGGGGACACGGAACATAACGATGCGCTCGGGCTCGACGAGACGCTCCAGAAGGGCGGCCTCCTCGTACTCGGGATGGGCGTCGAGCGCCGGCTGGATGGTGCCGAGGATCTCGGTCGCGGCCTGGATGAACTCAGGCTGCTCGGGATAGCGGGCCTTGAGCTCGTCGAGAACTTTCTGCGTGTAGCTCATGCTTCCTCCAATTGATGGATAAGAAAGGTGTCGTTCGCGGCGCCCTATGCGCCGTGAGCTTTATCGAGTATGGATAATATCGCACTGTTGCAGCAAAGTTACGCATAAGCCGACGAGCGGATGTTTCGTTTTGATTACGATGCAGGTAGATGCGTTTTTGAGTACCTGACCCGCAAAATCCGTGTTTCGAAGCTGTTTCGTCCACATGGACTAAAACCACCACATTGGGGACAGGCACCTTTGTGGTGGTTTTGGTGGTTAGAGGACGAGCTGGTGGTAGTCGGCGGGGGTTATGCGGCCTTCGGTGGCGGCGCGGAAGGCGGCGAGTGCGTCACCCGAGAACGGCATGGCCCAGCACAGGCCGCAGCCGGCGGTGATGGAACCGGGCAGCGGCATAATGCGCCCGGGTACACCGGCGGCAAGACACAGCTGCTCGCACTCCATCACATCAAAGGTGCTATCGAACGAAACGATGATCTTGCGTTCGTGGTCGAGGGCATCACCGGATGGGGCCTCGCGATGCGACTCGCGGTACGCGGCCGCCGCAGCCTCTTCCTCGGCCGTATGTCCGCAGCCGCCACAGCCGCAGGTGCAGGGCTCAGAGCCGTCGCAAGTACAAGGTTCCCCGGTGTCGGGACAGATATCGTGAGACATGGCAACTCCCATCGTCTAGGCGAGCAGCTCGGCTGCCGCAAATTCTTCGGGCGTATTGACGTTTTCGAAGCAGAGGAGCGATCCGGCCGCCTCAATAATCTGCGGCTCGTCTAGATAGCCGGCGCTCACCCGGTCGATCAGGCAACGGATGCGCTGGCGGTCGCTGGCGAGCAACTCACAAGCTGTCGGCGCGCAGGCCTCGCGACGCCACACGGCACAGAGCGGCTCAATCCCCCGCTCCTCGCGTGGCACGCACACGTCGAGCGGAATCCCTTCGACCCGATCGGCAAGCGTACCAATCAGTTCTGGTGAGACGAACGGCATATCGCAGGCGACGATCGCCACGAGGGGCAACCGAGCGGCAGCCAGCGAGCTCGCGATGCCGCGCATAGCACCAGCGGGGCCGTCGATGTCCATGAGTACGCGCGGCACCAGGCCATTAAACTCGCACTCCTCAAGATAGGCGAGCTCGTCAGGGCGCGAAGTCGTCACAACAAGCTCGCTGCCGACCAGAGCGAGCCGCTCCAGCACGCGCTCGATCAAGGGCTTGCCGCAAAACGGCATGCGCGCCTTGTCGCAGCCCATGCGCGACGACAGCCCGCCCGCCTGGACGACGCAAGAAAGATCGGCCCGTCTTACGATAGTCATACGGCAAAACACCCCCATCGGCATGCTCGAAACCCGGCGCACGAGGCTAAACACCGTCACCGAAATAGCGGCGTTACGACAAGCTCGTGCAAAAACAAAACAGCGCCTTTGCGGCACGCAGCAAGACCGCGAGCACAAAAGCGCTGGTAGCGTATGGCGGGAACGTATGTGAATCGAACACATCCAAGACGTTTTGCACGCCTCGCAACGGTTTTGAGGACCGCGGAGCCCACCGGAGCCCATCCGTTCCCAAGTGCGGCGATATTTTACCAAACCGGACAGCCCGCAGCCGCACAGGGCACCAGAGTAGTCATTCTGGAAGTTGCGGTGGAATACGAACTAAATGGACTAAATATAGGGGTAAACAGTCCGTATTTCACCGCAACTGATGAGGGGCCCTAGCGCAGGGAGCGCAGGCCGCCGGCTTCTTTGTCTAGTGCTGTGAAGCGCACGGCGTCTAGGTGTTCCAGGATGCTGATTGCACGCTTGCGCGACACGCCCAGGGCCTCGCGCAGCACACTCGTGGTTGCGGCTCCGCCGGCATCGGCGATGGCCGCGGCTACGAGCTCGCGCGCATGGGCCTCGGCGGCAGCAGACAGGGCAACGTCGCGCTCGACCTTTACGATGGAGCGGTTGAGCGATAGCTCACGCAGAGCACGTGTCATAGTGTCACGATCGAGCTGCAGCTGCTCGCCCACCTCAGGCAACGTCGGCGCATCGAGGCCGGACTCATCCAGCAGGGCGACGATGCGCTCGCAGGCCTCGCGCACCACGCGCGCCGCAGCAGCGGCGGAATGCGGGTCAAACACCTCGGCACCCTCGGCAGCGCACACGCCACGCGTGCAGCCCTCAGCAATGAGCGCCGCGGCGACATCTTCACCAGCGCCGGGCCAGGCGGCATGTGCGACGGCGCCGGGCGTAAAACCCGTCTCCTTGGGAGCCGCCGCATGCATGGCGGACAGAGTTGAAGCGAGCGTGCCCATCGCAGCGTCGAGCCCAGCAGCGCTCGTATATAGCACCACGTCGCCCGCGGCAAGCTCGCGCACCGCACCCTGGTCCACCAGCGCACGCAGCGCAGCATCAACATCGCCGGCAACAAGATCCAGTGCCGCAGCAAGATCCGCGGCCGTAACCGGCAGCGCCTGCAGCGCCAACCACGCATCGACCGAACCAGCAACATCCCCGGCTTCGAGCGCCGCATACAGCGCACGCTCCCCGTCGGAAAGCTCGCGCGAGCGACGGCAGCGCGACAACAGCACGCGCCCGCCGCCAATGAGCATCACCGGCGAATACGACAGCACCACGGCATGATCACCGGAGCGCAGCGGCAGCGGGTCCTCCAAGCGCACCTGAACGGTACGTGTCTCGCCCACCGCCATGGGCGCCTCGCCCTCCATGAGCATGATGCGGCCGACGACCTCCGCCGTACCCGCCATCACGTGCACGCGCGCGCCCGACTCGAGCACACGCGGCTTGGCGCCCTCGCGGCCCAAATACGTAAACGTCATCATAAAGCGCAGCGTCTGGCCAAAGCGGCCCTCCACACCGAGCATCTCGCCGCGATCGAGCGCTGCGACGCCGTCGCCCACCAAGTTGAGCGCCACGCGCTGACCGGGCAGTGCCCGCTGCGCGTCGCCATGCACCTGAATTCCGCGCACGCGGCAGACCGTACGCGACGGCAAGGCCATCAGTTCATCGCCCACCGCAACAGGCGCATCGTGCAGCGTTCCCGTCACGACGGTACCGGCGCCCTTGATCGTAAAGCAGCGGTCGATGGGCAAGCGCGGAGCGGCGTCGGTGCACTCGGCGCGGTCGCGGCAAGCATCCCAGCAGGCATCTACGCACTCGTCGAGCGCGACCAGCAACGCATCAATCCCCTCGCCCGTCTTGGATGACACGGGAACGATCGGAGCACCCGCAAACACGGTGCCCGACAAATAGTCATCAACATCGAGCTCAGCAAGCTCGGTCATCTCGGCATCGGCCAGGTCGCACATCGTCAGTGCGACCACCATGTGTGTGACGCCCAGCAGTTCCAGCACATGCACGTGCTCGCGCGTCTGTGGCATCACGCCCTCGACGGCCGATACCACCAGCACGGCCACATCGATGCCCGTGGCGCCCTGCACCATGGCGCGCAGGTAGTGCGCGTGACCCGGCACATCGACCAGGCCCACGATCTTGCCGCTCGGCAGGGCCAGCTCGCCAAAGCCGAGCTCCACGGTCATGCCGCGGCGACGCTCGACCTCCAAGCGGTCGGGATTCTTACCGGTCAGCGCCTCGATCAGTGCGGACTTACCGTGGTCAACGTGGCCCGCCGTGCCAACGATAACGGGACACTCCACCAGCGCCTGAACCTCACTCATCGAGCAATCGCCTTCTCAACGCATGCGACGAGCGTCGACGCCGCCGTCTCGATATCGCGGTCGCCCACGAGCGTACGGACGTCAAACAAAATGCGATCGTGCGAGGTCCGCGTGACGACCGGCGTGTCGAAGTCCTGGACAAGCGAGCGCTTGAGCGCGTCGACGGACAGGCGCGTGTCAACAAGACGCACGGCAACGCACATCGTGGGCAGCTCCACGGTAGGCAGCGAGCCGCCACCGGGGGTCGACGATTCCTCGACGATCTCCACCTGAACGGCGCACGGGCAACCGACCTTTTCGAGCCCGGCAACCATACAATCGCGCAGCTTGCGGGCACGACGCTCCAGATGAGCCTGCGGCAGCGTAAGCATGCTGAGCACCGGAATATCGCGATGGGCAACATCGGCGCCGTCCATGTAGATGCGCAGCGTGGCCTCGAGCGCCGTGAGCGCCAACTTGCCCGGGCGCAGGGCGCGCATAAGCGGATGCGACCCACAGGCCTGAACCAGATCGCGACGGCCCATGATAATACCCGCCTGTGCGGCACCGAGCAGCTTATCGCCCGAGCACGACACCAGATCGAGCCCTGCCGAAACCGAAGCCGGCGTGGTTTCTTCGCCGCCGCGCACCAAGATGTCGTCGGGTAACAACGCGCCCGAGCCCTGGTCCTCGTAGAACAGCAGGCCATGCTTGTGGGCCAGAGCGGCAAGCTCCCGAGAGCCCACCTCCTCGTGAAAACCCTCGATGCGATAGTTGGAAGGATGGACCTTCAGGATCATGGCCGTTTCGGGCGTGATGGCGCGCTCGTAGTCGCCCAGATGCGTGCGGTTGGTGGCGCCGACCTCGACAAGTTTGGCGCCAGAAGCCGCCATGACGTCAGGAATACGGAAGCTGCCACCGATCTCGACGAGCTCGCCACGGCTCACGATGACCTCTTTGCCCGCGGCATGAGTCGCCAGCACCAGCAGCACCGCGGCGGCATTGTTGTTGACGACCAGCGCGTCCTCGGCACCGGTGAGCGAGCGGATCAGTTGCGCGGCGTGCTCCTTGCGCGACCCGCGCGAACAGGTGTCGACGCTGTACTCGAGCGTGCTATACCCGCGCGCAACCTCGGCCACGGCCTTTGCCGCCGACTCCGCGAGCGGGGCGCGGCCCAGATTGGTATGGATGACCACACCCGTGGCGTTGACGGCGGGGCGCAGGCTCGGCAGTGCGGAGCGATGCGCACGCCACTCGATGGCCGAGGCCAGCTCGCGCTTGGAACGCGGGGCGGCACCGGCACGGATCGCGGCGCGCTCCTCGTCGAGCTCAGCCGTCACGGCGGCATGCACCACCGCGTCGCAGGTCTCCCCCGCAGCCTTCACCACCGGCCACTCGGCAAGCAGCTCGTTGACGGAAGGAATGGCGCGCAGGCGGGCGCGCACCTCATCGGACATGTTCTGGCTATCGCTCATGTGCGGCCTTTCAAAAGAAACGTGGATCAGTCGAATACATCAGCTGAGTCAATTACTCGTCATTATCCCCGCGCGCCGCGATCTTTTCCACGCGAACGGCGTTTTCCTGGGTGAGCGCGGCACCCGTCAACGGGTCCCAACGCAACGGCGTATGGTCGAGCGGGCCCACGCCTAAGTCTTGAGCGCCACCGGCATCGGCGTCAAACGAACGCCCACCGGGGGCGGCCGAGGTGAAGATGCACGCCGGATGCAGATACGGCGTCGTCTCCACACGCACGCGGTCGCGGCCCATATCGCTCACGAGTTCGACGATCTCGCCGTCGGCGATGCCCATGTGCGCAGCAGCATCGGCATTCATCTGCACGGCATCCAGGTCCGACCCAGCCTCAGCGGCACCTTGGGCTGCAAGCCTTCGCGAGGTATGCGACTCAAAGGGACGGTTGCCGCTAATGAGGCGAAACATCCCCGGGCCAGGCTCCACCATGGGAGCGATCCAGTTGGGCACACGACCCAGACCGGCTCGTTCCCATACGTCGCTTGCCAGCGCAATTTTGCCGCCATCCAAGGGAATCGCCGGCTCGCCCGTAGGCGACGGCAACGCAACACCCGTGTCGGCCCAGCCGCGCTCCTTGAGCTCGTCCAGATTGATCCCAAAAGGCGCCACCTGGGCAGCCGCCAGATCGTCAGACGTAAACTGGAAGTACTCGCCCGCGCCACACGCCTGCGCCAGACCGGCAAAAATCTCCCGACCGGGACGTGTGTCGTCATGCTGCACAGGCAGTGCGGCGTTGCGGTAGAACACCCGCGAATCGTTGGCGCCCACGACCGTGCCCACGCCGCGGTCGGCCTCCAGATACGTTACGTCGGGCAGCACGAAGTCGGAAGCACGCGCCGTCTCGGACCAGCGAATATCAATTGTCACGAGCAAGTCGAGCTGCTGCAAAATACCCAACCAAGCCCGTGCATTGCCATAGCCCGCACCGGGGTTACTGGCATAGACGATGAGCCCGCGCAGGTCCCCGGCCAGAATCGACTGGCCGATGGTCGTGCACAGACCGCGCTCGGGGTCGACGAGCGGATAGCGCTCGGACCCCAACTTAGGCTCACGCGACACTGACGGCGTCGCAAAGCGTTCGGGATCGAGGTCGCCCAACACAAGCGGCGTGGGCGGGTTGAGTGCACCGCCCGCGTGTCCGATGCAGCCCAGAAGCACATCGACCAAGCAGATAGCACGCGCGGTCTGGGTGCTATTGGCATACGCGATACCGATGCCACCATGAAAGCCCGCATCCACCACAGCGGCAGGCGCGGCGGCAGCGAGATCGCGCGCCGTGGCGACAATCTCTGCGGCCGGCACGTCGCACATGGACTCGGCCCACTCGGGCGTCCAAGCACGGGCCGCCTGCGCCAGCTCATCAAAGCCCGTGGTATAGCGGGTCACGAACTCGTGATCGTACAGGTCCTCGGCAATCAGCACGTGGACAATACCCAACAGCAGCGCCAAGTCGCAGCCCGGACGCACGCGCAGCCAGCGGTCGGCAAGCGCAGCAGAGCCACTGCGCCGGGGGTCAACCACAATAATCTTCGCCCCGCGCCGGCGCGCATCATTGAGCGCATCAACGGCCCCCATCGTCGACGAATCGACAATGGAACGACCCAGGTACATGATGCAGTCGGTATGCGCAAGGTCGGAGGTGGGACTATAACCCAGGCTGTGCTCCCAACCGGTAAGTCGGCTTACCTCGCAGGCACCGTCTGCACCGTATACGTTGGGCGAGCCCAGCGCATGCATAAAACGACACGCCCAGTAGCGGTCGAACGAGGGCACGCCGAGCGTCATGCCCAGCGCGCGCGGACCATGCCCGTCAACAATCCCGCCAAGGCGCGCCGCGATCTCCGCAAACGCCTCGTCCCAGCTCACCGCATCGAACCCCGAGCCATCCTCGCGGCGGCGCATGGGGTGCAAGATACGATCACGCTCGTCAAATGGCATGGACAGGCGATGCCGCCCTCGGGCGCATAGGGCCCGCGCCGCGCACGGATGCCCGACAACCGGCAGCTCGGCCACCACACGCCCATCCTCAACATGGACCGCAAAGGCGCAATCGGCATAGCATCCCCCGCATGTGGTCACCACGGCGCGACCGTCACGCTCCACAGCAGATGCCATCTCGATTACCCCTTTCACCAGCCAAACACAACAGGTCAACAGCCCGGCAACGAGCCCCAGACCAAAAAAGCCTCCCGCACGGCAACGCCCCGCGGGAGGCCCAACGTCAAACAGACGGTATCTTACGCCTCGGACTTCTTGGCGTAGATAAACCAGTAGCCGAGCGCGACCAGAACCGCACCGCCCACAATGTTGCCCAGCGTGGCGGCGGACAGGTTAAACGCAATGCCCGCGACGTTCAAAGCATCGGCCCCGGCGACGTCGGCACCATAGCCGCACGCGTGCATCACGGCACCCATGGGCAAAAAGTACATGTTGGCGACGCAGTGCTCAAAACCGCAGGCCACAAAGGCGGCGATGGGCAGCAGAATGCCCACAACCTTATCGACCACGGTCTTGCCGGCGGTACCAATCCACACGGCCAGGCACACAAAGATGTTGCACAGGATGCCACGGAAGAAGATTGTCACCCAGTCGATCGTCACCTTGCCGGCGGCGACGCTCACCATGGAATTGGCAACCGCCTCGCCGTTGAGCTTGTAAATGCCGGCCATGTACACCAAAAAGACGATGAACAGAGCGCCGACAAAATTGCCGACCCACACGACAAGCCAGGCTTTGAGCATCTGAGCCAAGGTGATCTTTTTGCTCTTGAGCGCGCAGACCATAAGCGAATTACCGGTAAACAGCTCGGCGCCGCACACCAGCACCAGCACCAGGCCCAGGCAAAAGCACAGGCCGCCCACGACGCGCTGAGCGCCCCAGCCGAGCGTGCTATCGCTCAAGAACACCGTAAAGAACAGGCCGCCGAAGGCGATGAACGCGCCGGCGAACATTGCCAACAGAAAGGCCTTTACGACCGGCAGGTTGGCCTTGGTCACGCCGGCGGCCTCGGTCTTGGCCTCGATCGCAGCGGGCGCCAGGCAATCGGGAGCGGGGTACTCCACCTTGGAATCTGCCATGTCAATCACTTCTTTCCTAACAAAATGGAACAAGTGCTCCTACTGCTCTTGCCCCAAGCGGACAAAGTGGGAAAAGTCGTTGGCGGCCACGGCGTCGTACACGGCGTCGACGGCGTCAAAGACTTCCGGGGACATGGGGTTGTAGAACTCCGTGTCGCCCGGCTGAATCCCGACGAAGACGATATCATCGCACGATTGCTCAATCTCTTCGATCAGAATCGACAAGGGAAGCGAATGCGTGGTGAACATCGACTTGCGGGCCACATCGCGTTTGTCAAGCAAACGGATGGACCCGACGGGCAGCGCCATGTCGGCGGCATCGACCAAGACCAGACGCGGCGGACGCTCGCGCTTGACCTCGATGATGTCGTCCTCGGGCGTTTGGCCACCGTCGATGGTGTACCAACCGGCGATGGGCGCGTCCTCCATCTTTTTGGAGAGCACGGGGCCGGCGGCATCATCGGCACGCAGCACGCTTCCCGCCGTGAGCACGATACCCGCAAACGAGGCGCCGTTCACACGTCCATCTACAACGCGACCCATTACTGCAACCTCCCCGTCAGATACACGCCCGACACATCGCGCACACGCTCCACCAGATCGCGAAACTTCATCAGAAACGCGACCTGCTGGGCATGCAGGCCAAAGTCGTCGTCGAACACCGAGATGCCGGCCTTGGCCGACCCGCGAAAACCGCGCTCGTCGAGCAGCGTGTCGCAGGCCTCGAGCAGCGACGGCACCGCCGCCTTGTCGAGCTGGCACTCGCCAAAGGAGCGGATGGCCTCAAACTTGGTCCGGGCCTCCCCCTCCGGCAGTGCATCGACGAGCGAATAGAACACGTCCACCGGCACCGACAGGCGCGGCTCAAAGCAGTCGAGCACGCCGGTGTGGTGGCCCACGGCGAGCGTGTAGTACAGCACGTCGCAGGCCTCCTGGGGAACGTCTTCCTCGGTCTCGACAAACTTACGCGTGAGCTCGTAGAAGACCACCTGATCGGACTCGTGGGTCAGGCAGGGATCGGCGACGCCCTCGGCAGCCTCGCCACTTGCGCGCGAGGCATCACCGAAGGAGCCGCCGAGCATGCCGGGGCCCGCAAAGTAACCAGAGCGGTCCACAAGCTCCATCTAGCGACCTCCGGCCAGCACCAGATCCTGCAGCGCCGAGTACACCTCGACGCGGCGGGGATCATCCTGCTTGTCGATGAGCAGCGCCATGGCACCGCGGATATCGCCCTTGGGCGCACCCTCGAGCGTATCCATAAACTCGTTGGCCAGATCGCGGCCGTAACGGTAGCCGCTCATGGCACGAGCCTCGCGCTCGATAGCCACGCGCAGCTTGTACGGCACGCCGGGGTGCAGAATGTCTGCCTGCTCGCCCTCGGCCTCCACCGTGGTCTCGGCATGGAGCTTTTGGTCGAGCAGACCGAGCGCCATGGCAAAGCCGTAGATGGTCTGCGCGGGGCTGGGCGGGCAGCCGGGGATGTAGACATCGACCGGCAAAATCTTGTCCGTGCCGCCCCACACGCAGTAGTTGTCGTAAAAGATGCCGCCGGTGCAGCCGCACGCGCCGTAGGACACCACGATCTTGGGATCGGGTGCGGCCTCAAAGGCACGAAGGGCCGGCATGCGCATGGCGCGCGTCACAGCACCGGTGTACAGCAGCACATCGGCGTGGCGCGGCGACGGGACGACCTTAATACCAAAACGCTCAACGTCAAAGACGGGCGTGATGGAACCGAAGATCTCGATCTCGCAGCCGTTGCAGCCACCGCAGTCAACGCGGTAGACGTACACCGAGCGCTTGATCTTCTTAAGAAGGGTCGCCTTGGCCTTCTCGATGCTCTCGTCGAGCTCGATCTTGGTCGGGCGGTACTGAAGCCGCTCGGGCAAAAGCGTGGGTTCGGCCATGGTTACTCCTCCTTCTTATCGAGATCCATGATGATGCCCTCGACCGGCGCCGGACCGGCGGGAATCTCGGGCGCATCGGGGTTAAGCTCGCGGTCGATATACTCCGGGTTCACACCGTGGCCGCCCAGATACTCCATACCGGGACCCTGGGGCTCACCGGACGCGAGCGTCTCGTTGGCAGCCATGCCACGCGCGTTGCCGGTCTTTACGGCCGACGCGGCGCGCAGGGCGTCGAGCTCGCGCTTGCACTCCTGGCACATACCGACGGTACGGGCGGCCTGCTCGGCCTCCATGCCACCGGCCTTTTGCAGCAGGCGCTTGGCGTAGTCGATCTCCTTGTGCGGGGCGAACGGCTTGCCGCAGCGCGAGCAGTGCTCGAGCGTGTAAACGCTCTTGCTGGTGAGGTCGTCCTTGCTCATGACGGCCAGCTCAAACTCCTCGGTGAGCTTGATGGCCTCCATGGGGCAGGCTTCCTCGCAGCGGCCGCAGAAGATGCAGCGGCCGTAGTCGATCGACCAAGTGATGGTATCGGCCGCAAGGTCGGTATCCATGCGGATGGCGTCGGCCGGGCACGCAACGCCGCAGGCACCGCATGCGATGCACAGCTCGGCGTTGTGCTCGGGCTTGCCGCGCATGTCCTTATTGGTGGGAAACGGCGCAAACGGGTACTTGACCGTTGCGTCGCCGGCCTTGGCGTTAACCTTCCAAAGCTTCAGCATATTAGAGCGCCTCCTCATCGAGCGGAGCGGCCATGGTGCCCTCGCCCGCAAGCGGCGACTTGTCGCGCCAGACGTTCTCGAACTGCTCCTTGTCCAGCACGTGGTCGCGCTTGGCGGCGACATCGGTCACCGTCACGCGGTCGGTGCAAGAGTAGCACGGGTCGAGCGAGCCGACGATGAGCGCCGCATCGCCCACGGTGTTGCCGCGGAACATGTAGCGCAGGACCGGCCAGTTGCTGTACGTGGCGGCCTTGGCGCGCCAGCGGTAGCACTTCTGGTTGTTACCGAGCATGGCCCAGTGCACGTCCTCGCCGCGCGGCGCCTCGGTGGCGCCAATGGCGTACTTGTGCGGGGTGTACTCCCAATCCGTGGTGAGGATGGGGCCCGACGGGCAGTTCTCGAGCATGGTCTCGATCATATCGATCGAATCGTAGACCTCCTGGATACGCACGGCGGTACGGCCGAAGGCATCGCAGGTGTCGGCCGTGGCCGCATGCATCTTTTGGATGTCGGGGTCGGCATAGCCATCGAAGGGATGGTCAAAACGCACGTCACGGGCATAACCCGAGCCGCGCATGAGCGGGCCGACCGGCGAAAAGTCGCGGGCGATCTTGCGATCCAGAATGCCGATGCCGCTCGTACGCTCGATAAAGTTGGGCGTGGAGAGCAAAACGTCGACAAGCTCGGTGACCTCGGAGCGTAGCTGGTGGATGGTCGTGAGCGTGGAGAGCTTCTGCTCGGCCAGGATGTCGCGACGCACGCCGCCGATCACGTTGAGGCCATAGGTCTTGCGGTGACCGGAGAGCTTCTCGGCCAGGTCCATGGACTTCTCGCGGACGCGGAAGAACTGCTGGAAGCCGGAGTCAAAGCCCGTGTAGTGCGAGGCCAGGCCAATGTTGAGCAGATGCGAGTGTAGGCGCTCGACCTCGAGCATGATGGCGCGGATGTACTGGGCGCGCGGCGGGACGTGGACGCCCTGGGCACGCTCGACGGCCTCAGCGTAAGCCACCGAGTGAGCGCAGCCGCAAATGCCGCAGATACGATCGGCGAGGAAGGTCACGGCGTCATAGTTCAGGCGCGTCTCGGCGACCTTCTCCATGCCGCGGTGCACGTAGAACAGACGGTAGTCGGCGTCGACGATCGTCTCGCCCTCAACGAACAGGCGGAAGTGGCCCGGCTCGTCGGAGGTAATGTGCAAAGGTCCCATGGGGACAAGGGTCGTCTCCTTGCCCTTGGTGTCGGCCAAGAACTCGTAGTTTTCCATGTCGCTCGCGGGAGCGGGACGGAAACGGTAGTCCATGGAGTCCTTGCGCAGCGGGTACAGGCCGCTCGGCCAGTCATCGGGCAGTACCAGGCGACGGCGATCGGGCAGGCCCTCGGGAATCAGGCCGAACATATCGCGCAGCTCGCGCTCGCCCCACACGCAGGCGGGGACGAACGGCGTCACGGACGGGAACGTCATCTTGGCGGGGTCGACCTCGGCGCGCACAGTCACCCAGCCGGGATCCTCCCCCTCCATGGAGATGAGGTAGTACACGGCGTAGCGGCCGCACAGGCTGCGCTCGTCGTTACCGACGATCACGGGAATCCAGCCGTAGCGCTCGTAGTACAGGTAGTGGACGGCCTCGGGCAGACGGTCCAGCTTGACGGTGATCGTCAGCTGGTCCTCGCACTGCCACTCGACCTTCTCGATGCAGCCCGGAACGGCGCGGCGCAGGGCCTCGACATGGCTCTCGCAGCGGCGGGCATACACCTTGTTCTCAGTATCAGTCATTGGTTACTCCACCTCGCTCTGAGCGGTCTGGGTACCGAACACAGCGCGGTACATCGGCGCCGCATGAAGCTCCTCGGTGCTCTGCTCGAGCACGATACCGGTTGCGGCCTCGACACCGCTCACGAGCGGCGTGGGCGTGGCGATACCAAACCAAAGGATCATGACGGCCAGGATGATCTCGGGGATCAGCATGAGCGCCGGGGCCTCGTGCTTACCCATGCCCTCGGGAGCATGACCGAACACCGACTTAAGCGCGATGCGGGTAAGCGCGGAGATGGCGACGGTAAGGCCGAGGGCCACCACGACGACAAGCCACATCGGGCCAGCGGTAACGCCGGCGACAAAGGTCAAAAACTCCGAGATGAACATGCCAAAGGGCGGGAAGGCGGCAAGGCCCAGCAGCGCCAGGATGGCGAGCGCGGCGGTAGCGGGAGCAACCTCCACGACGCCCTGGATCTTGGCCAGGCTGCGCGTACCGTAGGCATGCTGGATGTTACCGGACACGCAGAAGGCAAGCGTCTTGGTAAAGCCGTGGAACACGCAGTGCAGCAGGGCCGCGGCGATACCCAGCGGACCGCCGACACCCAGGCACAGCGCGATGACGCCCACGTTCTCCACGGAGGAGTAGGCGAAGCGGCGCTTGAGGTCGTCCTGGCGGAACATGGAAAGCGCCGCCACCAGGATGGACAGCGTACCGACGATCAGCAGCAGAAGCTGGGGGTAGTCGGCGCCGACGGCCTGGATGGTAAAGCCGTAGAAGCGCATGATCACAAGCATGGCGCACTTAAGCAGCACGCCCGAGAGCAGGGCCGAGACGGGGCTCGGGGCCTGGGAGTGGGCATCGGGCAGCCAAGTGTGCATGGGGAACAGGCCGGCCTTGGTGCCAAAGCCGATCACGATAAACGCAAAGGCAAGGCGCATGAGCGTCGGATCGAACTGGTCGGCATACGGCAGCACGCACGACAGGAATGCGGCCTCGTGGGCGTTGGGAATCACGTCGGCGGCGTTGGCATAGATCAGCAGCGTGCCAAAGAGGCCAAAGGCCACGCCGGCGGTGCAGACCATGGCGTACTTCCAAGAGGCCTCGAGGGCGGTCTTGTTCTTGTAGATACCGACGAGAAACACGGTGGACAGCGTAGTTGCCTCCACGGCGGCCCAGGTGAGGATCATGTTGTTGGACAGGCATGCGAGCAGCATGGTGAACACAAACAGGCTAAACAGCGCGTAGTACTGCTTAGCGCGCTCGGCGGGCATGGCACCCTCCTCGATGTCGGCCTTGACGTAGGGCAGCGAGAACAGCCCCGTGAGAAAACCGATAAAGCCGATGAGCAGCACAAAGATGGAGCCCAGCGAATCGAGGTGAAACCATAGGCCAAGGGCGTTGGCGGTGTTGCCGCTCACAAGGACGTCGCCGGCGGTCATAAGCGACAGCACCAGGACGGCCGTGACAGAGACCAGGTTGAGCCCGGCAAACACGCTATAGGACGTGCTCTTGGGCAAAAACGCCATGACGAGCGAGAACACCAAAGGGGTCGCGAGCAGGGCAAGAATCAACGTTTCCATGGACTACCCCCTCAGCTCGGACAGGTCGCGCGAGTCGAGCGAATGGGAGTCTTCCCAAATGCGACGCACGACGATGGACATGATGATGACGGCGAAGATGGCGTCGGTGGCAATACCGATCTCGATGATCTCGGGAGCGGTGGGCGCAAGCAACGCGAGTGTCACGTGGCTGCCGTTTTCCATGAGGCAGTAGCCAAAAATCTGCTTCATGATGTTGCGCTGCGAGATGATGCAGGTGAGACCCACAAAGAAGTGAGCGAAGCTAATGGCGAGCGCAGGCGTTGCGACCTCGGCCGTGGGCAGGCTGATCTGCGTCACGACGGCAAAGCAGATCGCAACCTCGACGGCGATGATGCAGATGGCCCACGCGGGCTTAAGGCCGGCTTTGAGCGATGCGTCGCTCGGCTCGCCCATCTTCTTGTACGCGCGGTTGAGAATGTACGGGACCAGGACGACCTTGGTGATAAAGGCCGAACCCGCCCACATAAGGAGCTCCTGCGCGCCGGTGGTGACACCGAGCGTGGCGAGCAGGCCCACGAGCACCAGCGACTGCACCGCATACCAGCGGATGGAGTGCTTAATGTTCTTGGAAATGACCACCATGGTGGACGTGACGATCAGAAGGCCGCCAAGGATGTTGACGATCGAATAACCCATGTCGTTCTACCTCCTAACCGATCCAGCTGGCCGAAAGCGGGCCGCTGACGATGACCATGATGATGAGCACGATGAACACGAATGCCATCGCCTTGGGGAGCGGGGCTCCCGCAGCAACCTCTTCGCTCGGCTCGCCGGGCAGGCAATAGCCCATCCACTTAAGGAACCAGGCGAAGGTGGCGACGGTCTCGGCGACCATGATGCACACGAGCACCAAGATCGCGACGTTGCCAGCACCGACGGAGAAGCCGCCGGCGATGATCTGGAACTTCGAGAAGAACGTGTTCATAGGCGGCACGCCGGCAATGGCGAGCGCCGCGACACCAAAGCCCACACCCGAGATCGGGTACTTCTTTACGATGCCGCGCAGCTTGGGCAGCATACGCGTACCGAGCGTAAAGGAGAACGAACCCGCGATCAGGAAGAACAGGGTCTTGGCGAAAGCATGGTTAAAGATGTGGCACACGGCGCCATCAAAGGCCAGCTGGCTGCCAAAGACCGAAAGGCCCAGACCAAAGAACACATAGGAGAGCTGGGCGATCGTGGAGAAGGCCAGCAGGCGCTTCATGTCCTTTTGCGGCAGGTACATAAGGAAACCAAAGAGCATGGTGACCATGGCGTCGATAATGGCGACCCAGCCCACGATCTCGGGAATCTCGCCGGCAGAGACGAGTGCACGCGCGAACACGCACACACCTACCTTGACCATCGAGGCACCATGCAGGTAGGCCGAAACAGGCGTCGGCGCCTCCATGGCCGAAGGCAGCCACATGTACATGGGAACCTGTGCGGACTTGGCCCAGGCCGCAAACAGCACGAGCAAAAGGACGATAGCCTTGAGCTTGGCGTCGAGGCCGGCAATCGCGGTAATGGCGAAGGTACCGGTGTGGGCAAACACGATGGCGGCGCCCAGATACAGGCCGAGCGCACCGATATGCGTGATGATCAGGGCCTTCATGCCGGCCTTCTTGGCCGTAGGCGACATGTAGTAGCTAATGAGGCCCCAAGAGCACGCACCCGTGATCTCAAAGAACACGAGCTGGCCCAAAAGGGTCGAGCTGTACACGAGGCCGGCCATGGCGCCGATGAAGGTCGCGAGGTATGCGTAGAAGCGACGACGCGGTGCGTCGGGATGCTCACGGTTATTCTCGCTCATATAGGGAATCGAATAGATCACGACAAGCAGGCCGATACCCACAAAGGCGGGCGCGAGCAGCGTGCTCATGCGATCGAAGGTGAATCCCATGACAAGGGTCTGCCCAAACGAGATCAGGGGGACCTGCGTGTCGGGCATGCCGGCGCCGGCGAAATTCGCGGCGAGGGCGATGGTGCAGACCGTCGAGACGGCGGCACCCAAAACGCTGAACCACTTGGCGTACGGACGGGGGAACAGGGCGACGAGCACCGAGGCCACCATCGGGGCCGCGATAGCGACCAAGCCGAGAAGGGACAGACTGACTGCAAATGACATTGTTTCTCCCTTCTCCTACACGCCGACGACCACGAAGACAAACGCCAGAACGGCGATGCCCACGACGGCCCAGGTCTGATTGCCAAGCACCTTAAAACGCGAACGCGAGCAAGAGTTCTCGATCACGCCGCATACGACAAAGTCGATCAGGCACTTCACCAGGAAGATGACCGCGCCCAGAACGGCGGCGGCGCCCACGGTCGCGGGCTCGCCCCAGGGGACGAAGATCGCGCAGAACCAGGCGACGACCAGGACCTGCTTCATGGACATGGCAAGCTTGGCCATCGCAAGCGATGGGCCGGAAAGCTCGGCGAGCGGGCCTTCCTGAAGCTCCTGCTCGGCCTCGGCCTGATCAAACGGCAGCTTACCGAGCTCCATGTAGCAGGCAATCGCAAAGGCGATGCCGGCGAGGATCACGGCGACCGGCGCGTCGATGGCGCCCGTCATGATGTGCTGGCCCATGGTGGCGATGTCGGTGGAGCCGCACACCAGGGCGGCGGCAAACAGCGCCAGCAGCATGGACGGCTCGATGAGCACGCTCATGAGCAGCTCTCGAACGCCGCCGATACCGGCGTAGGCGTTGGACGAATCCACACCGCAGAGGGCGAAGAAGAAGCGGGCGAGCGCCAGGCTGTACATGATGGTGATGGCGTCACCAAAGACCGGGATGGGGCTTTGTGCCGTAAAGAGCGGCAGGCCCATCGCAAGCATAAAGGCGACGGCAAAGAACAGCGGCGGCATAATGCGCAGCGCAAAGCTCGCGTCCTCGCTCTGGGACTCGGGGCGCGCAAAGAGCTTGGCCAGGTCGCGGTAGTCCTGCATGATGCTGGGGCCGCGACGGTTGTGCATCTTGGCGCGAATCACGCGGCCGAGACCGGAGAAGAACGGCGCGACGGCCATGACGACCACGCCCTGCAGAACGGCAAGTACGATGTTGTTCATGCTCTCCCCTCCTTAACCCATTTGCACGGCGAGCACGAGGAACACCACGAGTGCCGCGACGATGTAGCAGATATAGATGCTGTAGTTGCCGCCCTCGAGCTTAGTCGCGAGGTCGGCGAGCTTCTCGACACCCTTATGCGGGGCATCGACGAGAACCTTGTCGGGTACGGGCTCCACAGCCTCGGCCACACCGGTGAGCTTCTGGAAGAAGTGCGCGATGGACCAGCAGACAGCCGTGCAGCGGTCGCGCAGCGTGTAGAGCGGCTGCATAAACCAGGAAACCTCGGAGGCAAAGGTCGTGGCCACGACGGGCATATGCTCGTTGGGAGCATAGCCGCATGCCCACGGCTGGGACTTCTGCACCTTGCCGACGGTCTTGAGTTTGCGATAACCGCAGGCAAGGCCGACGAGCACCACGAGCGCAATGGCGATCGCAGGCGTGGAGGTGGCAGCGCCGGAGTACTGGTTCATGAGCTCCATGCCCTCGGCGGCAAACACGCCGCCGTACGGATGCAGCACGGACGCGGCGACGTCGACCAGAACGGGCGCGATCACGGGAGCGCCAATGCCCAGCACGACGCAGATGGCCGCGAGCAGGCCCTGTGCAAACACCATAGGGGCGGGAACCTCCTTGGCATTGGCCGCGGCCTCGGAGCGGGGCGCGGAGGCAAAGGAGACGCCATAGGCCTTGACGAAGCACGTGACGGCCAGAGCGCCGGTAATGGCAAGCGCGACGGCAGCGAACACGGCCACGATCATGACGGCTTTGTCGCCCTGCATGGCGGCGTTAAAGAGCGACTGGTAGGTAAACCACTCGGACACAAAGCCGTTGAAGGGCGGGATGGCCGAGATGGCAAGCGCGCCGACGAGGAAGCAGATGGCCGTTGCCGGCATACGACGGAACAGGCCGCCCATCTTCTCCATATTGCGCGTACCCGTGGAGTACAGCAGCGCACCGGCGCCCAAGAACAGCTCGCCCTTAAACATCGCGTGGTTAAACGTGTGGTAGAGGGCGGCCATCAGAGCCAGGACGGCGATGCCGACCGAATTGAGCGCCATGGCGGCCATGGAGGCGCCGACACCGAGCAAAATGATGCCGATGTTCTCGACGGAGTGATAGGCAAGCAGGCGCTTGATGTCATGCTCCTGCAGGGCGAACGCCACGCCGAGGACCGACGAGATCGCACCGAAGACCATGACCATAAGGCCCCACCAGACCTGAACGCCCGAGGCGGAGAGCAGGTCGAGACCAACCTTGAGGATGCCGAAGATACCGATCTTGATCATGCCGCCGGACATGAGGGCACTCACGTTAGACGGCGCCTCGGGATGTGCCTTGGGCAGCCAGCCGTGCAGCGGGATGATACCGGCCTTGGCGCCAAAGCCAAAGAAGGCGAGCACGAAGCACACGGATGCGACCGCGGGGCTAAACTGCGTGGCGCGGAAATCCGCAAAGGCAAACGAGCCGCCGGCGAAGTTGGTCATGGTGAGGAAGCTCGCCATGATGAGCACAAAGCCCACGTGCGCGATCACAAAGTAGAGCCAACCGCCGTGGATGGAGTTCTCGTTCTCCTCGATCACGACCAAGAAGTAAGAGGTCAGCGACATGAGCTCAAAGGCGACCAGGAACCAAAACACGTTGTCGGCGGTGATGACGAGCATCATGGACGCCACGAAGGTGTTAAAGAAGAAGCCGGCGCGGCCCTTTTTGCCCGGGTACTCATCAAAGTAGTTGAGACCGTAGATCGAACCGGCAAACGCGAGCACCGAGATGAGTGCCACGAACAGACCGGACAGCTGATTGAGCAGCAGCTGGAAATGGGCAAACGGGAAGAACACGATGGTGTCGACCGACGCGACATTGCCCAGCACGGCCTGAATGCCGGCCACAAAGGAGAGCACCGCGGCGACGGCGCCGATAAGGCAGCCGGCGGTCTTGGCGGCGTTGTCGGCCTTGATCAGCAGAACCGAGGCGAGCGCACCGATGCACGAGACGGCAAGCGATGCGATAAACAGCGTCATGCTATCCATTGTTTACGCTCCCTTCTGCTTTCTCGGACAAGCCCTGGGCCACAGCCGCCACGTCGACAGACGGACCGTTCTCGATCGAACGCAGGCGCTTGGCCTCGTCGAGCTCGCGATCGGCCGCGCCGCCCATGACGGTAAGCGCCTTGGTGGGGCAAGCCACCACGCAGTGGGGGCCATCAGGGTCGAAGGCACACAGGTCGCACTTGACGGCGCAGGTGTACTGACCGGGCGCCCACGTGAGCAGGCTGCTCAGGGACTTAGGATACGAAGGTGTCGGGTCGCACATGCCTGCGACACCGGCGATGGACGTGCCATCGGGATGGATGGCACCGAAGGGGCACGCGATGGCGCACAGCCTGCACCCGATGCACTCCTGCTCCTTAACGTGGATGCGGTCGCCATCGTGCTCGATGGCATTCACCGGGCAGACCTCGGCGCAGGGGGCACCCTCGCAATGGTGGCAGGCAAGGGCGGCCGAAATGCCGCCGGTCTTCACGAGCGCCAGACGCGGCGTGTCCTGAAGACCCTGCATCCGGTGGGCGTCGGCACAGGCGGACTGGCATGTTCCGCAACCGATGCACCTCTCCGGGTTGATGTCAATGAAGCGGTTCATCCCCACTTCCTTTCAAAATAACGGGCCGGGCGTCCGAACGTTCGGGGCGCCCGGCCCAAAAAGCCAACGAGAACGGACTACACGATTTGGTTCACGTGCGTCTCGTCGTCGAACTTGGCGGCGCCGGGCTCAACGTCCTGGGGAGCGGCGGCGTCCACCAGAGCCTGCTTGAGCTCGGTGTACTGACGCTCAACCTCGCCCTCGGCCCAGACCTGGTCGGCGATGGGATCGACCTGGCAGGCGGAGAACTTGTCCTCGGGCGTGTGCGAGACCGGGTCGACCTTGTGCATGGTCAGCTCGTTGCACTTACCGATCCACCACTGGTAGGTCATGTAGACCGTGCCCTTGTTGATGCGGTCGCTCACGTCGGCGCGGCTGTATACCTGGCCGCGGCGGCTGTGGATCGAGACGATGTCGCCGTTCTTGATGCCGCGCGCCTCGGCGTCCGCGGGATTCATGCGGACAAAGCCGGGCTCGTCGGCGAGCAGCGCCAGCGTCTTGCAGTTGCCGGTCATGGAGCGGCAGCTGTAGTGGCCAACCTCGCGGACGGTGCACAGGATGAGCGGGTACTCATCGTCGGGAAGCTCGGAGGGCGCCTCCCAATCGTGCGCCATCAGGTTGGCGCGGCCATCCTTGGTGGTGAACTTGCCGCCCGCGAACATGTCGGGCGTACCGTGGTCGTTCACGTCGGTGGTCTTGACGGGCCACTGAGCGTAACCGCCCTCGGGAGCCATCTTCTCGTAGGTGGCGCCCACAAAGTTGGGGCACAGGCTAATGCACTCGTTCCAGATCTGCTCGGTGTTGTCGTAGTGCATGGGGTAGCCCATGCGCGTGGACAGGTCCGCGAAGATCTCCCAGTCGTGACGGCACTCGCCCTTGGGCGGAACGGCCGCGTCGAAGTGCTGGAAGCTACGGTCAGAAGCGGTAAAGACACCCTCGTGCTCGCCCCAAGAGGTAGCGGGCAGGATGACGTCGGCGAGCATGGTCGTCTGCGTCATAAAGATGTCCTGGCAAATGAACAGATCCAGCTCGGAGAGCGTCTTGCGCATACCGGCCGAATCGGGCTCGGTCTGCACCGGGTCCTCGCCGTAGTTGTAGAAGCAGTGCACCTTGCCCTCGTCGACCAGGTGACCCAGGTCGGTGAGCTTGTAGCCCTCCTCCAAGGGGAGCTTTTCCTCGGGCACGCCCCAAGCCTTGGCAAACTTGGCACGTACGGCGGGGTCGGTGACTTTTTGGTAGCCAGGGTACAGGTTGGGCAGCATGCCCATATCGCAGGAGCCCTGGACGTTGTTCTGGCCACGCACGGGCGCGAGGCCGGAGTTGGGTTTGCCGATCTGGCCGGCAATGCAGGCGATGGAGGCGATGGTGTGCACCGTCTTCAGATTCTGCTTCTGCTGACACACGCCCATGCCCCAGCCAATGATGGCAGAGGGCTTCGCCGTGGCGTACATCTCGGCAGCTTGGTGGATCAACGCGGGCTCGACACCCGTGATGTCCTGTACGGATTCGGGAGTGTAGTTCTTGATGGTCTCCCACCACTCGTCAAAGCCGTTCGTGTGCTCGGCGACGAATTGCTTGTCATAGAGGCCATCGTTGACCAAGCAGTTGGCAAAGGCGTTGAGGAACGCCACGTTGCAACCATTCTTGATCGGAAGGTAGATGTCGGCGATACGCGCGGTTTCGATATGGCGCGGGTCGGCGACGATGATCTTGCAACCCTTTTCTTTGGCTCGCACGATACGCCTTGCGACGATCGGGTGCGAATCGGCAGGGTTATAGCCGAAGAGGAATATGCAGCCCGCATCCTCCATACCGGGGATGGAGCAAGACATGCAACCTGAACCAACCGTGTCCATCAGACCGAGGACAGTAGGGCCGTGTCAAGTACGGGCGCAGTTGTCCACGCTGTGGGTGCCGATGCACGCACGCGTAAACTTCTGCATGACGTAGTTCGCCTCATTGCCGCCGCCTCGCGAAGAGCCGGTGGTCATGACGGCGTTAGGACCATATTCGTCAATTATGGCCTGCATCTTAGATGCGGTGAAATCCAGTGCCTCGTCCCAGCTTACACGCTCAAGATCCGCGCCCTTGGTGCGACGGATCATCGGGTGCAGCACACGAGGAGTCAAGATCTTGGTGTCGTTGATGAAGTCGTAGCCGCTCATGCCCTTGAGGCACAGCTCGCCCTGATTGGTGATGCCGTTGAGCGGTTCGGTACCCACGACCTGGCCGTTTTGGACCAGGAGGTTAAACTGGCAACCGGCGCCGCAATACGGGCAGATCACTTTATGCTTCTCCATGACACCCTCCTTCCTTTCGGTACTACCGATTATTCGGTACTTATTTGACAATCGTTGGGCTTGTTGGCCGGCCGTTTACGCCTCGTTTTCGATCGTGGCGCGGGCGCGCTCGGCGGTCAGCTCCGCCAGACGCTCCTCGTCCACCAAGGAAAGGCCCTTGGTCGGGCAGGCCTCGGCACATGCCGGACCGCCGGGACGATCGACGCACAGGTCGCACTTGAGCACAAAGCTCTTGGTCTGCGACCCCACGCGTACATCGCCCATCAAGACGGGGACCTGCGTGGTCGCCACGCTCACGGCGCCAAAGGGACATGCCATGACGCAGCTCTTGCAGCCGATGCAGTTGTCCTCGTTCACACCGATGCGATGGTTCTTTGGATCAAAGAACAGCGCGCCCGTGGGGCATGCCTTGGCGCACGGAGCGTCCTCGCAGTGATGGCAGGCCACCGGTGCGGAAATCTCGTAGGTGCGCGTCACGCGTAGGCGCGGTGCGGCGATGTTGCCGGGGATGTCGTGCGCCTCGATGCACGCCGCCATACAGGTTTGACACCCAATGCAGCGCGAAGAATCGGCGACGACTCGTTTATTGCCCATATTGTTCACTCCCTCCTGAATCCCTTGCTGGAGAGGTTCTGCCGACGTTGCCCCAGGCCGCCCGTGGCCTGGCATCGGTAAATCGAGTGCCCGCGGCGAAACAGGCAATCGACGGAATTTCTCCAACGGTATACACACTGAATATACGCAGTTGCCACGGGCGAACTTGGGCATAAGCCCTGCAATACGGGTGTATTGCAGTGGTTTTGGCAGGTCGGGATTATTCTCGGTGGACTATAAAGTCGAGTGTATTACACGCGTAGGCATATGAGATTTTCACGCTCTCCTTCTGCGGATGTATTACGCTTGTAGTTATGTTTACACTCATTAACTTGAGTGAAATAAAGTGGTGGATATAAGATAGTCAAAAGAAGGCACAGGGCGAATTTGACCATCCGTGTTGCACTAGATAAGGGGGCTAGCGATGTCATCGACTCAAAAACGAGCCATCCTACAGGTGCGCATTCGCGAAGAGGACAAACAGCATGCCGAGCGTCTCTACGACGCCATGGGCACATCACTTGCCGAGGCCGTTCGCCTTTTTGTTTCGCAGAGCATCCTCATGCGCAAACTGCCTTTTCAGCCGATCGCCGTGCGCTCAAAGGATGGCACGGCTGCCTACGGAGTGCTTAAGGCTTACGGGGACCCCAATCGCCGGTCCGAGGAACGCAATGCCTGGATTGAATATCTCGCCGCAGAAAGCGACGATTCGATCTTGAGTCCCGAGGAAGTAGACATCCATGAGTAGCACCATCATCGACGAGACCGTTATCCTACGCTACCTGCTTAACGACGACGAGGTCCTGTCGCCGCGCGCCGCCAAGGTTATCGCCACGCGCACCACCCGCGTCTACCCCGAGATCATCACACGCGTCGCCGTCACGCTGCGCGATGTCTACAAGGTCCCCCGCCCCAAAATTGCGGCGGCGCTGACCAGGTTGCTCGACGATGTCATGGTCGACGAGCCCACCGTCATCGCCTTTGCCATCAAGCTGTTTGGCAGGACGCACATGGACTTTAGCGACTGTCTGCTCGCAGCCCGCACCGCTATCTACAACGACGACGTCGTGAGCTTTGGCAAGCCCATCATCCAAGGCATGATCGATTACCGTCGCAAACGCATCAACGCAGCCGAAGCACGCGAACGCGCCACCGACGCCCGCGATGGCCTTGCCGCACGCGACGCCCGCAGCCGCAGCACCGACGCCACCATCGACAAGCTCCGCCACCACGGTCGCCACTTATAGCCCTCCCCTCCTAAGTAGCAGTGAAATAGTCCTTCATCGGGCTTATTCGGGCTTTACAGGAACTGATCAACCGCAAATTCCAGATTAGTCAACCGAAGCCGGCTGCCTTGAGCTGCGAATCCTGCCGTTTGCCACGAAATGGGGCTATCTACTACGTTTAACCGATTACCCTCGAGCATACCGAAATCCGAAAAATCAAAACCGCTGGTAGACGGCTTGCCGATTTTCCGAAAACGCTGCTATGGTCGGATCGTGCAGGCAAAACGTAGTAGATGGGCCATTTTCGTGGCTCGGCGCCAGACCAGTCATTTTAGGACGGGGCTTATTTGACTACTTTTGCCTAGCCAATCGTTGGGGCTGTCAAAAAGCCCATCCCAAATTAACTACCCCGGCCTCCAATGGGTCAGCCAAAAATATAGTCCGTATTTCGCTGCAACTTTTTGGAGGGGTTGCGGGCTTCCCGGCGCGTAAACGAAAACGGCCCTGGTCCCCATAAGGAACCAAAGCCGTTAAAACAATCATATGGAGCGGGCGACGGGAATCGAACCCGCGTCATCAGCTTGGAAGGCTGGGGTTCTACCATTGAACTACGCCCGCAAGATATGGTCGGGACGACAGGATTTGAACCTGCGACGTCCTGCTCCCAAAGCAGGCGCGCTACCAAACTGCGCCACGTCCCGAAGGTGTTGAGCAGCTAAGGTCTAAACCTTGCGTGTCCCAAAGCGAAGGAAATTATAGGGGAGACTCCCCGCCTGTGCAAGCGCAGAAACCCTAGCTCCTCGAATGTGCGACAAACTGACTATGGGCCAGGCCGATCACAAACGCCACCACGGCGACCGGCGCCCATGCGGCACCGATATCCGCCAGCGGCAAAGCATCGAACGGCAGCCAGGCACCCGCAAAGAACGCGTCACGGATCGAAGTGATCACGCTCTGGACCGCGACAACGCCGCCAACCCAAACCCACACCTGCGGATGCGCGTCACAAAAGCCGTGCACCAGACCCATAAGCACCAGCACGATGGCGACGGGATACAAGGCGTTGAGCATGGGCACCGAGAACATAAGGATCATGTCGAGGCCCACGTTGGAAAGCACGCACGAAAACGCTGCGAACACAAAGGCAAGAATCGCGAAGGGGCGGCGCATGGCCTCCTCGGACGCCTCCGCTCCCCCTTCGACCACATAGGTCTCGCAGAAGTAACGCGAGCAGCAGCTGATGAGGCCAATGCACACGTTCATGCAGGCGAGGAAGAAGATAGCGAAGACCACGACGGTGCCCGCCAAGCCAAAGTGCATGGAGGCTGAGCGAGCAAGGATGGCAGCGCCGTTGGTAGCGTCGGGCATCACGGTGCCGAGCTGCATACCGGCAAGGGCCAAGCCACAATAGATGATGGCCATGAGCACGCCGGCGATCACACCGGAGCGGGAGATCTCGAAGGCGACGCGCTTGTCGTCGGTCACGCCCAGCTCGTGAATGGTCTCGGCGATGATGATGCCGAAGGCGAGCGACGCAAGCAGATCCATGGTCTGGTAGCCCGTCAAGAAGCCTTGGACTGCAGCGCCGGCATCATAGGGAGCTTGCGGGGCAGCAGCCGGTCCCAGGGGCGAGATCACGGCGGCACCCACGACCAGCACGATAAGCGCAATGAGCGCAGGGCCCGTAATGCGACCGAGCACGCGCGTGATGACGCCGGGGCGCAGCGTGAGCGCAAACGCGACCACGAAGAAAGCGACAGCGAAGACCAAGCGCGCGGTGCCGAGCGAGATACCCTCGGGCAGCAACGGCACCAGCATCTCGAAGGCCGTGGAGCTCGTACGCGGAATGGCCAGACACGGACCGATGGCCAGATAGACTGCAGCCACAAAGAACTCACCGAACTTTGGGTGCACGCGACCGGCAAGCTCACGCGCCGTACCGGCAAGCGCCACAGCGATAAAGCCCATGACGGGCAGGCCGATGGCGGCGATAAGGAAGCCAATCATGGCAAGCGGCGTGGCAGTTCCAGCTTGGAGCGCCAGCAGCGGCGGAATGATCAAGTTGCCGGCGCCGAAGAGCATCGAGAATAGAGCGATGCCGACGGTAACGACATGGTCGGAGCGCAGACCGCGTGGTGGGGATGAGGCCATAGGCACACCTTTCGGGTCGAAACAAAAACGGGACGGGCAAAATACCCGTCCCGCAAGTATAAACGCTTTAGCAGACTTCATCCTGCCAGGGCGTCAATCTGGCTGCCAAGCGAGTGCACTACGCGCCCGGATGGCGGCGACGCAGCAGCTCGAGCCCCAGTGCGATAAGTGCAACGGCGCCCGCAGCGACGGCGACAGCGAGCGGTGCCTTGTCACCCGTATCGGCGAGCTGCTGAGCGCTCGACTTGGACGAAGCCTTCTGTCCGGAGTTTTCCGCGCCATTCGCCTTTGTCTTATCGGCCGCGGAATCATCCGAACTACTGGGCTTTGTCGGGTCCTTAGAATCCGACTGGTCAGAATCGGGCGACCCAGGCTTACCCGGCTCGGGCTTGCCGGGCTCTGGCTTGTCCGGGTTATCCGGGTCCGGCTTATCCGGCTGGTCAGGTTCCGGTTTGTCGGGCTCGGGCTTGTCCGGCTTATCCGGATCGGGTCCATCGGGTTTATCCGGGTCTGGATTGACGGGCTCCTGCTTCTTCTTCACCGTCAGCGTACCGGGCTCAACCTCGACATCGAAGTTCGGATCGGTGACCGTCGCGCCGATCTTGTACTCGCCCGCCGGTGAGCTTTCATCGGCGTCGCAGGAGTATTCGACCTTCACGCCCGAAGTATCAACCACGCTCTCCAGGCTCGAGGTAAACGCGGGGTTCGCCTCCCCCTCGAAGCGCTCAGCATCGTCGACCTTTACCTTGAGCTTCGCCGGCGTAATCTTGAACTTGCGCGAGGCGGCGCCGATATACCCGTCGCTTCGCAGCGTGGCTACGGCGCGGTACGTTCCGGCATCGGTCGGGGCCTCACTCGACGAATAGTGCGTGCCGCCCGTCCCGTAGTACCTGACCCTCAGGTCGCCCTCGCAGGCCTTGGGGACACCCGTGACCTCAGGCGCTTGGGCATCACCGCTGTAGACGAAGCTGCCGCCCTCAAATGCAAGCTCGACTCGCTTCGCCTGGACGACCAGCACAAAGTGCACGGTCACCGTCTCTCCCTGAGCGTCCTTGCACGTGACGTCGAAGCTAAACACTCCGGCCTTGGACGGCGTACCCGAGAGCATCAGGCCGCCCGCCGCGCGGGTGAGCTTAAACCCGTCGGGAAGATCTGCCTCGTCCCACGTGTACTCGTACGGAGACTCGCCGCCCGCGGCTCCGGCAATCGTCACACGGTACGCACTATGTGCACGCGCCGCCGGCAGCAGGCCGCCGTTGAACACAAGGGCATCCCGGGGCACAACGGACACGACAGCACGATCGCTGTCTGCCTGCGTCTCAGTGCCAAGGTAGCGCTGATTGATGCGGCAGAAGTATTCGCCGGCGCAATCGTCATCGAGGTTCTCAATGAGGAGCGTCTCCCCCGTCTCGCCCTCGAGCGCCACAGCCTCGCCGTCCACCATGCGGAACCACTGATAGAACAGTTCGACATCGGCGGCCGAACCCGTGGACGACTCCGCGTGGTCGGCAACGCCCTTGCCCGCCTCGGCAGCAACCGTGAGCACGACAGCATCGCCCTCGTGGGCACTCGCGTCCTGCGGCTGGGCGATCACCTTCGGAGCGTCCGCCTTCGCGAACTCGAACGTGACCTCCTGCGACGCGGCAACGCCGCTCAGCGTGACCTCGTACGCTCCGCCCTTATAGTCGGAGATGTCGAGGTCGACGGCCGTGTCCGAGCCGGCCTCAGCGACCGTCACGCGCTCGAGGTAGCAGCCCTCGTCCGGCGTCGCCGCGATGGCAACACTCTCGCCCGCAGCAACGGTGATCGAGCCGTTGTCGACCGAGCCGTTGACCGCCTTGACCGTCACCTCGTAATTGACGGGCACGTCCGGGTTATCGGGCCCGGGCTTGTCCGGATCGGGGCTCGGATCCGGATCGGGGTTATCAGGATCGGGCTTGGGGGCCGGTTCTGGATTGTCGGGATCCGGATTATCGGGGTCCGGATTCGGGTCCGGGTCAGGCTGATCGGGATCGGGGTTGTCCGGGTCGGGAACCACCGGGTCCGGATCGACGGGCTCCTGCTTCTTTTTCACCGTCAGCGTTCCGGGCACGACCACGACATCGAAGTTCGGATCGGCGACATTCGCGCCGATCTGGTACTCGCCCGCCGGCGAATTCTCGTCCGCGTCGCAGGAGTACTCGACCTTCACGCCCGAGGTATCTACCGCACTCTCCAGGGTCGAGGTAAACGCAGGGTTCGCCTCCCCCTCGTAGCGCTCGGCGTCATCGACTTTCACAGTTAGCTTCGCAGACGCGATCTCGAACTCGCAGGCAGCGGCACCGGCATAGCCATGGGCTCGTAGCGTTGCAACAGCGCGGTACGTGCCGGCATCAGTCGGAGCCTCGGTCGAGGAATAATGCGTGCTTCCGGTCCCGTAGTATTTAATCTTGAGATCGCCCTTGCAGACCTTGGGAGCCCCGGTAACTTCGGGCGCCTGTGGTGCGCCACTGTAGGTAAAGTCGCCATCCGCAAACGCGAGCTTTACACGCTTCGCCTGAACAACGAGCGCAAAGCGGGCGGTCGCAGTCTCGCCGCGGGCATCCGTGCACGTGATATCGAAGGCGGAAACGCCCGTCTTGGACGGGGTGCCCGAAAGCGTCAGACCACCCGAAGTACGGGAGAGCTTGAGCCCGTCGGGGAGCTTCGTCTCATCCCATGCGTACTCGTACGGAGCCTTGCCGCCCGCGGCCCCGGCAATCGTTGCGAGGTACGTGCTGTGGGCGCTCGCTGCCGGCAGCACGTCGCCGTTGAACACAAGGGTATCCCAGGCAATGACGGAGACGGAAGCACAATCACTGTCCGCCTGCTTCTCAGTGCCAAGGTAGTGCTGCGTGATGCGGCAGAAGTACTCGCCGGCCTGCTCATCATCGAGGTCAGAAAGCGACAGCGTCTCTCCCGTCTCGCCCTCGAGCGCAACGGCCTTGCCATCCACCATGCGGAACCACTGGTACGAAAGCTCAATCTCGGCGGCAGAGCCCGTGGACGAGGCGGCATGGTTGGCGACATTCTCCCCCGCCTCGGCAGCGACCGAGAGCACGGCAGAATTGCCCTCATGGGCGCTCGCGTCCTGCGGCTGCGCGACCACACGCGGCACGTCCGCCTTCGCGAACTCAAACGTAACCTTCTGCGACGCGGTGATATCGCTCAGCGTGACCTCGTACGCCCCGCCCTTGTAATCAGAAATGTCGAGGTCGATGGCCTCGTCCGAGCCGACCTCCGAAACCGTCACCCGCTCGAGATAGCAACCCTCGTCAGGCGTCGCCGAAAGGGTCGCATCCCCGCCCTCAACAACCGTCACCGAGGCGTTGTCAACCGAACCGTTGACCGCCTTCGCCGTCACCTTGTAGCGCTCGGGTTTCTTCTTGACCGTCAGCGTGCCGGGATCGACCGCGACATCGAAGTTCGGATCGGCGACCGCCGCATCGATCTGGTACTCACCCGCCGGCGATTTCTTATTCGCCGAGCAGAAGTATGTAACCTTTACGTCCGAGGTATCGCAACGACTCACCAGGCTGGAGGTAAACTCGGGATTCGCCTGGCCCTCAAAGCGCTCGGCATCGTCGACCTTCACCAGCAGCTGAGCCGGAGCAACAGTAACCGCAAGCTCAACGTCCTCGGCGGCAAGATAGTTTCGAGATGCCTTGGCATGGACGACAACGCGTGCAGCGCCGGCGGCCTTCACGGTTGCGCAACGCCCCCTGATCGAAATCGGGTTTGCGCCGTCGTCCGCGGAGTCAACGAGCTCAAAGCTCACGGGAGTCTGGGCAGTGTTATCGAACACAATGGGGTCGCCACCGTACACGCCCGAATAGTTTGTCGTGCCCGTGATGACCTGGCTGGCCTTTGCAATCGAGAACTCAGCGGACTTCTTGCCCTGATAGTTGGGGTCGTTCACCTTAACCGTAACGCGGTAGTTGCCGCTGTCGCGCGGCTCCAGCGCCGTGGGGCCATAGGAGGTTCCATCGACGCCGCGATACGTGACGGAATAGGCGGACGCATCAAGGCCGGCAACCGCAACCGTCGCACCGTGTCGTGCGCCATCGTATGTCACGTCGGACGTCTCGATCGAAATATCGACCGGAGCCTTCTCGATGACAAAGTCGCAGCTTGCGTTACCCACATATCCGTTAGCGTCGAGCGTCGCCAACGCACGATACGTACCGGCGTCCACTGGTGCCTGATCAGACGAGTAATGCGTGTCGCCCGTACCCACATACGTTATCGCGACATTGTCCTCGCAGCCCTCAGGCACGCCCGAAAGCTCCGGTGCCTGCGCCGTCGCGTTGTAGGTAAAGCTCTGGCCCTCAAACGCGAGCGGCGCTTCCTTCGCCTTCACGACCAGCACGAAGTGTGCAGCGCGCTTGTTGCCCAGGTCATCGGTGCACCTAATCTTGAAGCGGCACACACCCGTAGCCGAAGGCACGCCCGAGAGCACCAAGGCGCCCGTTCCGTCATCGGCCTGCGTCAGCCGCATGCCCTCGGGAACCTCAACCTCATCCAAGTTGTACACATACGGCGCCTTGCCGCCCCTGGCGCCGGCAATCACGACACGGTAGTCATCGTGAGCGGTCGCCGCCGGCAGCACGCGTCCGTTGAACACGAGCGCTTCGCGCGGAGCAATGGACACCGTCGCATGCTCGGTATCCGTCTTTGTCACCGTGCCCAGATAACTCTGCGTAATGCGGCAGAAGTACTCGCCCTCGTTGTCACTGCCGAGCTGCGCAATCGAGAGGGTCTCCCCGGTCTCGCCCTTCAGCGGCACCGCCTTGCCGCCGTCGTCAGACACTCGATACCACTGGTAGCCCAGCTTAACGTCGGCGGCAGAACCCGAAGATACGGCGGCATGAACGCGAACATTACGCCCCGCCTCGGCAGCAACAGAAAGCTCAACCGGATCGCCCTCGTAAGCACTCGCATCCTGCGGCTGAGCGAGCACCTCCGGAGCCGCAGCCTTCGCGAATTCAAACGTGACCTTTTGCGGCGCACTCACGCCGCTCAGCGTGACCTCGTACGCCCCGCCCTGGTAGTCGGAAATATCGAGGTCATAGGCATTACCGGCCGAACCGTCCTCGCCAGCCTCTTCGGCAACGGTCACGCGCGTCAGGTAGCAGCCCTCATCGGGCGTCGCCGAAAGCGTCACCTTGCCATCCGTAGCGACCGAAGCAGTCTCCGGATTGACCGATCCGTTGACCGCTCGGGCCGTCACCTTGTACTTGGGCGCCTCCGCAAAGCGTGCCTCGACGGTCATGTTGTCCTCGGGGACAAACGTCCAAACTGCATCCGTGCTCAGCGGCTCATCGCCCAACGACCCGTCGTCGTTGCGCGCATACCACCCATCGAACACGTAGCCCGCATCGGGAACGGCAGTCAGGGTCGTGGACTCCCCGTTCTCGACTTCGTTGGTCACGGCATAGCCCAGAGATTCGTCCTCGGAGGAACCCTCGACGTGTCCGCCCTGACGCGAATCCACCGCCGTAACCGTCATCGACGCCCGCTCATAAACGGCCGTAAAGGTACGGTTGCCAAACACTACGCGGTTGATCACCGGCGTGGCTCCCACAGGCATGCCGTTCTCGTCGACCCAGTATTTAAACTTCCAGCCCTTGTGCGGCACGGTAAACATAATCGCCGCGGAGTGGTAGGAGCCGCCGGTGCCGAGCGCAACCATGCTAAAGCCCGCATCCTTGGGATACGTAGCGACCTGAACATCGCAGCCCGTCTCATAGAACACAGCCGTGAGCTGCCTATTCTCCTTGGCGGTGCCGATATAGAACGCGCTGTAGCTCACCGTGACGCCCGCATCGTCGACCCAGTGCGAGAAATGGTACTTCTTCCACGGAATCGCGATCGCCATAAACATGTCGCCCCTGTCGTACGACCTGCTACCGGCAGGAATGCCGTCGACCAGAAGGGCCGTGCCGCGGAAGATGGACGAGCCCGTAACCGTGATGGTCACCTGTCCATCGGATTCGAACTGCGCGTAGTACGTCATATCCTGCGTAGCGGTCACGTCCAATACCGCAGCGGTCTCGACAATCGAGGTACCCTCCTTGTCGGTGCTCCAGCCCACAAAGCGATAGCCCATACCGGCAACAGCGGTCAGTTCCACCTGATCGCCTACGGCAAAGCTACCGCTGCCCGTAACACGGCAGCCCCTGCTCGAAGCCTTGTCCTTCACCACGACCTCGCCCGTAACGGTCACCTCGTACGGATCGGCAAACACGGCCTGAATCTCCAACGTATCGTCGTCGAGGCCCTCGACCATATCTTTGTCGAGCTTAACCCAACAATGGGCGTCGCAGCTCAGCAGCGACTTGTTGCCCTCGGCATCCAGGACATACCAACCGACGAATCGCTTGGTTCCCATGGACGTGGCGTTCAGCTCGACCGTATCACCGAATTGATAGGCGCCCTCGCCGCTCAGGGTACCAACGCTATCGTCACTCGCGCTCAAAACAACCTGATAAGACTTAGGCGCAAAGGTCGCCGTGTAGGTAGCGTCGCCCGTGACCTTAACGGTATAGTCGGCGTTCTCGCTGACTGTCTCGCCCGTGTCGTCCGTCCAGCCGGCAAACGAATACCCGGTGTCGGCAATCGCACGAAGTGTTGCGCGATCACCGGACTCATAGCCGCCAAAGCCGCTCACGGCTCCGCCCTCGGCAGGCGAAGCGACCGTGCTCACGACATACGAGCCCGACGCAAAGACGGCGTAGAGCGACGTGTCCTCACGCACGGTAAATCGATAGGTTTTCTTCGAGCTCACGCACGTGCCGTTGCGGAACCAACCCACAAAAGCCGTATCCTCGACAGCGACCGCACGCACGGTTACGACCTGTCCGGCGGCATACGCCCCCGCGCCCTCGACCGTGCCCATGCTCTCTTCGCACGAGACGTCCACCGTATATTGTTTTGCCGAGAACACGGCCTGGAGCGTCGTGTCAGACGTCGGCACCACGTGATAGGTGCTATCACGGCTTACCACGGCGCCCGAGGCATCGGCCCAATACTCAAACGCATAGCCCGAAAGCGCATGCGCGGTCAGCGTGGCGGCATGCCCCGCCTCGACGGTACCCGTGCCCTCGACCCAGCCGGCGGCACTCGATTCGACCAGCGAACCGGTGCCGGAATCGATTACCGTCGTGGCGTCGACTTCATAGCTTTTTGTCATAAAGCGAGCGACGTGCACATGGCTGCGCTCCTGATGGCAGGTGAACTCCGCATCGGCAGACTCAAACGTGCCGTCGGCCGTATACCAACCAGTAAAGACGTAACCGGGATTGGGCGTCGCCTTAAGGGCAACCTCCGCACCGCGGTCTGCAAGGATGCGGCTCGCCTTGACGGTACCACCCTCTGCAGGATCGGCGAGGGGCACGCAAACGGTATCGATGGGCACAAAGGCCGCGGTGATAACACAGCGCCCGGTTTTACCGCGAGCTTTGGCAACCAACGAGGTCTCGCGCTTAAGGCTCTTCAGGCGCCCGTTGACATACCAGCCTCGGAACAAAAAGCCTGGATGGGCCTTGGCCGTTAGGGTAAGGGTCTCCCCCAGCTTGAATTTGTCGGTCGTGGGCTTCACCACAGTCCCGTTGCACGTCACGGTACCGCCGAGCCACGAATCGGCCGTGACCATGACCTCGGGCTTTGAGTCGGTAAAGATAGCGGTATAGGTATCACTCTTGGTAACCTTGACGACCAGCTCGGCGGTGTCGTATTCCTTACCGGAGTCATCCTTCCAATGGTCAAAGCGGTAGCCATCGTTGGCCTTCGCCTTGAGCATCACCGTATCGCCGTATCCGCAGGTAACCGAAGATGCCCCGGGATGCCCCTCGATCTCGACCGTACCGCGCTCCACAAAGGTCTTCTTGGCCTTCGCCGTCACGGTATACGTGTTTTCCTCAAACACCGCACGCACGGTGCATTCCACGTCCTCGGGATAGAACTCAAGGTAGCTGGGGTCGGTACCCAGCAGCAGGTCCGTCTTGGCGTCGTACCAACCCTTAAAGGTAAACTGTTTGCTCGCCTCGGCCGTGAGCTCAATGGACAGCGTGGCAGGCTCGCCCTTCATGCAGTAGCCCTCGCCATGCACCAAATACTTGCCCGCCATGGCCGCAGCCGGCTCAACGACCACGTCCACCTTGCAGGCACGCGTAAACTTCGCCTGAATCACGCAGTCGGTAATGGGCTCAAAGGTATAGGAGCGCTCGCTCGAAACCAGCGTCGAGGTGGCATCCGAGCCTCCGTTGCTCAGATACCAACCGTCAAAGATATAGCCCTCGGATGGCGTGGCCTCCGCAGTCACGCGCTCGCCCTCGGGAACCTCGAGGACCATACCGGCAGTCTCGCCGCGCTTCAGCGTAACGGTGCCGCCCTCGAGCGGGTCGGCCTCGGCACGCACGGTATGCGTATCCCTGCCGTCCATCACGACCTCGATCCGGGCATTGCCGTTAACGCGGTATTCGCAAACCTCCTGTTTGTTGGCAATTGTGATGCCCTGCGCATCGGTTTCGCGCCACTCCACAAACCGGTACGTCTTCTCCGGATTGTCGGGGCGCACCTTGGGCCGCATCGTAAACGTGAGGATGTCCCCATCCTTCGCACGAACCTTGCCGTCCACGACCGGCACGCCATCGCACAGCACCTCCGCGCTGTCGGAGGGATCGGTATTCACCAGGATGGTCTTATCCGCCTTGCGGAAGCGTGCAACCAGATGGCGATCGACCTCGGCATTAAAGCTATACGTACGCTCGCGCGAAACCTCGATACCGTCCTCGAACCATCCCACAAAGGCATAATCGGGACCCTCGCTCGCGGTGACCATCGCCTTATCGCCGCGTTTAACGCTCTGCTTTACGGGGCTTGCGGTGCAGCCCGTCGAGAAATCGGCCTGAACGCCATCGGCCTCGGCAACCGCTGTAATGTCCACATCCTTCTCAAAGACGGCCGTCATCTTTACAATCTCGGGCGTCAGGTCCGTGATGGTCATCGTCTTAACGGGTGATGTCGAAACCTCAACACCGTCCTGCTTCCAGCACACAAAGCGATAGCCGGGATTGGCGACGGCTTCGAGCGTGGCAACTGTTCCCTCGTAGTGGAAACCACCGCCGGTAACGACACCGCCTACCTCGGGCTGCGCGGTGGCAATAATCTCGATCTTGTGGTCGCCGTGGGGCTTATCGGGATCATGCGGTTTCTTGTGGTCGTCAATGATGTCCTTGATCTCCTTGAGCACCTTGGTGCCCACGGCGGCGACATCCTCAATGTTGTCGGCCATGCCGATCTCGATCACCGCGTCGGCCGCGATGGGGTCGACGATCTCGCCCAGGCCGTATATGGTTGCGAGAACTGCCGCGGCGGTAATCGCGGCGATGAGCGCGGCCTTTAGCGCCGCAAGCGACTCGGCAGGATCGGTCGCCTCGCGGAAATGCGCGGTGTACTGCACATCCCCCTCGAGCACAAACGTGTAGGACGGGCCGTCGTCGCCGGTAAAGACGACGTTGCCGAGGGCATCGGTCGCGTAGTCAAACACATAGCCGGGCATTGGCACCGCCACGACCGTGACGCGCGACCCAATGCCATACAGGCCCGTGGAAAGGAACTGTCCGAGCGGCTGGCCGTTTTCATCGACTCCGTCCACGCCCAGGACAACGCTCGCCTGCGGGGCGCAGTAGCGCGGCGTAATTTCGATCCTCGCGTCAGTCTTGTCCTCGGACACCATCGCGTCCGCCTCGTCCACCGTATAGGTAAAGTCGAGCTGATCGCTCACGGCGTATGCATCATCGCCCTCGCCCAGGAACCAGCCCAGGAACAGCGCGTTGTCCGTGACGGCAGAAACCTTAACCGTCTCACCGGCATTGCGATAGCAGTTTTGGGCGATAACGCTCAGGTGCGCAAAATCCTGCGATGAATCGGTCGCCTGCGCGTCGTTGACATGCACCGCATAGTCCTTGAGCTTAAAGCGCGCCTCGAGGGACAGGTCCTTATCCGGCGTAAACGTGTAGACCGCGTCTTTGGAGACATACTCGCCGGACTCGGTGTCATACCAGCCCTTAAAGGTAAGGTTGTCGTTGAGCATCCCCAAAGAACCGGCATCGAGCGTGACCTCGGCGCCCGCATCAATCGTCATCGCGCTGGAAACATCGGGCAGCTCAACGCCGTCCATCAGTTTGCGCTCGCCTTTATCGATCGTTTGGGCATAGGAGATCTGGAACGACGTCGGCTCAGGCTTCTTGAGCTGTAAGGTGCCCTTGGTTTGGGTTTCGAAATGCGAATAGCCGTCGTCATACACGAGCTTGATGGGCTGTCCGTCCATCGACTCGTCAAAGACGTCACCGTCGCAGGGGGTCGCCGTAAGGTACTCGCCGAGCTCTTCCTTTATGAGCGCCTCATAGTTCCAAATCGATACCGAATGCGGGTAATCGAGCTCGACGCTCATGCCCTCGAGCGAAATGGTCTCCCCTGGCTCATAGACCATATTGTCAGGGTCGCAGGAGATTTCAACGTTCTTGAGCACCTTGCCCACGGGGACGGGTAGGCAGCCGTTGCAACTCTCCCAGACCTGCTTGGGCTCTCCCTTGCTGTACTTTGAAATCATCTTTGCGGGGACCATGACGGTCATGTTGTATTTGGGGAACGTGTCGGTATTGATGAGCACCGCATGGTTACACCCAAGGAATACGGTCTCGAGATTGGTATCGTAAAACGCCTTTTTCGGCAACTCCTCAATCTTGGAGTTATAGGGCAGCGTCAGCCCGCCGCTCAAGTCAGTACCGTAGAAGCAGGTGTGGCCAAGCGTTTCGACCGTCGTATTGCTCTCGAGCCCCGTGGTAGCAAGGTTCGAGCAGCCTCTGAACGCGCAAACGCCAAGCGACGTAATGGAGGTGTTCTTGTCCAGACCGGTATCGGTCAGAGCCTCGCAATATTCATAGGCTCTATCGGGAATCGATGTGAGGCCAACAACCTTGTCGAGCCCCGTAGACACCAGTCCGGTCTTGGCAAAAGCAGCCTCGCTCATCGAGCCGATGGTGGCAGTCTCGTTGATATTCAGGCTCGTAAGCGACTTGCAGCCATAGAACGCCTCTTTCCCGATTTGACCGATGCTCATGCCGGAAAGGCTGATGTCGGTGAGATTCGAGCAGTTATAGAAGGCGTGCATTCCAATTTTAGAAATGGAGCTATTCTCAAAGCGCACTGAACGCAGATTGGTGGAGTCGGCGCAGAGCTGTGCGTCGACTTCATCCACTCCGGAATCGACAATCAAATTCGTTACCATTCGACCGTCGACAGAGTTCTCGCGCGGGTTGTTCTCATCAATCTCTACCGTAAGATTTCCGTTTGCGTCGCACGGATACAGATAGTAGTTCGGCATGAGCTTGGCATACTCGTAGACTCCCTGCCGCAGGCTGCCATTGCTGTACGTGACAAGGCGTGTGAAGCCATCGTCATACACGAGTTGTATGGGTTCTCCGTCCATCGAGCCATCGAAAACGTCGCCGTCACAGGGGGTTGCCGCAAGGCACTCGCCGTCCCCGCTCTTTATGAGCTCCTCATAGTTGCGAATCGCTGTCGAATGTGAGTACCGGAACAAAACGTTCATGCCTTCGAGCGAGATCTTTTCCCCCTGCCCATAGGTCATCTTGTCGGGATCGCGCGAGATCTCAATCTTTTGGAGCACCTCGCCCACCGGGACGGGCAGGCTGCCATTGCAACTCTCCCAGACCTGTTTAGGACGCCCACTGCTGTACTGCGACATCATCGCAGCGGGAACCTTAACGGTCATGTTGCGCTTGGGAAACGTATCGGAATTAATGAGCACTACATGGTTGCATCCAAGGTACACATCTTCTAGGTTAGTGCCAGAAAATGCACGGTTCGGCAGCTCCTCGATTTTGGAATTAAGGGGCAGAGCCAGCCCGCCGCTCATGTCGGTGCCACTGAAGCATCCTTCACCGAGCGTCTCAATCGTCGTATTGCTCTCGAGTCCCGTCGTCGCAAGGCGTGAACAGTTTTTGAACGCGTCGGCACCGATTGACGTGATGGAGGTATTCTTATCCAAACCGGTATCGGTCAGTTGATTACAACCACTGTAGGCGCTCTCGGGAAGCGACGTAAGGCCGACAACTTTGTCGAGTCCCGTGTACCCCAGCCCGCTCCATGCAAACGCGCCCTCGCCCATCGAACCGATGGTGGTAACTTCGCTGTAACCCAGACCCCCCAGCGACCTGCACCCAAAGAACGCCCCACTCTCGATGGCGCCGATGGTCATACCGGAAAGATAGACATCGAAGAGACTCGAACACCCATAGAAGGCGTTTCTTCCGATTTTAGAGATGGATTTATTTTCAAAGCGCACCGAATGCAGATAAATGGAGCCTTCGCAAAGCTGCGCGGGAACCTCATCCGTCCCGTAATCGACAATCAGGCCGCTTACCCATCGACCATCGACGGAATTCTTATACGGCTTGCTCTCGTCGATCTTCACCACTATGTTTCCGTCTGGATCGCACGGATACACATAGCCGTTCGGCATAAGCTTGGCATACTGATAGATCGTATTATCCTCGTATGTGAGGGCGTCGACTTCGCTGTCATCGGACGAGGCTTCCGCCGTAGCTGCCAAACTCTTTGCAGCATCGGAGTTGGTCGCGGCACCTGCGAGATCCTGCGCCAGACTCGTCCCGGAAGTGTCGGATGCCGCGTTGGATGAGTCGCCCTGCGTATTATTCGTTTGGTCGGAAGACGAGGATGAAGCGCTTTCGTCCGAAGGCGATGATTCATCGACCGCATCGGTATCGGAGCCCGAATCGGTCTCTTGGGCCTCGTTCTCGACAGCAAGCGCCGAGGCATCATCGGCATAGGCCGTACTGGGCGCAAGGGGTATCGAGGTCACGACCATCGCGACCGAAAGATAGACGACTAAAAACCTATAGAGGGCAGCAGTGATCCTGTTCATAGGAACCTTCCCGCAATTCGCAAAGATACCAAGGGCCCAATGTGGGCCATCATCTCACAATACCCTGCATAAGCGACAATGCGGGAAGGTTGCGCAAACGGTTTATCTAAGGGCGCAAAAGGTTGCTCTAATCGCAGCTCAAATCGCGCAGCGCCTCAATCGCTGTGTCAACTTCCTCGTCCGTGTTGAAGTATCCAAACGAGAAACGGACCACACCCTGATGCTCGGTTCCCAGCGCGCGGTGCATGAGCGGGGCGCAATGGGCACCGGGACGGGTCGCAATCCCCCACCCTTGCATGAGCACGTCCGAAATCTCGGCGGAATCGATATCGCCCACGTTGAGCGACACGATTGCCGAGCGCGTCGGCTGGTCAAAGGCACCGTAGAGCTTAATCCCCGGAATCTCGCGCACGCCAGCCAGGAAACGATTGGCCAGGGCGCGTTCGTGAGTCGCAATCGCCTCGACCCCGCCCTGGGCCTCGATAAAGGCGAGGCCGGCAGAAAGGCCCGCGATACCGTGGCCGTTGAGCGTACCGGCCTCCAAGCGCGTGGGCCACTCCATGGGCTGCAACGCATCGAAGCTGTGCACACCCGTGCCGCCCATGGCCCACGGTACCACGTCGACGCCTTCCGCCACGGCCAAGCCGCCGGTGCCCTGCGGACCCATGAGCCCCTTGTGGCCGGTAAAGCACACAATGTCGAGCCCCATGGCCTGCATGTCGATCTTTGCCGTGCCGGCAGACTGCGAGGCATCGACGATCACAAGTGCACCGACAGCATGGGCCATGGCCGCCACACGCGCAACATCAACGGCGTTGCCGGTCACGTTAGAAGCATGCGTCACCACGACAGCGCGCGTGCCCGGTGTGACCAGGCGCTCGAGTTCGTCGTAGTCGAGCATGCCGTTCGCATCGCAGCCGGCATGCTCGACGGCCACACCTCGCTCCGCTGCCAGACGATTGAGCGGACGCAGCACGGAGTTGTGCTCGAGCACCGTCGTGACCACACGGTCGCCGGGGCGCACCACACCATTGATAGCCGTGTTGAGCGCCGCCGTCGAGTTAGGCGTAAAGCACACATGGTCGGCCCGCGGGCAGCCCAGCAGGCGCGCGAGCTTGGCGCGGCAACCGTGGATGATGCGCGCAGCATCGAGCGCGCCCGACGTCGCACCGCGCCCGGCATTGCCGAGCGAGCACATCGCCTGCGTCACGGCATCGATCACTGCCTGCGGCTTATGCATGGTCGTCGCCGCGTTATCCAGGTAGATCATCGCACGACCTCCCACATGTCGATCACGGTAAAGCCCTCGGTGGGAACGCCCGCCGCGGCAAGCTCGCCGCGCAGCAGGTCCTCATCCGTGGGCAGCGCTTTCCACGCTAGGCCGCAGCCGGCCGCGACCTCCCCGGGCACGGGAATCGTGCGTCCGGGAAGGCCGCGCTCGGCGCACAGGGTCTCGCACCCCATGGCGGCCGCCGTGGTGGGAAACGTGATGACCAGCGCCGGGCGCTTTTCCCTCATGGCAATCCCGCCCAAGCGTTACGGGCGCACGACGCGCACGGCCTGCTCCATCTTCTCCACGATCACATACATGTTGGTGACCTCGCCCACCGCGAGCTGGTCCTTAATGCCAAAGTGATCGAGGCAGGTGCCGCAGGTGAGAATCTCGACACCCTGCTCGGCCAGGCCCTTCAGGTCATCGAGCACCGGCGAGCCCTCGACGGTGAGCTTGGCGCCGCCGTTGTAGAACAGCATGGTCGCAGGCAGCTCCTCCTGCTGCGTCACGGCAAAGATGAAGGCCTTCATGAGCTTGTGGCCCAGCTCGTCGTCGCCACGGCCCATGCAATCGGTGTAGACGGAAATGACGAGCTTGCCTTTGCCGTCGCCGGCGTCGCAGAAGGCGGCGCCGTCCTGCTCGGGATCAGCCACTGCCACGGCGCCAGCGGTCGCCACGGTCACGTGCCACTCGACGTCAGAAGCCTTCTCAACCGAGGCCGTGCAGCCCTTCTCCTGCGCCATCTTGGAGATATTCTTGACGGCGGTCTCGTTATCGACCGAGGTCACGACAGCGCCCTCGCCATCGAGCTGCTTCAGGGCCTTGAGCGTCTTGACGACGGGCAGCGGGCAGGCATCGCCCATGGCGTTAACTTCAATCTTGGTAGACATAGTTTTCCTTTCGAGTTCATCGTTCTAAAACAGTACATAGTTCAATAAACGCGCCGCTAGCGGACAACGCGAACAGCAGGACCGCCCGGCTCTGCCTCGCATACGCGACCGACAACGGCGGCGATGCGATCCTCGGCATGCAAGCGGCGCGCAAGCTCATCCACATCGGCGGCAGGCGCCGCGATGAGCAGGCCACCAGACGTCTGTGGATCGTACAGCGCATCCAGCATGCCCGGCTCCAGGTCATCGTCGGCAGCCACACGTGGACCAAAGAAATCCTGGTTGCGGTAGGCACCGGCGGGGATAATGCCCAGTCGCGCCATGTCGAGCACCTGGTCAAAGAGCGGCACCGCCCCAGACGCAAGCTCAATCTGCACGCCCGATCCCTCAGCCATCTCGCACGCATGCCCGATCAGGCCAAAGCCCGTAACGTCGGTACAGCCGTGAAGCTCGAGCCCCTCGGCAAGGCGAATCGGTGCTTCGTTGAGGGTGCGCATCGAGTCAAACATCGCTGCGGCCTCATCCTGCTCGGTGAGCTCGCCCTTAATGGCCGTAGTGATGATGCCAGAGCCGACCGCCTTGGTCAGCAACAGAGCATCGCCCACGCGCGCGCCGCTGTTGGCGAGCATGCGATCGAGCGGGACAAAACCGCTCACGGACAGGCCGTACTTGGGCTCATCGTCATTGATGGTGTGGCCGCCCGCGATGGTGCAGCCGGCCTCAACGCACTTGTCGGCGCCGCCCGCCAAAATCTGCCCCGCAACCTCAACGCCCAGGCAGCTGGGAATGCACAGCAGGTTCATGGCGTGGCTCGGCGTACCGCCCATGGCGTAGATGTCCGACAGCGAGTTGGCTGCCGCGATCTGGCCAAACAGGAACGGGTCGTCGACCATCGGCGGGAAGAAGTCGATGGACTGAACGAGTCCCAGGTTTTCGCCAACACGGAAGACGCTCGCATCGTCAGAGGTATCGAACCCCACGAGCAAGTTGTCGTTGGGCACATTTGGTAAGTCACCCAGGACCTGGGCGAGGACTCCAGGAGCCAACTTAGCGGCTCAACCGCTCGCGGCGGTCATAGACGTGAGCCTAATCGTGTCCTCTGCCATCGATACCTCCTTTCAAGTTTGATAACTGCTCCAGTATACGCGCCCAGCAGACATCCCACGAAACGGCAGACGGATCAAAGGACGAGATGGGTTCCGCGAGCGACCGAGCCACGGCATCTGCCAGCGCATGCTCAAACCGCGGACAATCAAGCACATCGGGCGTATCGACATCCGTCATACGCGGCGGCGTCACCCATGTCACGGGCGCGCCGGGCAAGGTAGCCTCGATCCACGGTCGCACGCCGGGCAGATCGGTCATGACGACCTTGCATCCACAGGCCATCGCCTCGATCGGCACCAGCGGTAGGCCCTCGTAAAAGGACGGCAGTACAAACAACTCGGCCTCGCGATAAGCGCGCACCAGCTCATCGCGACTCAGACGACCGGCGAGCTCCACCGGCACGGGGGAATCCCGGGCGGCCCGAGCGATGCGCTCATACTCATCCGTATCGCCATGGCCTCCCACCAGCAAAAGCCGGCTCGGGCGCACCTTGTACGCCGCATCAGAGTCCTCGCCAAAGCGCCCCATCGCGTGCACCAGCGATTCAACGCCCTTCTTAACGCACACCTTGCCCACAAAGACGAGCGACCCGGGAACCTTTGCCGTCTGCGCATCACGGCAAAACACCCGGTGGTCATAGCCCGTACCAATCGCATGGATACGCGACGGGTCAACGCCATAGACGTGCTCAATCTCCTCTGCCTGCTCGGCATGAAGCGAAAAGACGGCATCGAGGCAGCGGACCGCCGCGACAATACGATCATGGGCGAGTCCATGGGTCAGCATCTGCCGAATATCGGTCGAATGGCACACGCCGCACACGGGAATCCCCCGCACGCGCTCGCGCACCAAGGCGCACAGCAAGTACAAGTGGTGACAGATGATGGCATCGGGCTTGAAGGCGGCGACGGCATGGTCGATTGCCGTGCCAAAGATCTGCTCGAAGGCTGCCGCCATCGCAGGCGTCAGATCGCGGTAGCGTGTCGAGGGATAGGGCATCACGTCCGACATGCCGCAGATGCGAAACGGCAGCTCGGGCGTCTCGAACGGCACGGTGAACACGCGCGCGGCGGGGTCGAGCTCCCCTTGCGTGTCCCCGGGCGCAGCACCGCACAGCACCGCCGCCTCGTGGCCCGCAGCAATTTGCGAGGCCACCAGAGCAGCGAGATACGTGCCGCTTCCCGTGCTATCGGGCTTTTGGGCCGAGATGTTGAGGATGCGCAACGGACCTGCCCCCTTACGCGAGTGCCTGCGCGCGAATCGCCGCGCCGATGGCGCCGGCAAAACGGGCTTCGGGCGAGGTGGTCACCGGCGAGCCCAGCAGCGCTCCCAGCCGCTCCACAACGTAAGCGTTCTCGCAGAGACCGCCGGTCAGGTAGTACGGGGCGCCCGCTGCCTGTCCGGCCATAGTCGCCACGCGCGACACGACGCTTTCGATCACACCGCGCGCGATGTTCTCGCGCGGCTCACCGCGACCGATCAGGCTAATGACCTCGCTTTCGGCAAACACCGTACACATGCTGCTGATCTTGGTCGGCTCGCCGGAGCGGGCAAGGTCGGCCATCTGCTGCTGAGAAATACCCAGACGATCGGCCATGATCTCCAAAAAGCGCCCCGTACCGGCAGCGCACTTGTCGTTCATGGCAAACTTGGCCACGCGGCCGCCTTTAAGTTGGATGACCTTGGTGTCCTGGCCGCCCACGTCGATCACGGTGCCGTGGTCGCCAAAGAGCGCCACAGCGCCGGTGCCATGGCAGGTGATCTCGGTCACGACCTTGTGCGCATAGGGCACGGCGACACGGCCGTAACCGGTCGCGACCACACGCACGTCGTCGGCCGCCACGTCGTAGCCGGCCGAAGCAAGCTCTGCGCGCAGGCGCTCGGCCGCATCGACCGACGAATACCCCGTCGGCATAACGCAAGTCCACGCAATGGCGCCCCCAGCATCCACAGCCGCAGCTTTTGCGGCCGTCGAGCCAATGTCGATACCAATGCCAACCACGGCATCCTCCTTACATGTGACAAAGGGACAGTCCCTTTGTCACATTCGTTAGGCATTCAAAAATGCAAGATAACGCACGCAGGTATAGACAACCAGAATAGCCGCAATCACCGTCTCGACAAGCACGACGGGAGCGAGCCACGGCTGAGGCGTCCCCATATTCATGAGGCAGGCGGCCGTCATCTTGGATGCGATGGCACTGATTACAAAGGGGAAGGTAAACGCCGCATAGCTGGGATAAAACGGAAGCGTGAGGCAATGAACCAGCTGAACCAAGGCAAACAGATAGATGACCGTCGCAACGGCGAACATCGCCAACAAAAAGACCTGGCTCTTGGGCATGATAGATTGCACGTAACCAGCGAGGCACAGGCTCATAGGCGCGGCGTAAATGCAGATGAGCGGTTTGGCGGGATCTGGCACATCGGGCAGCTTGACATACCTCATGGTCACCAGAATAAACAGCGCCACAAAGCTAACCAGGCCAAACCAAAACGCGATGACACCTAAAACCGTAGCTTCATACACGGGCGCAGTAACTGCCGCGACCGCAATGCCAACATACACAATGTAATAGCTGGCAAAAACGGCCTTGAGCTCGAGCTTCGCCATGAACTTAACCGAAAAGTACACCATCAACGCGACATGAAGCGCAATCGCAATGACCCACGCCACAAATGCCACGTCCGCTACACCGAGGTACCCTTTGATATAGGTCGAAAGCAGCATGAGCGCCATCGAGAAGGTGCCAGAAACGCTTGCCATAATCGGGTTCGCCATATCCTCGGCAAACAGTTTGGGGAAGGCGATGACTTTGACGACAAACAGCAGTAGAAACAGGGCCGAAACCACACCGCAGATCATGCGCAGCGTCTCGGAATAGGTCTGCAAAAGATTGCCCAGGGCCGCGCAACCCAACGCGACGCCGCAAATCGGAACAGGGATTTTCTTAATCATATCCATATGGATAGGCATCCTAACCTCGTTGGTTTTCATATGTCGGGCAAAACACCTTGCCAGGCACCTGTTGCTATATTTCGATATCGGCAACTTTACGGCGCGGAGCCGGCTCGTCGACTTCGTCCAAATTCTTCAGGCCGCACTCGCGACACACCATCTGAGCCACCTTCCATGCGCATAGACCCGTGTAGTAAATGCACTGCTCTTTATGCTCACCGCGGCCCATATCAAATTCCTTCGTCAAGATACGGCAGCAAATAGCATGCTTACCGTTGTTCTCGCGAAACCAATCGTGCAGCTCGTGAGTGAGCTGCATCGACTTGACTGATTTTGGATTGGTCGGGCCGTCCTGCTCCGTGCGTCCAAACAGCATTCCAAACGCCAGAATTCCGCCATTGAAGGCACCGCACGCGCAGCCGGACTTGCCGGCGCCCACCGACATGCCAGATGCCATGGCCACGACTGAATCGGGCACATCCAGCTCGAGCATCTGCTTCATGGTGTAGACAAGCGACTCACAGCAGTAATAGCCTTTTTTGAAGTTAGCCTCAGCAGCTCGTTGCACAGCACGAGGGCTCAGCTCGGATACGCCAATTACAACATTGGGTTCAACCATTTCTTTTCCTTCCAATTCAACGTGACAAAGGAACTGTCCCTTCGCCGCATTTGTCCTACAGAGTCTCGATAAAGGCGGCGATGCGCGTCTCGATCTGGCCCATATCACCGTTGCTGTAGTCGGTCTCGATCTTCATGTACGGAATGCCCGCACCTTCGACGGCCTCCTGCATGCGAGCGCTCTCAACGTTGAAGGTGTGGCATGCCTGCAGCACGTTTTCCACCACACCATCCACGTGGTACTTCTCGCACATGGCCAAGGTGTTTTCCATGCGGCCGTCGTTGGGCGTCATGACCGAGCAGTTGATGTCCAGGTAGCGATCGGCAATGGCGCGCAGAATATCGGGCGCGTCGGGGTCAATCATCATGGCAGCCGTGCGCTCGCCCGAGCAGTCGTCCATGCACACGACCACGCCGCCGTTGGACTCGATGGTGCGGCCGATCTTGTTGATCACGCCGCCCACCGGGCAGCCGGTAATGAGGATGCGCTTGGTATCCGCCGCAACGGGGCGCTCGCCCGCGTCGTAAGCCTCGCGCAGGGCAGCGACCTTCTGCTCCAGCTGCTGCGTATAGGCCTCGATATCAAAGCTAAACGTACCGGCGAACATGGTGCTCATCAGGTCGACGCCGCTCATAGCCGCCGGCTGGTTGGCCTGCAGCGCAAACATCTCGAGCTGGGCGGCGCGCAGGCGGTTGCGACGACGCACGGCAGCGCGCAGGTCGTCATCGGTAATCGTAATACCGTAGAAGTTCTCGAGCTCCTCCTTGAGCAGGCGACACTCCTCGTACCAGCCCTCGCGCTCGTAGACACGGTCACGGCTCTGCGGCAGATGCAGAATGTACGTGCGCTTGAGCTCATTGAGCAGCTCGTACATCTTCTTCTTGCCGTCGCAGGTGGTCTCGCCGATGATCATGTCGCTAAAGTACGTAAACGGGCACTTTTGCGAGTAGGCAAAGCCGTAGGTCGACTTGATGAGCGGGCACAGGTTTGCCGGCAGCACCTTCTCGGCCTCGGGAATCACCTCGTCGGACGTACCGCACAGGGCGACGCTTGCAGCCCCCGCGGCATCGATAATCTCGAGCGGCGTATAGCTGCACAAAAAGCCGACCAGGCGATTGCCGGCCTGCTTGTAGTCCTTAACGCGAATAAACGCCGCCTTGCGCTGCTCGTTGAACTCCTCAAACGTGCGCGGCAACGGCTGCTCCTCGATATCGGCCATGTAGCTCCCTAAAAGAAAAAAAGACAAGAAATTCGACTACGGAGACGGCTTTCCCAGGTGCCCGAGGTTGCCGTGAAAGAGGAGCGCCGCGTACTTTGGTACGCAGGCGACGGTTTGAACGGCAAGATCGGGTGCCTGGGGAAGCCGCGCGGCTTAGATCGTCTCCAAGAAGGCCTCAATACGGGTCTGCAGCTGGCCTGCGTCCTCGCCGGCGTAATCGGTCGTAATGTGCATAAAGGGAATACCGGCCTCTTCGGCGGCCTTCTCCACGGCGAAGGACTCCATCTCGTAGAGCGTGCAGAACTGCAGCGCCACGTCGACGATGCCGTCGGCATGCAGGTCGCGCGCCATCTGGACGATGTCCTTCATGCGCTGGTCGTTGGGGGTAAAGACGGCGCAGTTGATCTTAAAGTAGCGCTCGGCGATAGCATCGAGCATCTCGTCGACCGTCTCTCCGGACTCGTCGACCAGGTCCTTGTAGTAACGCGAACCCGTGCAGGACTCCTCTCCCACCACAACGCCGCCAGCCTTCTCGATCAGGTTGAACAGCTTCCAGTTGGGCACGGCCATGGGCGTACCGGTATACAGGATGCGCTTGGTGCCCTTGGGCGCCACGCCCTCACCGTTGGCGGCGCGTTCCTCGCACTCGGCAGCCATGTCGTTGATGGCGCCGGTCAGACGCGGCGTGTCGTCCATAAAGGCAGCCTGCACGGTCAGCAGGCTATCGAGGCCGCTGATGGGCGCCGGGTCGGCGGCACGGGTCGCAGCCAGACGCTGCAGGGCGCGGCGCTTCTCGTTAACGGCGTGGATGGCAGCCTTCAGGCGCTCGGGCGTGATCTTGACGCCGCACTCTTCCTCGATCTTGGCAGCGAGCTTTTTGACCTCGGCCTTCCAGGTCACGAGCGTCGACTCGTCGTGCACGTTGGGGATATCCATGACGTACATGTTCTTTTGCGTGGCAAAGAACTCATAGGCCTTCTTCTTGCCGTCGCAGGTGTTCTCGCCGACCACCAAGTCGCTCGACTCGATGTAGGGGCAGACCTCGCCCAGCTTAAAGCCGGCAAAGCTCTTAATGAGCGGGCAGGTGTTGCGCGGCAGATGCTCCTCGACCTTATCCGTTGCCCAATCGGCGCCAGAGCACAGGCCTACAGGAATGCCGTCGCAGGCAAGCACGATCTCCTCGGGCACGTAGACGCAGAACGAGCCGACGATCTTGGTGGCCTCGCCGGCCTCCTTCTTATCCAGCATCTCCTTAATGCGGCCGCTGTGGATATTGGTGGCGACAAAATCCAGGTAGGACGTGGACTTGGGGCGATTATTCTGCGTCAGGAACATATCCCCGTACATCTGGCCCACGGCACCCAGCAGCATGTCGTGGTCGGCAAGATTCATGCCGAGGCTCTCCCACATCGGATGGAAATCGAATTCTTCAGCCATGGCGGTTCCCCTCTCGAACCAAAAATGAATAGCTACGGTATTGCTGCACGGTGGGTGGCGAAAACCCAGCCGTGCTTAAACCCGGAATTTTGGGGAACCTGCTTTGCGGTTGATGATTTAGTTGTGCGTCGTCTCTCCCGGAGCCGTGAACATACCTGCTCATATGCGGCTCCGAGCCATATAGAGGGCGCGCGCGGCAACGCGACGCGAATATGTCTTCTGCGGCATCGACGCGCCCTCCTTTTCTCGTCGAAGGTAACTATATCAACGGTCGTCGTCCAGACGAACACCGCCGACACGCGTATGACAGCATTGGGATGCGAGTATCTCGCTGTCTGATAAATAATTATCAGATTGATAATGTTTTGTCATGCAGAAATCGGCGAACGGCGGACCGTAAGCGTGTCAGACGGTCGAGAAGCTGATCCCGGCTGTCCAGCACGCCGAGCTACCGGCAAACCAGATGGATTCTGCTCGCATCAAAATGCATGCGCAGGGTCTCCCCCGCCTGCGGCAACTCCTCGACAGGCGCACTCACCTTGTTGACCTTCCACTGCAGGCGCGTCGGTGCGTCGGCACGTGGCACATCCAGCAGCACCAAGCGCTCAAAACGCGAATCGCTCACGCGGGCCACGTGCAGGTCGTAGCTGTTGCGACCACGCTCGGCACGGTTGTCCACATGGAAGTAGCTCGCGCGGATGCCCAGGTACGCCACGTTATCGGGCACCTCGCGACCAACATTGAAGGTCATGCCCCAATCAAGGGCTTCAACTTCCTGAGGCCCGATCTTGCGCGCGCGGCTCGTGTTCTTGCAGCCCGTCAGGCGCAGCGCGGCTAAGGTCTGCGGCCGGCGGACCACGTCCTCGACGGAACCGATCTCCTCCACATGCCCGTTGTGCATCACACAGATGCACTCGCACAGACGGCACGCCTCATCGATATCGTGGCTCACATAGAGCACGGTTCGGTTGCAGACATCGAACAGGTCGAGCATGTTTTGCTCAAGCGCGCTCTTGAGATACGCATCGAGTGCGCTCATGGGCTCGTCGAACATGAAGATGCCCGGGTGCGCCGCCACCATGCGGGCAAGCGCCACACGCTGCTGCTGGCCGCCCGAAAGTCGCGCGGGATAGCGGTCGGCAAAGTCGGCCAGGCCAAAGATACCCAAATAGCGTTCGGCAAGCTTTTTGCGCGCTGCGGCGTCGCCGGCATCCTCAACGCCGGCACAAACGTTATCGGCCACCGTCATATTGGGAAACAGCTGATAGTTTTGGAACAGCAGGGCGCACTTGCGTTCCTGGGGCGACAAGTTGATGCCCGCGGCAGAGTCGAAGAAGGTCACGCCATTGACGACGATCTTGCCCTCATCGGGCGTCTCCACGCCGGCGATGCAGCGCAAGGTACAGCTCTTACCGCATCCGGAGGCGCCAAGCAGCGCCACCCGCTCCTCGCCGGCTTCCAGCTGAATGTCGAGGGTAAAGCCGGGATAACGCTTTTTGATATCCAGAACGAGCGACATGGCTTATCGACCTCCTTTCGCGACCGCGTCGTCACGCATAAGCTCGGCCAACGCCTCGCGATCGATACGCAGGGCATCGCCACCGACGGGGTCGAGCGAATCGCCCTGCCCAGCGAGCTCTTTGGCCTGCTTGCGCTCCGCACGGGAAAGACCGCGCTCGCGGTACTTTTGCGAATGCGCCGTGTACATGTTGATGAACAGGATGACCAAAAAGCTAAAGACGATCACGACGACGACCCAAAAGAGCGCCACCGACGTATTGCCGCCCATCCACTCAAAGTAGATGGCGATGGGAATAGTCTGCGTAATGCCGGCATAGTTGCCCGCGAAGAACAGGGTGCAGCCAAACTCTCCCATGGCGCGGGCAAAGGCGAGCACCGTGCCGGCGGCAATGGAGGGCCAGCCGAGAGGCATCATGAGCTTGGTAAAGATGCGTCGCTCGGACCAGCCCAGCGTGCGCGCTGCATCGAGCATCTGCGTGTCGAGGCTCTCGAAGGCGCCGAGTGCCGTACGATAGACGAGCGGGAACGACACCACCACGGCAGAAATCACCGCCGCGGGCCACGTAAAGACAATCGAGATGCCGTGCGCAATCAGCCACTGGCCCACCCCGGTAGAGCGACCGAACAACATGAGGAGCAAAAAGCCGCAGACCGTGGGCGGCAGCACCATAGGGATGGTAAAGACCGAATCGAGCAGGCCCTTCACGCGGCTCGTGGTACCCATGGTCTTCCACGCGGCAAACAGGCCCAGCGCAAAGGCAATTACCAAGGCAAGGCCACTCGTTTTAATAGACACCCAAAACGGCCGATAGTCGATGCCGCCCAAAAAGGAGACCAGAGAGGTCAAGGGCCCCTGTTCATCCTGCAACACGACAGACGACGCTTCTACCATTTGAGCGCTATCAAGCCAACGAGCACCACCCTTGGCATCACCCGAGGCAGATGCAATCACCACATAGCGGTCCCCATCCGCACCGCGTTCATCGAAGCCATAGGTATACCCACCGGCATCAAACGTTGTTTCCGTCGTAACGTACCAAGGAAGATCCACGTCCTCTAGCTGCGCGCCCCCCATACAGTTTGCGCTGTCGAGCTCACAGACAAGAGCTTTGAGACCCGATACGAACTCGTTGTCCTGCGGATCCAACCCATACTTTTCGGCCGCTTTGGGCGACATCCACACCACAACGCGATCGGCAGAAGGCGCCACTACAAGGTCCGCGTCTTCGTCAACGGGAAACCGGTAGCCCTCGGGCTGGCCCTCCATGGCGCGAGCGGTCCCCTTGGCCAACCGCTCAAAACCATCGATCCCGTAGGAAAGCCCATGGGCGGTCGCAGCAACCTGGGCCCCGCCCTCAGCATCCCCAGCAAACGCAAATCCCGGCACCCAGCAAAGCACGAGCGTCAAAGCACAGGCGACAAAAATGCGGAATCTATTAAGCACGAAACGCTCCAAGAGAGGACAAGAACGGGGTGAAACACAAAACGATGGAATTATCGCGCCAAGCCGCACTACTCGGAAAGCTCAAAGCCGTACTTAGCCCAAATCTTCTGCGCCTTCTTGTTGGTCAGGCAGAAGTCGATGAACGCCTTGGCCTCATCGGCATGCTCGGAGCTCTCGGCCACGGCACCCGGGTACACAATGGGCTTGTGCGAATCCTCGGGGCACACGAAGGCCTCCTCGATGCCGTCATAGCGGTAGATATCGGAGCTGTAGACAAAACCTGCCACGCAGTCGCCCGTGGACACGTAGGCGGCAGCGGTGCCGACCTTATCGGCCAGCGCGACCTTGTCGGCAATCTCGGGCGCGTACTCGCCGTCGTCGCCCTCGGTGCCGGTGTAGAGGCCGACGGAGGCCAGCGCCTGGTTGGCGTACTTGCCAGCCGGAACGGTCTTGGCGTCGCCGATGGCGATCTTGCCGTCCAGGTTCGCGACGTCGGCGATGGCCTCGATCTTGGTGTCGGAGCCCTCACCGCGAATGATCACAAGATCGTTGACGAACATATCCTCACGGGTGTCGGTGTCAACGAGCTCGGCGGCCTCGGCGTCATCCATGGTGCCCTTGGAAGCGGTGATGAGCACGTCGACTGTGGCACCGGCGCGCATCTGCTCGACAAGGTCGCCAGACGCCTTGAACTGCGTGTCGGCAAACGTGGTACCGGTCTGGTCGGTGTAGAACTCCTGAACCTCGGGCAGAGCCTTCTCGAGCGAGTTGGCGGCAAAGACCTGCAGCTCGACAGCCTTCTTGGACGAAGTCTTGGCGGAACCGGCATCGGAGCCAGTCGACTCAGGTGCCTTATTGCCGGAGCACCCGGCAAGGCCAAAGCCGGCAGCGACGACAGCTGAGAGCGAGACGAATCCGCGGCGAGAAACCATATCGAACATGCCATTCCTTTCGAACGCTACGCCCGGACACCCCGCCGCAGGCTTTGTTCTGTAACTAGATTATACTTCTGTGCGAATAATGATAATGAGAAGTTATTCTCGTCTGAGAATATAGTTTCAGGCATGCCTACAGAATGCCGTCCCCTTGGGCGCAAATAAAAGGCGGAGCAGCCGTTTAGGTCGCCCCGCCGCAGGTAAACCCGCTTAGTTGGTATGTCCGCCGCCCGCTGTCATCTGAGCCGCATGCTCCAGCTGGTCGCTCACGGCCTCCCAGCTTTCGCGAGCCGCTTTCGTAGAACCGGGAAAGTTTACGACAAGTGTATGACCTCGTTGCATGCAAATAGCGCGCGAGAGCATGGCGCGGCGCGTCTTGGTCATGGAGTACGCACGGATTGCCTCTGCAATACCCGGCACATCGCGGTCGCAGACGGCACGCGTCGCCTCGGGCGTCACATCGCGCATCGAAAGCCCCGTGCCGCCGCAGGTGAGCACGACATTGGCGCGGCACTCATCGGCGGCTTCCAAAATGGCATCACCGATCTCGCTGACGTCGTCGCGCACGACCACATGTGAGGCGACCGTCCAGCCCTGCGCCTCGATAAGTTCCTCGAGTGCGGCTCCAGCCTCGTCCTGGGCAAGGTCGCGCGTATCCGAGCACGTCACGATCGATATCTTCAGCTCCATAGCATTCCTCCTACAACACGGCGCCCTCGGGCAGGTCGACGCGAACAACGTCCACGACGTCGCCCGCCTTGAGGTCGCACGGCCCTTCTTCAATACGCAGCAGGCAGTTGGCCCGCTGCATCGTGCCGAGCAACGCCGAATTCTGCGTCTTGGCCTCGGTCACCAACAGCTCACCGGTCTCGGGGTCGCGCAAAACCGTGGCGCGATCGAAGAAGCGGCGATGCTGTCGCTTTTTCACGCCGTGCGTGAGCGTCGCCTGCTGCACGGGACGCACGCCCTCGGTAAAGCCGCGCATCTTGCGAATCGCCGGGCGGGCGAGCATCTCAAAGCCCACATATGCCGCGGCCGGATTGCCCGAAAGCCCCAGGTAGGGCTTACCCCCGAGCAAGCCAAACGTGATGGCCTTGCCCGGACGCATCGAGATGCGGTCAAACAGTACCTCGCCCTCGCGCCGGACGAGCGCCGTCACGAAATCGTAATCGCCCGCCGAGGCGCCACCGCTTGTAATGACAAAATCGCACTCCTGCACGGCACGATGCACCAACTCGGCGATCGCCCGCTCATCATCGGGCGCAATGCCGTAGAACACGGGCTCGGCTCCCGCATCGAGTGCCTCGGCCATCAACGCGGACGAGTTGGAGTCGCGAATCTGCCCGCGCGCCGGCAGCTCACTCGGCGCGACCAGTTCCGTCCCCAGCGAGATAATGCCAACACGTGGGGCAGCGTGCACCTTCACGCTCGCATATCCGGCGCTTGCCAGCAGACCCGCGCCCGCCGGAGCCACGACCTCGCCGGCGTGCATCACAACATCGCCGGCATGGGCCTCCTCGGCGGCAGAGCGAACGTTCTCCCCTACCTTGGCAGGCGCCGAGAACCTCACACGCGAGCCCTCGTTGCCGTCGCCATCGAGCACGTCGACGATCTCGTATTTCACCACGGCATCGGCACCTTCGGGTACCGGCGCGCCCGTCATGATGCGGACCGTCTCACCCGCGCCGATTGCGCCCCCAAACACATGGCCCGCGGCCTCGTGTCCGATAACGTCGAGCATCACCGGCGCCTCGCCAGATGCCTGCGCCAAGTCCGACGAGCGCACGGCATATCCGTCCATAGCGCTGTTGGCAAACGGCGAGATGTCAATATCGGCCACCGCATCCTCTGCCAAGGGAAGACCGGCGGCCTGCCACACGGGGATCTCGACAACTTCGGTGCGATTCACGTGCGACAAGACGATCGCCTGTGCGTCCTCCAACGGAATGAGTTTCTCAGCCATATACACCTCTAGCATGCTGCGGCGCACATCACGGGCGCCGATTCTTTATGTTTATCTCAGTATAATCCCCCGCCGCCTGCTCAAGACCTGGCCCGCGGCCGCGAATACACCTGTCGGTAACGGACGGCGAAACAGAACCGAAACCAACCCACCAGCTTGACGCGTTTGTCACGCTCTATAATGCTTGCGTTGTAACCAAAGAAGAGGACACCATGGCTTTTACCGACACATCAGACAGCGAAAGCGAAGAGCAAGACAACTCCCTGCCGCTCGATGAGGGAGGCTTCCTCTCCCTGAATGACGTCATCATGGCAGGCAGGCAACAGCTCACCCGCTCCGAGCATCTCTTGGCTGCCGACACGCGCCGCAACGCCCGCAACCTACTCGCGAGCGCCAAGTTGCTCGCGCTCGTCGTCATCGTCTCGCTCGCCATGGGCGTTGCCGCTTGGGCGTTTTTGGCCTCGCTGAATATCGCGACCGATTATCGCGAGCACCACGCGTGGGTCTACGCATTGCTTCCCGTTGTGGGCATTGCCACCGCATGGGTGTACAAAAACCACGGCCTTGCTGCCAAACGCGGTAACAACCTGGTCATCGACTCCGCTCTGGGCACACGCCTCATCCATATGCGCATGGCCGTCCTCACCTTCGTCTGCTCTACGCTCACGCACCTAACGGGTGGATCGGCCGGTCGCGAGGGAGCCGCGGTGCAGATTGGCGGCACCATCGCCAGCAACATCTCGAGCCTCGCCCACCTCAAAAAGCATGACCACCACGACCTCATGCTCGCCGGCATCTCGTCGGCCTTTGGCGCCGTATTCGGTTCGCCCCTTGCTGGAGCTTTCTTTGGCATGGAGATGTGCTTTATCGGCAAGATCGACTACACCGCGGGCATCTACTGCCTGGTCGCCTCGTTTACCGGCTACTTTACGTCGCTTGCCTTGGGAACCGAGTACGAGGCGAATGTCATCGCCAGCGTTCCCAACATGACACCACGGACGGTTGTCATCGTTGTTATCAGCGCCATTATCTTCGGCCTGACGGCACGCCTCTTTGCCTGGTCGGTTCGAACCGTCAAAAGCTTGTACGGTCGCTTTATCGCCAATTACCTCGTCCGCGCACTCATAGGCGCACTCGTGGTTTTGGCCGCCTATGCCCTCCTCGACGCCTGGGACTACGCCGGCCTTTCCACGTGGCTTTCCGGCGCAGGATTTGCAGGCAACACTACCCTGGCGGACGCAGCCATCAAGTTGGTCGTCACAGCGCTTACCCTGGGTGCGGGCTTCCAAGGCGGCGAGGTCACGCCCCTGTTTGGCATCGGTGCGGCACTCGGTGGCTGGATCGGTTGCCTTACCGGGCTCGACCCCAGTTTTCTGGCGGCTCTCGGCATGCTCGGCGTGTTCTGCGCCGGCCTCAACGTGCCCATCACCACCTGCATGATGGCCATCGACCTGTTCCACGGCACGGCCGCCGGGTTCTTTGTCATCGTGGCCTTTATCAGCTACCTAACCGGCGGACACCGCGGCGTGTACCCTGCCCAGCGCATCATCTCACCCAAGCGCCGTTCGCTTATTGTGGATGAGGGCGGTACGGTAGCGGATGCCATCGAGCGCCACAACGACCTGATAGAGTAGATGTAATAATCGCCGTGCAGCCACAATCGGGGGCAATTCGACCTGAGCGCGACCGCACCGTCATGCCACACGCCGGGAGTCACCCCATGCACGCAACTGATTTTGGTCGCACGCTCATCATCGCCAACCCAGCCGCCCAGTCGGGTGCGGCGCGCAAAGTTGCCGAGCGCCTGCAACGCTTTTTGGATATGACCGCGCGCGCATCCCAGTTTGACCTGGTGCTAACCGAGCACATGGGACACGCCAAGGAGCTGGCCGCACAGGCTCAGGGCTATCGCACCGTTATCGCACTCGGCGGCGACGGCGTGATCCACGAAGTCGTCAACGGGCTTATGACGCAAAAGGAGGACGCCCGCCCCGCTCTTGCCGTCCTGCCCGTGGGCTCCGGCAACGATTTTGCCCAGACGCTCGATATCGAAGATTTCTCCGGCAAGGATTTTGGCGCGCTACTCACCTGTGAGCTGCAGCGTCAGGACATCGGGCGGATTCGCTCATGGAACCCCGCAAGCGACAGCGGCGAGGCGGCCGTCGAGTATTACGACCAGACGCTCTCCGTCGGCATTGACGCCGCCATCGGCCTGGGCACCACCGAGCTACGCAAAAAGACCGGCTTGACGGGTGCTCCGCTCTACACCCTTTCGGGACTTGAGCAGTTTGGCCTGCGCTATCGCAACTACCCCATGACAGTCAGCTTTGACGGCGCGCCCGCCGAGCGCGTGAGGGCGATCATCATGGCGATTCAGCTTGGTCCTACCTATGGCTCGGGCTATCGCATCTGCCCCGATGCCGACCCCTGCGACGGCATGCTCGACGTCTGCTACGCCTGCGGCCCCGTCCCTCGCGCGGTAGCCCTGCCTATGTTCCTTTCGGCCAAGGACGGCCACCATACCAAGTTGCCACCGGTTCGCATGCGCCGCTGCCGCCATGCCGAGCTCACCTTTGAGGAGCCCGACTACCCCATCCAGGCCGACGGCGAGCCCATCGTCGCCTCGCGCATCGAAGTCGACATCCTACCCGGCGCCCTCCAAGTCTGGCGCCCCACCCGCTAGCCCCACCTAAGTTGCGGTGAAATAGGGACTGTTGCGGCTTTGGCAGCCCAAACAATCCCTATTTCACCGCAACTTATGAGGGGATTATTCGTCGCTGGCGGGTTTGCGGCGGTTGGCCTTTTTGATGGCGTTGAAGTGCTTGTCGTTGAGCCTGCGCTGACGCGATCGCTGCGGCACTTTGGTCTTCACGCGACGACGCGGCGGACGACCACGACGCTCAAGCTCTGCCTTCAGCTTGCGCAGGCAGCTCGCACGATTCTGAAACTGGCTGCGGCTCTCGCGCGCCGTCACGACTATCCCCGTAGGCACATGCTTCATGCGCACCGCAGAGTCCGTCGTGTTGACGCCCTGACCGCCCGGACCCGTCGAGCGAAACACCTGCACCTCGCAGTCGCGTGCCAACTCCTCAACCGACATCTCGGCAAAGCGCGCAAACTCGCGCCAACTCATCTTGTTCTCGTCCATATCGATACCTCCCCTCAAACAAAAAATGTGACAAAGGGACCGTCCCTTTGTCACATCGCATACGAATCGTATGTGCCGTGCGCTTAGGCGAAGGTGATCTCGCCATTCTCGCAGTCCATATCGGCAATACGAGCCAAGCTCTCAACGCGGAATCCGCGCTCGCGGAGCTTGTCGCCGCCGCCCTGGAAACCCTTCTCCACGGCGATGCCAATGCCGGAGACCTCGGCGCCTGCAGCCTCGCAGATCTTGATAAGGCCTTCGAGCGCGCAACCGTTGGCCAGGAAGTCGTCGATGATCAGGACCTTGTCGCCCTCGGACAGGAAGCGCTTACCCACGATAACCGGATACTCCTTTTGCTTGGTAAAGGAGTAGATAGTCGTGGCATACTGCTCGCCGTCGAGGTTGATGGACTGGGCCTTCTTGGCAAAAACAACCGGCACGCCACCAAAATGCTGGGCCGCGATGCAGGCCATGCCAATGCCCGAAGCCTCAATCGTCAGGATCTTGTTGATCTCGACGCCCTCGAACAGACGGGCCCACTCGGCGCCCATATGGTCGAACAGCTCAACGTCGCACTGGTGGTTGAGGAAGGCATCAACCTTAAGGACGTTACCGGCCTTTACGATGCCGTCACGGCGAATACGATCCTCAAGCTCCTGCATGGCGCAACCCTTTCTCGCGGCAATGATTCCGCGCGATGAACAAACGTTGCACGATAGTCTACCACGGACCGACCCCCACCCGCCCCACAAGCCTCGTCGCACTATAAAGCCGCAAGACCAGTCAATTTGGGACGGGGCTCTTTTGACTACCTTTATGAGCCCTTTTCCTTCGTTCCCCACGGATTTGCGGAGGATGCTCGCCACGAAATCGGCCCATTTACTACGTTTAACCTGACACCCCTGTCCATACCCCCGATTCTCAAAAACCGGCAGTCTCTCTACCTGCGCTTTTGTTTTTAGCGAATGCGTCATGGTTTGAGGTGCACAGTTAAACGTAGTAGATGGGCGTGATTCTTGGCAGGCGACTCGCGAACACGCTAATGCCGGATGCGCGTCCTCACCAAACGTACCAATGTGAGCGCAAAGCCCACGGCAGCAACGGCCATCAGCACGTAGAATACCAAACGGAAGCCAAAGAGGAACACATCCGGACGGCCCGCCACATAGCTCGTGACCGTCTTACCCATTACCGCGCTCGTCTGTCCATACAGGATGCGCGACGCCGCCGTAATACCCAGCGCTATGCCCGCATAGCGCGACAAGCTGCCCAAGCTGCCCGCAAAGCCAAGCGCCTCACGCGGTGCCGAACCCATATACAGCGAATTATTGGGACTCTGGAAGATCGACGTGCCGCACGACATAAACGCGACGCAGCACACGATCATCAAGATGGAAGAGTGCTCGTCAAGCGTGCTCACCGCAAAGAGACCGCAGACGTACACGCCCAGGCCAACGGCCGTGGGCGCTTCACAACCAACACGGTCGGACACCGAGCCCGAAAGCGGGCCCACAAAGGCATTCACGACCGGCATCGCCAAAAACAACAGGCCGGAGATATCGGAGCTAAAGCCGTGGGCATCCTGAAAGTAGAACGGCAGCACAAACTCGGAGGCACCGATACCCACGAACACGATAAGCATGCAAGCCAGGTTAATCGTGAAAGCCGAGCTCGCAAAGCAGCGACGCGCCGCCTCTGTCAACGGCATAGGGCGTTCGCCAGCCTCCGGCCTGACATGCGGCAGCGTGTAGAGTCCCACGATAAACGAGATGACGCCAATAGGAAGGTTGATGAGGAAGATGCTCTCCCAGGGAAAACTTGCCACGAGTACGCCGCCGAGCACGGGGCCGCACATCATGCCAAGAGCCACAAAGGTCGCCAGAATGCCCATGGCACGACCGCGCTCACGCGCCGGAAACGACTCGGTGATGATGCCCATATTGTTGGCCATCGCGGCGGCACAGCCAATGCCCTGCACGATACGCGCCAAGATAAGCACCTCGAGCGAAGCCGAAAGCCCGCAAAGCAGCGAGCCACCCGTAAAGACGATCACTCCAAGCTGGAACACATTCACCTTGCCGCGCACATCGCCCAAGCGGCCAAACGGCAGCATGGCGACGCACGTCGCGAGCAGATACGCCGAGCTCACAAGCTGAATGCGGTCGAGACCCACACCCAGCTCCTTTTGCATCACCGGAAGCGCCACCGTCACGATGCTCGCATCCAGACACGCCATAAAGGTCATGACGAGCACGGTGAACAGAATCGCCCATTTATTCTTACCGTGGGTGTCGCCCTCCAGGGCAATGTGTTCGCGGCGCAGCTGCTCGGCAGTTTTCTCCATATATATCCTTTCTATCGTGCAACGCAAAAACGGGACCCCAATCGCCTACAAACGGTCACGATCGGGGTCCCGCCTACGGAATCGGAACTATGAGGACGTCGTCAGCCGAAAAGCCGTCCCACGCCTCGCACGCACGCTAGCCTAGCACTGCGCGAGCGCCTGCTCAAGGTCGGCAATCAAATCGGCCGTGTCCTCAAGGCCGCACGACAGGCGCACCATGTCGGCGGAAATGCCACAGGCGATGAGCTCCTCGTCGTTCATCTGGCGATGGGTGGCGTTTGCCGGGTGCAGGCAGCAGGTGCGTGCATCGGCCACGTGCGTGGCGATCTGGGCGAGTTTGAGGCTCGCCATAAAGGTCTCGGCCGCCGCACGACCGCCGTTAAAGCCAAAGCTCACGACGCCGCACGTACCGTTGGGCATGTACTTCTGAGCCATGTCGTAGTACTTGTCGCCCTCCAGACCCGGATAGCTCACAAAGCGCACCTTGGGGTGGCTCTGCAGGAACTTGGCGACCGCCAAGCCGTTCTCACAGTGGCGCGGCATACGCACGTGCAGGCTCTCGAGCGAGCTGTTCAGGAAAAACGCCGCCTGCGGGTTCTGCATGGGGCCAAGGTCGCGCATAAGCTGTGCGGTGGCCTTGGTAATGAAGGCGCCCTCGCGGCCGAACTTCTCGGCATAGGTTACGCCGTGGTAGCTCTCGTCGGGCGTGGTGAGACCCGGGAATTTGTCGGCATGGGCCATCCAGTCAAACTGGCCGTGGTCTACGATCACGCCGCCGATATATGCCGCGTGACCATCCATGTACTTGGTGGTGGAGTGGGTGACAATATCGGCACCCCACTCAAAGGGACGGCACATCACAGGCGTGGGGAACGTGTTGTCGACCATCAGCGGCACGCCATGGTCGTGCGCAGCCTTGGCAAAGCGCTCAATGTCGAGCACGGCCAGCGCAGGGTTGGCGATGGTCTCGCCAAAGACGAGCTTGGTGTTGGGCTGGAAAGCGGCCTCCAGCTCCTCGTCGGTGCAGTCAGGAGCAACGAAAGTGCAGGTCAGGCCCATGCGGCCCATAGTGTGAGCGAGCAGGTTGTAGGTACCGCCATAGATGGCAGAGCTCGCGACCACGTGATCACCGGCACCGGCAACGTTAAAGATAGCGAGGAAGTTCGCGGCCATGCCCGAGCTCGTGAGCATCGCAGCGGTGCCGCCCTCCATCTCGCAGATCTTGGCGGCAACGAGGTCGCAGGTAGGGTTCTGCAGGCGGCTATAGAAGTAGCCAGACTCCTCCAGGTCAAACAGCTTGCCCATGTGTTCGGACGTGTCGTACTTCCACGTCGTGGACTGATAGATAGGCACCTGGCGCGGCTCTGCATCACCCGGGCGATAGCCGCCCTGAACACACGTGGTACCGATGGTCTGCTCGCTCATATCTAGCTCCCTTGCTTGGGTTTTATTTTATTCGGTTCACGATACCGCTACCCCGCACCCCTCTCAACCCATCCCGCCGATAGGTTATGGGACGAATTTGTCAGGGCTATTTGTCCCAAATCTTAAAGGTTGTGTTCGAAGGCGAAAAAACAATGAGATATACGTTGGGGTCTCAATGAGCAAATGCGCCGGCAAGGGTACCATAGGCGGGTAAACCGCAATCAAGGAGACACCGATGAAGCAGATCGATACCACCCAGCTCGATACCGCCGTCTGCCAGGCTCAGGCTGCCGAATACCACGCCCGCGGCTTTAACTGCGCGCAGGCCGTCGCCTGCACGCTCGCACCCGCCGTTGGACTCGACCCCGAGACTGCCTTCACCCTCACCGAGGGCTTCGGTGCCGGGATGGGCGGGATGACCGAGACCTGCGGCGCCATCTCGGGCGCCGTGGCCGTCATGGGCTTTGTGATGAGCGACGGCATGGAAAACCCCAAGACCAAGAGGCAGACCTACAAGCTGTCGCGTGAGATCGCCAAACGCTTTGGCGAGAAGAACACGACGACCATCTGCGGCACGCTCAAGGGCATTGGCTCGGACCAGGGTCCGCTCCGCAGCTGCCCCGGTTGCATCGACGATGCCGTCGAGATCGCCTGCGACGTGCTGAAGCAGCTCGCTGAGTAAACGGCAGCAACACAAAACGACGGCCGGCGCGCTTGGAGTCCATCCAAAAGCACGCCGGCCGTCGTCGTTAGAACTCGGCAAACTCGGGAGCGCTGACCTCAATCTCCTCGCGCCCCGCCATCAGCTCGCGCATCTTGGCGCAAAACGGTTCCTGCTCCCCCGCCTTAAATACCAAATGAATCGTCACGGCGTCCGCGTAGTCCGTGTCCGAAACCTTGGCGCCGGAATCCTGCGCCAAGCGAAGCACCTGCTCATACTGCGGATAGGCCACATGCACGTCAACGGGTACAACGCTCGTCATCTCGACGATCTGCCCGGCCTGCTGGGCCGCAGCCACCGCCGCCTGTGTCGCCGCGGTATAGGCGCGCACCAAGCCACCAGGCCCTAACAGCGTGCCACCAAAATAACGTGTCACAACACAGCATACGTTTTTAAGTCCCGCACCACGCAGCACCTCGAGCGTCGGCATGCCGCTCGTACGGCTCGGTTCACCGTCATCGCTCTGGCGCTCGCGCCCATCGACCAAAATCCATGCGGGCACATTATGACGAGCATCGTAATGGCGCTTGCGAACCATCTCGATAAAGGCATTTGCCTCGTCCTCGGACTCAATATGGACGAGCTGGGCAATAAAACGACTCTTGCGGTCGACAAACTCGCCCATAGCCTCAACATTCGATTGCAAAGTAAAATAGCTGTCCAACAAAGCCCCTCAACAACAAGCAAAGCAACAAACAGCCTCAATAATACGGCATAGACGGCACTGGTACCCTCGCTAACAAGAACGGAAATGCCAATGATTCCGTCAACGAAAGCGAGAACCCGCCAGCGCGAGCAAGGTGCCTTGAAAGACGAGGGCATTGACCTTTTGGTCATGCCCGAAGGCTTGAAAGGCAGATTGCCGCGCTGGCGGGTTCGCAGCGTCAACAAGAAAGCTGAGTGGGCCTATAAGCCGGGTTCTGTCGTGAACGGTCATTTATCTTGTCTGCACGTTACCGCGCAGCTCCACGCACGCTACCCGAACGCGGACCGGGCCGGCCCATAGCGTTCCTATTCGCGCTTGCTCCGGATGGGGCTTGCCAAGCCGCCGTGTTGCCACGACGCTGGTGGTCTCTTACACCACCGTTTCAGCTTTTCCCTTTACGCCTTGCGGCGCAGGTGGGAGTCTTCTTTTCTGCGGCGCTTTCCGTCGGATCACTCCGCCCGGCCGTTAGCCGGCATCCCGCCCTCTGGAGCCCGGACTTTCCTCACGCGTGCTGCAAGCAGCACATCGCGCGACCGTCTGGCCCACTCAGCAGTGCAAGAGTGTAGCACACCGCCAGCACACACAATGGCACAACGCAAGCGCTCGCACGATAAACCAAGAACCACCCATGCGCTACAATAGTCCCGTCGATGGGCAACGTCGTCAGTCGAGACGCGACCGCGCTCCGCACCCCTCCGTCTACTCGGTGCGTTCCCGCCTCCACCCCGAGGCGGGATGTCGGCATTTTTCATGCACCGACAACCAAATAGCCTGTGGACAGCCCGGGCAGCATCGCGCACCTCAGCAGCAAATGAAAAAGGGATCCGTCCATTGCGGACGGATCCCTTAAAACAAGTGATCGTCAAACCGATTTACTCGGCGTCGGTCTCCTCGTCCTTCTTCTCGGAAGGCAGCGGGGTAACCTCGATCTCGACGCCCAGAGTCTCAGCAGCAGACTTCATGGACAGGGAGATACGACGACGGTCGAGGTCGATCTCCATGACCTTGACCTGAACCTTGTCGCCCACGTGGGTGACCTGAGAAGGCTGATCGACGTGCTTGTTGGCCATCTCGGAGATGTGCACCAGGCCCTCGATGCCCTCGCCCAGGTCGACGAAAGCGCCGAACGGGACAAGCTTGGTCACAGTGCCCTCGACGATAGCGCCAACGGGGTACTTCTTGACCAGTGCGCGCCACGGATCCTCGGTGGTCTGCTTGAGACCCAGGGAGATGCGCTCGCGGTTGAGATCGACGTCGAGAACCTCGACCTCGACCTCCTGGCCGACCTTGACAACCTCGGAAGGATGGTTGACGTGGTTCCAGGAGAGCTCGGAGATGTGGATGAGGCCGTCGATACCGCCGAGGTCGACGAAGGCGCCGAAGTCGACGATGGAGGAAACGGTGCCCTGGAGACGCATGCCAGACTTGAGCTTGGACAGGATCTCGGAGCGCTCGGCCTTACGGGACTCCTCAAGCACGACGCGACGGGAGAGGACGACGTTGTTGCGGTTGCGGTCCATCTCGATGACGCGGGCCTCGATGCGGGTGCCCATGTAAGAGGTGAGGTCCTTGACGCGACGGAGGTCGACGAGGGAAGCGGGCAGGAAGCCACGCAGGCCGATGTCGAGGATCAGGCCGCCCTTGACAACCTCGATAACCTCGCCCTCGACGTTCTCGCCGGAGTTGAACTTCTCCTCGATGCGGTTCCAAGCACGCTCGTACTCGGCACGCTTCTTGGACAGGACCAGACGGCCGTCCTTGTCCTCCTTCTGGAGAACCAGGGCCTCGATGGGATCACCGAGTGCAACGATGTCTGCAGGGTTAGCGTCCTTGCGGATGGACAGCTCGCGGACCGGGATAACGCCCTCGGACTTGAATCCGATGTCAACGAGCACCTCGTCATGCTCGATCTTAACGACAGTGCCGTTAACGAGATCGCCCTCATCAAAGTCGGTAATCGTACCGTCGATGAGGTTGTTCATCTCCTCCTCGTTGACATCGTCAAGAGAGAAAATGGACGAGTTCTGAATCTCACTCAAAGGTGGACCCCTTTCGAACTACGGGGCCCCGATTGCTAGGACCTACAGAAGGGTGCGACAAGCACACAACGTTTAGGAACACTCGGGAGCCGACAGATACTAATGTGACGCTTATGCAATCACGTTCGTATAGATTACGGGGAAATTACTTCGATTTCAAGCGCGAACTGCGATTTTTTACTCGTATGGAGACTTTTTCGCAATCTTGTGGACGACCGTCTCCGTAAGTTGACGATAGGCCGTTAGGCATACGGCTTTGGGGTAAAGTATCCGGAACCAACGATTCTGGAACGATTTTTCGAGAAAGGCGCCCGCGTGCTCAAAGCAGTCGTTTTCGATATGGACGAGACGCTTCTTAGCATCAACCTCAACGCGTTCATCCTTCGCTATTTTAAGGATGTCTCGTCGATGCTCGCGGATATCGGGCGCCGCAGCCGCGGTGGCACGATGGCACGCCTCGGCACCATCCTGGTCGACCTCAACGCCAACCGCCGAAGCGGCACGGACAATCGCACCAATCTTGAGTTTTACCGCACCGAGGTCGAGCGCAGGTGCGGCATCTGCCTCTCCGATCCTATCATCTACGAGGCATTTACCTACTACGACCGCGAAGTTCTTCCGCATAAGAATGACGACGTCATCAACGCCCACGCCATGCCGGGCGCACACGCCGCGCTTCAGGCCGTACAGGACGCAGGGCTGCGCTGCGCGCTCTTCACCAACCCCAGCTTTCCGCAGGGAGCCATCGAGTGCCGCATGGGTTGGGGCGACCTGGCCGACGCCCCCTTTGAGCTCGTCACGCACATGGGAAACACCACCCGCTGCAAGCCCGATGCCACCTACTATCTAGAGCAGCTTCAGGTGATGGGGCTCGAGCCGCACGAGGTCCTTATGGTGGGCAACGACCCCAAGCGTGACTTCCCCAGCCCCGCCTGCGGCATTCAGACTGCCTATGTTGGTCAGGGAAAACCCGGCCGAGCCACCTGGCGCGGAACCATGGAAGACTTCGCCCGCGACTTCAACGCCGTAGTAGAAGCCTTCTACGAACACCAAGTAGCCGACGAACTGTCTTAACAGACTCGAGTCTTGCCGATCATGATGTTGAGGATCTCGACGTCGGTGTCCTTCATGCCCACGCGGCCCACGTAGCCCATGCTGGCAATCGTCTGCTCGACGGTATCCTGGATCAAACCCTCGCCGGCACGGAAGCCACGCCCCTGCATGGCCATGTCATGTCCCAGAATCGCCGCATCGACGGCAGCCGAAATCTTGGCGGCACAGCTCGCCTTGGCGCCATCGCACACGATGCCGCCAACGTTACCGAGCGTGTTCGAAACCGTCGCGCCAATCTGCTCGCGCGTGCCACCGCACAGCCAGGTAATCGCAGCGCCGGCGCCGCACGCGGCGCAGATAGCACCGCAAAACGCCGAAAGCGCACCAATATAGCTCTTGATATGCACGGCGATAAGATCGGACAGCATCACGGCACGCACCAGGCGCTCGTGGTCGCAGCGCAGGTATTCGGCATACTCCATGACGGGCAAGGCGCAGGTAATGCCCTGATTGCCCGAGCCGCACACAATGGCGACCGGCAGCGCGCAGCCGTTCATGCGGGCGTCGGACCCGGCGGCCGCACGGGCACGGGCCCGGCAGGCGACGTCATCGGCACGAGCGCCCAGCAGCGTACGGCCCACCTCGGCGCCCCAAGCGTGCGCGAGGCCCTCGGCACTGATCGCGCCGTTCAGCTCAATCTGACGCTCAACGGCAGCGAGGGCGCCCTCAATGTCGCCGCCCTCGATAAAGTCGATTATGGACTCAATCGACATGGGCGTGTCGGCCTTATCCGCCGCCCGCTCAGCCACGACGCGCTCGGCACAGGCGGCGCACTCCCCCGCCGACTTGCCGCACACCGGAATACCGTCGAGCGTATGGCACGTGACATTGGTGTGATGGTCGGTAATCTCGACGACCGCGGTATGGCCCCCGGCCGTGGCGGTCACCTTGATGTAGAGGTTGGGCACACCCTCGACAAGCGACACATCGCAGTAGCCGGCGTCAGCGAGGAGCTCGGTCACGCGAGCACGATCTTCGTCGTTAACGCTCTCGAGCACCTCGAGCGCGCTCTTGGCGTCGCCGCCCACGGCACCCAGCACGGCCGCAGCTTCAATACCGTGCATACCGCCCGAGTTGGGCACGGTCACGCTCTTAACGTTCTTGATGATGTTGCCCGAGCAGGCAACGTCCATATGATCGGGTTCGCAACAGAGCGTCTGGCTCGCCAACGCCGCTGCATAGGCAACGGCAATAGGCTCGGTGCAGCCGAGCGCACAGACAAGCTCGCGGTTCAAAACATCGCAAAACGCGGCATCACGAAGGGAATCGGTAGGCATAGGTATCTCCTACTTGCATAACGGGCTGGGCTCTCGAAAATAATTAGCTCTTTTATTTGATAACAATGCATCAAAAACCGCAACCATGGTTCCGGCGGACGGCGCTCAAGCACAAACTGGCGGCATTCATTCATGAAAAGCAGGTCTTGTTGCCTGCTAAAGCGTTTGACCAAAAAACGCCCGAGCGTTTACACAAAAGTCGCGCTATCATGCAGTCGAACGCGGTAAACACCTTTAGCATTTGCGCCGCACAGACCAGAGAGGAACCATCCATGAAGATCGGTATCGGTAACGACCACGCCGCCGTCGAGCTCAAGAACATCATTTCCGAGCACCTAAAGGAGCGCGGCTGCGAGGTCGTGAACTTTGGCACCGACACCTCCGAGAGCTTCGACTACCCCATCGCCGGTTACAAGGTGGGCAAGGCAGTTGCCAACGGCGACGTCGACCTGGGTATCCTGATCTGCGGTACCGGCGTCGGGATTAGCCTGGCTGCCAACAAGGTCGAGGGCGTACGCGCCGTCGTATGCTCCGAGCCCTTCAGCGCCAAGCTCTCCCGCATGCACAACAACACCAACGTGCTCGCCTTTGGTGCCCGCGTCGTGGGCTCCGAGCTCGCCAAAATGATTGTCGACGAGTGGCTCGACGCCGAGTTCGAGGGCGGCCGTCACGAGCGTCGCGTTAACCTCCTCAATGAGATCGACCAGACCCGCGGCCTCAAGGTCGTCGACGAGGCCTAAGCTACTCAGCGCCACAAACTAACAGCAAGGGGCCCGCTCGGAACACATGTCCGAGCGGGCCCCTTCATAGATTTTGGAATAAAAGGGCGCCGCGGATGGAGTTCCGCGGCGCCCAAGCCACACGCTAACAGCTTTAAGGAGTCAAAGCTGGTTTAGCCAAAGAAGCGCTTGATCTCGATCTCGGCGTTCTCCAGGCAGTCGGAGCCGTGAATAACGTTGGCGTTGACATCGACGGCGAAGTCACCGCGGATGGTGCCGGGGGCAGCATCAAGCGGGTTGGTAGCACCCATAAGGGTGCGCATCTTAGCAACGGCAGAAGGACCGGAAACAACCATCTTGACGACCGGACCGCTCGTCATAAAGTCGCACAGACCGCCAAAGAAGGGTTTGTCGGCCAGATGGGCGTAGTGCTCCTCGACGGTAGCGCGCTCGAGCGTGGTCATCTCCATGCGCTCGATGACAAGGCCGCTGCGCTCGATACGAGCAACGATCTCGCCGATCTTGCGATCGCGCACGGCGTCGGGCTTAATCATGATGAAGGTCTTCTCGATAGCCATAAGGTAGCCTTTCAAGTAGGTTCGCGCGTGCCCAAGTCCCATTCCGGCACCCGCCTGGACTGCATCGTAACAGAGTTCTAGCTGCAGTTAAACAAAAAGCCGTTTATTGAAGCGTTATTATTAATTGAAGCGCTCCATATGTGTCACTTCTGTTCCGAAGCCCGACTAGAGTACCATCCGCCCCACTTCCAACTGCAACGAACAGAACGGACGGTCGATTGCCGCCCGTGAACGCACCCCCATCACAACCTGCCCAAAGGTCCTACAAAAGTTCTCGACAAGCTCCTTCCTTCCCTATAACAAAACGGGCGCCCACCGTAGCGAGCACCCATAAAGGCAAGATATGATGAACGCACCAGACAGACGCATCCAATAAGCTAATTAGCTCCGTGGCCCATCTCGACGACCTTGGTCAACGAGCCAAACACACCTTCGTCGGCAACGAGTTGTGCCTCGGCACGCTGCAGCTGCACGGCAACGGCGGCAGGGGCGGTACCGCCCTCGGTAGTGCGCGCGGCGACAATCGACGGGATATCGAGCGCCTCGGTAATATCGTGCTCAAAGAGCGGGCTTGCCTCCTGGAACACCTCAAACGGCAGGTCCTCAAGATTGCAACCGCGCTTCTCGCACATCAGGACCAGGTGGCCCACCACGGCGTGCGCCTCGCGGAACGGAAGTCCGCGCTTAGCGAGGTAGTCGGCAACGTCAGTGGCCGCCAGGTGGCCAACGCCGCACTCGCGCGCCATGGCGTCCTCGTTGACGGTCCAGGTCGAGATCATGCCGGCCATAACGGACAGGCACTGCATGAGCGTATGGGCGGTATCGAGCGCGCCCTCCTTGTCCTCCTGCAGGTCCTTGTTATAAGCCAGCGGCAGGCCCTTCATGGTCACCAGCAGCTGGACCAAGTTGCCGTACACGCGACCGCTCTTGCCACGGATGAGTTCGGCGAAGTCGGGGTTCTTCTTCTGCGGCATGATGGAAGAGCCGGTGGAGTACGAGTCGGACAGCGTAATAAAGCCAAACTCGGAGCTCGACCACAGCACGATCTCCTCAGAGAGGCGCGAGAGGTGCATGGCCATAACGGAGCCGGCATAGTGCAGATCGAGCAGGAAGTCACGGTCCGAAACAGCATCGAGCGAGTTAGGAATCACGCCCGCAAAGCCAAGCTCGGCAGCCGTCATCTGACGATCGAGCGGATAGCTTGTACCAGCAAGCGCGGCGGCACCCAACGGGCAGTTGTCGGCAGCATCAAAGGCAGCCTTCAGGCGCGTAAAGTCGCGCGCGAACATCCAGGAATACGCCAGCAGATGGTGCGAGAGCAGCACAGGTTGAGCATGCTGCATATGTGTATAACCCGGCAAAATCACCTTGTCATACTTCTTGGCGGCGTCCACCAGCACGTGACGCAGCTGCAGGTTGGCCTCCATGAGCTCCTTGGCCAACGCCTTGACGCCCAGGCGCGTATCGGTCGCCACCTGGTCGTTGCGCGAACGCCCAGTATGCAAGCGCTTACCGGCCTCGCCGATACGGCGCGTCAGCTCGCTCTCGATGGACATATGGATGTCCTCGTCGTTGATATCGAAGGTGAAGTTGCCGGCATCGATATCCTGTTCGATTCCGGTCAGGCCCTCGGCAATCGCCTGCTCATCCTCGGCACTGATGATGCCCTGGGCCGCCAGCATCTTGGCATGCGCCTTAGAACCGGCGATATCCTGCTTATAGAGATGTTTGTCGACCGGCAGCGACGCGCCAAACTCCTGCGTGACCTCGGCCACTCCCGCCTCAAAACGACCGCCCCAAAGAGCCATAGAACCGTCCCCTTTCTCCAATTACCAACAAGCGCCCAAAGCAATACGCCATGTCGCTAAAGCGATTTTTCAACCGCTAGTTTTACACATTCCCCACCGTGCGCGGGGCCATGTAGCTAATTTGCAAAGAAGTGACGCACCATGCACTTGGCACCCAACGTCTCCCTCCGAATGTTGCCCTGCGAACCGTCAATCCAAGCCTTCAGGCTCATAGGGACGTCCTCGACCTTCGCAGCATCGAGCTCGGGCGCGAGGGAAAGTAAAGCATGCGCGATAGCATTGAACATAATGGATACTCCTCATATATATGGGCGCAGAGCCGCCAAATTGATAGAAGGAGCCCCGCCGGACAACCCCGGCGGGGCTCGGACTCAGCCGCAGTCGCGGCATCATATATGCGGGCGGAACGTAGGGGCCACCGATGTTAAGAAGTGTCAGCAAGCATAACGAAAGGTAGGGACCCCGTGCGCCCGTTATGTATCACGCGGATGGGCCGCGCGGATACCAAGGGAAGGAGGCGCTAGGCCTGGGCGGCAGCAGAGCTGGGACCCTGGACCTTTGCCCACGTCTTGAGCGACAGCGTATCGATCTCGATAAAGCCGGCGCTGGCCTTCTCGTCAAACGTGGTGTCGCGGTCGTAGGTAGCCAGACCGTAGTCATAGAGGCTGAAGGGGCTCTTGCGGCCGACGACATGGCAGTTGCCCTTAAAGAACTTCAGACGGACGGTACCGGTCACGAACTTCTGGGTGTCAGCCATAAAGGCATCGAGCGCATTTTTGAGCGGGCTGTACCACTGGCCGTTGTACACGGCGGTGGCCCAATCCTGCTCGAGCTTAATCTTGGCCTTGAGCAGGTCGCCCTCGACGCAAATGTCCTCAAGCGCCTTGTGGGCGGTGATGAGCGTCAGGGCGCCGGGAACCTCATAGCACTCGCGGCTCTTGAGGCCCACTAGACGGTCCTCGACCAGATCGAGACGGCCAAAGCCGTTGTCGCCGGAGATCTTGTTGAGCGCGATGATGATTTCGGAGAGCTTCATCTTCTTGCCGTCGACGGCGACGGGCTTGCCGGCCTCAAACTCAATCTCGGTGTAAGTCGGGGTGTCCGGCGTGTCCTCGGGGTTCTTGGTCATAACCCAAGCGTCGTCGAGCGGCTCGTTCCAAGGATCCTCCAGGTGACCGCACTCGATGGCACGACCCCACAGGTTGTCGTCGATGGAGTAGGGGTTGTCGTTGGCACCCTCGGGAACCGGCACGTTGTGAGCATGGGCGTAGGCGACCTCGTCGGGACGACACTTCAGGTCCCACTCGCGAACCGGGGCGATAACCTTGAGCTCGGGGTCGAGGGCCTTGACGGCGGCCTCAAAACGGACCTGGTCGTTACCCTTGCCGGTGCAGCCGTGGGCGACGTAGGTCGCGCCAAACTCGTGGGCGACCTCGACAAGCTTCTTGGCGAGCAGCGGACGGGAAAGAGCGGAGAGCAGCGGATACTTGTTCTCGTACATGGAGTTTGCGGCGATGGCCTTGGTCAGGAACTCATCGGAGAACTCGTCGCGCAGATCGAGCACCTGGCAATCCAGAACGCCCAGGTCGAGGGCCTTCTGCTTCTTGGCGTCCAGGCCGGTCTCCTCCTGGCCCACATTGCCGCAGACACAAACGACATCGAGATTCTTCTCGTCCTGGAGCCACTTGACACATACGGATGTATCAAGACCACCGGAATATGCGAGAACGACTTTTTCCTTGCTCATGGCTGTTTCCTTTCGCCCTTGGTAGCTAGTTAGAACATCGGTCAGTTGCAAGTCATTTCAAGGTCAAATACCGTGCAATATCAGGTTAAATAGCAAAAATCAGCACATACATGCCCTAGAAACATGCAGCAATGTCGTGCTAAAACCCAACGACCTCAAAATGACTCTGTTGAGGCGATTCGCCCCATACGGACAGAGACGATTGTTATCGTCGTCGGGAAATTGCGCGCTGGCGTCGGATGGCATTGTCTGCAGTAGTGGTGATCTTTACGAACTGCATCTGCCTCTCCTTTCACCTATCGCCGGGCGCAATTCTAATATCGCAAACGGTACCTTTTCCTCGGTAAGCGGTGCTTTTTCGTCTCCGTTTTCGATGGTCGCTATATTACGCTAAAGTGCCTGCCGTACAAGCGACAAATTCAAATTTCTGAAAAGTTTTTTCATTAGTTTGTGAATTGCAGTGCAAGTACGCACCATTCCTGCGAAAATACGCTCGATTACATAGCAGAGGGTCATTACGCCCGAAACAGTCTGGAAACGGAAAGGCGCATTTATGCAGACTTATGAATCAGACGCCAACATCGGCAACATTAAACTCATCGCCGTCGACATGGACAAGACGCTGCTCACCGACGAGCGCGTGTTGCCGCAGGGTCTTGATGAGCGTCTGGACAAGCTCGCCGACGCCGGCATCGTATTCTGCCCCGCCAGCGGACGTCCCGCTCCCAAGCTCGAGGAGATGTTCGAGGGCATCAAGAACCGCCTTGCTTTTTGTCCCGACAACGGAGCCTGCGTCATCTATCGCGGCAGCTATATCTATAAGAGCAACATCGATGTGGCGCTGTATCAGCAGGTGCTCGCTCGTGCCTCGGAGGACCCGCGCGCCGTTCCCGTCCTGTGCTGCTACGACGAGTTCTATGTGCTCGCCCGCGACCATCAGTACCACGACGAGATCAGCGTGTACTACAACACGATCAACTATGTCGACACCTTTGAGGGCCTTGATATCGAGTCCAATAAGATCTCGGTCTTTTTCCCTGCCTACGATGCCGAGCCCGCATTCCGCGAGACCTATAGCCCCGCGTTCTCGGATCAGCTCTACGTCACCAATGCGGGCCGCGAGTGGATCGACTTTATGAACCTGGGCGTCGACAAGGGTTCGGGCGTGGCGCATTTGTGCGAGCACCTGGGCATCGATATCGCCGACGCCGCCGCCGTGGGCGACACCTACAACGATATTCCCATGCTGGAGCGCGTCGGGCATAGCTTTATCGTCGACAATGCCGAGGAGCACATGAACACGCACGCCAAGTGGCGCATTCCGAGCAACAACGACGGGGGCGTACTGACGCTCATCGACGCCATCTTGGCGGCACGGTAACTTATCCCGTCGCCATGCCCGGGGCCGGCCGTTTGATTTTTGCTCGGTCAGGTCCTGGGCTCGCTCGAAGGCCACGTTAAGTGGCCTTCGGCTCGTGCGGAATCTACAAAAATCAAACGGCCGGCCCCGGGCATGGCTATGCTGACTTTACTTGCCGCCGAGATGGCCTCTTGCGTGTCTAGATACTTGGCTGAATTAATTTGGATGAAGGGTGCCCCTTGTTGAAAAGGGGCACCCTTCTGTTTTGGCTACTGTGGGACAAATTAATCAGTAGTGTTTGTCCCAAATCTTAAGTATGTGGGGGGCTTGCGTCTTGGGCGAGCTTGCCTTACGGAGTGCTTCCCTATTTGGCGTCGGCCCAGGTTATGCCTGTGCTGGCTTCGGCGATTAGGGGGACGCGGAGGTCTACTACGTGTTCCATGACGTCGCGGACCATGGCGGTGAGGCGCTCGACTTCGTCGACGGGACACTCAAAGTCCAGTTCGTCGTGTACCTGTAGGATCATGTGGGCGGCAAAGCCTTCTTCTTCCAGACGGCGGCTCACGCGTGCCATCGCGATCTTGATGATGTCGGCGGCGGTGCCCTGCATGGGGTGGTTCATGGCCGTGCGCTCGCCAAAGCCGCGGAGCTGCGGATTTTTGGCCTTGAGCTCGGGAATATGGCGTCTGCGGCCATACATGGTCTCGGCATAGCCCGTCTGCTTGGCACGCGCCACCACGTTGTCGAGGAACGTGCGCACACCCGGGTAGGCCTCGTAGTAGCGATCAATCATGTCGCGCGCCTCGGCCATCGAGATATGCAGCGACTGCGACAGACCATAGGCCTGCTGACCATACACGATGCCAAAGTTCACGGCCTTGGCGCGACTGCGCAAGTCGGGCGTTACCTCGGACACCGGCACGCCAAACACGCGCGCGGCCGTCTCGGCATGAAAGTCCTCACCCTCGTTAAAGGCGCGCACCAGGTGCTCGTCTCCCGAAAGATGCGCCAGCAAACGCAACTCAATCTGCGAGTAGTCCACCGCCAAAAAGACGCTTCCCTCGCCCGCCGAGAACGCCGTCTTGACGGTACGCCCCAGCTCCGAGCGCGTCGGAATGTTTTGCAGATTGGGGTCGCTCGAAGACAGGCGCCCCGTCGCGGTGATGGTCTGGTTGTACGTGGTGTGCACACGCCCGTCACCACGGCGCAGCGGACCTAGCGTGTCCAGATAGGTCGACTTAATCTTGGACTTCTCACGCCAGTCCAAAATCAGGCGCACGATCTCGTGGTCGCGGGCAAGGTCGCTCAGCACCTTGGCGTTGGTCGAATAGTAGCCGCGCTTGGTCTTTTTTAGGCCCTTGGTCGGAAGCCCCATAACATCAAACAGCACGTGCGAGAGCTGCATGGGGCTGCCGATGTTAAAGGTCTCGTCACCCGCCAGGTCACGAATGCTGCGCTCGACCTCGGTGATCTGGGTCGCCAGACCCTCGGACAGGCTGCGCAGCCGATCGGGATCCACGAGCATGCCCGCGCGCTCCATCTTGGCAAGTACCGGAACGAGCGGCATCTCGATGCCATCGAACACATTGGCGGCATTCTCGCGGGCCATGCACTCGCGCAGCGGTGCGACCAGCGCCAGTGTCAGGGCCGCAGTACGGGCGGCTGGCACCGGAGCGTTCTCACCAGCACCCTCTGCGCCGCGCGCCGCAGGCAACGCCATCTGCAAATACGTATCGGCAAGATATGCCTCATCGAACTCGGAACGATCGGAATCCAGCAGATAGGCAGCCACCACGGTATCGAAGATACGCGTGGAATCGGCAGCGAGCGGATCCATAAGCTCGGGCTCAGAAGAATCGATGGGCGAAAGCTCGTGCAGGAGCGTCTTCATGTCCGGGCTCGCCACGCGGCCCTCCATAAACAGGCGCGCGAGTACGCCGGCGATCAAGCCTTGGGCAACGTTGAAGCCATCGACCGCAACCGACGCACCGCTGTCGCCCTCCTCGAGCGTAAACAGGCCCTTGGAGGTCGCCAGCCACAGCGTGCGCGTCAGGCCAAAGAGCGCACCCTCCTCCTTGTCGTCGTCCACCACGGCGGCGACCCACTCGCCGGCATCAATCGCGCGGGAGACCTCAGCCGCAACGGCACCAAGCGCGTCAGCGTCGCCCGCGGCGGCACGCACCATCGCAGGCATTTCAAACACACTGGCAGCAGCCACAGCGCCACCCTCGCCGCCAATCAGCGCCAAGAAACGGTTCTGCATGGCCGTAATGCCGAGCGTGCCCAGCGCCGCGGAAACCTCGTCGGCAGAAAACGCCGGGAAGGACGTCGCATCAAAATCGAGCCCGACGGGTGCATCGGTGCGAATGGTCGCGACCTTGCGGCTCAGCAGTGCGTCGTCAATGTGAGCACGCAGGTTCTCACCCATCTTGCCCTTGACCTCGTCGGCATGCGCGATGACCTCGTCCAGGCTGCCATATTGCGCGATAAGCGCGCTCGCCTTTTTGGGACCGATGCCCGGCACGCCGGGGATGTTATCGGACGTGTCGCCCTTCAGACCATAAAAATCGGGCACGAGCGCCGGCGTGATGCCGTGATACAGATCGTCCACGCTCTCGGGCGTCATGATCGCCACATCGGACAGGCCCTTGCGGGTCGACACAACGTTGACGTGCTCGGTAACGAGCTGGTACATATCGCGGTCGCCGGTCACCAGCAGCATGTCGCAGCCGGCTTCCTCACCCAAGCGCGCCATAGTGCCCAGGATATCGTCGCCCTCCCAGCCCTCGGACTGCAGAATCGGCACGTTCAGGGCCTCGAGCAGCTCCTTAATCATGGGAAACTGCGCATGCAGATCGGGGTCCATCGGTGGGCGCTGCGCCTTATACTGCGGCAGCATCTCCATGCGCACGCGCGGCTTGCCCTTGTCAAAGGCCACGACCACGCCGTCGGGATTAAAGGCGTCGATCATCTTGAGGAACATGTTCAAGAAGCCAAAAATCGCGTTGGTGGGGCGACCGTCCGGCGCATTCATGGTGGGCGGCACGGCGTGGAAGGCGCGGTGCATGAGCGAGTTGCCGTCGATAACGGCAAAGGTACGGCGCTTGTCAGACATATTGAATACCTCGCTTTGGGCTGGGCACGGTTTGCTCACACCAGTTTACACGCTCCCCGCCCCGCGGCCACCGCACATCAAGCTCCCCCGCCGCCGCACGCCCGCGCGTGATACGATGACTCACGGTACATCAACCAGCACGATCGATCCGAAAGGAGCCTGCGTCATGGAGCGTCCCTGCGCATGGAAAAAGTACACACCGCAGCAGATCGAGGAGCTCGAGGAGCTTTGCCGCGGCTATAAGCAGTTTTTGAGCGAGAACAAGACCGAGCGCCTGTGCGTCAAGGCCGGCATCAAGATGGCCGAGGAGGCGGGCTACGTCAATCTGGAGACCGTGATCGCCGAGGGCCGCGCGCTCAAGGCCGGCGACAAGGTCTACGCCGCCAACCACGGCAAGGACCTCATGCTCGTCAACCTGGGCTGCGCCCCGCTCGAGCAGGGCTTTAACATCCTGGGCGCCCACGTGGACTCGCCGCGCCTGGACCTTAAGCAGAACCCCGCCTTCGAGGCCGGCGACATGGCCTACCTCGACACGCACTACTATGGCGGTGTCAAGAGCTATCACTGGGTCGCCTCCCCGCTCGCACTCGTGGGCGTCATCTGCAAAAAGGACGGCACCACCGTCGACATCAACATTGGTGACAAGGCAGACGACCCGGTCTTTACCATCTCCGACCTGCTGATCCATCTTTCGAGCGAGCAGATGGCCAAGCCCGCCAAGGACGCCGTCGACGCCGAGATCCTCGACGTGATCGTGGGTGGCCGCCCCGTCAAGTTTGACGAGGACGACAAGGACGCTCCCAAGGAGCCCGTCAAGCAAATGTTCCTGGACATCCTCAAGGAGCAGTACGGCGTCGAGGAGGAGGACTTCCTCTCCGCCGAGATCGAGGTCGTGCCCGCCGGCCCGGCCCGCGACATGGGTCTCGACCGTTCTATGATTCTGGGCTATGGCCACGACGACCGCGTCTGCGCCTATCCGTCCATGCTCGCCCAGATCAATGTCGCCGATGTCGAGCGCACGAGCATCACGCTCATCGTCGACAAGGAGGAGATCGGCTCCGTGGGCGCCACCGGCATGACGAGCCGCTTCTTCGAGAACACCGTCGCCGAGATCATGACGCTCGCCGGCGAGGACAGCCCGCTGGCCCTGCGCCGCGCACTCGCTCGCAGCCGCATGCTCTCCTCCGACGTGTCCGCCGGCTTCGATCCGGGCTACGCCGGCAAGTTCGAGACCAAGAACGCCGCCTTTATGGGTCGCGGCCTGTGCTTTAACAAGTACACGGGCAGCCGCGGCAAGGGCGGCTCCAACGATGCCGATGCCGAGTACATGGCGCTCATCCGCGACATCATGGATAACGCCGGCGTAGACTTCCAGACCTGCGAGCTCGGTCGCGTCAACGCAGGTGGCGGCGGCACCATCGCCTACATCATGGCCGAGTACGGCATGAACGTCATCGACTCCGGCGTTGCCGTCCTGTCCATGCACGCCCTGTGGGAGGTCGCCAACAAGGCCGATATCTACGAGGCCTATCGCGGCTACAAGGCCTTCATCGAGCGCGCCTAACCAACCCTTCATCAGTTGCGGTGAAATACGGACTAAACTGGCCCATAACCGGCCAAAACAGACCGTATTCCACCGCAACTTCCTTTTTGGCAGAGGAGAGTCCATGCTGCAGGTCATCATTTCGCCCGCCAAGCAAATGCGCGCGGCCAGGGATGCTTTTGAAGTCCTGGGCATTCCACCTTTTGCGCACGAGACGGCTCGCCTCCACCGCGCACTGCTAGATATCGAGCGGAATGAAGGCAGCGGCGGTCTGCAGGCGCTATGGAACGTGAGTGACAAACTGCTGGGGCCTTGCCTCAACACCCTGCATGAGTTCGGGCCCATCTTGGGAAACGGCGATCTCGACAATCCCGCACTCGCCCGTCACCTCTCCCCTGCCGTCATGTCCTATCACGGCATTCAATACCAGAGCATGGCGCCCGAGGTGATGGATTCCGCGCAGCTCGCATGGCTGCAAGACCATCTGTGGATCCTCTCGGGCCTTTACGGATGCGTACGCCCCTTTCATGCCGTCGAACCATATCGGCTGGAAATGGGCGCGAAGCTCGCCGTTGACGATGCCCGAGACCTCTACGCGTTTTGGAGCGACAAGCTCGCGCAGGTTATCGCCCCGGCAGGCTCAAACACCACGATCGTCAACCTCGCCAGCGTAGAGTATGCCAAAGCCGTTCTGCCCCATCTCGCGGGCGACGCCACGGCCGTCACATGCCTTTTTGGCGAGGGTATCCGCAACGGGAAGCCCATCCAACGGTCGACCGCCAGCAAAAAGGCGCGCGGCTCCATGGTGCGGTGGATGGCAGAAAACGAGCTCGAGGATGCAAGCGGACTTACCGCATTCAACATCGGCTATCGTCACATCCCCGAGCTTTCAGACGAAAACACCCTGGTTTTCATGAACGCGCAGGCACAATAGGCCCGCCGTTTCCAACCCCCCCGTTACTCCGCCGAGCAATCGGCCTTTACAATCTCGCTCGTCGAGCCATCTTGGTAGGTAATCTTGACATGCTCTACCTCGGACACCTTGACGCCCGACGGGGGCTCCAGGCGCCATTCCGTCAGGGCGATATCCATCGTCGTGGGCACATCCCCTTGATCTTTGAGCTCGACCAACAGCGTCTTAAGCGACGCATCGAAGGTCACGCGCTCGATCTCTTCACCAGGAATGGAACCACCGCTCAGCTGCAGCTGGACAAATCCATCGCGCGGATACCAATAGTCGCCCGGCGCGGCAACGGTATTGCCGCCAGAGACCTTCATCGTCATAATCGGTAGGCTATCATCAGCCTCGAACTCCCATGCAACGCCGCCGCGACCACCAAACGTCCAGATACAAAAGGCAATCACCAGCACGGCAAGCACCGCAAAACCAATCGCGACAAGGCCATGGTGCGCACGGCTTTCCTCGGCCGATACATCCCATTGCGTCTCTCGATACAGATGCTTGTCTTCCATGTTCGCCTCCCCACAGGCACGCTCGTTGGCCCAATCGTACCCATTCAGGCTATACTTGAGCCCATGACATAACGGGGAGCTTGCAGGACAAGACGGCAGGCTGAGACTGGACGCGCCCGCCCTGACCCGCAAACCTGATATGGGTAATGCCAACGAAGGGAGCCGTGCCAATGAGCACACAGACCGAGCCCAAGCTCGTCACGCAAATCGACTTCGCCCGTGCCGGGCAGATTACGCCGCAGATGAAGGAGGTTGCCGAGCGCGAGCATCGCGACCCCGAGTACATCCGCGAGCGCGTGGCCGACGGCCGCATCGCCATCCCCGCCAACATCGTGCATATCAAAAAGGGCATGCGCGCCTTTGGTGTCGGCGAGGGTCTGTCCACCAAGGTCAACGTCAACCTAGGCATCTCGGGCGACAAGGCCGATGCCGCCGAGGAATGGAAGAAGGTCAAAATCGCCGAGGACTTTGGCGCCGACGCCATCATGGACCTTTCCAACTCGGGCAAGACGCGCCAGTTTCGCCAGCAGCTCATCGACGAGACGCCGCTCATGGTGGGCACCGTCCCCATGTACGACGCCATCGGCTACATGGAAAAGCCGCTGGTCAAGCTGACCAGGGATGACCTGTTCGAGGTCGTGCGCGCGCACGCCGAGGACGGCGTGGACTTTATGACCATCCACTGCGGCATCAACAAGTCGGTCACCAAGACCTTTAAGGAGACCGGCCGTCTCATGAACATCGTCAGCCGCGGCGGCTCGCTGCTGTTTGGCTGGATGGAGGTCACCGGCAACGAAAACCCCTTCTACGAGTACTTTGACGAGCTGCTCGAGATTTGCCACGAGTACGACGTGACGATTTCGCTCGGCGACTCCTGCCGCCCGGGCTGCCTCTACGACTCCAACGATGCCACCGAGACCGCTGAGATGATCGAGCTGGGCAAGCTGTGCAAGCGCGCTTGGGCCGCCGGCGTCCAGGTCATGGTCGAGGGCCCGGGTCACATGGCGCTCGACGAGATCGCCGCCAACATGAAACTGCAGAAGCGCCTGTGCCACAATGCCCCGTTCTATGTGCTCGGGCCGCTGGTGACCGATATCGGCGTGGGTTACGACCACATCACCGCCGCCATCGGCGGCGCTATCTCCGCCAGCTCCGGCGCCGACTTCCTGTGCTACGTGACGCCGGCCGAGCACTTGTGCCTGCCCAACGCCCAAGACGTGCTCGATGGCCTCATGGCCACTAAGATTGCCGCGCACGCCGCCGATATCGCCAAGAAGGTGCCGCACGCCCGCGACATGGACGACAAGATGGGCCAGGCACGCCGCAAGCTCGACTGGGACTCCATGTGGAAGTGCGCGCTCGACCCGGTCACCGGCAAGAAGCGCTACGAGGAGTCCCCCGCCGCCACCGAGGGCACCTGCACCATGTGTGGCAAGATGTGCGCCGTCCGCACCGTCAACAAGGTGTTCGAGGGTACGACGATCGATCTCGGCATGGAGGACTAACTCGTCACCGGAGCCACAATCGGTAACATGGTGTTCGTCAATTGTTGACGTGTGAACATTTGCTTACATTTGCGTAAAGATTGCATCGCCCGCCCGGGTTCGACATAGAGTCGGCCCGGGCATCTTTATAATGCTGGCTTAAAGACCCATTTGATTCCGACCGAACAAGGGAGCAAACATGGATCGCAGTAAGGTACCTGCCGTTCTATCCATCGCAGGATCCGATTCCAGCGGTGGCGCCGGCATTCAGGCCGACATCAAGACCATCACGGCGCACCGCCTGTATGCCGAGACGGCCATCACCGCCATCACCGCACAAAACACGCTCGGTGTCACCGCCGTGCAGAATATCTCCCCTGATATCGTCGCTGCGCAGATCGACGCCGTATTTGACGATATCCGCCCCAGCGCCGTCAAGATCGGCATGGTTTCCTCTGCCGAGATTATCGAGGTTATCGCCGACCGCCTGAGCGCCTGGAACGCGACAAACGTGGTAGTCGACCCCGTCATGGTAGCCACCTCGGGCGCACGGCTGATTGCCGAAGATGCCGCCGAGGCGCTCACCCGTCGCCTGTTCCCACTAGCAACCGTCATCACGCCCAATATTCCCGAGGCCATGGCCCTGCTCGACTACGAGGTCGACTCCGAGCGCACACAGCAAAATGCTGCCATGCTCCTCACCCGCCGCTTTGGTTGCGCATCCCTCGTTAAGGGTGGGCATCTTGTCAACGAGGCCAACGATGTATTGGCCGAACCCGCGCCACTTGATGACGAGGGCAACCATCTGGGCGATCCGCTCACCACGTGGTTCCGCCACAAGCGCATCGAGACCGACAACACGCACGGCACCGGCTGCACGCTCTCGTCCGCCATCGCCTGCGCGCTGGCCCAGGGCATGGATCTTGCCGACGCCGTCAACGCCGGTAAGGCCTACCTAACCGGCGCTCTCGCCGCCGGCTTTGACATGGGCAAAGGCTCCGGCCCCGTCAACCACATGTGGCAATATTAAGATTCGCAGCCCAAAACCGCCGCAAAGGGGACAGGCACCTTTGCGGCGGTTTTTCCTTTTTGACGTCTAGTCGTCGGCGAGTTGAATTCCCAACAAACCTGAGAGTGCCAGCGCCTGCTCGGCATTGACCGTCAGGCCCCGCAGCTCACGGTAGTCGCCCGAGATGACAGGGGCCGCGAACGCGCATCGCGATACATCCACGCCGGAAAGCGGCGTCTTGAACACATCGATTCGCGTCAGGTCGCAGCCGTCCAGGCGCAATTGCCCCAGCTTTGCCCCCTGGAGTGCGGCCTCGGTCAAACGCGTGTCACGCGCAGCCATGGGGCCAATGCGTCCCTCCGAAAGGTTCGCATAGCTCAAATCGCACGATCCAAACGACACGCTCGACAGGCGCGCCTTGAGCAAGTTGAGTCCCGGTGCCGAGCAGTCAACGAAGTCGCAGCGGCTGAGCCAGCAGCCTTCCATGTTGCAGCGGATAAAGCGGCAACCGCGAAACACCACGTCGCGAAACGTCGAGCCGCTCCAGTCAACGCTATCGAACTCGCAAGATCGAAACACAACGCCATCGAAGGTCGCGCCGTTCGCCACGTCATAGGCAAGATCCAAATCCTCAAAAGCGGTATTGGAGACGAGCTCATCGCCCTCGGCAAAGAGGTCGATGAGCTCGTCCATGCCCATATGGCAGCCAATCCGTTCGTTTACCCGGGCAAAACCACAGCAAAGGCACCTGTCCCCTTTGCGGTGGCTTGGGGCCGTGCTACTCACCGAGTATCTCTTTGAGCTTGGCTGCCACGGCGTGACCCAGGCTCTCGTGGCTTTCGGGCATCATATGCAGATAGTCGATATCGCCCGGCTCGGCAAACTCCGTTGCATTCAAAAAGTCGCAGCCAAACTGCTCGGCCACGTGCGCATAGTACTCGCCAAAATGCTCAGATGCCTCAACGGAATGCTCGTCAAAGTCGGTCATATACACATCGGCGATCTGCGGCTTGATCTTGATAGGAGCCATCAGCAGGATGCGCGGGCAAGGCGCAGCGTCGGTCCACGGAAACGCGCGGACGGCGCGAATCAGCGCCATGGCGCCACGGGCGATATCGGAAGCTGTCACGTTAAAGACCGTCTTGCAATCGTTAGTTCCCAGCATAATAACGATCGCATCCAGCGGCTTATGAGCCTCGAGCAGCATCGGCAGCGCGCGGATGCCGTTAAGATTGGTGTCCAGATGGCACATATCGTCGCGTACCGTCGTGCGGCCGTTGAGGCCTTCTTCAATTACATGCCAGCCCTCGCCTAAGTCACGTTGGGCCACGCCGCACCAGCGCACATCCTGCGCATAGCGCACCGCGGTGCCATCGCGCATACCAGCCGGATCATAGCCATAGGTGTTGCTGTCACCAAAGCACAGAACGTTTTTCATCGTAAGCTCCCCACTCAATAAAAAGCCGACAGGAGCAGTTCCTCCCGCCGGCTTGGCATGTCACATCGCGCGCGTCGCCCTACAGGTACTTGCGCCAGTCGTCGTCATCCTCTTCGTCCTCAGCCGCGGCCTGAGCCTGCTCGGCAGCACGGGCAGCCGCGGCGCGGGCGGCAACCTGAGCATAGGACTCCTCATTGCGCTCCGGGAAGTTCGCCAGCACGTGCTCGAACTTGGCAAAATCCTCATCCCAGCGCGTAGAGGGCACGGCGAAGAAGACCTGCTTGACCTTAAAATCGCCTGATGCGAGCTCCTCGCGGAAGAGCTCTGCCACGGCCTCGGCGTCGAAGCCATTGTTGTCGCAGCCCCAAGCGCCCAGCACGAGCTTCTCGCGACCCAGCTCATCGCAGATGGCAAGGACAAAGCGGATACGATCGCACAGCGCGTCCAGCAGGGCATCGTCGCTCACGCGGTACTCCTGGCGAGCACGCTTGACGTTGGGCGCGGCCGCCACGATCACATCGGCGTATGCATGCACGTGGTTGCGGTCGAAGCGCACGGCGGGCACCACCAGTGCGCGGTTGCGGTAGAGCTCGCAGTTGATATTTCGACGGCGGTTCTCGCCGTACCATTTACGCTGCTTATCGAGCACGTTGTACAGATACGAATCGGCGCAGAGCGTGGCCTCCTGACCCAGATAGCCCTGGATGTAGCCGCCGCCCGGGTTGGTGAACGAGGCAAAGGCGAGCACGGCCATGTCGCAGAACTGCGCATAGCCGCGACCATTATCGAGGATGGCCTGCGTGGCGGAAGCGTCGAGCACGGTGACCTCGGGCAGGACCGGAGCGGACTCCTCGGCAGGCGCAGGCTCGGCTTCGGCGACTTTCTCGGCAGGCGCAGGCTCGGTCTCAACCGCAGCTTCGACCTCGGCGGCGTCGACCTCAACGGCCTCAGCGGCCTCAACCTCCACAGCCTCGGCAACCGCTTCCTCAGCAGCCGCAGCCGCCTGGACCTTGGCCTTCATCGCCGCGACAAAGCCGGCAGGCATACCGTCGAACTCACGCACACCGGCAAGCGAGCGCTCGATATCCTTGGCGCAAGCCTCGGACACGGCCGCCACATGACGCTCGGCGGCCTTAGCGCGAGCCTCACGCTTGGGGTTCGGCTGTCCCGCGCGGTTGGGCCTGCGGTTACGGTTCCTGTTGTCGACGTCTGCCATAAGTGGTCACCTTTCCTGTCGCTGCCGCTATCGGCTTTTCCCATCCATGATACCCCGCCGCGCATTAAAAAGGCGGCCCCGAAGGACCGCCTTTCGCATCGTTTTACCGTGTCCGACAAGAAACGCCGCAATGCACCGAACTAGTCGCGACGACCGAGGATGTTCAGAATGCGCAGGAACACGTTGATGATGTCCACGAACAGGTTGGACGCCATGAGCACCGCATTGGGCAGCGTGGGCGGCACCGTCGTGGCAACATAGGTGTCGTAGCCAATAAAGCCGGCGAACACCACGATCACGATCAAGTCGGTGATGGTCTGCGAGACGCCCATGAACATGAGCACGATCTCGACCAGGATGGTGGCAAGCAGAATGCCAAAGCCAATGCCATATACGCGACGGAAGAACTTGGGGAACGTTACGCCCAGCGCGCCAAAGACAAAGGTGATGGCAGCCGTGGCGATAAAGGCGGTGTTGATGGTGGGCAGGTCGTAGTTGGCAAGGCCAAACGACGCCGTCAGGCCAAAGGTGCTCGCAAAGACCACGTAGCCCACAAGGGACAGGCCCACCGACTGCTTGCTGGCGGCAGCCGACATCATAACGATGCCGACAATGGTCAGGATAAAGGAGCCGAAGACCAGCGGCAGAGCGGCGCCGCTCATCATCATGCGCGCAAACGCCATGGTGCTCGTGAAGTAGGCGCCGGCACCCATGGCGCAAAAGCCCAGGAAGATGAGGGCGGACATGGCAAGGTTGTACGCACGCGGCGACATCTCCTTAGCGCGGCTTGCACCGGTCTCGATGGGACCGTTCTGGTAGCCCTGGATATCGTTCATACTTCGTCCTTTCAAATAGCGCCGCGAAAGGCGGCGCGGCAGATGACAAGATTCCTGTCATTGTACCCGAACGCCATGCACTCTTACTTACGGCGCTCACCCTCGAGCGTGCGGTCGAACGCCCACACCCACCAACGCATCACGTGCGTCTGCGAGCCATCCGGCCGTTCGCGCGCCTGGTCCTCCAGATACAGCTCGGTCGCATGTCCGCCAAAACGAACCTTATAGGTTGCCGTACGGATGCCATGGACCGTCAGGCCAAAGCCTGTGGACGAGACGATCTCGTCAATCGTAAAACAGCGTCCGTCGACCCAGCAGACGGTGACCGGCACAACTTGTCCGCCCGCGAGGATGCGAGCCACAACGTCCACATACTGCTTGTGCACGCGCCGAGTTTTGCCATCTGTCTGTCGATATTCCATGCCATCTATTATCGAACGCATGTTTGCATATTGTAAAGCGAACAGACTGTGGTTTTGGAGTGTCGGGGCGCACGCGCATGTCCTCATGACGTGTTAGCAAAAAGAACACCCGCGGTCAACAGGGCTAATACTCAATTTTAGTGCTAAAAAATTCACTTCTCCCATCAGAACTCGGTAAAGAAACCCGCAGGAGGTGATACGATTTATCATGTTTTTGTAACGTGTCTGCAAACTTCGAGAAAGCCCATATATGGACGTAACGTTCTCAACCTTCCTCGGCCAACTTGTGTCGAACCCAGTCCTTGCCGTCACCGTAATCCTTGCGCTCGGCGCCATCTTCGTCAACGGATGGACCGATGCGCCCAACGCCATCGCAACCTGTGTCACCACGCGTTGCATGCCCGCCCGCGCCGCCATCCTCATGAGCGCCGCGTTCAACTTCTTGGGCGTGCTCATCATGACGCACTTTAACGCGAGCGTCGCCAATACCATCTCACATATCGTCGACTTTGGCGGAGACAGCACCATGGCACTCGCCTGCCTGTGCGCCGCGCTCTTCTCCATCGTCGTCTACGGTGCCACGGCATCGCGTTTTGGCATCCCCACTTCGCAGAGCCACAGCCTTATCGCCGGCCTCACCGGCGCTGCCATCGCCCTCGGCGGTGCCGGCAGCGTCAACGTCCACGAGTGGATGAAGGTCATCTACGGCCTGGCGCTCTCCATCGGCCTGGGCTTTGTCATGGGCTGGATCCTGTGCAAACTCGTCTCAATTCTTTTTGCCGCCGCCAACAGGCGACGCGCCAACGTCTTCTTTAAATACGCTCAGATCGCGAGCGCCGCGGCCATGAGCTTTATGCACGGCGCGCAGGATGGACAGAAATTCATCGGCGTGCTCTTTTTAGGTGTCGCCTTCGCCAACGGCCAGACCGGCGTCGGCGATGCCGGCATCCCCATCTGGATCATGCTGCTGTGCTCGGCCACCATGGGTATCGGTACCAGCGTGGGCGGCGAGCGTATCATCAAGTCCGTCGGCCAGAGCATGGTCAAACTCGAGAAGTATCAGGGTTTCTCCGCCGACCTCGCAGGCGCCGCAAACCTGCTGCTCGCGACGCTCACCGGCATCCCCGTGTCCTCTACCCACATCAAGACCTGCGCCATCATGGGCGTCGGCGCCGTCAAGCGCCTCTCGGCCATCAACTTTGGCGTGGTCAAGGACATGATGTTCACCTGGTTCTTCACCTTCCCCGCCTGCGGACTCATCAGCTTTGTCATGGCTAAGCTGTTCATGATGTTCCTCTAGTCAAACCGAGCGTCCATCCGGACCGTAATACTTCGCCCACCCGTCTTCGCCTCGAAAGGACCCACTCATGGCAAAGAAACCCGATTCGTTCTACTTTGACAACTACGTCGCCTGCGCCGACCTCGCCGTTCAGGCTGCCGAGCTGCTCACCCAGATTTTTGAGAACTTCGACGCTGCGCAGATCCACGACATGCTCGATAAAATGCATGCAATCGAGCACGCGGCAGACAAGAAGCACCATGAGCTCGAGGATGCCCTGCTCACGGCCTTTATCACCCCGCTTGAGCGCGAGGACCTCGACCTGATGAGCTGCTCACTCGACACTGTGCTCGACCGTATCGAGGGTGTCGTGCAGCGCGTCTACTTCACCAACATCCAGAGCATCCACCCCGATGCCATCGTGATTGCCCACAAGGTGACCGACGCTTGCCGCGCCATGAAGGACCTGATGGTCGAGCTGCCCAACTACCGCAAGTCCAAGACCCTGCGCGAGCTCGTCATCCAGATCAACACCATCGAGTCCGAAGCCGACGAGCTCTACATCAACGCCATGCGCAACCTGCACGTCAACGGCAAGGACCCACTTGAGGTCATCGCCTGGCGTGACGTGTATGCCTTCCTGGAGTACTGTGCCGACTGCTGCGAGAATGTGGCTGATGTTGTGGATTCGATTGTCATGAAGAACAGTTAATTGGGGGCACGTATCCCACCGGTCGCGGGCCCGACCACTAATACCTTTTTCACTCCGGCTGCAAGCAGAGTCGTTCAAAAGGTATTAGTGGTCGGGCCCGCTCCCTTACGTACCACCATTGGGAACTTTGGCTGATAGTTGTAGCGCAATGGGGGTTTGGCTGAAGGGACCTTTGGTACCCGTTCGGACACTTTGGCCCTTGATGAGCGTTTGGCCGATTGCTGCTTTGGGTACTCTTTGGGTTACTTTGGGTTTGTTTGATTTTTAATTTTAGGAGGGCTTGTATGTCTTATTTGGATCTGGCTCGGGGTCGTTATTCTTGTCGCGAGTTTGAGGATCGTTCTGTTGAGCAGGCTGTGGTGGATGCCATTGTTGAGGCTGGGCGTATTGCTCCTTCTGCTTGTAATAATCATCCAACCCGTGTGATGGTGTTGGATACGCCTGAGCTTCTGGAGAAGGCTGCTGCTTGTCAGCCTCGGTTTGCTCGTGATGGGTCTATCTTTGGGGCTCCGCTTGTCTTCCTTATTTGCAGCGTTACCGATGATGCTTGGGTACGCCCGTATGACCAGATGAATTCCAGTGAAATCGATACGTCCATCGTGTGTGATCAGATGATGATGGAGGCCACCGAGCAGAGCCTGGGAACGTGCTGGGTATGCCATTTTAAGCCTGAGGTGGCAGAGGAGCAGTTCAATCTGCCCAAGGGCGTCTATCCCTATCACATGCTCGTCTGTGGCTATCCCGCCGACCACATCGCCGATCCCGAGCATCGCGAGGCCCGCACCATTCCCCTCTCCAACTTCCTCCTCAAGTAGTTTTTAGACATACCTTAAAATCTACCTTTTACCGCTCACCCATTCGCCGAGTTCTGCGCCACTATGTGCAGGGCTCGGTTTTTTATGTTGCGCGCCCCTGCACACCCTGCACAGTCATAAAAAAGGACCCGCAAGCTGCGGGTCCTTTTGAGATACTAAATTGTAGGACGAATGTTAGTCCAAGTCGTCGGCGGCAAAGTTGTCGATCGGGGCGAAAGGATCGGCCACGGGGACAACCGGGTCAGCGACGGGCAGCGGCTCGGCGGGAACAGTCACCGCAGGAGAAGCGGCAGAACCGACCGGCGTGGAGGCCATGAGGTCGGCCGGGAAGGAGTTCTGAGCGTCGTCCATGAAGTGCTGGATGAGCTTGAGGTACTCGGCCTTGAACTCCTCACGGGAGGCCTTCAGGCGGTCGATCTCCTCGAGCTCGGCCTGCTTCTCGGTCAGGGCCTGACGGATAACCTCGCGGGCCTTGGCGTCGGCCTCGTTGCGAATGCGCTCGGCATTCTCATTAGCATCGTTGACGATGTTCTCAGCGGTCTGCTGGGCGGCAATCAGGGCGGCGGAAATCTGGCGCTCCTGGGCAGTGAAGTCGGGGGCGGGGGCAGCCACAGGGGCAGCGGGGACGGCCTGGGCGGCAGCGTCCTGAGCCTGGGCAAGCTGAGCCTGCGCATCGGCAAGCTGCTGCTCGGTGGCGGTCAAGCGACCCTTAAGGTCGACAATCTTGGCGAGCATAGCATCAACCTCGGAGGACAGCGTCTCCAAGAAGACGTCGACCTCGGCGGGGTCGTAGCCGCGCTTGGCCTCAGAGAAAGTCTGAGCCTGGATGTCAGCAGGGGTAATAGCCATAACATGTCTCCTTTATCATCGCCTCGGCGCCATACGCCCGACGTAAGTTACTGAGTCAGTTCTATACGAGTATACCTATAAGAAGCTGCAGAACCAGCCTCTGCACCAACTGCAACGCAATAATCGCAATGACCGGCGAAAAATCGACGCCACCCATCGGAGGAATAAACCGACGGAATAGGTTGAGCCACGGACCGCACACGCTATCGAGCACCGCAGCGATATCCTGGAGCAAGCCGCCTTGCTTCATGGGGATCCACGTCATAAGGCAGTAGACCACAATAAGTGTGGAATAGAAGTTAAACAGCGTGTTGACCAGCTGGACGATAGTGTAGATGTTGATGAGAATCTCCTCGTCTTGTCTTTACTTAAGATAGCCGTCGGCACGGAGTTTCTTCAGGTCCGAATCCTTAACCTCGCAGCCAGCGGGCAACACCATGAACACGCGATCGCCCACTTCTTTGACCGTGGCGCCCAGGCCGCAGGCGAAACCGTAAGAGAAGTCCAGGACGCGTTTGGCAACCTCGGTGCGGACGCCTACGAAGATCAGCGCGACAGGCTGCTTGGTGCGAACGCGGCGCACAACGGTCTCAACATCGTCATAGCTCTCGGGGCGCAGGACATAGGCCGGCAGCTGGGGCGTGGCGTTGATGATATTGCTTGCATAGGCCGAGGCATCGCTCGGCGCAGGCGCGGGCGCAGCGGCGGCGCGGGCGCGGGTATTCTCGGCATAGCTCGACGGTGTGTCATAGGCGCCAGGACGATATCCGCCGCCGGCAGTATCCTGCGAACGCGAAGGCGGGTTGTACGTCGTGGCGTGACGAGAATCATCGCCAACGAGCTGGCCGGAACGCGTATACACGGCAACCGACTCGGCCTCGCCACGACGCGTCTGGCCCAGCAAGCCATTGCTCGGCTCGTCCTGGGTGTAGAAACCCTCGCCCGAGGCGCCGCTGTAGCCGTTGTTCTGATAGCCGTCGTCGTAGCCGTCATCGTAGCCGTAGTCGTCGTCTTGGCCATAACCCTGGTCGTAACCCTGCTGGCCGCCCAGGTGCATCTTATTTTTAATCTCGTCAAGGAAGCCCATGGTTGTGTCCTCTCGCGGTTTAGTGCAGGCGCCCCGATAATCAGTGCGCACTTCAGAGCCTTATTTTACTGCAAACTCCGGGCTAAATACTACCCTGCCCAGGCGAACGAGCGTAGAGCCTTCCTCAAGGGCAGGCTCAAAGTCCTCGCTCATGCCGCAGGAAAGCTCGGGCAGGCTCAAGTCGGGATGGGCCGCTTCCAACTCATCCCTCAGCTCGCGTAGCCCGGCAAATGTACGGCGTGCCACATCCTTGTTCCCCCGGGGCGCCATGGTCATAAGCCCCTGCACACAAATTCCCTCAAGCTCTGCAAGCTCGCCCATGGCAGCGCGGAATTCATCGGGCGAAAAGCCGCCCTTCGACTCCTCGCCGCTCACATTGACCTCAATCAATACGCGCTGGGGAGCGGCAAGCTCGCCCGCCTCAATCTTGCGGACCGCGCGGCTCGAGATGGCCTGCGCCAAATGCAGCGAGCTTACCGAATGGATCAGCTCGGCCGAGCCCAGCACCGCATTGATCTTATTGGTCTGCAGGTTGCCGATCATATCGAAGCGCACCTCGGGCAGGTCCGGATGGTCCGCCAGGCCCGTGAGCTTACGGACGAGCTCTTGCGGACGGTTCTCGGCAAAGTGTCGATACCCCACCCGGATCGCAGCGACCGTCTCATCGACGCCGACGGTCTTGGACACTGCAATGAGGCGCGCGGCATCATGGGGCCGACCCGCTCGATCGAGTGCAGCATAAAAACGCTCGAGAATCTGCTCGCGGCGAGCGCGCATCAAGTCCAAATAATTATCCATTGTCAATCGCCTCCGCAAACAGCCAAACAAGTAGTCTCATGCTAACGCAAGAGCGCGACCCTGCATTCGCAAGGTCGCGCTCACTTAGGTATTTACAATCTTTCGACGAACGGGGCTACCCTACTCCTCGTCGTCCTCGGCGTCATCCTCGTCCTCAAGGTGCTCGAGCAGGAAGCGAAGACCCTCGCTCAGCTCGTTGGCGGGCACCTTGGCAACATAGCGTGCGTCGATAGCGGGCCTCATGATGACGCCCTCACCCGAAGGCACGCGCATGCTCTCGAGCTCATCCTCGTCCGCACGGGCGATATCGCCGGCATTCATGCGCTGGCCGGTCAGCAGGAACGTCAGGCGGCAGGCGGCATCGATGGAAATCGAGGCGATACGATCGAGGTAGCGCGAAACCATGATGGCGCGGCGCAGGTCGTCGTAGTTGCTGTCGTCGTCCATAAACTCGCCCGCGTCCATGCGGTTGAAGGTACGGAAGAACTTCTCATAGGCAGCGTGCACCGGCTCGTCCTCGACAGCCAGGTTGCAGATGATGGACATGTCGTTGGCGACCAGAGCGGAGATCGAGGAGCCCAGCACCTGGTAGACGGCCTCGGCCTCGGCATCAACCAAGGTCACAAGCTCCTGAGGCAGCGAGATATCGGCCTTGACCATATGGCTGGCGGCACGGCAGATCTGGCGAACCTTATCGGTCATGCGCTGCAGGTTAAAGTCGACATAGATGATCGTCTGAAGCAAGCGGAAGTCGGAGGCGACCGGCGACTGCGTGGCGATCAGGTTGTAGCACACGGCCTCGAGGTTGGCACAACGGGCGTCAATCGAAAGCGTGCGCTTCTTGGTCTTGACGGCGAGCTTGCGGTCGTCGGTCACATAGGCCTTCACGGCGTCGTGAAGAGCCAGATCAATGGCCTCGTAGATGCTCAGCATCTCGTGACGGGCCTCGATGAGCTGACGGGAAAACAGTTTGCGCATGGTTCACTCCAATCAGTTGGGTGCGGTCATGCCGCCCGCACAGTGAATACGCACCGGACCAGGTCCGATCGGTTTGGGACTAGTCGCACCGATCAGCCAAAGCGGCCGGTGATATAGTCTTCCGTCCGCGAATCCACCGGGCTGGTGAAGATCGCGTCGGTTTGACCATACTCGATGAGCGTGGCGGGCTCGCCGGCAACTTCCTGCAAGAAAAACGCGGTGTAGTCGCTAATACGAGCTGCCTGCTGCATTGAATGCGTGACGATGATGATCGTCATCTCGGGCGCGAGCTCGGCCATCAGATCCTCGACCTTAGAGACGGACGTGGGGTCGATGGCGGAGCAGGGCTCGTCCATCAGAAGGACATCGGGCTGCACCGCAAGCACGCGCGCGATGCACAGACGCTGCTGCTGACCGCCCGAGAGCGCCAAACCATCCTTGTTGAGCTGATTGGATACCTCTTTCCAGAGGTTGGCGCGCTTGAGCGATTCTTCCACGATGTCATCGAGGTCGCTTTTGCTAGTCACGCCCTGCAGACGAGGGCCAAAAGCGACATTCTCGTAGATGGATTTAGGAAACGGATTGGGCTGCTGAAAGATCATGCCCACGCGACGACGGAGGTCGACCGGGTCGACGCCCTCGGCATAGATATCGTTGCCGTCGAGCGTCATGGTGCCCTCGACGCGCGTGCCCTCGATCAGGTCGTTCATGCGGTTGATGCAGCGCAAAAACGTCGACTTGCCGCAGCCCGAGGGGCCGATGAACGAGGTGATGGCATTTTTGGCGATGTTGAGGTCGAGCCCCGTCAACGCATGAAAGTCACCGTACCAAAAGTTGAAATCCTTGGCCGTGATGGCCGCTTGCTCCAGCGTGGGAGCGGACTGATAAACGGACATGGGACTCCTTAACTAGCGGCGCTTGCGCGACAGGAAGCGCGCAAACAGGTTGAAGGCCAGGATGATCACCATCAGCAAGAGCGCGGTGCCGTAGGCCGCATTCATGTTGATGCCGTCGTTGGCGAGCAGGTACAGGTGAACCGTCATGGGACGGCCGGAATCGAGCGGCGAGATCGGCAGGTTGATGGCCTGGCCCATGGTATAGAGCACGACGGCGGTCTCGCCGATGGCGCGGCCGATGGCAAGGACGATGCCGGTGGCGATGCGGCCAAAGGCAGAAGGAAGCACGATCTTTGAGACGACCTGCCACTTAGTGGCGCCCAGGCCGTACGCGCCCCAACGGATATAGCGCGGCACGGCGCGAATGGCTTCTTCGGTGGTGCGCATGACGATGGGGAGCATCAAAAGTGCGAGCGCCAGAGCTGCCGAGACCATCGAAAGGCCCAAGCCCATAGCCTCGACAAACAAGGCATAGCCAAACAGACCCATAACGATGGAGGGCACCGAGGCCAAGGCATCGGCAGCGTAGCGAATGAGCTCGACGACCTTGCCCTGTTTAGCGTACTCGGCCAGATAGACGGCAGCCAGCACGGCGACCGGCGTACAGATGAGCATAGCGAGCGCCGTCACGTAGACGGTCGAGACGATCGTCGGCCAAATACCGCCCTCAGCGTTCACGCCTTGGGGCCAACCGAAGATAAAGTCGAGCGAGATATGCGGCAGGCCGTTAACGACCACGTAGGCGATGATGGCGACCAACACCAGCGTGGTGATATAGGCCGCGGCGCGGAACACGCCGAGCATGATCTTGTTGGACAAGTCCTTGTTGATGCGGCCCTTCTTGCCGTGGGAAAGGGCACGCTTGATGCGCTCGCGCGACGAGGTCGTATCGACCGTCGCGTCAACGGAATCGGACATAGCCTACCCCCTCTTTTTCTTGGAAATCAGACGGACGACGCCCACCAGCGTGGCGGAGATGATAAACAGGACCACGCCCATGCCAAACAGCGCCGAGCGGTGCAGACCCGAGGAATAGCTCATGTCGAGCGCGATCTGGCTCGTGAGCGTCGAGATGGGGCTCGCAATGCTGTCGGGAATAACCGGGGCGTTACCCACGACCATGAGCACGGCCATGGTCTCGCCGATGGCACGGCCCATACCCAGCACGATCGCATCCACGATACCCAGCTTGGCGGCAGGTAGCACGACCTTATAGATGGTCTGCCACTTAGTAGCACCCATGGCATACGATGCCTCGCGAATACCCATGGGAATGGAATTGAGGGCATCGATGGTGAGCGTGGTGATGGTAGGGACAATCATGATGGCAAGCACGAACCACGCCGTCAGCGCACCAAAACCAAGACCACCGGTCACCTGCGCGATAAACGGACGGATGATGATCATGCCAAAGAAGCCATAGATGATAGAAGGGATGCCGGCCAACAGGTCAACGGCAGGGCTGATGAGCTTGCGTACGCGCTTGCCGGCGATCTCGACCAGATACACAGCCGTGCCCACGCCCAGGGGCACACCCATGGCGAGCGCACCGACGGTCACCAGACCCGAGCCGGCAAGCAGCGACACGATGCCGTAGTGGCCCTCAGAGGGCGCCCACGTAAAGCTAAAGAAATCCGCCAGACCGATGTCGGTAAAGACGGGCAGCGCCGAGTACGTGGTAAAGACAAAAATCAGGATGACGGTAACAACCGCCAAGAACGCGCAGGCAAAGAAGATCCACTGCAGCGCCTTCTCCTTGATATAGGTGCTGCGCGATACGAGCGCCAGCTCGCGCTTCTTGGGCGCCTGACCATTCTGCTCAGTCTGGGAGTTTTCCTGTGCTTCCATGCTACTCACTCCCCTTCTCGTCGTTGGTGACGGGAATAAAGCCCGCCTCGCGAATCTGCTTGTCCATCTTTTCGGATGTCACGTAGTCGATGTAATCTTGCGCCTGCTGCGAAGGCGCACCCTTCACAAAGAAGTAAAGGTCGCGCGAGATGGGATAGCCGCCGCTCGCGACCGTCTTCTCGGAAGCCTCAACATGATTGACCGAGACGGCCTTGACCGAGGTCTTGGCGTTGAGGCTATCGACGAAGCCCAGCGAAATGTAGCCGATGGCACCGCGCGAACGAGATACCACGTCGCGCACCTGGCCCGTGCCCGAAAGAACGGCGGACCGGCGATCGAACGGGGTGCCGTCCATCACGATGGTGCGGAAGGCCTCACGCGTGCCAGACGCCTCGTCTCGGTTGATGACCTGAATCTTCAGGTCCTCTCCGCCGACTTCCTTCCAGTTGGTGATCTTACCGGCGTAAATATCACGGAGCTGCTCGGTCGAGAGGTTATCGACCGGGTTATCGTCGTTCACGATGACCGCGATACCGTCGTGGGCAATGACGATGGGAGTCAGGCCCAGATCCTGTTCGTCGGCATTGAGTCCACGGGAGGAGCTGGCGATATCGGCCGTGCCAGCGCTGACGGCTTCGATGCCAGCGGAAGAGCCCAAACCGGAAACGAGCACGTCGATGCCGGTCTCCTCCTTAAAGCCCTCTGCCGCAATCTCGGCGATAGGAAGGCAGGTCGTGGAGCCGGCCACGGTAATGGAAGAGGTAGAAGATCCCGAAGAACAGGCGCACAGCGTAAGCGTAAGCACAGCGGCGCTCAGGACCGATATGATCTTTCTCATAGCATCACGCCGATCGCAGCATGGCGCCCACAGGTGCCGTCCTCGTTACGGTAGGAATAAAAGCGGTCGTTCTGACGCACAGTCGAAAGCTGGGTATCCACGATATTATCCGCGTCCACACCGATATCTACCAGCGCCTCACGAATGGCGGCAGATAGATCGAGCATGCGAGAAGCGCCCGCATCGATGCACGAAAACTCGGCGGCAAAGCGGTCCATGAGTTCCTGGGATACCTCATATTCGTCAGCCAAGATATGGGGGCCGATATAGGCGGAAACGTCGCTCACATCGCAGCCGGCAGCATCGCAAAGCGCCCGGCACGCCTTGGCAGAAATACGTGCAATCGTGCCCTTCCAACCGGAGTGCACCACGGCAAATCCGCCGGGGGCCACCAGCACCACGGGAACGCAGTCGGCAAAGCAGAGCAGCACGGGCACGTCATGGGCCGTACAGACGATGGCATCGCAGCCCTCGGCAATCTGCTCGCGAACGTCCTCAAGGTCATCGGCGCCGTTCGAAGTCACCGTAACGATATGGTCACCATGTACCTGATTGGGCACGAGCAGATTATGCTCGCACTCAGTGGCGCCCATAGCTTCGAGCGCTCGACGACGATTTTCTTGAACAGCAAAGGGGTCATCGCCTACATGCGAGCCCAGGTTGAGCGAGGAGTACGCATCTTCAGAAACGCCACCGGTGCGCTCGGTAAAGGCAAAGCGAACATCGGATGTCGCGCCCTCCACCAACGTAACTCCATCATGGTCGACACGCGAAACGTTGTCCGCACGTGCTGCCATACTAAAGCCTCCTAATAACACAAGTACCGCGGCGTCGCCGCTACAGCCAGCGTTTATACGGCTGTCATACTTCCCTAAAAGGATACCCGCAGCGGTAGGGACCAAACGTAAAGGGAACGTAAGGAGATTGGAGGCTTTCGTTTACAAACGAGAAACAAAACGGGGTGCATCCAAATGGACACACCCCGTGCAGGTCGTTGAGAAAAACGAACTAGAAGCTACCGCGCTTCAGGAAGTCGGGAAGCTCGAACTGGTCGTTGCCAAAGTTGGGCAGCTCGGTACCACCGACGTTGCGGGTCGGAGCGGCCTGCGCCGGGCTGGCAGCCGGAGCGGTGCGCTGCGGCTCAGCGGAGGCAGCGGCCTTGCTCTGAGACTGCTGAGCAGCAAAGAGCTCGTCCTGACGGTTGACGTTGGAATCGGAGAAGCCCGTAGCGATGACGGTGATACGCACCTGATCGCCCAGGGACTCGTCGACAACGGTACCGAAGATGATGTTCGCCTCGGGGTCGACGGCATTGGCGACAACGTCGGCGGCGTCGCTGATCTCCTGGATGCCCAGGTCCTTGGAACCAGCGATGGAGAGCAGCACGCGCGTGGCACCATCGATGGAGCTCTCGAGCAGCGGGCTGGAGATGGCCTGCTGAGCAGCGTCGACGGCACGTGTATCCCCAGAAGAGGTACCAATACCCATCATGGCGGTACCGGCCTGCTTCATGATGGTCTTAACATCGGCGAAGTCCAGGTTGATGATACCGGGGACGGTGATGAGGTCGGTGATGCCCTGGGTGCCCTGGGAAAGAACGCCATCGGCGATCGCGAAGGCCTCGAGCATGGTGGTCTTCTTCTCGGCGATGTCGAGCAGCTTATCGTTAGGGATGACGATCATGGTGTCGACGCAATCGGAGAGGGTCTTGATGCCCTCCTCGGCGCTCTTCTTGCGCTTGCGGCCCTCGAAGGTGAAGGGCTTGGTCACGACGGCGACGGTCAGTGCGCCGACCTCGTTCATCGCGATATCGGCAACGATGGGAGCAGCGCCGGTACCGGTGCCACCGCCCTCACCGCAGGTGATAAACACCATGTCGGCGCCAGCGAGCGCCTCGGCAATGTCGTCGCGGGACTCATCGGCAGCCTTGCGGCCAACCTCGGGGTTGGCGCCGGCGCCCAGGCCGCGGGTAAGGTCGGTGCCGATGTGCACCTTGATATCGGCATCAGAGATCGCGAGTGCCTGAGCATCGGTGTTGATGGCAACAAACTCGACGCCGCGGATGCCCTCTTCGATCATTCGATTGACCGCGTTGGTACCGCCGCCGCCGACGCCGACCACCTTAATGACGGCAAGGTAGTTGTTGATCTCTGTCTCGTGCATGTCGGTCCTCCGAACAAAGGTTATAGCCATAGCATGGGTCGACCCCTGCGCACATTAACCTTCAGGTTGAAAGTAAATGCAAAGGTAAACCGTATTATGTTTGCACATTATGAACGTATCAGTCAAATAATTGACCGTGAAAACCAAACAAACCAGATAAACGGCGTGGTATGGCCCCTCAACAAAGCATCAACCAGCGCTACGAGGTCGGAGTATTCCTAAATGTGTAGTTGCCCGGAGAGCGCACATTGATATACGTTACGCCCTCTACCTGCGAAAGCAACTTGGTGACTACGCGTTCCTTCTTGGCGATATCGTCCGAATCGCCCAGCGACACCTCAATGCCGTTATTGAGGTTTGCCGAGATGGCTTCGACCGAAGGCGTAGAAATATCCTTGACTTGTCCCAAGAACTCGCTCGAAAAACCACGCACATAATCCAGGCCGGCCTTAACGGCTTTGGAGTTCACCGCCTGGCCGGAAACCGGAGCGACATCCGCCGAGACATCAGTCAACAACACCGCGCCATAATGCTTGGCGAGCGCCAGCGCGGCATCGATACCGGTCAAGGTATTTGAGCCCTGCCCTGTCGTGATGACGTTGCCCTGGTCGTCCACTTCGACCGACGTCGACAGCGGGGCGATCCAGGTGTCATCATCTCCGATAGCCCAGGCAAGGTCGTCGGAGCTGATATACGCAATGGCGATAACCTTACGCTCCGTCGGCGTGATGATAAGCGTATGGGGAAACTGGCGCTGGACATCCACGCCCGAGACCCACGGGTTCTGCTTGAGATCCTCGGTAATCTGGTCGGGATCGACGTTAAAAAGCGACGTTCCCTCGGGCAAGTCGATCAGCTGGATAGCATCGTGCTTCGTCACATGCTCGCTGCCTTGAATCTGAATATCAGTGGCAGTAAACAATCCAGAGTTGATCACCACGATGGCAACGACGACGAGCACGGCCAAGACGGCCAGAACGCCGCCCACGATTTTGCCTTTGCCGGTAACGACAGAAGCGGCGTCTGATGTTTTATTTGCCATCGCTCCAAGTGAAGATAACGGGTTGAAACCTTTTTTACTCGAAGGCTTCTTGGCGGTAGCCGGCACCGATGTCAGCGAGCGCGGTTTCGATGCGCCCAGCGTGCGACCTGGACGCGCCGCTTTAGTTCCCGTCGAGGGCTTGGGAGCTGCCATGGGACGGGCAGGCTTGGCGCCCATAACAGGCTTTGACGTCACCGAGGGACGCGAGGACTTTTTTGCGGCCGGACGATTACCGAGCTGCGAGCCGACGACCGGTCGACTGGTCTGTCGAGCATGCCCGACAGACTTAGAGTGCGCGACGGTATTGCGTTGAGGTTTGGCAGGCGCGCCGGAACGCCCTCCGGCGCGGCGGAAGGTGGGTTTCGATGCTCTAGAAGCCGAGGAATTTAACTTCCGGTCTGAGCTCGATGCCATACGCCTCCCTCACCTTTCCGTGCACATGTCTGATAACCGCGGCAACGTCATCGGCCGAGGCAGTTCCGTTATTAACGATAAAATTAGCGTGAACGGGCGAAACTTCCGCGCCGCCAATCGAAAAACCCTTTAATCCACAATCCTCGATAAGCTTGCCCACACTCGCATCGGGCGGATTGCGAAAGACCGACCCGCAGGATGCGCGACCCATGGGCTGCGTACGCTTGCGCCTCGTAAGGTACCGCTCCATGCGCTCGCGAATGTCGGCCTTGGGCGCCGGTTTAAGCTTGAGCACGCACTCGAGGATGATCTCATTGCGGGGAAGGCTACATTCGCGGTAGCCCCAAGTGATCTCGGACCCCGCATAATGCTTGATACCGAATGCCGGGTCAAACGTTACGACATCCTCAACCAGCGAGCCAATCCACTCGGTCCGTGTGCCGGCATTCATAGATATCGCACCGCCGACCGAACCAGGAATGCCAACGGCAAACTCAAGGCCCGAGAGGCTACGCGACAGGGCATCGTTGACCAGGCGCGCAAACATCACGCCCGCACCGACCGTCAGCGTACAACCGTCATCGGCAACAACCGTGCGCTGAAACTCACGTCCGAGCGAAATGACGGCACCGCGATAACCGCCATCGGCAACCAGCAGATTGGAGCCCTTGCCGATGATGACCCACGGCACCTGCTCGCGATCGAGCACCGCCACGGCGCGGCGGAGGGCATGATAGCTATGGCACGTCACAAAGAGGTCGGCCTTGCCGCCGATACGATAGCTCGTATGACGCGCAAGGCGCTCGTCCTCGATCACATCCGTGTCGATCATGCCCGAGAGCGCCATGACGGCGTTAAACAGACCCATTAGTCTTAAGCGTCTTTCTTGGCAGTCAGATACTCGATAAATTCGGGACCGACGGTCGTAACGTCACCGGCGCCCATGGTGAGCAGCAGGTCGCCCTCGCCCACCATCTGCTCGAGCTCCTGATTGAGCTCAAGACGGCTGGAGCAGTACACGACCTCCTTGCCAGGATGCTTGGCGCGCACGGTATCGGCGAGCATCTTAGAGGTGACACCCGGAATGGGCATCTCGCCAGCCGAGAACACATCAATCAGCAGCAGCTTATCGGCATTGGCAAATGCATCGGCAAAGTCGTCGCACAGGGCCTGCAGGCGCGAATAGCGGTGCGGCTGGAACACGACGTCGACGTGCTTGTAACCCAGCGACGAAGCGGCAGCAAGCGTCGCCTTGATCTCGGTGGGGTGATGGCCGTAATCATCGACCACGGTGATGCCGTCGATATCGCCCACGTGGGTAAAGCGACGGCGGACGCCCTCAAAGCTCGAGAGCGCCTTGGCGGCGGCGTCGATGTCAAGGCCCAGGACATGGGCAACGGTGAGCACGGCCGTGGCGTTGAGCATGTTGTGGCGACCGGGATTGCTCTTGATCTCCACAGCGTGCTCAGTGCCGTCCTCAAAGCGAACGATAAAGTCACTCTGGATGCCCTTGACATCCGGGTGCACGCAGACGATGTCGTTGCTCTCGGCAAAGCCGTAGGAAAGCACGTGACGGCCCGTCGACTTGGCGAGCTCGACCAGATGCGGGTCCTCGCCGCAGACGATGACGGTGCCGTCCTCGCCCACCAGGCTCATGAATTTGGCGAAAGTTGCCTCGATCTCCTCGATACCCGAGTAGTGATCGAGGTGGTCAGCCTCGACGTTGGTCACAATGACCACGTTGGGGTTCAGGAACAGGAAGGAGCTGTCGGACTCGTCGGCCTCGGCGACAAAATAGTCGCCCGAGCCGTTCTTGCCGTTCGTGTCATAGCCCTCGACGATGCCGCCGATCAAGAAGCTCGGATCCAGACCCATGCGGTCGAGCATGGTGGCGCACATCGAAGACGTGGTGGTTTTGCCATGCGTGCCGGCAACAGCGACGGTAGTGTAGCCGTGGCCCAATGCAGAGAGCATCTTGGCACGGGGCCACACGGGAATGCCCAGCTCGCGAGCGCGCACAAGTTCAGGGTTGGACTCCGGAATAGCGGTGGAGACAACAACCACATCGGGCTTGACCTCGTCGATCGTGGCGGCCTCATGGCCCACATGCACCTTCACACCAGCGCGGGTAAGCTGGCGGATATAACGTGACGTCTTAAGGTCGGAGCCGGTAACGGCATAACCGCGCTCGTGCAGAACGAGGGCGATGCCGCTCATGCCGGCGCCGCCGATACCGATAAAGTGGGCGCTCTTAAACTCGGGCGCGGAGGTTGCAGTCTGGGAATCAGCCATGTGCTCGTGTACTCCTTGCGTAAACACTGCCTGTAACCCGTTAACTGTACCGCACCTACCGCATCAGCGCGAGGGCGACCGACGATATCCCGTCTAACTAACGCAAACCCTCTACCGCATCGGCCAGAAGAGCGGCGGCCCTATCCTGAGCCAGGCCACGCGCCGCCTGACGCATGGCGTCGCGCTCCGCCACGTCATCGACCAGGTGCAGCAGCTCATCGGCAAAGGCAGAACCGTCGATATCGGCATCGGCGCAGAGCACGCCGGCCCCGGCGTCGACCAGATAACGGGCATTGGTGGTTTGGTGGTCAGCCGTCGCATGCGGATACGGCACGAGCACCGAGGGCACGGCGAGCGCAGCGATCTCGGCCACGCTCGATGCGCCCGAACGCGAGAGCACCAAATCGGCAGCAGCCAGCATATCGCCCATGTTGTCGATGTAAGGCTGGACGCGGTAACGCTTCGCCTCCTCGGGCGCCAGCGCCAAAGCGCGCTCGGTCTCCTCAAAGCCGTCGGCACCCGTCGAATGCAACACATAGAGGTTCTTGCGCGAAAGCAGCTCGTTTTTGAGCGAAACCACGCGCTCGTTGAGGTGCTGGGCGCCAAGCGAACCGCCAAAGACGAGCAGCAGCGTAGCGTCCTCGGGAACGCCAAGTGCCTTGCGGCCGCGAGCGCGATCGCCCTCGATCACCGAGCGACGTACGGGGTTGCCGGTCATGAGCACGTGGTCAGGGTCACCTTCGCGCTCAAAGACCGAGCGCGCTGCAGGCACCGAGATGCACACGCGGGCGGCATGGGAGTTCATCATCTTGTTGGCCAGGCCCGGAACAGAGTTCTGCTCATGCAGCAGATACGGAACGCCCGCGCCCTTGCACCACCCCAGCAGCGGAACCTCGACATAGGCACCAAAACCGATGGCGGCATCGGGCTTGCCGACCTTTGAGAAATGACTGGCGAGCGCACGCTTGGCCTTGTTGACACGCCACAGGGAGGTCAGCGCCGTCCAAGGACGGGAGCGGTCGAAGCCCGTAACCGTAATGGGCACAAAATCAAACCCAGCCTCGGGGACCAGACGGCCCTCGAGCTTGCGCGACTGGCCCACGAACACAACGTGGTGGCCACGGTCACGCAGCTCTTCGGCCAAGGCGAGCGCGGGGTTGATATGCCCTGCCGTACCGCCGGCTGCGATAGCAACGGTCATCTTATCGGTCATGGTAGTCCCTTCGTACACGCGGTCCCTGGTCGTCGGTGCGCAAACGCGCCGACGGGTCCGAGTTCAAATCGATTCGATTATATCCGCCGCCCGCATTGCGAGGAGTGGGGCGCTGCGGACGGCCTTGCGGCGCTGTTCGCTGACGCGGACGGGCTGCCGGCTCGGTCGCAGAGCCATCCAGAACGGTAAAGCCGTTACGCGAAGATCGCTCGCCGCGCACATGGGGCACGCCGGCGGTACTCTCATCCATAACGGCAAAGCTCTCGCGGCGACGGTCGTACTCATCGCGACGGGCGCTCTCATACGAAACGCGCAGGATCAACCCGGCAAGCATGAGCGACACAATAATCGACGAGCCGCCGTAGCTAATAAACGGCAACGGTTTACCCGTCATGGGAAACACGTTGAGGATGCCCAGCGCATTGATCAAAAACTGCACCGCAAGAATGACCGCGGAACCCGATGCCATAAGTGCTCCGCGACGGTCAGTCGCCTGCTCGGCAATGCGAAACGCCGAGTAGATCAGCATCGCAAACACCAAGAAAAACAGCAGCGTCCCCAAAAAGCCAACTTCCTCGCCAATGATGGCCAGGATGTAGTCGTTGTGCGCCTCGGGCAGATACGAGTACTTCATGGTTGAGTTGCCGATGCCACGGCCGAACAGACCGCCCGAGGCAAAGGCCATGATGGCAAGCGTGGCCTGATAGCCGTCACCATACTCGTCGGCCCAAGGGTTCAAGGCAACCTGAATGCGCACCATACGGTACGGCTCTGCAACAAGCGCAATCACGATCACGAGAATGCCGAAGATTATCACGCCGATGATAAATTTGGGGTCGAGACCCGCAAACAACGCCATGCACATGAGGGTCAACAGGATGATCAGAACGGTACCGAAATCGGGCTGGATAAAGATCAGAAAGAGCGAAATGCCCAGGTAGATGCCCATCTTGCGAAGGAATTCGTTGATGTTGCCACCGGGCGAAAAGAAGCGGTCGAGCATGATGGCCGAATACGCAATGGCAAATGGCTTTAAAAACTCGGAAGGCTGGAACTGAATGCCGGCGATGTTGAGCCAGCGCGTGGCGCCACGGCTGCCGCTGCCCACCAAGAACACCAGCAGAAGCAAGAACATCATGCCGATAAGGAAGATCCTAAGCACATCCTCCCCAAACCAGCTGTCCGGCAAAACGCGCACGATGGCAATCAGCGCCAGAACACCAACCACGGCAAACGCGGCCTGTCGACCCAGGAAAAACGTCGCCGAGCCATTCTCGTGCAGCGCCTCGACCGAAGACGCCGAGTACACCATCAGCAGACCAAAGCACACCAAAGTAAACAGGCAGGCCATAAATATCAAACGGGGGCGCATGATGCGGGCGGGAACGCCGGCAATATAGCGTTCGCTAAACGACTGCCCGCCGCGACCGGAACGCGGTGTGCTACGCCGCGAGGAAGCACGGTCCGAGTCGGGCCTCCTCATACCTTGTCGGGGGCTCTCCTCTCTCACCGGCAACCCCTATTCCATTTGCGATTTCGCTGCAGCGGCAAGCTGGGCCACATAGTCCTTAAACACGCGGCCGCGCTCCTCATAGCCCGAGAACTCATCGAACGAAGAGCACGCAGGAGAAAGTAAGATCACGTCGCCACGGCTCGACAGCGAACGGGCAACGTCCACGGCATCGCGTAGGTCATCCGCCTGGGCGATATCCACATCGCCATCGACATCGGCCTCGTCCATAGCGGCGGTGAAGCGCTCGCGCGCATCGCCAAAGCAGACGACCGAGCGCACGTTATCCATAACAACGCGCGCGAAGTCCGTGAGCGGCGTGCCCTTATCGTGGCCGCCGAGCAGCAAGATCACGTCGTCATCGGGAAATGCCGTCAGCGCCTTCTCGACCGCGTCGGTGTTGGTCGCCTTGGAATCGTTGACGTAGCGCACTCCGTCAATCTCGCCGCACGGCTCCACGCGGTGCTCGAGCGGCTGGAACGAGGCCAGACCGCGGCGGACACCATCGACATCGGCACCGACTGCCAGGGCAACCGTGGCAGCGCACAGGGCATTGATAACATTGTGATGGCCCGAGATCTTGAGTTCGGATGTAGCGATGAGCGTGGTCTCGACGCCCTTCAGGCGCACGATCATCTTGCCATCGCGCACAAAGGCGACATCCTCACCCTTTGGCTCGTCAAAGGCAACCTTGCAGATGCGACGACCCGGCGTGTAGATGTACTCATCGAACTCGTGAATGCCGGCATCTTCGACGTCGACAACCACCAGATCGTCATCGACCATATTGTCAAACAGTTTGATCTTGGCAAGCGCATAGTTCTTATGGCTCTTATGCCAGCCCAAGTGGTCGGGAGTGATGTTGAGCAGCACCGCCACACGAGGGTGGAGCTCGGTGGTCGTAGCAATCTGATAGCTCGAGAGCTCAGCCACAAACCACTCGTTGTGGGCTCGGCCGTCAATCTCGTTGACCGGCGGCTCGCCGATGTTGCCGACAGCTACGCTGGCCTCGCCGGCAGCCTTGAGCAGATAATCAGTCAGCGACGTGGTAGTCGTCTTGCCGTTGGTGCCCGTGATGGCAATCCAGTTATCGGGCGACAGGCGATAGGCAAACTCTGGCTCACCCATAATCTGGGCGGCATGCTCGCGCCCGGCCTTAAAGAAGCCCGAGAACTCCGAGATGCCCGGGCACGTCACGCATACGTCATAGGCGCCCTCGACCTGTTCGGTCCCATAGACAAACGACGCACCAGCAGCCTCGAGCGCACGCGTGGCGTCATTGGGCTCAGAGGTGCCGCCGCCATACACGGTAACGGCGTTTACGCGCTCGGGATGTGCCAGCGCCCAGCGGGCGACATCGAGACCGGATTTGCCCTGACCCAAAACGAGCAGGCTAAAGACATCAGCAAGAGGCATGAAAGACCACTATCCCAACTGGAAGAACAGAGCAAGGCCAACGGCACCAAATGCCGCAGCGATAATCCAAAAACGAATGACGACCTTGGTCTCGGCCCAACCCTTCTTTTCGAAATGATGATGGATGGGCGCCATAAGGAAGACGCGCTTGTGCGTAAAGTGGAAGTAGACAACCTGAATCATGACCGACAGAGTCTCAACGATAAACAGGCCGCCGATGATGAGGGAGACGACCTCGGTGTTAGTCATGATGGACGTACAGGCAAACGCGGCGCCCAGAGCAAGAGAGCCGGTATCACCCATAAAGATGCTCGCCGGATAGCAGTTGAACCACAGAAAGCCCAAGCAGGCACCGGCACACGCGGTGCAGAAGATGGACAGGTTCACGTCTCCGTGCAAAAACGCCATGGCAGCCATGGCGAGCATGGCGATCATGGAGGTGCCGCCAGCAAGACCGTCAAGGCCATCGGTCAGGTTCACGGCATTAGAAAGACCGGCAATCATCAGCCAGCAAAAGACAATATAGAGCCATGGGAACGAATAACCGCAGATGGTGGTCGAAAGCACGCCAAGGTCGATCGTCAACCCACCGGGAAAACGAATCTCGGGGGCGACGCCGCACCAGTTGACGGCAAGTACCGTAAAGGTGACACAGATAATGGTTAGGCCGATCATCTTGGCATGGGGCGTCAGACCGAGCGAGCGCCCATGCGTAACGGAGGTCAGGTCGTCGATCAGGCCCAGCACGCCGGTCGCCAGCGTGGCGAGCAGCACGAGTACGAGTTCGGTGGTGAGCTTGCCCATCAGCAGGCAGGTCAGCGAGATCGCGACGAGGATGACAACGCCACCCATGGTGGGCGTTCCCTGCTTAACCAAATGACGCTTGGGGCCGTCGGCACGAACCTGCTGGCCGATACCCTCGACCTTGAGCAGCTTGATCCACCACGGCATGAGCACCAGTGCAATGGCGGCGGCGATGCCAAGCCCCAAAAAAGCCTGATACGTTGGATACGAGGGATTGCCGAACATGGGCTAGCACACACCTTCCACAAAGCGGTCGAGCTCAACAAAGCGGGAACCCTTGACCAGTACAACATCATGTTTTTCAAGCGCGCCGCCCATGCGGTCGAGCACCTGCTGATAATCGGAGAACACCTGGATGCGGTCCTCGTCCATGCCCATCATGCGCGCGGCATCGGCCATAAGCTGGGCCAGCTCACCACCCACGCACGCCAGCATGTCGAGCTTCTTGGCGGCGGCATAGGCGCCCACGAGCTCATGCATGCGAGGAGCCTCATCGCCCATCTCGCCCATCTCGCCCAGGATCGCCATGCGAGACCCCGTGCACGAAAGCGAGCACAGCAGATCGAGGCCAGCAGCCATAGATTCGGCGCTGGCGTTATAGGAATCGTCGATGATGCGTGCACCGCTCTTGGCGCGCTTGATCTCCTGGCGGTGCCCGGTGATCGTAAGACCCCTAAAGGCAGCATCGATCTGCTCGGGCGTCACGCCCAGGCGATAGGCAACCGCGGCGGCCTTAACGGCATTAGGAACGGACTGCACGCCGGGGATGGCAAGCATGGTATCGATTGTCTCGCCCTGACCAAAATCGAGCGTAAAGACCGGACGGCCCTCGTCATCAACGCGAACGTCGCGGGCGCGGACCTCATCATCGTCAGAGACACCGGCCAGCATCACGTCGATACCAGCAGGCTGGGCGAACGTATCGCGAATGAACGGCGTAAAATCGTCCTCGCCGCCCAAAACCAGCAGCGGCAAATAGTCGCCGGCGGCGCACATGCCCTGGACAATCTCGGCCTTAGCGCGGGCGATGTTCTCGCGGCTGCCCAAAATGCCGATATGAGAGGTGCCGATCTTGCTCACGATGGCAAGGTTGGGATTGGCAGACAGAGACAGGCGCTCGATCTCGTGGAAATGGTTCATGCCCATCTCGAGCACCAGGACCTCGGTATCGGCCGGAGCGGAAAGCACCGTGAGCGGCATGCCGATCAGGTTATTGAAATTGCCCTTGGTGGCCCAGACACGATAGCGCTTGGAGAGCACAGCGGCGAGAACGTCCTTGGTCGTCGTCTTGCCGATGGAACCGGTAATGCCAACGACCAGGCAGCCAAGCTCCAGGCGATACGCGTGCGCCAAACGCAGCAGAAACTCCTCGGGATCATCGGTCAGCAAGATGGCACAGCCCTTGTCCTGCGCCAGCGAGACCAGCTCGGCCTCGGGCTCACGCGTCATCACGACGGCGCCGGCACCCGACTGGACGGCACGGGAAGCAAAATCATTGCCGTCGACGTTTTCACCGGGAAAGGCGACGAAAATCGTCCCTTCCTCGACCTGGCGCGAGTCGATAACGCACCCGCGGCATACCCGATCGACTTCTCCCGTCACGGTTCGGGCCCCTGTTGCGGCCGCGAGGTTGTTGACGGCGATCTCTATCATTGCAGCTCCCCTGTAAACCTAAATAATGCTATCGGCGTATTGTATCCCAGCGCCGCGCATGCGTGGTGCAGGGCATGTGAACACCCCTCATATGGGACAACAAACCACGCCCCAAAGATTGTAACCCCCTACTTCGTGTGCGGGATACCCAGCACGTCGAGCGCGTTGGCCATAATGGACTGGAACGGCACCGCAGCGGCATCTGAGCCGCTCGGCGTTCCGTCGAGCGTGATATAGCACAGCACCTTGGGCGATTGTGCCGGTGCAAAGCCCATAAAGGACGACATGTAGTTCTCCTTGAGGTAGCCGCCGTTCTCGTCGGCACGTTCGGCCGTACCGGTCTTACCCGCCACGTCATAGCCGTCAACCGCGCCGCCAACGCCCGTTCCCTCCGACACGACCGTCTGCATGCACGATGTCACCTGGGATGCGGTGTCCTCCGAAATCGCGCGCTCGCCTTCGCCCCAGTCCTTCTCGTCGCCTTTGCTGGACTTATAGAAGTGCGGGGTCATCATCACGCCGCCGTTGGCGATGCCGCCCACGGCACGTGCGATCTCAATCGGCGAGACAGACAGCGCCTGTCCAAAGCTCATCGAGCCCAGCGTGGCGCCGTCATACTGGTCACGCTCCTTGACGATGCCCAGGCTCTCGCCCGGAAAATCGACACCAGAGCTGTGACCGATGCCCCACTTGTCCACATAGGCGGCAAAGTCGTCGGCACCGATCTTGCGCCCCACCAGGACAAATCCCACGTTGGACGAACGGCGCATCATCTCGCGCACATCCATGGTCATGGCGTAGTCGCGCTTGTCGGCATCGGTGACGGTATCGTCGCCCACCTTGATGCTCGCCGGCACCTCAAACGACGTACTCGACCGCACGACACCCAAGTCGAAGCCGGCGCCCGCCACGAGCGTCTTAAAGACCGAGCCGGGCTCGTAGGCGTCGGTGACCAGGCGCAGGTTCATATCCTCGGTCTTGGCGTTTTCCAAATTGGTCTGGTCGTAGGTCGGATACGAGCAGGCTGCCAAGATCTCGCCTGTCGTAGGATCGGTGACCAGCGCCGAGCCGTTCTTGGCCTTTGTCTTCTCGACAGCCTCTGCCAGGGCATCCTCGGCCGCACGCTGGATATTGACGTCGAGCGTCGTCACGATATCAACGCCGTCGACCGCAGCCACCTTTTTATAGGCACCGCCCGCGATATAGCTGCCGTCCCTCGCGCGCTCGCGTACGAGAGAGCCGTTCGTGCCGGTCAGAAGCTTGTTGTATTGCTTTTCGAGACCCGTCAAGCCGTCGTTGTCTACATTCACTACACCCAGCACCTGCGATGCCAGATTGCCGTATGGATATACGCGCTTCATGGCCTGCTCAAAAAGCACGCCGGGCAGGTTCTTCTTCTCCAGCGCCGCAGCGTCGTCTTCGTCCACCTGGCGCTTGATATACACCCAGGTTCCATCGGACTCAACGAGCTTGCGGCAGGTCTTTTTATCGATTCCAGTTGCCTTGACCAGCGCCGACACCGTCTTGTCAACATCCTCGACAAGCTGGGGGTTCACGGCGATGTTGCGACATTCGACCGACGACGCTAGCACGTTACCGTTGCGGTCGTAGATGGTACCGCGTTTGGCATAGAGGGTCTGCGCAAGCAGGCGGCGCGCATCGGCACGCTCGCGCAGTTTATCGGCTTCGACAATTTGATAGTCGGCAAGGCGAAAGACGCCCAAGCCCAAGCCAAGCCCAATGAAGCCCATGACGGCTTTGCGGCGAGGCAGAGGCGTGCCTGTGAGCCATTCGGTCGACGAACTCTTGCGCGACCCGGTGTTATGCACTTGAGGGCCGCCCGAGCCGCGAAGTCGCGACGCCGGGTCGTTGCCACGGGACTGCCCGGCGTTGTAAGATTGCCGACCCGCTCCTTGATAACCAGAACGTCCCCGCGACGAGGGACGTCCAGAACCGCGGCCCCCATCGGAACCGCGGCGATAGTCATTTGTCATACTCAGCTACCGTCTTGCTACTGAGCGGTCGCGGTCGCGTTGGCGCCCGCGGCTGCATCCTGCGAAAAGTCAAGTGTAACGCTCTCGCTGGGCTCCACCATGCCATAAGCGCCCGCAAGGTCGCGAATGCGCGTGTCGGCGCCATAGACCGAATGCATGACCTCCAGGTCGGAGCTCTCATCGGTCGCCTTTTCGAGCGTGTTGGTAAGCTCGGCGTTGCTGTTGAGCACCTGGGCCGTAACGCCGGCGAGCGCCACGCGGGCGACGCCGATCGTCATGAAGATAGCCGCAATGATGCAAAACGTTTTAAGAACGCTCATGAAAACCGGGCTTACCGCCTGGTTTGCCTGACGGCCCGCGCCCGTGTAGACATCAAAGCGCGGCGTGCGCTGCTCACGGGGAGCAACGGGGGCCTGCGGCGTCTCACGATAGGCGGGCATGGCGTTCATATCATAGGCGAGTGCTGCGCTTGAAGTGTTGTAGCCCATGATATGCCGCCTCCCATCCCGAGTACGTTGGTAGTGTGTTTAAGCTTCGTTTATGGTGCGAGCGGGAGGTCCAATATCGCGCGGTCGCGCCTACAGACGCTGCGCCACGCGGATTTTGGCTGATCTCGCCCGAGGGTTGCGCTCAACCTCATCAGGCTGGGCAACCAAGGGTTTGCGAGTGATGACCTTGAGTATCGGCACGTTGCCGCACACGCACACCGGAATCTCCGGCGGACACGTGCACCCCTGGCTCATCTCCTTAAAGTGATTCTTTACGATACGGTCCTCGAGCGAGTGATACGAGATGACGCAGATACGTCCGCCCGGGTTGAGCCACCTGGTGGCGGCATCAAGCCCTCGTTCGAGCACATCGAGCTCGTGATTGACCTCGATGCGAATGGCCTGGAAACTTTTCTTGGCCGGGTGTCCGCCATGCCGACGAGCGGCAGCCGGGATACCCGCCTTGATGATCTCGACAAATTGGCCGGTGGTTTCGATCGGTTCTTGCTCGCGGCGGCGCACGATCTCGCGCGCGATCTGCGAGGCGAACTTCTCTTCGCCGTAGACGCGTAGAATCCGGGCGAGGTCGTGTTCGTTATAGGTGTTGATGACCTCAGCTGCGTTTAAGGTGTTATTACCCGGATCCATCCGCATGTCCAATGGGGCGTCCTCGTTATACGAAAAGCCCCTGCCAGGGATATCGAGTTGCGGTGACGAAACGCCCAAATCGAACAGGAAGCCATCGACCCCGGGCACCTCGGCCGAGCAAAGCAGCTCGTCCAAGTCGCCGAAGTTGCCCTTCAGCAGCTGGTGCGGAACGCCGGGAACCTCGCGGTCCAGACGAGCGCCAGCGGCCTCGAGGGCCATGTCGTCCTGATCGACGCCGAGCAAAAGGCCCGTCTCCCCCACCTGCGCGGCCATCTTTACCGAATGGCCGGCACCGCCAAGGGTGCAATCGCAGACAACGGAGCCGCTCTTTAGCCGCAGCGACTCAAGCACTTCGCCGAGCATGACAGGTTCATGCCGATATTCTTGTGTCAAGATCCCACGCTCCATCCGTTACCCGTACCTTGCCCTTACGAGAAGAAGAGGTCCAGCAGGGCCTCATCGTCATCGTCCTCATCGGCCGCGGCGCGATCCCAAACCTCAAGGTGGTCGTAGTTGCCCACAACCGTGACCTCGCGGTCGAGGTTCGCCTGCTTGCGGAGAGACTCGGAAAGACCGATACGACCGGCGCTGTCCACGTCCATCGACGTAGTGCGCTTGTTGATCGCCCTCATGAGCTTCTGGTCGTTAATGTCACGCGGGTTAAAACCCTCGTGGCCCTCACGACCCGCGAAGAGTCCTTCGACCCACTTATCGAAGGCCTCGGCAGAGAACACGTACAGAGCATCGACATCCAGGGCTTTGAACACGCGAACGTGCTCTCCAAGCTCCTCGCGAAGGGGTGCAGGCAGGGACAGACGACCTTTTGCATCGAGATTGCGCTCGTATGCACCAGTCATTCCCATGTGCGCCCTCCCCTCGGTTACTCAGATGGCACGTACGCGGGGAACCACCCCGCCTGTCGACGTCATTAATAATATGGGGAACCGCCCCATTTTTCAACACCTTTCCCCACCCCTTCCCCCACCCCGCCCCACCACTCCACCCACCATATATTGCAAAACACCCCCAATCATATGTTCGAAAACACAATATGTTGTGTTTACAGCAACGGCGGGATGCCACCTGTGGCATCCCGCCTTTCAACCTCAACCTTCAAGTTGACCTTGAGGCGATTTTTGCGTCCCTTTACGTGGCGTTCACATCGCCCCCAAACTCCCCCACCCAAGGCACGTGCGGCCCACCACCGCGACGACAAGTGGCGAAAAATGGGACGGGTCCCAGATTGCCCATGCGCGCGCAAAAGCACGCCGCGGCAATCTGGGGCCCGTCCCCAAATACCTATAGATATGCAGGCCAGCGATGTGTTAACGATGTGCCAGCGGGTGCGCCGCCAGATAGACCTCGGTCAGTTGCGTACGATCGACATGCGTGTAGACCTGCGTGGTCGATATATCGGCATGTCCCAAGATCTCCTGTAGCACACGGAGGTCTGCGCCGCCCGCAAGCATATGGGTGGCAAAGGAGTGGCGCAGCGTATGGGGATGGAGTCCCACCAGCCCTACCTGGCGCCCGTAGCGCTCACAGATGGCATGGATGCCCTGGCGCGACAGACGGCGGCCGTTCTTATTTAAAAAGACCGCCGAAGTCTCGGTTCCGCGGGCATGGGCTGCCAAGCGAGAACGCCCCTCAGCTACATAGAGCGTCAGAGCTCGCGCCGCGCTTCCCACCAACGGGGACAGGCGTTCCTTTGAGCCCTTACCGCGAACGAGTACAAAACCATCGTCGATATGGATATCGCCCACATCGAGCCCCACCAACTCGCTCACACGCAAACCGCATCCGTAGAGCACTTCCAAGATGGCATGGTCGCGCAAGCCCATCTCGCCCTCGGGGAAGTCTTGATCGAGCAGCGCCGAGACATCCTCCACCGATAGATACTCCGGCAAACGCTCAGCCTTTTTAGGCAGGCGCAACGCCGCCGTTGGATTTTGGGCCACAGCCCCATCGCGCACCAAAAAGGCATGCAGGCCCTTCACGGCCGCAAGCGCACGCTCCACCGAGGCATCGGAATAGCCCCCATCGCGACGGTCGGCGACAAAGCCCTCCACGACCTGACGAGTCACCTCATCAAAAGACATGATGCCCGCCCGCTCCAGATAGGCGCAGTACGTCGTCAGGTCACGACGATAGGCCGCAATCGTGTTGCGCGCCAAACCCCGCTCGACCGCGAGGTAATCGAGATACTCCCCCGCCGCCACGGCGAGCGACGAGGGAGTAGCTTCGGTATGTTCTTTGTTCGCCGGCACCCTTAGTCCGTAGCGAGGTTCATGGGCGTCACCTGCAGGCGGTCGACACCCTCGTGCTGACCGATCGAGGCACGCACGAACTCTCGGAACAGCGGCTGCGGGTTGGTCGGACGGCTCTTGAACTCGGGGTGAGCCTGGGTTGCCACATACCACGGATGCACGTCGCGCGGCAGCTCGACCATCTCGACCAGGCGCTCGTCGGGCGAGAGACCAGAGATAACCAAGCCGGCGTCCTCGAGCTGGTCGCGGAAGGCGTTGTTAAACTCAAAGCGGTGACGGTGACGCTCGTAGACGAGATCCTCGCCATATGCCTCGCGAGCGAGGGTATCGGCGGCGAGCTTGCACGGATAGGCGCCCAGACGCATGGTGCCGCCCTTCTCGGTCACATCCTCCTGCGAGCTCATCAGATCGATGACGCTAAACGGACCGTCCGGGTCGAACTCGGAGGAGCTGGCGCCAGCAAGGCCGACGACGTTGCGGGCGAACTCGCACACGGCCACCTGCATACCCAGGCAAATGCCCAGATACGGAATCTTGTGCTCGCGGGCAAACTCGGCCGCGAGGATCTTGCCCTCCAGGGCGCGCTTGCCAAAGCCGCCGGGGACCAGGATGCCCGAAGCGTCGCCCAGAACTTCGGAGACATTCTGCTCGTCGAGGCTCTCGCCGTCGACCAGCTGGACGTCCACATGGCGATCGTAAAAGACGCCCGCATGGTGCAGGGCCTCGATAACCGACAGGTACGCATCGGGCAGCTGCGTGTACTTGCCAACGACGGCGATCTTCACCTTGTCGGCGTGATGGTTGGCGTGATTCTGTTTGCGCAGGAACTCGTTCCACTCGCTCATGTCGCGCTCACGCGGGTCCAGACCCAGGCGTTCGCAAATGCGCAGGTCAAAGTCCTGCTCGGCAAGCAGCTGCGGAACATCGTAAATGCTCGCGCAGTCCTCGTTGGTAAAGACGCAATCGGTGTCGACGTCGCAGAAGCTTGCGATCTTTCCGCGGATAGCGTCATCGATATGGTGGTCGGAGCGCAACACGATGATATCGGGCTGGATGCCAAAGCTGCGGAGCTCCTTGACGGAATGCTGCGTGGGCTTGGTCTTGACCTCGTGGGCGGCGGCGATATAGGGAACGAGCGACACGTGGATGTAGCAGACGTTCTCGGGGCCGGCCTCCTTGCGGTACTGACGAATGGCCTCGACAAACGGTTGGGACTCGATGTCGCCGATCGTGCCGCCCAGCTCGGTGATGACTACATCGGAGCCGGTCTGCTCCTCGATGCGGCGGAACTTATCCTTAATGGCATTGGTGACGTGAGGAATCACCTGCACGGTACCGCCCAAAAAGTCGCCGCGACGCTCGCGGGCGATGAGGCTTTTGTAGATGGCACCGGTCGTAAAGTTGGAATCGCGGGTCAGGTTCTCATCAATAAAGCGCTCGTAATGACCCAAGTCCAGGTCGGACTCGTAACCATCCTCGGTTACAAAGACCTCACCATGCTGGAACGGGCTCATGGTACCGGGGTCGACGTTCAGATACGGGTCGGCCTTCTGCATCGTTACTTTGTAGCCACGCGACTTGAGCAGACGGCCCAGCGAGGCCGCGGTGATACCCTTGCCCAGGGACGAAACCACGCCACCGGTTACGAACACATGCTTGGTCATATTGAGTTACCTGCGCTTCCCGTAGAAGTTGTTTATCCACATCTTACGGGTCTTCATTGTAATACTCGCGCCGCGGACCGTCCGCAATTTTTCTCGCGTGCGATTGCATTTCTCAATCTTGAAACAAAACGCCGCCCGGTTTCCCAGGCGGCGTCGCTATGGCAAGGGTTACATGCTACTATCGATCAGCAACCTCGTCCTCAAGCATTTCTTGAACGAGCATGCCGGTACGGACGCCCTCAAGATACCACTCACCACGTTCGGTGAGGCAAATGCCATTTGCAAGCTGACCGCCGTCGTCGCTATAACGCGAGACGACATCAATCATACCTTCGGAATCCAAGCGATCGATTGCGGCGCGGGCACGATACGGCGAAACCCCCACGCGCTCGGCAAGCGTTTTGCGCGAGAAACCATACGGCCCGCCATTGTCTTCGGTTTGCTGGTCGATCTCCATCAACACCAGCACCTCGACACGCTTCATATCGTTAACACTCGCACGACCCTTGCCCGCCATAGCAGCCTCCTCAAACCGAGCACGAGCATCTAACGCGCCGTGCGCGACCGACACACCTCACGATGGCAGGTAATATCCATCATGCGGCATCCCGCTAAGGATGAAACAGTTACGGTTATTGTATACCGCTCAAATTGTTTCTAGGCAGGTAAACAGCTATTTTTCGCCGAAATAGACGCTTTATTGATCAAAAAGCCGTACCGGGCGCTAACCCGATACGGCCAAAATGCAATGCAATTACCGCGGTGCTTCAAACTTAGCGATGGAAGAAACCGCGGCGCTCAAACTTGGGCTCGCAGCACACGTTGATGCCCAACTTGCGCAGTACTGTCTCGTCCGTCGGCGAGATAATCACGCTAAAGAAGGCATCGCAACCGCGCAGCTGCTCCAGGCCCGAAAGGACGCGAGCGGCCGTCTCACTCGTGGCCGAGGTGATCGACAGCGCCATAAGCGTCTCGTCGGTGTGGAGGCGCGGGTTTTTGCTGCCCAGGAAATGCGTCTTGAGCTTGCTGATGGGCTCGATCGCCTCATCGCTAATGACCTCGAGCTCAAGGTCGACGCCCGAGACATGCTTGAGGGCGTTCATAATGAGCGAACTTGCGGCGCCCAGGCGCGTGGAGGTCTTACCGGTCACCACGGAGCCATCGGGCATGACCATGGCACCCACGGGACCACCCGTCAGCTGCTCCCTGGTGAGGGCCGCCGAGCGCGCCGGTGAGTAGTTCTTATCGATGCCGGCTTTCTTCATAATAATCTTGAGACGGTCGACTTGCTCATCGCCCACGCCGGTACGGCGCACATTTTCGACCGCGGTAAAGTAGCGGCGGACGATCTCCATCTTGGAAGCGTCGCGGCAGGCATCGTCATCGGTGATGGCAAAGCCGACCATATTGACGCCCATGTCCGTAGGGCTCTGGTAGGGGCTCTTGCCCAGAATCTTTTCCATCAGGGCACGGACTACCGGGAAGGCCTCGACGTCGCGGTTGTAGTTGACCGTGGTCTTGTTGTAGGCCTCCAGGTGGAAGGAGTCGATGATGTTGGCGTCATCGAGGTCTGCCGTGGCGGCCTCGTAGGCAATATTGACCGGATGCGTAAGGGGCAGATTCCAAACCGGGAAGGTCTCGAATTTGGCATAGCCGGCGGCCGTGCCATGCTTGTGCTCGTGATAGAGCTGAGACAGGCAAGTGGCGAGCTTGCCCGAGCCAGGGCCGGGCGCCGTCACGACAACGAGCGGTCGGGTGGTCTCGACAAACTCGTTCTTGCCATAGCCGTCGTCGGACACGATCAGATCGACATCGTGCGGATACCCCTCGATGGGATAGTGCAGTTTGGCGGGAATACCGAGCGCGTTCAGGCGGTTGCGGAACACATCGGCAGCGGGCTGGCCGGCGTACTGGGTGATGACCACAGCCGCGACGGCAAAGCCGTTGCCGCGGAACAGGTCAACCAGGCGCAGCACATCCTCGTCATAGGTAATGCCAAGGTCACCACGAGCCTTGTTTTTCTCGATGTGGTTCGCGTTGATCGCGATGATAACCTCGACATCGTCGGCGATGCTCTTGAGCATGCGAAACTTGCTGTCCGGCTCAAAACCCGGCAGCACGCGGCTCGCGTGATAGTCGTCAAACAGCTTGCCGCCAAACTCCAAATACAGCTTGCCGCCAAACTGCGAGATGCGCTCTTTAATATGAGCGGCCTGCAGCTCGATATATTTCGCGTTGTCGAAACCCTGGCGCATGTATGGCTCCCGTCCCATTTCCATTTAATGTTCTAGGCGATTATAACGGAGCAGACCCTTCCCAACGCCCAAGCAATCAACTGGCACCAACCAAACACGCCATCGATAAGTTGCGGTGAAATAGTTCCCGTTTAACCCCTCAAGACGGCCAAACAGGAACTATTCCACCGCAACTTCCCCTTCTTGGTTCAAACAAACCTGGCCTTTGTATCAATAATGGAAACGTCGCAGGTGGAGCATAAGCCAGCGAAAGCCCGCCAGAGCGAGCAAGGTGACGTGAAAGAGGAGGGCATAGGCCTTTTGGCCATGCCCGACGATTGAACGTCAGATTGCCGCTCTGGCGGGCTTGCAGCGTCGAGTGGTTCCGGCGTTTGGTAAAACGCCGGAACACAAGAGCGCCCCCTCCCGCGCACGGAACGGGAGGGGGCTAAAGGTAGGAGTCTACCGGTGGGTTTACCCCACCGGACAGACGATGACCAGGTGATCCCTTACAGGATCGTCAAGGTTTCCGTGGGGTACCCGTTGGGTACTTAGAGCATCACGCAGGCGATGGTCAGGATGACGGCGCAGACGACGGAGAGAGCGACGATCAGCTTAAGGGCAAACTTGAGCCAGGTCGTCCACTCGATCTTGGCCAGGGCGAGACCGCCCATGATGGCGCCGGAGGTCGGGGTGAACAGGTTCACGACACCGATGGCGGCGGAGAAGATCATGACCATGACCTCGGGCGAGAAGCCGAGCTTAACAGCCAGCGGTCCCATGATGGGCATGGAGACGGTAGCCATACCAGAGGTCGAGGGGATCAGGAAGGACAGGCCGAAGTAGACCAGGAAGCTCATGGGAGCGAAGATCACGCCGGACAGGCCAGCCAGAGCATTGGCGGCAGCGTCGAGGACGTAGACGTCGAGGCCGGTGCTAGCCATGAGGACGGAGATACCACGGGCGAGGGCGATGACGAGAACAACGGACATCATGTCGGCAGCGCCGGTGATGAAGGTGTTAACGATCTGCTTCTCGGACAGGCCACCGATGATACCGATCAGGATAGCCATGAGGAAGAACCAGGTGGAAGCCTCGTCGAAGTACCACTGGCCAATGGGCAGGCCGGTGATCAGGGCAGACCAGCCCTGGACGACGGCGTTACCGTCGGCGTCGTAGACAGCGCCAGCGTCAAAGAAGTTGGCGACGCCCTCGTTGAGGTCAGCCAGCGGGATGAAGCCGACGATCATGACGACGAAGGTGAATGCGAAGGCGATCAGAACACCCTTCTGACGACCGGTGAGCTTGACCTCCTTGTGAACCTCGGAAGCAGCCTTGCCATGAGCCTCTTCGGCGTCCTTAAGCTCCTGCATCGACAGGATGGTGGAACCCTTGTCTGCCTTGACCTTCTTGGCATAGCTCATCACAAAGACGATCGACATAGCGGTGGTGACAATCCACAGGACGGCGCCGAGGCCGATGATGATGGACTGGTTCACAGCGATGTCAACGCCGGTCAGAGCGTCGACGGCCGCGCCGACGGCGAACGGGTTAACCGTGGAGCCGAGGCAGCCGCAGCCAGCGCCGAGCAGGACGGTAGCGGCGCCGAC
>CAKTVQ010000003.1 GCA_934630375.1 uncultured Collinsella sp.
ATCGTCCAAGGCGGCACCTTTATGTCCGATGCCACGCTGCGCGCGTTTGAGCAGCTCACCGGCGTTCATGCCGTGCGTCCCGACATCGCTGGCTGCATGGGTGCCTACGGTGCGGCCCTGCTCGCCCGCGATCGCGCCGGCGCCGATGGCGTCTCGACCATCCTCTCGGCTGAGGATATCGCGCACCTCACCGTGACGCAAAAGCATGTCCGTTGCGGCCGTTGCTCTAACAACTGCCAGCTTACTGTCAACGACTTTGGCGGCGGCAGGCGCTTCATTACCGGCAACCGCTGCGAGAAGGGCGCTGGCCACAAAAAGCAGAAGACCGAGGCCCCCAATCTCTTCAAAAAGAAAAACGAGCTGCTCTTTAACCGCGAGGTGCTAAGCCCCGACGAGGCCCCGCGCGGCACCGTCGGCATCCCGCGCGCGCTCAACATGTACGAGAACTACCCCTTCTGGCATGCGTTCTTTACGCGCCTGGGCTTTAGCGTGCAGCTGTCCGAGCAGTCGAGCAAAAAGACCTACCAGGCGGGCATCGAGTCCATGCCGTCCGAGAGCGTGTGCTACCCGGCCAAGATGAGCCATGGCCACGTGATGAACCTCATCGACCGCGATGTCGACTTCATTTGGATGCCGTGCGTGCGCTGGGAGCGCAAGGAGGATCCGACTGCCGGCAACTGCTACAACTGCCCCATCGTCATGAGCTACCCCACGGCGCTGGCGCTCAACATCGACGAGATCCGCGAGCAGAACATCGAGTTCCTGTATCCGTTTGTGCCCTATCACGACAAGACCGAGCTCAAGCGTCGCCTGTACCAGGTGCTCGCCGTCGATCGCGTGGCCGACGCCGAGGCCGGTCGCGGCCGCGTGCGTGGTCCCAAGATCACGCGCTCCGAGGTCGATGCCGCCGTCAACGCCGCCTACGAGGCCGATGCACGTTTCCATGAGGACATCCAGACCATGGGCGAGGAAGCCCTTAAGTGGGTCGAGGACCACGGCGGCCACGGCATCGTGCTCGCCGGTCGTCCCTATCACAACGACCCCGAGATCAACCACGCCCTGCCCGAGCTTATCTCGAGCTTTGGCTTTGCGGTCTTTACCGAGGATTCGCTCGCGCATCTGGTGAAGCCCGAGCGCCCGATCCGCGTCGTCGACCAGTGGATGTACCACAGCCGCCTGTACGCCGTCGCCCGTTTTGTGACGATGCGCAACGACCTGGACCTGATTCAGCTCAACTCCTTCGGCTGCGGCCTGGATGCCCTGACTACCGACCAGGTGCAGGAGATCCTGGAGGCCAGCGGCAAAATTTATACCGTGCTTAAGATTGACGAGGTGTCCAACCTGGGCGCCGCACGCATCCGCATTCGCTCGCTCATGGCAGCACTCAAGGACCAAGAGGCCGAGCGTCTCGCCGAGGCCACGGCCGCGGGCGAGGCTTACGAGCAGGGCGATGCCGCGCCGGTGGCGCCCTCCACGGATGCCCCCGCGTTCGCGAGCCGCAAGTACACGTTTGAGGCCCAGCGCGAGAGCGCTTCGACCGCGTGGCCCAAGGTGCCCTTTACCGAGCAGATGCGCGACGAGGGCTACACCATCCTGTGCCCGCAGATGGCGCCGATCCACTTTGACCTGGTCAAAGAGGTATTCCGCGGTGCCGGCTACAACTTGGAGCTGCTGCCCTCGACCGACCATGACGCCGTCGAGGCGGGCCTGCGCTACGTGAACAACGACATCTGCTACCCGTCAATTCTGGTGACGGGCCAGATCATGGAGGCCGTCGAGAGCGGCCGGTACGACCTGTCTAAGACGGCCGTGGTTATCAGCCAGACCGGCGGCGGCTGCCGTGCCACCAACTACATCGCGCTCATCCGCAAGGCCCTGCGCGAGAGCGGCCACCCCGAGATTCCGGTGATCTCGCTTTCGGCTGTGGCGCTCGGCGAGGACAACCCCGGCTTTAAGATTACGCCGGCGCTGCTCAAGCAGGCGGTCTACGCGGTACTCTTTGGTGACGTGATGATGCAGATGCTCTATCGCTGCCGCCCGTACGAGGCCACGCCCGGTGCCGCCAACGCGCTCTACGAGGAGTACATGGCGCGCGCCCGCAAGCTGGCGCCCAAGTTCAACAGGCATAACTACACCAAGCTTGCGCGCGAGGCCATCCGCGCGTTCGACACCATGCCGCTTGTGGGCGAGGGCACCAAGCCGCGCGTGGGCGTTGTCGGCGAGATCCTGGTCAAGTTCCATCCCACGGCCAACAACCACGTGGTCGATGTCATCGAGCGCGAGGGCTGCGAGGCCGTGGTGCCGGGCCTGCTCGACTTCTTCCTGTACTCCATGAGCAACGCCGAGCTGCAAAAGGACGAGCTGGGAAGCTCTGCCACCACGCGCGCTAGCATGCAGGCGCTCATCAAGCTGGTGGACTGGATGCGTACGCCGGTGGAGGAGCTGCTCGAGAAGTCCGAGCGCTTTGAGGCGCCCGAGCGCATCGGCACTATGGCCGACAAGGCCCGTACGGTGCTTTCGGTGTGTAACAACATGGGCGAGGGCTGGTTACTTACGGCCGAGATGCTCGACCTGATCGACCATGGTGCGCCCAACATCATCTGCACGCAGCCCTTCGCGTGCCTGCCCAACCACGTGGTGGGCAAGGCCGTGATCAAGGAGTTGCGCCGCCAGCACCCCGAGAGCAATATCGTCGCGGTGGATTACGACCCCGGTGCGTCCGAGGTCAACCAGCTCAACCGTATTAAGCTCATGATCAGCGTGGCCAAGGAGAACATGCGCGCTGGCAAGGGCTTTAAGCTCGAGAAGGTGGCGCCGCTCGCGATGGACGAGGTCACCGGCCAGATGCGTGCCCATGACGGCTGCGTGAGCTGCGGGCCGGCCAGCGAGGAGGCCGTTACATCGGTCGCCGAGCGTCTGGGGCGTGGCATTAAGAAGTAACTGGTCTGCTATGGGCTAGATATGGGACAAACGGGTGGTAGCCGTGCCGGCTACCACCCGTTTTTGCTGGACATATGTTGCGCAAATGACCTTGCTACAGCCTTCCGTGGGCTTGCCCGATTTTTGGGCCGGCTCGGGCTTTGAGGACAAGCTGCTGCAAGCCCAGGGCGATTTTTCGCTCAACGCGGGCCAGCACAGCGTGACGTATCTGCCGAGTTCTGATACGGCAACGACCAGTCGCTACCAGGTGCTGCTGTACGACAACAACTTTGGTGCGGCCGAAAGCTATCCCAAGTTCGACTGGGGCCAGCTGGGCGCCGAGGTGGTGACCGACTGCAACAAGGACACGCATTCGTTTGGGCGCATCTTTACGGTGGACGAGGTGGCGCGCACCTACGAGCTCGAAGACCAGATCGCGGCGCCGTTCTCGGGCTACGTAAGCAGTGCGCAGCGCGTCGGCGATTCAGATAGTATGCTCGTGGCATCGGGCATGGCCAAGACCTTTACTGAGTACGATCGCTATGGACTGCCCATCGCCACCTACGAGATGGAAGCCGAGAAGTACATCTATCGCGTGTACAAGTACAAGTTGTAGCGCTGCGCTTAGGTTTGACCAATGGAGTATGAAAACACGCCGTTCGCCGATGCCCCCTCCGCGAGTGGCAGCCATATGGTTTGATGTCAGAAACATATAGTTGTCGCTAGCCTGCTGGCGACGTTTGCTCTGATATCGGAGGTGCCAAGTATGTTTCACGCTCCGTTAAGCAACTATCGGCTGGGCTAACATGGGTCGCCGTGCTATTTCGATAGCCCTTGCAGTGGTCTGCCTAGCTGTACTCTTGGGCGCTACAGGGCTGTTTGCTATAAGCCGAGAAACACCCTATATGCAGGAATGCGCTTCCGAAGGGTTTGCCATTGATGGTTTCTATCGGGATGACATAACGAGTCGGGAAAGCCTGGCTTTTCATGAGGAGGACAACTGTCGATGGCAGCTGGTCGACAAAGACGGAATCTGCACAGACGGGCAGTTTAAGCGTACGGATGATCCCAATATCCTGGTATTAAAGAAGGAAAACGGCGAAGAATTCGGCACGGTTCACGTTGCGTATATATCGCGCCGACGCAATCAGGGGCAGATTTACCTAATTAGAAATACTAAGGTGACCCGATTTTATCTTGTGAGCACCAAACCTGCGTTTACGGTGGAGTCTGGCGATGTCGATCCGGCCAGTTGATTCACGGCAATAAAACAGCGAGCGGGGCGCAGGTATGAACTGCTCCCCGCAATTTGCTCGTGTCCGTATCGCGTCTGCGCCTCGTCGTAGCTTGCGTCCGTGCGAGCATTCGTCCCGCTCCGGCATCACTTCACATCAAACTCCACGCGATCGAGTTCGGGTACGTTGAGGTCGATGAGCTTGCGGGCGACGTGGCGGTCGTGCGCCCCGAGCGCCTCGCTTGTCGTCACATGGGCGACAATCTCGCGCTCGACAAGGCCCTCCTCGTCCCCTTCGGTAGTCGAGGTCTCGACGGCGACGGTGTAATCCTTAAAGCCTGGCAGCACCGCCGCAAGCTCGCGCGTGGTTTCGGTGACGCCGTAGCCGTCCTGCACGCCGGCCTGCGCCGAGCCAATGGAACCCGCCGTCATAACAATGCAGGGGATGGCAAAAATCACCGTGCCCACGATGATGCGGCGGCGCACCTTGCGCGACAGCTCGTCGACCTCGGCGTCTTCCTCAGCGGTCACAATGCCGTCGCCGTTCAGGTCGCGCTTGAGCGGCACGCGCAAAAGAAGCAGCACGGCTTCGGCAGCCAGTGCGATAAAGACCACGTTGATGCCAAACTCGTAGAGCGCCGAGAGAAACAGCGATCCGCTTGCGATGGCGATGCCGTAGCCTGCTGCGCACAGGGGCGGCATCAGCGCGGTTGCCACGGCCACACCGGCGATGAGCGTTGCGGGCTCCTGGTCGCGTGAGTTGCCTAGGCCGCCCGCAAAGCCGCCGGCGAGCGCGACAGCGAGGTCCCACACGGTGGGCGTCGAGTTGTCGATAATGGCGGCTGTGGTGGCGCCAAGGGGCGAGAGCTTAAAGTACAACGTGGAGGTGACCAGGCAAAAGGCCATTTGCAGCGCAAGGCTGGCGACGGCTTCGACGGTAATCTCGCGGTCGAGCGTGGCGATGCCATATGCCATGGCAAGGACCGAGCCCATGAGCGGGCAGATGAGCATGGCGCCCACAATGGCGATGTCCGAGTCGATATCGAGGCCAATGCTTGCGATAAGCATGGCGATGATGAGGATGCACAGATGCGAGCCGGTTAGGCGCGCCCCGTTTACAAAGCGCTTGCGGATCACGTGATAGGGCGCGCGACCCTCGCGAATGTTGAACGCCTGCTTAAGGAAGCGGGCGGCGTTCTCCATGGCCTCGCTATGGGCGGGGCGGATGCCGTGGCGCCGGTGATGGCGTTCGCGTAGTCGCTTGATCTGTTGTTTGTCGAGTTCCATGTCCACCTCGTTCCAGCGCGGTCCGCGCAACGCGCCCGTTGTCTTAACTCTACACCGTGGCGGGCGGGGTGTCTGTTGGATGCGGAATCCGATAGGGCGGATGACGCGGGAGCAAATGCAAATCACAGGCTCAATTCGATCCCGCAAGAATATGATGCACTAGCTCCTACATATGTGACGAAATTGTGAAGCACGAGAGCGTGAATTTCAAAAAATCCGCTGGTGACCAATGTTGCGCAACAGAATTCAAAAATCAGCTCCTACATTTTGAAGCGTATGGATACATCCGTGTCAAAGGGAGAAAGCCATGGCAAACTACAGTCCACAGCACTTTGAGCCTCGGGCCAAGGCCGTCAACGTCAAGGGCGTTGCTAACCGCGCCGTCGCAACCGTTTTGACGGCGGGCCTCATTGCTCAGCCGCTCATGTCGCCGCTGGCGGCAATCGCCGCACCGTCAACCGGTAACGGCGATTCTGTTCAGGGGGGGGGTAGTTCTGTAGAGAACACCGTTGCCGCCGGTAACCAAGCGGTCGTAAAGACGGCTGCCCAGCTGGCCGAGGAGTCGGCAAAGCAGCTCAAGGACGCTCAGGCCGCCTACGATGCCGCCCAGAAGAAGGCCGACGCGGCGGGCCAGTCTCAAAAGCAGGCGCAGCAGCAAAAGAATCAGGCCTCGCAGGCCGTGACCGATAACGCCGCCGAGCAGAACGAGGCCGAGGTAGCCGCGCTTCAGGAGAAGATCGACGAGCTTAAGGCAGCCGTCGAAAAGACCGAGCAGCAGCAGAAGAAGCTGGGCGACCTGAACGATCAGCTCGAACAAGCCAACAAGAGTGTCGAGGATAAGACCCAGGCGCTCAAGGACGCCAAGGCAAAGCAGGATGAGGCCAAGAAAGCCCTCGATGATGCCCAGGCCAAGCTCGAGGCCATGGGTATGGACGAGTACGAGGCCGCCAAGAAGGCCGTCGAGGACGCGCAGGCAAAGCTCGATGACGCCAATAAGGCCGTTACTACTGCACAGGACAATCTGGACCAGGCCAAGGCTGCCGAGGCCAGCGCCCAGCAGGAAAAGCAGAATACCGAGGCAGCTTTGACGACTGCCCAGGCCAAGAAGCAGGAGACTGCCGCTGCTCTCGCAGCCGCAACCACCGCGCGCGATAACGCCCAGCAGAAGTTCAACCAGGCGCAGGCCGCGCTCGATGCTGCCGTCTCGGGTACGGGTGTTGACCTGAGTGCGCTTGAGGCCGCCAAGAACGCTGCTGCTGGTGAGCTCAAGACCGCGCAGACGGAGCTCAATGCCGCGACGGATGCCGACGCCACCGCACAGACAAATCTGCAGGCCGCCCAGGCTGCCGTCGTTGCCGCGCAGGAGAAGGCCAACGCCGCCAACGCTGCTGTGGCATCTGCCCAGTCTGCATACGATGCGGCAAACAAGGAGTACAAGGACGCGGCCAGTAAGCGTGACGCCGCGAAGACGGCATACGAGCAGGCCCAGCAGACCGAGGCCGACAAGAAGACCGCGTACGATAAGCTTGTCGAAGTTCGCAAGCAGAAGCGCAGCGAGTGGGAGGCAGCCTGCGCTGCTTCGAACGCCGCGGAAAAGGCTTATGACGCTGCTAATGTCCAGGTTGAGGCTCTTGAGCAGCAGATTGCTGACCTCAAGTCGAACATGACCGTAGACCAGAATGTCATCAGTCAGGGTATGTTCGGCTTCATGAACTACATCATCGGCGGCAGCCAGTTCACAGCTACGCAGAAAAAGAACGCCCAGGACGCTGTATCAATGCTGACCGGCGCAGACGATAAAGCCGAGTGGTATGACAATTACGTCGATCAGAACATGTCTCGCGATACCAATCCGCTTTCCTTGGAGCAGATGCGCAACGCCCTGACATATCTCGACACCCAGAACAACCTCCGCAAGGCGAACGGTCAGTCGGCGCTTAGCGTCAGCCTCCGCATGACTGTGGCAGCCGCCCTTAATGCATCATATTCATCGAACATTTGGGGACACTCGGAGTGCTACTACGACAATGGGGAAAATCTTGCTGGCGGCGGCGGTGCATATACCGGCGGCGAAACCGAGGACACTCTCGGATGGCCATATACCGGTCTCTACACCGAGGAGAAAGTGAAATTCGATAAGTACGTCGAACAGTATGGTGACGCACTTGGAAGTCATCGATATGATTCCTCCTATATCTGGTGGCACCACAACAGCATCTACAATGAGTGTGGGCACTATCTCAACATCATCGATGCCGGTGCGAAGGCTATCGGCATCGCAACCGGTAGCGGTAAGAACACCGATTCCGAGGTAACCATTTTCGACTATAGCTCTTATGACAGTCAGGCTGATTTCACTGTCTCCGAGTTCAAGAAGCTCGTGAACGACTACATCGACTCTGCCTACAACGCAGGCGGCACGCAGGCGCAGAAGGCGCAGCTCAAGGAGCTTCAGGGCAAGCTCGCCGAGGCGCAGAAGAACTTTGGAACTACTAGGGAAGCTTACTTCGCAGCTGTAAACGGGCAGGGTGCCGCCCAGGACGCTTTCACCGCAGCCGATGTGAACATGAACACCGCCAAGGGCGAGTACGAGAAGGCCAAGTCCGGCACCGCCGCCGCGAAGACGGCATACGACGCCGCCGAAGCCAAACTCAAGGGTATCGACGTCAAGACGCCCAAGACCAAGCTCGACGCCGCCAAGAGCGAGGCCGCTACTGCCCAGGCAGCTCTCGATAAGGCAAACGCCACGCTTGCTGACAGCAAGACGAAGGCAGCCGATGCCGCTGCTCACAAGGCGAAGGCTCGCAGCGCCCGCGATGCCGCCAAGGCAAAGTCCGATCAGGCCAATGAGGCGTATGACAACGCCACGGCTTCGGTCAAGGACCTTACCGCCAAGTGCGATGCCGCCAAGACGGACCTTGCGAACAAGCAGGGCACGCTTGACGATGCCAAGAAGGCCGACGACACTGCCCAGGCTGGCGTTGACAAGGCTCAGGCCGCAGATACGCACGCTGCGACCACTCTTTCGGACGCCAAGCAGGCAGTTGATGCCAAGAAGCAGGCCCTGCCCGACGCGCAGGCGAAGGCCAAGGACGCCGAGGGTGAGCTGGCCGGCGCAAACAAGGCCTTCGAGCGCTTCGCCGGCGCCCAGAAGGCGGTCGACGACGCCAAGACCGCCTATGACGCTGCCGTGGCCAGTGTCGCCGATGCCCAGAAGCAGCTCGAGGCCGCCAACGAAGCCGTCGTCGATGCGAACCTCGAGATCGTCAAGGCCAAGGCCGAGCTTGCCAGCGATGAGGCACTCAAGGCCGATCTTGAGGCTGTCGACCACAAGGCCTCTCTTGCCGCGGGCACGACGGGCAACGATAAGCTGGTCAAGCTGAACGCTGCCTACGCTCGCTACAAGGCTGCCGTCGATGCTGCCGCTGGCCTCAAGGCTGCTCTGAGCGATGCCGATGCCAAGCTGTCCGATGCCAACGACGCCTATGCCGCTGCGCTTGCCGAGCTTGACGATGCCAAGGATGCCCTGGCTGCTGCGCAGGCCGAGTACGACAAGTATCATCCCAAGGCCGAGCCGCAGGCCAAGCCTCAGGTTGCGCAGGCTGCTGCAAAGGTCCCCGTTGCCAAGAAACAGGCCGCGCCTGCCGCGCTCGCCCAGACCGGTGATGACTCCGCGCTTGCGGGCGAGGTCTTCGTTATCGGCGGTATTACGCTCGTGGCTGCGGGCGTGACGCTGGGCGATCGTCGTCGCAAGCAGATGTAGCGTTTCGAGCGTAGTTTCTGCAACGAACTTCAATTCATAACGGGACCGTCTCGTTAGCCAAACGATAAGGCCGGCGCGCTGTTAAATGCAGCGCGCCGGCCTTTCTTTGCGTTGGTATAAAAAGCCCGGTCGGCAGCCGCAAAAGCTACCGACCGGGCAAGTCGTAGGCAATATGGTTGCCGTCGAGCAGCTGCTCAGCTTAGCTCAGCAGGCTTAAGCCCACGGAGACAAACGCCAGGATAACGCCGACGATGGACTCGCCACCGAGCAGGCCGCTGGCGACAACCAGACCCTGCTCCTGGAAGGCGGCGTCCTTGGTGGCCTTCTCTTCGTCCGAAAGGCCGGCAGCGGCGTCGCGGTGGGCGGACCACTTGTCGTAGGCGAGCTTGACGCAGGAGCCCAAGAAGGCCGTGAGCGACATGTAGAACGGCAGGTATACGCCCAGGCCGATCATCATGGCCGGAATGCCGAGCCAGTACATGACGATGCCGGCGATAAAGCCGCCTGCGAACCACGGCACGCTCGGGATGCCCGAGACCATGGTGGCGACGACGCTTGCCTGCGCGGCTACAAAGCTCTTGTCGGGGCCGAAGGCGTCCGGACCATAGGCGGTGACGAGCGCGACCATGACAGCGGCGGCGACCAGGGCGCCCACGATGCCGCCGATGGCCTGGCCGATCCACTGCGCACGCGGGTTGGTGCCCAGTACGGCGCCGGCCTTAAAGTCGTTCATGACGTCGCCCGCAAGGCCGCACGCCACGGCTACGATGCCGGCGATAAAGAACAGCTTGACCTGAGCGATCTGTGCGAAGGCAGCCACGATGAGCATGACTATGAGGCCAAAGATCTCCATGGGGTCGATGCCCGTCTGGCCGCAGCTCTGCGCGCTCATGATGGTGGTGACAAAGGTGAACAGCGTGACGATGACGGCCGGAACGGGGCCAAGGTCAAGCACGATGGCGATGATCGCGGCGATGGCGGCGGCGCCCAGGCCGATGATGCCGGCGTCGAGCTTAAGGGAGCCCGAGATGAGCGACTGCTCGTCGGTGTCGGTGGAGCTGTCGGCGGCAAGACCGCGGACGATACCGGCGACCTGCGGCAGGATGTCCTTGAGGACGACGGCGACGCCAAAGCCCATCATGAGGCCCATGCCCAGGGACTTGACGATGCCCTGCGCAGTCACAACGTCAAACAGACCGGCAGCGGTGCCGCCGACAATGATGCCAAAATTGCCCAGCAGCGCGCCGGCAAACCAGAAAGCGACCGGGGCGAAGCCCACGAGGAAGCCGACGGAGAGCAGCATGGGCGAGTTGTAGATGCCAAAGGTCACGCCGGGGATGTTGAGCGTGCACAGCATGCTGGGCACCACGCCCAGGGCGTCGCGTAGCACGCTATAGATGCCGGCGATGGCCATGGAACCAAAGAGCTGCTTGCCGGTTTTGCCGCCGGCCTCGGTGGCGCGCAGGGTCTGAGCTGCGGCGTTGCCGGTGGGGAACTCAAGCGCGGCGTCCACGATAAAGTGACGGTGGATGAGCGCGGTGGCCAGCAGGCCCAGGATGGTGCCGGCGAGTGCCACGATAAACATGTCGAGCCAGCTGATCTGGTCGGCATAGCCCAGCATCCAGGCGCCCGGGATGGTAAACGCCAGACCGCCGGCGACCATGGCGCCTGCGGACATGATGGTGTGGGTGACGTTTGCCTCGTTGAGGCTGGCGTTGCCCATGAGCTTAAGGAAGAACAGCGAGATGACGGCAGCGAAGACGATCGGCCAGGGGAGTGCGCCCATCTTGAGGGCGGTGTAGGCCGAGCTTGCCGTGATAATCACGCAGCCAAGGACGCCGATGACGACGCCGCGCCGCGTGAGTTGCCCGCGCATCGAGGCGCGGTTCGAGGGATTGCTCATATAGAACTCCTTTGCGTATATCCGCTTCCCCCGGGAGCGCCGCTACGGATACGGCGCGGGAAGTCGGGTTACCAAAGGCCGCCGCGTGAGCTCGCGCGCGACCGCGCACCAGTATAGCCTCAAGCTAGTCATTTTGGGATGACTGGTTTAGGTAGGCGATATACTGCTGGACAGACGAAAGGAGCGCCGACGATGCTTAATGGCTGCGCATACATATTGACGGTCGACGTGGGCAACACATTCATTCGCTTTGGCCTATTTGCCGAGGATTCGGCCGCGGCGCAGGAATGCCCGCTTGCGACGTGCGAGATCACGACGCCGTCGAGCATTACGGCAGACGAGGCGCGCATGAGGCTCGCGCAGGTCATGGGCGCATTGGCAGCCGATGCGGGCATGCCGGGTGCACTCGTTCCCGCGGCCGCAGTGCTGAGCTGCGTGGTGCCGGCGCTCGAACGCCCATGGAAGGCGGCGCTTTCCCGTACCTGCACGGGACGCGTGCTCACCGTGGGGCCGGGCCTCAAGACCGGCATGCCCGTGCACTACGACGACCCGGCCGAGATCGGCCCCGACCGCATCGCCGACGCCGTGGCGGCCCGTGCCGTCTACGGCTCTCCGTGCATCGTGATCGACCTGGGCACGACGACCAATATCGAGGTCATCGACGCGCACGGTACCTTTGTGGGCGGCGTCATCGCGCCGGGTCTGGCGCTCGGCGCCCGCTCGCTTTCGGCCGCTGCGGCGCGTCTGCCGCAGGTCGAGCCCTCGGCACCGACGCACGTCATCGGCCGTAACACGCGCGAGGCCATGCGCTCGGGAGTGGTCTTGGGCGAGGTAGCCCGCATCGACGGCATGCTCGACATGGTGCTTGCCGAGATGCGCTCGACCAAGGCGGCGGGGGAGGATGGCGTGCCCATCGTCATTACCGGCGACGATGCCGAGGCGCTCGCGGCGTTGGTCGGCCACAGCCTGACGGTAGATGACGCGCTGACGCTGCGGGGTCTCGCCGAGCTCTACCGCATCAACCAAAAGCCCCGCCGCGTGTAAAAGTGAGGGCGCCGGTGGGACAAACGCCTCCACCTTTCACCTGCTACAATGGGTCAAACTATTGCGATTACGGAGGTGTCTGCCATGTCGGACGATCTTCATCAAACTTCGTCAGGCAAGCGCCTGGACGTCATTAGCTGGGACGAGTTCTTTATGAGCGTGGCCATCGCCGCGCAGCGCCGCAGCAAGGACCCCAACACGCAGGTGGGTGCGTGCATCGCCAGCACCAACCACCGCATCCTTTCGGTGGGCTACAACGGTACACCCTCGGCGCTCAACGACGACTTTTTCCCGTGGGGTACGAGCGACGACCCGCTGCAGGACAAGCACAACTACGTGGTCCATGCCGAGGCCAACGCCGTGCTCAACTACCGTGGCTCGCTCAAGGATCTCGAGGGTTCCACGGTCTACGTTACGCTGTTCCCGTGCCACGACTGCGCCAAGATCCTGGCGCAGGTGGGCGTGGGCGAGGTCGTCTACCTGGACAACAAGTACGCCGACACCGATGATGGACGCATCAGCCGCCGCATCCTCGACTCCTGCGGCATCAGCTACCGCCAGGTTATCGTCGATGTTCACATTGGCACCGGGGAACAGGCTCAGCAGTAGCAGCAGCCTGTGTTAGCGTCGGGCGCCGGCAAAAGCAGCTAAAAGAGCCCCGTCCCAAATTGACTACTCGTGAAAGTCGCGTCCGCGCGCATGGACGGCTCGTGAGCGGGTACATGGCTGTAGTAACATAGCTTCTGTCCGCGGGCGCGCCCGCGTAATTGTGAGAAAGGAGCCCCTGTGGCTGTTAACGAAGAGCTGCTTAAGAAGGTTCTTGAAGAGATCCGCCCCAACCTGCAGGCCGACGGCGGCGATATGGAGTATGTGGGCGTTGACGACGAGGGCGTCGTCAAACTGGAGCTGCAGGGCGCTTGCGCCGGCTGCCCCATGAGCTCGCTGACCCTGTCCATGGGTATTGAGCGCATCCTGAAGGAGCATGTGCCCGGCGTTACCCGTGTCGAGCAGGTCAATGCCTCCGGCGAGACCGACGACCTGTACGACGAGTACGCGCCGTTCTAAGATGCGAAAGCTGCGGACGGCATACTCCGCATAGACGTTACGCCCAAATATGCGGCTGCGAGCGCAAGGCCCGCGGCCGCATTTGTATGTAGGGAGTAGGAGGGTCGACATGCTCAACGACTTCTACCATATGCTTGATCCCGTCGCGATTTCGGCGGGGCCCATCACGATTTACTGGTATGGTCTGGCCTATGTGGTCGGAGCTCTGCTCACGGCGGTCGTCATGTATCGCACGCAGCGTCGCTGGGGCTTTAACATCACGATTGACGACCTGACGAGCGTCGTGGTCGGTGTGGTCTTTGGCCTTATCATCGGCGCCCGCCTGTTCTACGTCATCTTTTACGGCGACGGCTACTACTGGGCGCACCCGCTCGAGATCTTTGCCACCAACGAAGGCGGCATGAGCTTCCACGGTGGCCTGGTCGGCGGCATTATCGGCGGCATCATCGTGTGCCGCATGTATAAGCTCGACGCATGGACTCTGGCAGACCTTGCCGTCATCGGCGCGCCGCTGGCCTTGTGTCTGGGCCGTTGTGCCAACTTTGTCAACGGTGAGCTGTGGGGCAAGCCGACCGATCTGCCCTGGGGCGTGGTCTTCGGTGGCACCGCGGGCGATATGCCGCGTCACCCCTCCCAGCTCTACGAGGCATTTCTTGAGGGCATTGTGCTCTTTTGCATTCTGCAGGTGCTCAGCCGCAAAAAGCCGCTGCTGCCCCAGGGTACGTTTATGGGCGTGTTTGTGATGGGTTACGGCATCGTCCGCTTCCTCGTCGAGTTCGTGCGCGTGCCCGACGCCCAGCTTGGCTATCTGCTGGGCGGCGTCATCACGATGGGTCAGCTGCTGAGCCTTCCGCTCGTTATTGCGGGCCTGGCGCTCGTCATCTTTGGCCGACACCGCAATCGCCCCCAGCGCATCTACCTCGACGCCTAACCACCACATACCACCACAAAGGGGACGGGCACCTTTGTGGTGGTTTGCTGGGCAACGATGACAGAACCGTAACGTTTCCCCAGATAAAACCTGCCAAAATAAACCTGTCCCTTTTTGGCAGGTTTCTAGAAAGGCTCTTTGGACTGTGAAGGATTCCGACCTCTCCACAACGGCTGCGCGCGATGCCGCTCGCATCGTCTGGTTTAAGCGCTACCCCGCCAAGCAGACGCTCATCGCATTTCTGCTCGCGCTGTTGGCGACCACGGCGTTTTCCATCGATCCCGCCCCGGTGTCGAGCAACGCAGTCTTGGCGATTGACCCCAAAGCCTCGGGCATGCTGTACGTGTGCTACGAGGTGCTTCTCTCGTTTGCCGGCCACACCGATGCGGTCATGCTGCTTGCGCTTGCCTGCTTGCTCACCTTGCCGTTTCGCTACGTGTTCTTTGGCCGTGGCGACACCTGGCGTCCGTCGATCATTCTGCCGTCGCTGTTCTTCGCCATCTGCATGGTGTTCGGCCGCAGCTACGACCTCACCGACTCGGCCGAGATTGTTCTTGGCGACAAGGCCCGCATCATCTGCGCCTGGATTGGCGGCGCGGGCTGGATGCTCCTAGCGATCGTGGCCTTCTATCTGGCTTTTGAGTGTCTAGATTGGCTGAGCTCTCGGCGCATCCCGTTTTCCGAGGCGCACTTTGGCCGTATATGGCGTGTGGCTCACGCCGTGCTCTCGGCCCATCCCTTTGCCGGGCCCTTCCTGGTGCTTATGATCGCCTGGGCGCCCACGCTCATCGCTTCGCTGCCCGGCCTTTTTATGGGAGATACGGGTGCGCAGATTCGCCAGTGGTTCAACTATCCCAACGGCACGAGCGACTACCTGCGCCTACTCAACCCCAACGTGCTGCTCAACGGGCATCATCCCGTAGTGCACACGGCCATTATCGGCTCGTGCGTTCAACTGGGGCTTTCGCTGTTCAACAGCGCTAACGCGGGCCTCATCATCTATACCTGCGCTCAGTTTGTCATCACGGCTGCCTGCATGGCGTATTCCATTTCGTCGCTGCGCAAACTGGGCGTGAGCCTGCCGGTTCGCGGTGCGATCCTGCTGTTCTTTGCGTTTATGCCGATGTTCTCTAACTACGCGGCGTTGCTCACCAAAGACGTGCTCTTTGCCGACGCGTTCTTGGTTCTGCTGGTACAGACCGTCAAGCTCGTGGCATGTGGCTTGCCCCGTCGTGATGCCAATGTCGAGCGAGCGGGCGAGAAAGCCCCCGTGCTCTTTGCGCGCCACGACTGGCTGCTGCTCGCTCTGGGCGCCATGGGTTCCACGTTTTTGCGCAATGGCGGCCTGGTCTTTCCGTTGGCGGCCTGCGTGATTGCGGCGGCGTTTTGCGCATGGGATGTACATGTCGCTCGTCGTGCGGCTAAGCAGACGGGCACCGCGGTCTCATGCGCCACGCCGCGCTTCCGCTGGGTTGGCGTCCTCGCGGTGCTCGCGCTCTGCCTTGCCTCTAATATGTACTTCACCAAGGTCTTTATGCCGGCGCACGACATCACGCCTGGTTCCAAGCGCGAAATCCTCTCGATTCCGTTCCAACAGACGGCTCGTTTCGTCCAAAAGCACGACGGCCTCAACTCGGGCGTCAACCCTACGGTTAAGGAGGACGGCACCATCGTGGAGGCGCCCTGGGACGGTTCGGTGACCGACGAAGAGCGTGCCGTGATCGATCGCGTACTCAAGTACGAGAACCTGGGCCGCCGCTACAACCCCGACAAGTCCGATGCCGTCAAGAACTGCTTTAACGAGTACGCCTCGCAGGAGGACATCGATGCCTATTTTGAGGTATGGGCCCAGATGTTTAAGAAGGATCCCGAGTGCTATATTTCGGCGCTTATCAATAACTACTATGGTTATTTTTATCCGAGCGCGCGTGATGCCTGGGTCTACAGCACGGCGCGTAGTGCCGAGATCATGGCGCGTCCCGACAACCTCAAGTATTTCGACTTCTATCCGGTTGACAGCAACGTGGTGCGCTGGTGTGACCACCTGATCAATCTGTACCGTGTGGCGGTGCAGCGCATCCCGTTTATTTCACTCACCATGAGCTCGGCCACCTATGTGTGGATCATGATCGCCGTGGTGGTCTACCTGCTGCGTCGTCATTCATGGCGTGCGCTGACGATCTGGGTGCCGCTGTTGGGCGTGCTCGCCGTGTGCCTGATTGGCCCGTGCAACGGCTCGACTTACATGCGCTACCTGTATCCGGTCATCGCCTGCATGCCCTTCGCCATCGGCGCCACCGTCACCCGCAGCGACTTCCTCTGGTCCTAACTTGGTGCATTGGGGTCAGGTTTCTTTGCACCAAAGGGGGCATCATCACGACGCCTTCATTTTGGGGTTTATCTCGCAGGCCAGTAGGTATATCATAACGACGTTTGTTTATATTGCCCGAGCATCTGCGCTGGGCTTTAGGTCGAAACCGATAGGAGACACGTATGTCCGGACACTCTAAGTGGGCCACAACCAAGCATCGTAAGGGCGCGCAGGACGCCAAGCGTTCCGCCCTCTTCTCCAAGCTCAGCCGCAACATCACCGTTGCTGCCCGTCTCGGCGGTGACCCGCTGCCCGAGAACAACGCCAGCCTCGCCGCTGCCGTTGCCAAGGCCAAGGCTCAGTCCATGCCTAAGGACAAGATCAAGTCCGCTATCGACAAGGCTTTTGGTTCGGGTGCTGACGCCGCCGTCTACGAGAACATCGTGTACGAGGGCTACGGTCCCGCCGGTGTCGCCGTCTACGTCGACTGCCTGACCGACAACCGCAACCGTACCGCCGCTGATGTCCGTTCCGCCTTCTCCCACGCTGGTGGCAACCTGGGCACCTCCGGCTCCGTCGCCTTCCAGTTTGAGCGCAAGGGCCAGATCGTCGTCGCCAAGGAGATCCTGGACGAGAACGCCAAGAAGGAGACCATGATCGCCAACGGTGCTGCCGGTGACGAGGATGAGTTCATGATGGCTATCGCCGAGGCCGGTGGCGAGGACTACGAGGATGCCGGCGAGGAGTGGATCGTCTGGACTACTGCCAACGAGGTTATGGCTGTCTCCAAGGCGCTCGAGGAGCAGGGCGTCCAGGTCAAGGGTTCCGAGACCACCATGGTCCCGACCACCCCGACCGAGGTCTCTGGTACCGACGCCAAGAAGGTCCAGCGCCTCATCGACCGTCTTGAGGAGCTCGATGACGTCCAGGACGTCTACAGCACCATGGACATGACCGACGAGGTCATCGCTGCCCTCGAGGAGGAGTAGCGCTAACACGGATTGAGCCGTGCATATCTGGGCATAATGAAGCGAGCATGCAAGCCTCGTGGAATAGATGAGCCGGATCCGCGTGCGTAGAGCACCGGACCCGGCTCTTTTATAATGATGCGAACCGTTTTGCATTTCGAGAGCCGAGATTTGAAGGGAGCGCCGCGTGCGCGTACTCAAACGAGCCCTAGCGATCGTGTATCTTGCCGCCACCATCGTGGCGCTGGGTACGCTTGTCTGCCAGTTTTGGGGGCCGTATACGTATCGCTTTATGCTGCTGATGCGCGACCCCATGCCGCGCGTCGTCGTCACGGCGTGCGCCGGCGTCGTGGCGATCGGCGTGCTGGTAAGCTTTTTCCGCCTGATGTTCGCCCGCCGCGAGCCGTCCTGCGTGCATCCGGCGGGGGAGCGCAATATCGAGGTTACCCTTGCGGCGCTTTCTTCGTGCGCCAGGGTTGCTGCCGAGCGCGACGACCGCGTGATGGTCGAGCATGTCGAGGCCCGCGTCCAAGGCCCCGACGATTCGCACGTCCGTTTTAAGGTCGAGGCTATCGCGCTTGACGATAAGGACGTGGCATCTCTGGCTTCCTCGATGCAGCAGCGCATCGAGGAAGCCTGCGACACCATGCTCGGCACGCCAGGTACGACCGCGCGCGTCCGTTTTTTGCCGTCCAAGACTACCGTCCAGACCGTGGAGGTTTCCGGTGAGTGATACCAATCAAGATAAGACCGCTCGTACGCCGCGCCTGACGATTGACCAGAGCGCCACGCCGGCGAACGAACCTGTTGATTCCAAAGCGGAGGCAACTGAGTTGCAAGACGCGGCAACCGCGGATTTTGACGAGGCTATGGGTCTCATCAAGGGTACGGGCGCTGCCATCTGGAGCTATGCTGTGCGTCATCCCAACACCACGCTTGGCGCCGTCGCCGGCTTTATCCTCGCCGTGTTGGTGCTCACGTTGGGCCTGTGGGACACGCTCGTCATTGCATTCTTCGTGCTGATCGGCGCTGTGATCGGCCAAATTCGCGACGGCGAGAACGGGATCGTCAACTTCTTCGGCCGTCTGTTTAGTGGCCGCTAATATGTATTCGACTGTCGCATCCGCGGCAGGCATAAGGAGGAACCATGGCTTTTAATACGAAGGTCGATGTAGCCGATACCGAGCTCGAGGAGAACGAGGCGGTCGTCGCCGAAGCTGAGGATGTGACGCTCGAGGACGAGGCTCTCGTCGAGGCCGAGTCCGATACGGATGAGGACGACGAGGAAGCGGACGAGTCCGAGGACTCGCTAACCTATTCCAACGGCGTGATTGAGAAAATCGTTGCCATGGCCACCCGCGAGGTTCCGCACGTTCTGGGCATGAAGGGTAACCTCATGCACTTTGTGCAGGAGCAGTTTGGTGCCGAGAATCTGACCAAGGGCGTGACGGTCGAGGTCACCGATGATAATCGCGTGGTCGTCAACATCTCCGTCATCATCGAGTACGGCGCCTATGCGCCCGCGATCTTCGACGATGTCAAGGCACGTGTCACCGAGCGCCTTGCCGCGATGACCGGCCTTGAGGTGGCGGGCGTCAACCTGCGCATCGAGGATGTCATCACCCCCGAGGAGTATGAGCACCGCACCAGCCAGCACGAATAACCTTCCAAAAGGGGACAGGTTTGTTTTGGCAGGTTTTATCTGCGAAAACGTTAAACGGCCGACCGCGCAAGCAAAAGCGTGGCCGGCCGTTTTTGTACGCTCCCGATGTAGTCATACCGCTCGTCTAACTAGGGGTTGCAATCGTCGCGTTCCGCGTTACTCTAATGGGCGCATTGTTTCCAAATTGTTAACGAGGGGTTGCCGTAATGGCCGACGAGCACGAAACAGAAAGCAAGGCATGGGCAATTGAGGCCGCTGCGGCAGAGGCGGCGTCGCGTGCTGCCGAGGAGGTGCATCGTCCTCCCGTAGTGCCGATGGAGCGCGTGGTCGATCGCGATGTTATCGAGCGGGGCGAGCGCGCTGGTCGCAAGCGCAGTCAGGAGCCGGGCTTTCCGCGCTTTTTTGCCGAGCTCAATTTGGGCCTGATCCTCACGGCCTTTGCCATCGTTGCGTTTAAAACACCTAATCACTTTGCTTTTGGCGGCACCTCGGGCGTGTCGGTCATTCTGTCCACGCTGTTCCCGACCCTACCCGTCGGCGTTTTTATGTGGATTATCAATGCGGTGCTCGTCATCCTGGGCTTTATCTTTTTGGAGCGCAAGGCAATCCTGTGGAGTGTCTTTGCCTCGTTTGCGCTGTCCGCCTATGTTTCGCTGTTTGAGCTCTTTATTCCGACCGATGTCTCGATGACGGGCGATATGTGGCTCGACCTGTGCTTTGCCGTGATTCTGCCGGCGCTCGGCAGCGCTATCGTCTTTGATATCGGCGCCTCGACGGGCGGCACGGACATTCTCGCCATGATCCTCAAACGCCGCACCACGCTTGAGATCGGCCGTGCGCTGCTGCTGGTCGATATCGGCATCGTGACCATCGCGGCCTTTTTGTATGGCCCGCGTGTCGGTCTTTATTGCGTGCTTGGCTTGTTTGCCAAGACGCTTGTGGTTGACAAGGCCATCGAGAGCATTCACCTGCGCAAAGTCTGCACGGTCATTTGCTCCGAGCCGCGCAAAGTCGAGGAGTTTATCGTCAAACATCTCAACCGTACGGCGACTATCAGCCGCGGCTACGGTGCCTTTTCGGGCAAGTGCGTGACGGTGATTATGAGCGTGCTGAGTCGTCGCGAGGCCGTGCAGCTGCGTCGCTACGCGCGCGAGATCGATCCGGGTGCCTTTATCACGATTGTCGACAGCTCCGAGATCGTCGGCAAGGGTTTCCGCGGAACGAACTAACGCAGACGTATTCAACGAACCGCCTGCTGGCGCCGTGTACCTTGCAAATCGGTCATCTTTGAGTATTTGACCCCACATTGGGCAATAATGATGCTAAAGACATCGTTTGCGATCCAAGTGATTCGCTCAAGATACGAAGGGATGATTCTATGTTCTGCTCGCAGTGTGGCGCCCCCATGGGCGATAACGACAAGTTCTGCGGCGCGTGTGGTGCTCCTAATGCCGGTGCCGCTGGACCCGCTCCCCAGGGACAGCCTCAGCCCCAGCAGTTTGTTCCGCAACCGCCCGTGGCGAATGCGTCAAAGGGCTGTGTGGCTCAGGCGTTCCAAGATATGACCAAGACTCCGGGTGTGCTTCAGCGTGTATGCCAAATCGCGTTTTTGCCGGCGCTGATTTGCGTTGTGTCGGTGCTCGTGCTGTTTATTCCCGTTATTGGCGGCATTGCGGCTGCCATCGGCTTTTTGGCAGCTTGCATTGCGAGCGTGTGCGGTTCCGGCTTTGGTATCGAGTGGGGCCGTGATCTTTCGCTCAAGGTCGATGACGGCATGGACCGTCCACTCATGCGTTCCACGTCGTTTGGCCTCGGAGTCTTTTCGAGCGTTATTTCGGTCGTGCTCGAGGTTATCGCTGCCGTTCCCGTTATCGGTGTAGCGCTTTCGCTGGTGGAGAGCGTGGTAATTGGCGCCGCAGGTTCGTATTCGTATTACGGCTCTTATGCGCTCGAGGCTGCGCTGTTTGGCTCGCTTGGCCTGCTTGTCCTGGCTATGATTGCCACGGCGGTCTTGGGGGTCTTCTTTAAGATGTTTGCCGATATCGCCGTGATGCACTTTGCGGTGACCGGTCGCGTCGAGAGCGCGTTTTCGCTTGATAAGGTCTGGGCGGCCTTTAAGAACAATAAGACCAAGCTGTTCTGCGCTTCGTTCCTCCCCGAGTTTTTGACGGGTCTGGTCGCTAACGTTGTCACCTGGATCCTGACGTTCGTCTTTGGCACCATTGCCTCTGTCGGTATGTATAGCTACTACTACCGTCCTACGGCTATTGAGGCGCTTGTTACCGGCGGTGGCATTACGCTCGTATTGTTCTTGGTGCTGACGGCGTTTGTCACGGTATTTCTCACGGTCTTTGGCAAGATGCTCAAGCACCGTGCCGTTGGCTATTGGGTTGCACGCTATGCAAGCGAATGGGCCGATGAGGATAAGGACGACGTTCTGACTTTTGTATTGCCCTTCGAGAAGAAGTCCGCTCCTTCGGGTCACGGTGCTCCGGATGCTTCGCCGGCACCTGCACCTGTTCCCGCGCCCGAGCCTGAGCCGGCGCCCGAGCCTGAACCGGCGCCCGAGTCTGAGACGGCATCTGAGCCTGAGCCTGAGCCTGAGCCGGCACCTGCACCTGCACCTGAGTCGGCGTCCGAGCCAAGCTCCGACGAGGAGCCTCAGGACGAGTAGCCACGCCGTCTGCCATTTGGGGACGGGGTAGAAATGGTAGAAATAGCGCTTGAAGAATGAGCGGGGGCGGACGTTTCGATACGTCCGCCCCCGCTTTGACATCGCGATGTGGCTATGACTGCGAGATGCCAGCGAATCGACTACTCGTCGTGCTTCTCCTCGCGGCGTGCAGCAGCGCGTGCGTCGTGGATGCCCTTGATCGCGGCATGGCGAGCCGTTCGGGCATCATGGATGGCGTCGCGAGCCTCGGCGGTCGTCGCCTTGGCAGAGCGCAGTTTGGCTGCCAGGTCGGGGTTGGTCTCGGCGACCGCGGCAATCGTGGGGCCGTCGAGCTCTTCTTGCGTGGGCTCGGCCAAAAAGTCGATGGCATACTGGGCGGCCACCATGGAGCCCTTGGCCAGTACCGACTCGTCAATCTTGTAGAAGCAAGAATGTTGGGCGTACGTGGCGCCAATCTTGGGGTTGCGCGTACCTACAAAGGCGAGCACGCCCGGTACGCGGCGCAGGTACTCCGAAAAATCCTCGCCCGAAAGCGTGCCGCGGTAATGGCCTTGACCGGTGGGGCCCAGGCATTTGATTACTGCCTGGCGGCAGCGCTCGCTCGAGGCGGCATCGTTTTCGACCTTGTAATTGGCGATGGTGTAGTCGGTGAGCTCTGCTTCGGCGCCCAAGGCGGCCGCGGTATGCTCCACGATGCGGCGCATGAGCTCCGGCATTTCCTCGTGGGTCGAATCTCCGTAGGTGCGCACCGTGCCGGCGAGGTAGGCCGTGCCGGCGATAACGTTGCGCGCGGTGCCGCCGTGCAGCTCGCCGACGGTGATGACAGCCGGCTCGTAGGGGCTGATCTCGCGCGAAACGATGGTCTGCAGGGCATTGACGATCTCGGCGGCCACCATAACGGCGTCGTGGCCGCGCTGGGGCATGGCACCGTGGCATGAGGTGCCGCGAACATCGATGCGGAACCAGTCGGTATTGGCCATGCGCGGACCGGGCTCGCAGCTCACGGTGCCGGCGTCAACCTCGCTCCAGATGTGCGCGGCGTAGGCGCCATCGACGCCGTCGAGCACGCCCGTGCCGATCATGAGCTTGGCGCCCTGGCCGTTTTCCTCGCTGGGCTGGAAGACGATGCGGACTTCGCCGTGGATGTCGTCGGTCATATGGCGCAGGATTTGCAGCGTGCCGAGCATCATGGCGATGTGGCAGTCGTGGCCGCAGGCGTGCATGCAGCCCTCGTTGACGCTGGCGAACTCTTCGCCGGTCTGCTCGGTGACGGGCAGGGCGTCGATGTCGGCGCGCAGCAGGATGCGGCGGCGTGGCGTGCCGTCCTCGCGATAGGCGTCGGGCGCGGTGCCGCGAAGGGTCGCCACAAGGCCCGTCTTAAGGGGACGCTCGTAGGGGATATTCATGGCATCGAGCTGGTTGGCGATGTCGGAAGTCGTGCGCTCCTCGGCGAGGCTCAGCTCCGGGTGCTTATGGAAGTGGCGGCGCTGCTTGATGATGTAGGGCTCAAATTCGGCGGCGATATCTCGGATGGCCGCGGTGACGTCATCTGCCGCGCGAACCTCGGTTGCCGCCATAATCTGCTGTGCCTTGGTCTTCGTCATGGTCGATTTGCTCCTTGCTGGGTTGATCGCAAAATCGTACAGGCTCTCTCCAGTATGCCACCTGCCGCTAGGGCTGGTAAAGTTGCCGTTTGCCGCTTGGGGTTTTGTTACAAGGGCGGGGGAGTACACTCGGGGGTGTTGAATTTCCTGCCAGAGATGGGGATGCCCATGCAACATATCGATCGGATTATCCGCTCCAAGAACGTCTTTACCGCGCAAGACGGCATCGATACCGCCCGCGAGCTGGCGATTGCCATCGCAGGCGACCGTATCGTCGCAGTCGGTGCGCCCGATGACGTGATCGCCGCCGCTCCTGCCGCCACGTCGGTTATCGACTACGGCGAGCAGTTCGTCTGCCCTGGTTTCCACGATGCTCACCTGCACTTCTTCCATACCTCGGTCGGCTCCTCGCCGTACATGCTCATGGATATGGGCACGTCCGAGGCGGCGCTGGTGCAGCATGCGCTCGAGTTTTCCCAGGATCTGCCCGATGACGCTTGGGTTGTGACGCAGGGCTGGCGCGACTACCGTTGGGACCCGCCCGAGCATCCTACCAAGGCGTCGCTCGACGCGGCATTCCCCGATCGCCCCTGTGTTATGTATTCGGGCGACGGGCACACGCTGTGGCTCAACAGCCGCGCACTCGAGGCGCTCGGCGTCACGCGCGACAGCGAGCCTCCGGCGGGCGGTAGCTACGACAAGGATGCAAACGGCGAGCTCACGGGTATCGCTCACGAGGCGGCCGCTATGCAGCTGCTTCCGCGCTGCCTTGAGTGGCTGGGGGAGGATCGCATTGCAAGCGCTTACGCCGATCAAATGAGGCGTATGGCCGAGCAGGGCATCACCTCGATCTGCGACATGTCGCTCATGCCCATGCCGGGCTGCGATTTTATCCGCGACGATGTCTACGACAAGCTACAGGCAGCCGGCAAGCTGGGCATTCGAGCTCATCTGTTCCCCACGTTGCTGGATGACCAATCGCGCTTAGAAGAACTGCAGACCCGCTACGCGAACAATGCGCTGCTCTCGGCGCCTGGTTTTAAGCAGTTCTTCGACGGCGTCTCGAGCGAACACACGGCCTATCTCACCGAGCCCTATACCAACCCGCGCTTCCCGGGCGACCAGGGCCGTCTGACGGTTCCTGCCGAGCGTATGCGTAAGCTGGTTCTGGCGGCTGCGGAGCGCGGGCACACCGTGCGCATCCACGTCATCGGCGACGGTGCCATCCATGCCGCGCTGGATATCTTCGAGGAAGCGGCCGATCTGTACGGCCTGCCCCAGCACGGCCATAACACACTCGAGCATCTGGAGAACCTCCTGCCCGAGGACATCGACCGCCTGCGCAAGCTCAACGTGGTCGCCTCGAGCCAGCCCTGCCATATCACGCTCGACCCGGGTGGTCCGGAGCGCGACCTGGGCTTGGAGCGCAGCCGCATCATGTGGCCGTTTGCGACCTATAAACAGCGCGGCATTCGCCAAGCCTTCGGTACCGACAGCCCTATCACGCCTGTTACTAGCATGAACGTGCTCTACACGGCTATCACGCGCCAAGACCCCAAAAGCCACTGGCCCGAGGGCGGCTGGCTGCCGAGCGAGCGCATCGATGCAGCAACAGCCCTGCGCAACTACACCCTGGGCAGCGCCTATGCAGCGGGCGACGAGCAAAACCTCGGCAGCCTGGAACCCGGCAAATACGCCGACCTGGTAGTCCTGGATCAAAACCCACTTACCATCGACCCCCAAGAGCTCCAGGCCACCAAAGTCCAAGCCACCTACCTAGCCGGCAACCTGGTCTACGAGCGCTAATATTCATGTCGTACCGTTAAACGCGGCTCGTGCAGCCTATTTTGGGATGGCGCTCGAGCTGCGCTTGTTTGCCAATGGGGGTTCGTTAGGAGCGTCCCCGCCCTGCTTGATCTGGGCGCGGGGCGGAGGCGTCGCTGCCCCGCGCGCTCAATTTGGACAGCAGCCATGCTATCTCTAGGTGTTTTGCATACTTTCCATTACGAATTGCATAAAAAGGCTGGGATGTTCTCTCTAATCCTAATGTACCCCCGCCCGCGCCGTGCAAAAAACGGAGTATTCAGCACCGCATGCCCCGTCGGTGCCGCTGCGGTTGGGTAACGTTGCGGAGATTGACGTCATTTTGGGCTCCGGCGCGGCGCGAGGCATGCCTTTCTGTCCTGACGGTGTTTGCCTGCCGACCAAAATCGCCGGCCGAAGGCGTCCTTGGGACCAATATGGTGTGTCCGGCACGTATGCAGCCGTCCTGGCTTGCTGAATACTCCCAAAAATGCACGGTGCTCCCCAGGGGACCCGTGCGCGCGGCGAAAACCATGCACATGTCGCTATCCGCATCGCCATTTTGCTGCACTGACTTTTCTGAATGCCGGGCCCGAATTAGTTAACCTGCCTCCCGTGTGGCTCCGGCGGGGCGGGGCATAAGGTTTATCGCGAGTTCCGCACGAGCCGAAGGCCACTTAATGTGGCCTTCGTGCGAGCAGGACTGCCCGAGCAGGAAACCTTATGCCCCGCCCCGCCGGAGCCACACGGGAGGCACCGCTAAGTTATCCCCCGGCATTCAGAAAATCTAAGTGCCAAAAAATAAGATTTTTTGACTCTGTGTTGTATAACCCGCCATTCGTGGGTACCATTCAACGCGTACGCAAACAAAAAGGGTTAATTCGCGCGGTATAACCGCGCGGCCCAAAAAGGAGGAGACAAGCATGTCGTCTTTGAAGCCGCTTGCAGATCGTGTTCTGGTCAAGCCCGATGAGGCCGAGCAGAAGACCGCTTCTGGTCTGTATATCGCCAGCAACGCTCAGGAGAAGCCGCAGCGCGGCACCATCGTTGCCGTTGGCGCCGGCAAGGTCAACGACAAGGGTGAGCGCATCCCCATGGACGTCAAGGTCGGTGACGTTGTCATCTACGGTAAGTTCGGTGGCAACGAGGTCAAGGTCGACGGCGAGAAGTATCTGCTGATGCGCGCCGACGACATCTACGCCGTCGTCGAGGCCTAGTCTCGTCAGAATCTCTGATTCGTCTTTGAACGCGATCGTCGCATAGGACTCGGAAGCGGCGACGCGAGTCACATTTCTTTTGGAGGATTACCTACCATGGCAAAGAACATTACGTTCAACACCGATGCCCGCGCTAAGCTCGCCAAGGGTGTCAACACTCTGGCCGACGCCGTTACCGTCACCATGGGCCCCAAGGGGCGCTACGTTGCTCTTCAGCGCACGTTTGGTGCCCCGACCATCACCAACGACGGCGTTTCCGTCGCCAAGGAGATTGAGCTCGAGGACAACATCGAGAACATGGGTGCCCAGCTGGTGAAGGAGGTCGCCACCAAGACCAACGACACCGTGGGTGACGGCACCACCACCGCAACCCTGCTCGCCCAGGCCATCGTCAACGACGGCCTGCGCAACGTCGCCGCTGGCGCCAACCCGCTGGCCATCCGTCGCGGCATCGACAAGGCCGTCAACGCCGCCGTCGCCGAGATGAAGAAGCAGGCCAAGCCGGTCGAGACCAAGGAGCAGATTGCTTCTGTCGGTACCATTTCCGCCGGTGACCCCGAGGTCGGCGAGAAGATCGCCGAGGCCATGGAGGTCGTGGGCAAGGACGGCGTCATCACCGTCGAGGATTCCCAGACGTTCGACATCACCATCGACACCGTCGAGGGCATGCAGTTCGACAAGGGCTATGTCTCCGCTTACTTCGTCACGGACAACGACCGCATGGAGGCCGTGATGAAGGATCCGTACATCCTCATCACCGACCAGAAGATCTCCAGCGTCCAGGACATCATGCCCGTGCTCGAGGCTGTCCAGCGCGCCGGCCGTGGCCTGCTCATCATCGCTGAGGACATCGACGGCGAGGCTCTGCCCACCCTGGTCCTCAACAAGATTCGTGGCGCCCTCAACGTCTGCGCCGTCAAGGCTCCGGGCTACGGCGATCGCCGCAAGCGCATCCTCGAGGACATCGCCGTCCTCACCGGTGGCCAGGCAGCTCTCGACGAGCTGGGCGTGAAGGTCGCTGACATCACCGCCGATATGCTCGGTACCGCTAAGTCCGTCACCATCTCCAAGGACAACACCGTCGTCGTCGGCGGCGCTGGCTCCAAGGAGGCCATCGACGCCCGCATCGCTCAGATCAAGGGCGAGATGGAGAACACCACCTCTGACTTCGACCGTGAGAAGCTCCAGGAGCGCCTGGCCAAGCTCTCCGGTGGCGTTGCCGTCATCAAGGTCGGCGCTGCTACCGAGTCCGAGCTCAAGGAGATTAAGCATCGCGTCGAGGACGCCCTGCAGGCTACCCGCGCTGCTGTCGAGGAGGGCATTGTCGCCGGTGGCGGCGTCGCCTTCATGGACGCTGCTCCTGCACTCGACGCCGTTGAGCTTGACGACCCCGAGGAGAAGATCGGTGTCGACATCGTCAAGAAGGCTCTGACTGCTCCGGTCGCCACCATCGCCAAGAACGCTGGCTTTGAGGGCGCTGTCGTGGTCGACAAGGTTGCCGAGCTGCCCGCTGGCCAGGGTCTCAACTCTGCCAACGGCGAGTGGGGCGACATGATCGAGATGGGCGTCCTCGACCCCGTCAAGGTCAGCCGCGTCACTCTGCAGAACGCCGCTTCTGTCGCCAGCCTGATTCTCATCACCGAGGCTACCGTCTCCGATGTGCCCAAGAACACTCAGCTTGAGGACGCTATCGCTGCTGCTACCGCTGGTCAGCAGGGCGGCGGTATGTACTAAGGCCGACAAGGTCTAGAACTCCCACCGGGAATCCGGGGGCGTGACGGGGGTTTCTCTCCGGAACGTCCTCGGACATGCAAAGAGGCTCCGCATCGCGCTTCGCGCTGCGGAGCCTCTTTGCGTCCTGCGGAATGTTCCGGAGAGAAACCCCCGTCACGCCCCCGGATTCCCTGCGTTTACGGCCTTGAGGTCGGCGTGGGCGGAGGACTTGGTTGTTGGGAATACGTGTCCCGATCGCTGTTTCGCGCTTTGCGCGAAAAGCGCGCTACTTTGGGATGGGTGGGGAACGTGGTTGTTGCGGCAACTGATCCCCGCCACAAATTACCCTTGGCATACTTGCGCGAAAGTCTACTGGTGCTACACTTGCAATTGCTGTTTCAGGGCGGGGCGGAATTCCCCACTGGCGGTAAATCGGGCGGTGTCAAAGGGACGCCGTGGCGCAGGCGAGATACCTGCGACCGAGCCGATGAGTCCGCGACCCGTGCGTGTGTTGGTTCGCACACCGGCTGAACTGGTGAGATCCCAGTACCAACGGTTAGAGTCCGGATGAAAGAGGCAGGTGATCTTATGTCTGAACAGTCGCAGCATATCCATTTTGAGAACACGAATAGGTGGAGCACCAAACAGCTCGTTACCATGGCGCTGATGTGCGCTTTGGGCGCCCTGTTTATGTATGTGCAGCTGCCCATCCTTCCTTCGGCGCCGTTTTTGACGTATGACCCGTCGCTGGTGCCGGCGATGGTATGTGGGTTTGCGTATGGCCCCGGTGCCGGCACAGCTGTTGCCGCCATGGCGATCGTTATCCATGCGCTCACCACGGGTGACTGGGTCGGTGCGCTTATGAACCTGGTGGCTACGCTGGGTTATATTCTGCCCGCGGCTATCGTCTACCAGAAGATGCATACCTATAAGGGTGCCGTGATTGGCCTGGTGCTCGGCGTCATTGCCGCTACGGCGTTGTCTATGGTCGCAAACCTTACCATTGGTGTTTGGTTCTGGTATGGCTCGGTCGATGTGATCGCCCCGCTTATGATTCCTGCCGTGCTGCCGTTCAACCTTATCAAGACCGTGCTTAACTCGGTGTTGACGCTGGCGGTGTATAAAGCAGTCTCCAACCTCATCACGCCTAAAAAGGACCAGGTCAAAGGCCGCGCATGATTGAGTGTCGGGGTGTTTCCTTTAGCTATGACGGTGCCGTGTCGGCACTCGACGGTGTCGATCTGAACATCGAAGACGGGGAGTTTTTCTGCATCCTCGGTGGCAATGGGTCGGGCAAGTCGACGTTTGCCAAGCATCTGAATGCACTATTGCAGCCCGATGCGGGCACGGTACGCATCAACGGCATGGATGCGTCCGACCCCGAGCTGGTCTACGACATTCGTTCGACCGCGGGCATGGTATTCCAAAATCCCGATGACCAGCTGGTGGCAACGCTTGTCGAAGATGACGTTGCGTTTGGTCCCGAAAACCTTGGCGTGCCATCGGCACAAATTGCGCAGCGCGTACGTGAGGCGCTGAAGGGCGTGGGCCTGGTGGGCTTTGAGCGCCACGAGACCCATGCGCTCTCGGGCGGACAAAAGCAGCGCGTGGCGCTTGCCGGTGTGCTCGCCATGGAACCGCGCGTGCTCATATTGGACGAGGCTTCTTCGATGCTCGATCCGCGTGGACGCAAGGGCCTCATGAAAGCTTGCCACGCGTTGCACGATCGCGGCATGACCATCGTGATGATTACGCACTTTATGGAGGAGGCCGCCGAGGCCGATCGTGTCGCGGTATTTCGGGCGGGGCGCGTTGCCATGCTCGGTACGCCCGAGGAGATTCTGACGCGGGCAGATGAGCTCGCGGAGCTCAACCTGGATATGCCGGAGTCGTGTCGTCTGGGCAGGTCGCTTCGTGCGAAGGGCGTACCCGTTTGCGCGCAGGTACGTGAGGCGGATATGGTCGCCGAGATTGCGCAGGCTTATGCCGAGCGAAGTGGGGCAGGCACCGCGGGGCAGTCTTCCGCATCCCAGTTGGAAATCGCTGACGGCACTGTTCCGGTAGACAACGAGGGCAATGCGTCGGAGCCCGTCATCGAGATTTCGCACCTCTCGCATAGTTACTCGCTGAGTGCCCGCGAGCGCCGTCGATGGCGCAAGCGCTCGGCCACTGCGGGCAAATCGAATAAACAGGCTCTCTGGGGAAACGACCCCAGCAGCCCGTGGGCGCTGCGCGATGTATCGCTGACGGTGCGTCGCGGCGAGTTCCTGGGCTTGGCAGGTCATACCGGTTCGGGTAAGTCGACGCTGGTCCAGCATCTCAACGGCTTGATTCGCCCCCAGGAGGGATTCGTTCGCGCGCTGGGGCTCGACCTGGCAAACAAGAAAGATGCCGCCGCGGTTAAGGCAAAGGTCGGCGTGGTGTTTCAATATCCCGAGCGTCAGCTATTTGCCGAGACCGTGGCGCTGGACGTGGCGTTTGGCCCGCGCAACCTTGGCTTGCCGCAAGATGAAGTCGACCGTCGTGTCGAGTCATCGCTCTCGCGCGTGGGCCTCGACCTTACCACGGTCGGCGACAAGAGTCCCTTTGAGCTTTCGGGCGGTCAGCAACGGCGTGTGGCATTCGCCGGCGTGCTCGCCATGGAGCCCGAAGTCCTGGTGCTCGATGAACCCATGGCGGGGCTCGATCCGGCTGCGCGCAGGGATTTCCTTGAGCTTATCGATCGACTTCACCGCGATGGCCTGACCGTTGTCATGGTTTCACACAGCATGGATGACCTGGCCAATTGCTGCGACCGTATCGTCGTAATGAACGAAGGTGCGGTGTTTGCCGAGGGAACCCCCGCGCAGGTGTTTGCGCATGCCGATGAGCTCAAGTCGATCGGCTTGGGCGTACCTGCTGCTCAGCGCATGGCGTTGGCGCTCGCGGAGGCCGGCGTGCCGCTGCGCTGCGCTGGGCTCTATACGGTTGAGTCGCTGGCCGATGAGTTGGCGGACCTGCTGATCGGTCGCTCGGGTGGCGTTTCGAGCGCCGTGGGCAAGGCCAAATTCGAGACGGTCGCGCAAGAGGAGGGCTGCTAATGGAGGCGTTTTCGTTTGGCAGCTACTACCCCGGGGATAGCGCAATTCACCGCTTGGATCCGCGCACCAAGTTGCTCTTGGGTTTCGTATTCCTGATCACGACGCTTACGGTCAGTAGCTTCCGCGGCTTGCTTCCGGTGGCGGCCTTCGTTGTCCTGATCTATGCCGTATCCCGGGTGCCGTTACGCCGTGTCCTATCGTCGATGGCACCGCTGCTGGGGATTGTCGTGGTGGTCGCGGTGCTCAGCCTGTTTACCGACCAAAGCGGGCGCACCCTGTGGCAGCTCGGCTTTCTGCAGATAAGTGAGGGCTCGCTGCATTCCGCCGCCTTTATGGCCTGCCGCCTGACCTTGATGATGGCCGGCATGAGCGCCATTACGCTCACCACGCCGACGCTCGACCTTACCGCGGGCTTTGAGCGCCTGCTTGCACCGTTTGCACGCGTGGGGCTTCCCGCGCACGAACTCGGCATGATTATGGGTATTGCACTGCGCTTTATGCCGCAATTCGCCACCGAGATGAAGCAGACGGCGGACGCGCAGGCAAGTCGCGGTGCACGCGTGACGGGAGGTCCGCTCGGCGGCGTGCGTATGCTCGGCAGCGTGGCGATTCCGCTGTTCACGGGCGTGTTCCGTCATGCCGAGACGCTGTCGGCCGCCATGGATGCCCGTTGCTATCACGGCGAGCAGGGCCGCACGCGCCTGCATACGCTTGCATTTGGCCGCAGAGATGCGCTGGCTGCGGTGGTGACGGCGTTGCTGCTCGCGTGTGTCATCGTCATCAACCTTCAACTTGTTTAGGCGCGATTCGATCGCAAGAAAGGGGTCCCTATGACCGACAACGATCGCACGGCGCAGCTCGAGCGCGCCTGTTCGTATCTCAGGCGTATTCCGGCGTGGTATCTGGCCACGACCGATGTGGCGGACGAACATCAACCGCGCGTGAGGCCGTTCTCGTTTGCCATGGTCGATGATGGCAAGCTGTGGTTTTGCACCTCGCGTGACAAGGACGTGTGGGCCGAGCTGAGCGCGAATCCCAAGTTTGAGGTCTCGGGCTGGAAACCGGGGGAGTGTTGGATTGTGCTGACCGGCGAGGCTGCGCTCGAGGACGACGCGGTCGTGAGCGACCGGGTGCGCCAGGCTGGTTTTAAGCACATGGTGGGCATTGGCGAGAATCACGAGAGTGCCAACGACGGCCGCCTCGCGTTCTTCTCGGTCCGCAACATCGCTGCCCGCTTCTGCGATATCGACGGCAGCGAGGAACAGCTCGAGCTCTAATTCGCACAAATGGACTAGTGCCAGGAGGATGCATGGACGGATTGAATACGGTGCTGGAGTATCTGACGTCGGTGCCGGCATGGTATCTGGCGACGAGCGTGGACGGGCAGCCGCATGTTCGTCCGTTTTCGTTTGCTCAGATTCAGGACGGCAAGCTGTGGTTTGTGACGGCGCGCACCAAAGACGTGTGGCAGGAGCTGCTGCAAAACCAGCGCTTTGAGGCAACGAGTTGGTGGCCGGGCCACGGCTGGCTCATCTTGCGCGGGCGTGCCGGCCTGGATGACCAGGCGGCGGGCGATATGCGTGAGGCCGGATGGAAGCATCTAGAGCGCCTGGGCGAGCAATATGAGGGGCCGAACGACCCCACGCTCGTCTTCTTTAGCGTGGAGGAACCCGAGGCCTTTATCTGCAACCATGACGAATGGGTGCCGGTCGAGCTCTAAACGAGTCTCTCAGCAAGCTTCGACAATTCAAATTCTCGCATGTAGCGGGCCCCACATTGCAACGTCACCGTAAGGCGCACCGAGCAATGTGGGGCCCGCATTTATTTGTCAATTCCTTCGAGCGAATGTGTCGGGAATGTTTCAATGCATGAATATGCAAAAGATTTGCGTATATATGCATCTTTTGGTGCTAAAGTTTCAACCCACTTCATAACGACGGCTGCGGGATGCGCATCAGTGCATAACTGCAGACAAGGAGTTTGATATGTCTTTAAAGGTTGGAATTGTCGGTGCGGCTGGATATGCCGGCGCCGAGCTTATTCGCCTCGTCCTCGGTCATCCTGAGTTTGAACTTGTTGCCATTACGTCCAACGCCGATGCCGGCCAGTCGCTGTCTGCGGTCTACCCGAGCTTTGCCGGCGTAAGCGACCTTGTCTTCACGACGCATGATGCTCCCGAGCTCAAGAGCTGCGATGCGGTTTTTCTTGCCGTGCCGCACACGGCTGCCATGGCACAGGTGCCCGCGCTGCTTGCATCGGGCGTCTCCTGCTTTGATCTTTCGGCCGACTACCGTCTGAACGACGCGTCCATCTTTGAGACATGGTATGCCGCCGAGCACACGAGCCCCGAGCTGCTCAAGACCCGCGCCTTCGGCCTGCCCGAGCTGTTTTGCCAGGATTTGGAGACCGCTGCATCCGACCACGCCGACGGCAAACCCGTACTGGTCGCCTGCGCCGGTTGCTATCCCACCGCAACGAGCCTTGCCGCTGCGCCTGCCGTGCGCGCCGGCTGGGTTGCCCAGAGCGGTCCTGTGATCGTTGACGCCATCAGCGGTGTGACGGGCGCCGGTAAGTCCTGCAACGCCCGTACGCATTTTTGCAGTGCCGACGAAAACCTAGAGGCCTATGGCGTGGGCAAGCATCGCCATACGCCCGAGATTGAGCAAATCCTGGGCCTGACCGATCGCGTCGTCTTTACCCCGCATCTGGCGCCGCTCAAGCGCGGCCTGCTTTCCACGGTGACGATGCCGCTTGCGCCGCAGGCTATCGACACCCTGGCTCTTGAGGACGCCGTTGACTATTACAAGCAGTTCTACGCCGATCGCACCTTCGTGCGCGTGCTCGATGCCGGCCAGCAGCCCAAGACGGCTTCGGTCGTCGGTACCAACGCCGCCCAGATCGGCCTCGCGCTCAACAAGCGCGCAGGCGTGCTGGTGGCGACGGGCGCCATCGACAATCTGTGCAAGGGTGCAGCAGGCCAGGCGGTCCAGTGCGCCAACATCGTCTTTGGTTTTGACGAGCGACGAGGCTTGCCCACAGTGGCGTGCCCGGTGTAGCACATTCGATTGTTAACGATTTGGTAGTCGGGCATCGAGTGGGGCGCCACTTTTAAGCTGGTCTCATGATTGCGACTGGCATGGCGCACCAACCGATGCCCGTTTTTTGTTTGACATAAGGAGTCATAAAGACGATGAATACCGAGCTGTTTGATATCAAGATTCGCGCCGTCGAGGGCGGCGTTACGGCTGCGGCTGGTTTTAAAGCCGCAGGCATCCACGCTGGGTTCCGCAAGAACCCCGAGCGTCTGGATTACGCGCTCGTCGTGCCCGATAAACCCTGTCCCGGTGCCGGCGTGTTTACCACCAATCGCTTTTGCGCGGCGCCCGTGCAGGTGAGCCGTGCCAACCTGGGCGGTGCCGACAAGGGCTACGGTATCATCGCCGGCGTTTCGGTCAACTCTGGCAATGCCAACGCCGCCACGGGTGAGACCGGCCTTGCATGCGCGCGCGAGACGTGCAGCATCGCATCGCAGGTCATCGGCTGCGAGTCCCAGCAGATTCTGGTTGCCTCCACGGGTGTGATTGGCCAGATTCTGCCGATCGACACGTTTGAGACCGCCATTCCTGCTGCCTACGAGGCGCTCTCCGCCCACGGTGGCGCCGATGCCGCTCGCGCCATCATGACGACCGACACGCACTCCAAGGAATATGCCGTGTCCTACGTCAGCGATGCCGAGGGCCATGCGGGCAATGTCTATACGGTGGGCGGCATGTGCAAGGGCTCGGGCATGATCATGCCCAACATGGCCACCATGATCGCAGTTATCACCACCGATGCCCCCGTCGAGCCTGCGGCGCTTCATGCCCTGCTGCTCTCGACCGTCAAGCAGACCTTTAACAAGGTAACGGTCGATTCCGACACCTCGACCAACGACACCTGCATCATGCTTGCCTCCGGCGCCGCTGCCGCAGATGCCGAGCCTATCGTCGAGGGCTCCGATGCCTTTGACGAGTTGGCATTTGCCGTGCACGAGGTGTGCGAGAGCCTGGCGCGCAATATCGCCGCCGATGGTGAGGGCGCATCTAAGCTTGTTACGGTCAACGTTACCGGCGCCGTGAACGACGAGGAAGCCGATATCGCCGCCCGCGCCGTTGCCAACTCGCCGCTCGTCAAGACCTGCATCGCCGGCCACGACTGCAACTGGGGCCGCGTTGCCATGGCGCTTGGCAAGTGCGGCGTGAAGTTTAATCAGGAAGACGTTTCCATCGACATGATGGGCATGCCTGTCTGTCGCGACGGTCTGACTGTTCCGTTTGACGAGGACGAGGCTCTGCGACGTTTTGAGGCGTCCGAGATTGTGATCTCGGCAGACCTGGGCGCGGGCGACGCGGCGACCACCGTGTGGACTTGCGACCTCACGCACGAGTACATCTCCATTAACGGCGACTACCGTTCCTAGATTCCAGGCACGCTGCGCATCTTGCCGCGATTGCGGACGGCGGAGCACGGCGCGATAACGATACGAAAGACGAGGCAGATTATGAAATTCGCACGCGATTGTCGTTCGAGCGAATCCAACGAAGCAACCGCGCAGCTGCTGTTCGAAGCGCTGCCGTGGATTAAGAACCTGACCGGTAAGACGGTCGTTATCAAGTACGGCGGTGCCGCCATGGTTGATGAGCAGCTGCGCCGCGACGTGATGAGCGACATCGTGCTGCTCAAGATCATCGGCATGCGCCCTGTTATCGTGCACGGTGGCGGCAAGGCCATCAACGAGGCGCTTAGCCACTACGACATCCCCGTCGAGTTTAAGAACGGCCAGCGCGTGACCACGCCGGCGACCATGGATATCGTGCGCGAGGTGCTGGGCGGTAAGGTCAACCAGGAGCTGGTCGCGGCGCTCAACCATCACGGCAACCTGGCCGTGGGCGTTTCAGGCAGCGATGCCGGTACGCTCATCGCCGAGCCGCTCGACCCCGAGCTCGGTCGCGTGGGCAAAGTGACGCACGTCAACACCGACTATATCGAGCGCCTGCTCGATAGCGAGTACATCCCCGTCATCGCTACCGTCGCGGCGGGGGAGGACGGCGGTTTCTTCAACATCAACGCCGATACCGCCGCCGGTGCCGTTGCGGCGGCGCTGCATGCGCATAAGGCGATCTTTTTGACCGACGTCGACGGCCTGTACAAGGACTTTAGCGATAAAGACTCACTCATCTCCAACCTAACGCTCGACGAGGTTAACGAAATGCTCTACGGCGGCGAGGTCGATAAGGGCATGATTCCCAAGCTGCGTGCTGCCGTCGATGCGCTTGCCGGAGGCGTATTTCGCGCTCACATCATCAACGGTACCACGCCGCATTCGCTGCTGCTGGAGCTGCTGACCGATGCCGGCGTCGGTACCGTGATCCATTCCACCGAGATGGCTTACGAGTTCGATACACATCCGCATCCGCTTTCGACGTTTGCTGCGCGTTTGACCGAGAACCTCGACGAGGTCGAGAAGCTTCAGACGGTCTAGCCGACCCGCAGCCGCCCCATTTCTGCACCCATAGGCCTGCGCCGTCCGGCGCTCAACGAAAGGCATCCCATGTCACTTGCAGCTCAGCAATCGCTTGAATCCCATTACGTTATGCATACCTTTGGCCGCTCTCCGGTCGAGTTTGTCGAGGGCCACGGCATGAAACTCACCGGCGACGATGGCCGTGAGTACCTCGACTTTCTTGCTGGCATCGGCGTGTGCAGCCTGGGTCATGGCGACCCGGCTGTGCTCTCGGCGCTCGAGGCACAGACCAAAAAGCTCATGCATGTCTCCAATTACTTCTACATTGAGCAGCGCGGACAGGTCGCGGCGCTGCTGTCCAAGCTTGCTAACGACGACGTAGATGGTGCGCGCGTGCTTGCCGATGCCATTGCCGCCGGCGATGAGACCACGGCAGCTGCTCTTGGTGCCCCGGCTGCGGACGAGCAGGTGTGGGAGACCTTCTTTGCCAACTCCGGCGCCGAGGCCAACGAGGGCTCGATGAAGCTCGCGCGCCTGTACGCCAAGCGTGCCGGTAATGGCGGCAACACCATCGTGTGCATGCGCGGCGGCTTCCACGGCCGTACGCTCGAGACCATTGCCGCCACCATGCAGGATTGGCTGCAGGACAGCTTCCGCCCGCTGCCGGGTGGCTTTGTGGCCTGCACGCCCAACGATGTCGATGAATTGCGTGCGATCTTTAAGCAGCTGGGCAGTGAAATTTGCGCCGTGATGCTCGAACCGATCCAGGGTGAGAGCGGTGTGCACCCCATGACCGAGGAGTTTATGGCGGCAGCGCGCGACCTGGCACACGAAGTGGGCGCCGCGCTTATCGCCGACGAGGTCCAGTGCGGTATCTTCCGCACGGGTAAGCCGTTTGCGTTCCAGACCTATGGCGTGGAGCCCGACATCATGAGCCTTGCCAAGGGCATTGCTGATGGCGTGCCCATGGGTGCCGTCGTCGCAAAGAAGGAGATTGCCGACGTGTTTGAGCCGGGCGACCACGGCTCGACCTTTGGCGGTAGCTGCTTGGCCATCGCGGCGTGTGCCGCGACGCTCTCCGCGCTCGTGCGCGGCGATTATGCCGACCACGCTGCCAAGGTGGGCGCCTATATGGAGGCAAAACTCGCCAAGTTACCGCATGTTACCGATGTGCGCGGTCGCGGCTTGATGCTCGGCTGCGACCTGGATGATGCCGCGGGCGACGCGCATGATATTGTTGCCCGCGCGCTGGCCGCCGGTGCCGTGATTAACGCTACGGGTGCCCATACGCTGCGTTTCCTGCCGCCGCTCGTGTGCGAAGAGGCCGACGTGGACAGCCTAATCGAGATCCTGGCGGGTGTCTTGGGCTAACGCGGCGCAATAACTCAATTTGGACCGGGTTCCGGACTGCGGACGTGCCATATGCGGCACGATTCGGCGGTCTGGAGCCCGTTTTGCCATAAATCTGCAATGGCCAGGAGAGCCTTTGGACAAAAAATGCCAAATATGAGTACTGTCACCAGTTGAATCTCATATGAAACCGACTACCTAGGATTAGTTAGACCACACATGTTCAGTTATGTTAATGGGAAAACAGCTAGTAAAGGCTTCAAATCGCTGATTCAGAGCTAGATTTATCCAGCGAAACCCAAAAATCGCTGCTACAAAATTGGTAACAGTACTCATTTTTGCCATTTTTTGGCCACGGCCTTTGTGACGGACGTGCTGGCGGGTTCGAATCCCTCTGCGATGGGCCCAAAAAAGAAAGGCCTCCATCACTGGAGGCCTAACAAATCAGTGGTGGGCGATGAGGGATGTCGCGTGCGGCTGACGCCGCCCGCTCTCGCTTCGGGCCTACGGCCCTCGCGTGCTGCGCTGGAAAACGCTTCGCGTTTCCTCAGCTCCGCACCCTTGCGGGTTCGAATCCCATGAAATGGGCCCAAACAAAAACGGTCCCCTTGCGAGGACCGTTTCCAAATCAGTGGCGGGCGATGAGGGATGTCCGCGCGCGGCTGGCGCCGCCCGCGCCCCGCTTCGTCGCTCCGCTCCTCGCGTGCTGCGCTGGAAAACGCTTCGCGTTTCCTCAGCTCCGCACCCTTGCGGGTTCGAATCCCATGAAATGGGCCCAAACAAAAAACGGTCCCCTTTCGAGGACCGTTTCCAAATCAGTGGTGGGCGATGAGGGATTCGAACCCCCAGCCTTGTGCGTGTAAAGCACCTGCGCTAACCGTTGCGCCAATCGCCCGTGTGGAGAGAGTATAGCAAAACAATCGCCCCATTCACCTCATATCCATTAAAGGTAACCGGCGCGTGTCACAGCGGAGCTGATTCAGTTGAGATTGCCTGAACATCCCGTCCCCCTTTGCGCCCTCGGGTATACTCAAAAGCTATTGATTCGATTTGATACCCAGCAACAGCAGAGGGGATAGTATATGTGCGGTTTTGTCGGTTTTGTCGGTGGGACGGATAACCAATCCGAGGTGCTCACCAAGATGATGGACCGCATCGTCCATCGTGGTCCCGACATGGGCGGCCAGTTTATCGACGGCCGCGTCGCCCTCGGCTTCCGCCGCCTGTCGATCCTCGACCTGACTGAGGCCGGCGCCCAGCCCATGGCAAATGAGGACGGCAGCGTCGTCATCGTCTTTAACGGCGAGATTTACAACTTCCAGGAGCTTCGCTCCGAGCTCGAGGCCAAGGGCTACAAGTTCCACTGCGGCGCCGACACCGAGAGCCTCCTGCACGGCTACGAGGAGTGGGGCGAGGCCGTGCTCGACCGCCTTCGCGGTATGTACGCCTTCGTCATCTGGGATAAGAAGAAGAACAAGCTCTTTGGCGCCCGCGACATCTTTGGCATCAAGCCGCTCTACTACTATCCCATGGCCGATGCGGGCGACGGTGCGCCGGGTGTGCTCTTTGGCTCCGAGATCAAGAGCTTCCTCGACTACCCGCACTTCCACAAGGCGGTCAACAAGAAAGCACTGCGTCCGTATATGACGCTGCAGTATTCGGCGACCGAGGAGACCTTCTTCGAGGGCGTCTACAAGCTGCCGCCGGCGCATTACTTTACCGTCGATATCCCGACCGGCAAGATGAACATCGAGCGCTACTGGGATTGCGATTACTCTGCCGTCGAGAAGCCGTTTGAGGAGTACGTCGACGAGCTGGACGAGGTCGTGCATGAGAGCGTCGAGGCCCATCGCATCGCCGACGTCAAGGTCGCTTCGTTCCTCTCCGGTGGCGTCGACTCCAGCTACATCGCCGCTTGCCTCATGCCCGACAAGACCTTCTCGGTGGGTTTCGATTACAAGAACTTCAACGAGACCAACTACGCCAAGGAGCTCTCTGACAAGCTCGGTGTCGAGAACGTCCGCAAGATGATCACCGCCGACGAGTTCTTCGGTGCGCTCGAGGACATCCAGTATCACATGGACGAGCCGCAGTCCAACCTGTCTTCCGTGCCGCTGTGGTTCTTGGCCGAGATGGCCCGTAAGGACGTCACCGTCGTGCTTTCGGGCGAAGGTGCCGACGAGCTCTTTGGCGGCTACGCCTACTACGAGGACACGGTCCCGGTCCGCAAGTACAAAAAGATGGTGCCGCTGCCCATCCGTCGCGCGCTCGGTAACCTGGCGTTGCATATGCCGTACTTCAAGGGACATAACTTCCTGGTCAAGGGTGCCGAGATCCCTGAGAAGTCGTTCCTGGGACAGGCTCTGGTATGGCCGGAGCGCGAGGTCGACGGCGTGCTCAAGCCCGAGTACAACACCGGCGATGGCGCCTTCGAGCTTGCCGCTCCCATCTATGCGCGCGTGAAGGGTCAGCCCGAGCTGGTCAAGAAGCAGTACCTGGACATGAACATGTGGCTCCCGGGCGACATTCTGCTCAAGGCCGACAAGATGTGCATGGCGCACTCGCTGGAGCTGCGCGTGCCCTTCCTGGACCGCAAAGTCATGGAGTTCGCCGAGCACATTCCCGACCGCTACCGCATCAACGAGAACGGCAACAAACAGGTACTCCGCCACGCTGCCAACAAGTCGCTGCCCGATGAGTGGGCCACCCGTCCCAAGGTGGGCTTCCCGGTGCCGATTGTCTACTGGCTGCGCGAGCAAAAGTGGTACGACTATGTCAAGGAGTACTTCACCGCGCCGTGGGCAAGTGAGTTCTTCGATACCGACGAGCTCATGCACCTGCTCGATCTGCACTTTGCGGGCAAGGGCGATTTCCAGCGCAAGATCTATACGCCGCTTGTGTTCCTGGTGTGGTACAAGCGCTTCTTTATCGACGAGGACCAGCCCGCTGCTCAGGCTGCCTAGCCTCGGCTTACGAACGCCTGCGCGTAACGGCTCCTCCGGGAGCCGTTTTTGCGTGGGTGCGTTTCAGTTACTATAAAACCGTCCCTGCCAAATGGCTGAGAAAGGTGAAAGATGCACCATTCGGATTCCGCGACCGTGACCACGGTCGATACGCTTGCCAAGCTTCTCGACGTGTGCGGCGAGCTGCGCGCATCAGAGCAGGTTGACGAGCGTACCGTGACCGGCTGCTCGTTTGATTCGCGCGCGGTCTCGGCAGGTGACGTGTTCTTTTGCAAAGGTGCTGCCTTTAAGCCCGCGTTTTTGAGCATGGCGCTCGATGCGGGTGCCGTCGCATTTGTGTGCGAAGAGTCGCTGGTCGAGTCTCTGGAGCCGCTGGCGCAGGAGAGCGGTGCTGCGATGCTGGTTGTTGATAGCGTTCGCACGGCCATGGCCCTGTTGCCGCCGGAGGTCTACGACCGTCCCGACCACGACGTCAAGATCGTGGGCATCACCGGTACCAAGGGAAAGACCACGGCCGCTTTTATGCTTCAGTCCATCATCAAGGCAGCGGGCGAATCCTGCGGCATGATCGGCTCGGTGAGTACCGACGATGGCATCGAGTGCTACGAGAGCACCAATACTACGCCCGAGGCCCCCGAGGTCTGGCGCCATATCGCCAACTGCCGTGAGTCCGGTCGCCAGTCCATGGTCATGGAGGTCTCGAGCCAGGCGCTCAAGTACCAACGCGTCGAGAATCTGCCGTTTGACGTGGCGTGCTTCCTCAACATCGGCCGTGACCACATCTCGCCGATCGAACACCCCACGTTTGAGGATTATTTTGAGAGCAAACTCAGGATCTTTGACCAGGCAAAGACCGCCGTGGTGAATCTGGGCACCGAAGAGGTTGACCGTGTGCTGGAGGCAGCGTCGACGGCCGAGCGCTTGGTGACCGTTGGCGTCGAGCATCCCGAGGCAAGCCTGTGGGCGAGCGATGTGCGCATGGTCGGCTTTAGCATCGAGTTCAACTTGCATGGTCTGTGTGCCGACGAGTCCGAGGCGGGGGAGAAGATCCTGCTGGGTATCGCGGGAGACTTTAACGTGGAGAACGCGCTGGTCGCTATCGCCGCTGCGCACGAGATCGGCATCGGTATCGATGCCATCAAGAAGGGCCTCTCCAAGCTTCGTGTGCCGGGCCGCATGGAGGTCGTGGAGTCGAAGGACGGCCGCGTGATCTGCGTCGTTGACTATGCGCACAACCAGCTTTCGTTCCGTTCGCTTTTCTCGTCGGTCAAGCGCGCGTTTCCCACTAGCCCCGTCATTGCAGTGTTTGGCGCTGCCGGCGGCAAGGCGCAGGAGCGCCGCGAGCAGCTTCCGCGCGAGGCCGCACCATATTCCGACCTGATGATTTTTGCCAACGAGGACCCGGCTCACGAGGACCCGATGAAGGTCTGTCGCGAGCTTGCCGAACATGTTCCCGACGATACGCCGAACAAGATCATCCTCGACCGCGAAGCCGCTGTGCATGCGGCGTTCAAGGCGGCGCGCGAGGAGTACGTCAACCCCGATGCTCCCACCATTGTCTTGCTGCTGGCAAAGGGTGACGAGGAGCTCATGCACGTGGGCGACGAGTTCGTGCCCATCGAGAGCGACCTTTCGTTGGCCAATCGCCTGATCGATGTTACCCAGTTTGACTAATGAACCATGACGGCGGCGGCGCCCTGAGTGCGCTGTCGCCATAAGCGTGTTCCCTCAAGCAAGGCATGCCGTCCAAGTCCAAACCCTTCTACGTAAACGGAGTAACCATGTCCCACAACACCCTGCCGACCGTTGCCGAGCTTTCGGGCGAGATGCGCGAGCGCTTGGCCAAGGTCAAGTACGTCTTTACCGACCTGGATGCCACGATGCTCGCACCCGGCTCGTGCGTGCTGCGCGACAACGACGGCAACCCCTCGACCAAACTCGTCGAGGCCGTCGTGGCACTTGCCCGCGCTGGTATTCAGGTGGTTCCCACCTCGGGCCGCAACCGCACCATGATCCACGAGGACGCGCGCGTGCTCGGCCTCAACTCCTACATTGGTGAGATGGGCGGCCTGGTCATGTACGACCTCAAAGCCAACGATTGGGGGTATCTGACCGGCGACATGCCCTACGACCCCTCTTGCGGTCTCACGCCGCACCAGGTGATCGAGCAGACCGGTGTGTGCGAGAGGATCCTCGCCCGCTGGCCGCACAAGATCGAGTATCACAACGACATGTCGACCGGCTACAAGTACCGCGAGGTCACCGTCGGCATGCGCGGCGACATCCCCGATGACGAGGCGCAGGCCATCCTCGACGAGGCCGGCTGCGGCCTGGTGTGGGCCTGTAACGGTCACCTGACGCATCTGTCCAAGCCGACGACGCTCGAGCTTAATCGCGTCGAGGACGGCCGCGCCTTCAACATCAATCCGGCGGGCCTCAACAAAGGCGTCGCCATTGCGCGCTTCTGCGAGCACCTAGGGATCGAGCGCGAGGAGACGTTGGCGCTTGGTGACTCCGAGTCCGACTTCTACATGGCCGATCACGTGGGCACGTTCTGCCTGGTCGAGAATGGCCTGACGAGCGCCGGCGCGCCCGAGTTCCTGGCTGCTTGCGAGAACGCTTTCGTTACGCGCGGCAAAATTGTCGATGGTTGGGCGGCGACGGCAGAGCTGCTGGTCGCGGCGCGTTCGTAGCGCGGCGTCGCCGCACTTGGACATGTCTTTTCGAGAGAGACTGGTGAGGTAATGTCTGATATCGAGAATCCGGCAGGCGACACGCGCCCGATTGGCGTGTTCGATTCTGGTTTGGGCGGTCTGACGGTTGCGCGCGCGATTGCGACGGCGTTGCCGCACGAGTCCGTCTACTACTTTGGCGACACCAAGCGCTGCCCCTACGGCACCCGTACCGAGGATGAGGTGCGCTCGTTTGCGTTGCAGGCGGGTCGTTGGCTTTCGAAGCACGACGTCAAGATTATGGTCATCGCCTGCAACACGGCGACCGCTGCGGCCTTGCGTCTGGCCCAGCAGGTGCTCGACGTTCCCGTGATCGGCGTGATCGCGCCGGGTGCCCGTGCGGCAATCAACAGCACCCGCACGCGTCGCGTGGGCGTGCTCGCCACCAACCTCACCATTCGCTCGGGCGCCTACACGCGCGCCATTCAGGATCTAGATGCCGGCGTCGATGTATACGGCTGTCCTGCCTCGAGCTTTGTCGAGGTTGTCGAACACGAGCTCGCCTCGGGTGCACATCTGCAGGAACAATGGCTTGAGAACGAGGACATCTTCGATACGCCTGCCGTGCGTGCGCTGGTGGGTGCCACGGTTGAGCCGCTGCGCGACCACGGTATCGATACCGTGGTGCTCGGCTGTACGCATTTTCCGCTGTTGGTGGGACCTATCCGCCATGCGCTGGGGCCTGGGGTGCGCGTCGTGAGTTCCGCCGAGGAGACCACGCGCGAGCTGACCGATATCCTCACGCGCCGCGAGCAGCTGGCGGGCGACGCCGCCGAGCCGCAGCATCGTTTTGCCACGACGGCCGATAACATTGCCGAGTTTGCGGTGGCGGGCAGCTTTATCTTTGGTCAGCCGCTCAAGAGCATCGAACATATCGATATCGATGAGCTGAAGTAGATGTAAGGCAGCCGCCAAAGCTTTCGCCACACCTTTTGCCGAAAGGATTTTTCTATGGAGTACATGCAGGTCAACCGCGCCAACGGTCGCGCCGCCAACGAGTTACGCCCCGTTAAGCTCACCCGTGGCGTCATGAAGCACGCCCACGGCTCGTGCCTGGCCGAGTTTGGCGACACGCGCGTGCTGTGCGCCGCCACTATCGAGGAGGGCGTGCCGGGCTGGCGAAAGGGAGCTAAGGCCGGCTGGGTGACCGCGGAATACGCCATGCTGCCGGCGTCGACCGGTAAGCGCTGCAAGCGCGAGCACGCTAACCGCAAGGGTCGCTCCATGGAGATCGAACGCCTCATTGGCCGCAGCCTGCGTACTGTCGTCAACATGAAGGCGCTCGGCGAGTACACCGTTACCATCGACTGCGATGTGATCCAGGCCGATGGCGGCACGCGTACAGCGAGCATCACCGGCGCCTGGGTGGCGCTGCACGACGCCCTCGCCATGTGGGTCGAGGCAGGCAAGATCGAGCGCATCCCGCTTACCGGCCAGGTGGCTGCCATCTCCATGGGCGTTGTCGACGGCAATACGCTGCTTGACCTCGATTATTCCGAGGACAGCCACGCCGAGGTCGACATGAACCTCGTCGTTACCGACACCGGCGAGATGATCGAGCTCCAGGGTACCGGCGAGCAGGCGCCCTTCGACCGTAAGCGCCTCAACGCCTTGCTCGACCTGGGCGACAAAGGCATCGCCGAGCTCATCGAGCTCCAGCGCCAAGCCCTCGCCTAACCTGCCAAAAAGGGACAGGTTTATTTTGGCAGGTTTTATCTGCGGAGACGTCTAGACACAAGACTGCCGTTGATTGAGAGGGGAGAGGCGGAGGCCCTCGTCGCCCTCGGCGCGGCATTGCTATAGAGACAAGGAGACCACTCATGGCACTTGAGAAGATCGACATCGACACCCTCGACCCGGCGGCGACCATTGTCGTGGCAACGGGCAACGCCCATAAGCTCACCGAGATCGAGGCCATTTTGGGCAAGGTCATGCCCGAGGTTCGCTTTGTGGCGCTCGGTCAGCTGGGCGATTTTGAGGACCCCGAGGAAAACGGCACGACGTTTTTGGAGAACGCCATCATCAAGGCGCAGGCTGCCGTCGAAGAGACGGGGCTCATGGCCATTGCCGACGATTCGGGCCTGGTCGTCGACGCACTGGACGGTGAGCCCGGTGTGTATAGCGCGCGCTACGCGGGCGTTCACGGCGACGATGCCGCCAACAACGCCAAGCTGCTCGTGAATCTGGAGGGCGTGGCCGACGAGGACCGCACTGCGCGCTTTATGAGCGTCGTCGCGCTCATCGATACGGACGGCCTGGTCACCTATGGCGAGGGCGCCTGCGAGGGCGTTATCGCGCACGAGGGTCGCGGCGATCACGGCTTTGGCTACGACCCGCTGTTCCTGCCGGTCGATACGCCGGGCAAGACTATGGCCGAGCTCACGGCGGACGAGAAGAACGCCATCAGCCATCGATTCCATGCGCTCGAGCACCTATCCGCCAAACTGACGGGCGAGGAGTAAGCCGTGCGTGCGGTGGTGCAGCGCGTACTCAATGCCGGCGTGACAGTCGACGGCGAGTGCGTGGGCAAAATTGGGCGCGGCTATCTGGTGCTGTTGGGCGTGGGCCACGGCGACACGCGCGCCGAGGCTGATAAGCTGTGGGGCAAGCTCCGCGGTTTGCGTATTAACGAGGACGAGAACGGCAAGACCAACCTGGCACTTGCCGATGTCGACGGCGAGGTTCTCGTGGTGTCACAGTTCACGCTGTTCGCCGACTGCCGCCACGGCCGCCGTCCGTCGTTTACCGATGCAGGCGCCCCCGATGTTGCCAACGAGCTCTACGAGTACTTCCTGACGCTCGTTCGCCAAGATGTCGAACACGTGGCGCACGGCATCTTTGGCGCCGATATGAAAGTCGACTTGGTCAACGACGGCCCATTCACCATCGTCCTCGATACCGACAATCTGTAAGTAGCCAAATTAGCTACTTGCGCGTGTTTGTAACAGGGTGCTATAGTATTAGAGTTTTGTCTATCTTAGGGGTATTATCCCCTTTTTGAATTGCACCTTCTGGAGGCCCTGTTCATGGAAGAGATGGAAGTCAATCACGTCGACGACATCCACGAGAAGCTGACCGATATGGTGGGCGATCGCGTCAAGGTGAAGGCCAACATGGGCCGCACCCGCGTCGTCGAGCGCATGGGCACCATCAAGAGCGTCCACCCCGCCGTCTTTATCGTCGAGGTCGACGAGCGCCGCGGCCGCAAGTCGCGTCAGTCCTACCAGTATATCGATGTCCTCACCGGGCAGGTCGAACTGTTTGACCCCGAGAGCGGCGAGCACATTTTTACCCCGCTCGGCAACCAGCTTGAGGAGCACTAGCGGTGACCGATCGGTCCCTCACCCTTACCGCGCCGGCAAAGATTAACCTCTACCTGGGGGTTCATACCGAGCGCGATGACCGCGGCTACCACAGGGTCGATTCCCTGATGGCAGCCGTCGGTCTTTCCGATACCGTGACGGTTACGCCGGCGCAGGCGTTGACCGTCCAGACGGTTCCGGCATCAGATTTTCCCATGCAAAAGAATACGGCGTATCGGGCTGCGGTTGCTATGGCCGAGCATTATGGTCGCGAGGCAAACATCTGCGTGACGATTGAGAAGCGCATTCCTTTGTGCGCCGGCTTGGGCGGTCCCTCGACGGATGCTGCCGCGGTCATTGTCGCCTTGGCGGAGCTCTGGGGAATTGATCGCACCGATCCCGCGCTGGACAACATCGCGCGCGGTATTGGCGCCGACGTTCCCTTCTTTTTGCACGCGAGCCCTGCGTTCTACGTAGGTGGGGGAGACGTGCTGGCAACTGAGTACCCTGCGCTGCCCGCAACGCCCGTCGTGTTGGTCAAGCCGCGCGAGGCAAGTGTTTCGACAATTGAAGCCTATCGACGTTTTGACGAGGCCCCGGTGCCTGCAGACAAGCCCGGCGCGATAGCTTCTGCCTTGCGTGCTGGTGATGCCGAGACGGCATATGCGCTCATCCATAACAACCTGGGTGTCATTTCCGCACAGATGGAGCCGCAGATTCAAACGGTTCTCGATTGGCTGCGTAAACAGGACGGCACCGTTGCTGTAGATGTGTGCGGATCGGGCGCCTGCTCGTTTGCCATTTGCGACACGGCCGTCACGGCCGAAAGGCTTGCCGACACTGCCCTGCAAAACGGCTGGTGGTCCTGCGCGACGGAGCTCATTCCCAACACGGTTCGCATCGAAGTGCCAAAGAAGTAAAAATTTCTCTAGCACACGACGGAAATCTTTGTTACTATAGTCGAGCTAACGGGTTGTGGCTCAGTTTGGTAGAGCACTGCGTTCGGGACGCAGGGGTCGCTGGTTCAAATCCAGTCAACCCGACCAGAGCATGAGGAGGGACCGCTTCTTGCGGTCCCTTTTTTTAGCTACTGTTGTGATACCGCGATACCCGCGGTATACTCATTCGAGCTTGTCTCGCTGTATTGTGGAGGTCTACATGTTTGGACTGAGGGCTCCTGAGCTCATCATTATTCTCGTCGTTGTCCTGATTATCTTCGGGCCCAAGAACCTGCCGAAGCTCGGCAAGTCCCTCGGCTCTACCGTCAAGAATATCCGTGAGGGTATGGAGGGCGACGATAAGGCCGAGACCAAGCAGGCCGAGGAGGTCGTGGTCGAGCAGTCCGAGGAGGACAAGGAGATCGCTGAGCTCGAGGCCAAGCTCGCTGCTGCCAAGAAGAAGCAGGCAGAGGATAGCGACGCGGACGCAGAGTAGTCCCATCCCTTTGGGGTGAGCACCTGACCGGCTTGCCCGCAGGCTAGCCGGTCTTTTTCGTTTTGTTGACAGTTGATTGTTTGATCAGAGTTGGAGAGATATCCGTATGGACGCAAGCCAGATCGTACTGACCGCTGAGGGCCGCCAGAAGCTCGTCGAGGAGCTCGCTTGGCGTGAGGGCGATTACGCCAAGGAGATCGTCGAGGACATCAAGGAAGCCCGCGCGTTCGGCGACCTTTCGGAGAACTCCGAGTACGATGCCGCTAAGGACAAGCAGGCCCAGAACGCCGCTCGTATTGCCGAGATCCAGGCCATCCTTGCCAACGCTCAGGTTGCTGCCACCACGGGCGATCTGACCGTCTCCATCGGTTCCACCGTTTCTCTGATTGATCCCAACGGTGAGGTCATGGAAGTCACGCTCGTCGGTACCACCGAGACCAACTCGCTCGAGCACAAGATTTCCAACGAGTCTCCGGTCGGTCACGCCATCATCGGTCACGGCGAGGGCGACTCCGTCGAGGTCGTTACGCCTTCTGGCAAGACTCGCGTCTACACCATCGCCAAGATTGCACGCTAGACCACGGTCCCGCGTAAAGGTATGTTTTCGCTCCCTGGGACCGAATCCTGGGGAGCGTTTTAGTTTGAGGAGCTAACTTATGGCAGAGAACCAGAACGCCGCAGATCAGGCATCGACGCTCAACGACGAGCGCGCCACCCGCCTGGCCAAGCGCGCCGCCCTGTTCGAGGCGGGCCAGAACCCCTATCCCGAGCACTCTGAGCTTGAGGACTACGTTGCCGATATCGAGGCTAAGTACGCCGAGCTTGCCGATGGCGAGGACACCGAGGACGTCGTGAAGATCGCCGGCCGTGTGGTCGCCAAGCGCGGTCAGGGCAAGATCATGTTCATCGTCGTGCGCGATGCGACTGCCGAGATTCAGCTGTTCTGCCGCATCAACGACATGGACGAGGCTGCCTGGAATACGCTCAAGGCCCTCGACCTAGGCGACATCCTGGGCGTGACCGGCGTGGTCGTGCGCACCCAGCGCGGCCAGCTTTCCGTTGCCCCTAAGAGCGCGACCCTGCTTTCCAAGGCCGTTCGTCCGCTGCCCGAGAAGTTCCACGGTCTTTCCGACAAGGAGACCCGCTATCGCCAGCGCTATGTCGACCTGATCGCCAACGACGACGTTCGCGAGACCTTCCGTAAGCGTTCGCAGATTCTCTCCACCTTCCGTCGCTTTATGGAGTCCGACGGCTACATGGAGGTCGAGACCCCCATCCTGCAGACCATCCAGGGTGGTGCCACGGCCAAGCCGTTCATTACCCACTTCAACGCGCTCGATCAGGAGTGCTACCTGCGCATTGCTACCGAGCTGCACCTCAAGCGCTGCATCGTCGGCGGTTTTGAGCGCGTCTTCGAGATCGGCCGTATCTTCCGTAACGAGGGCATGGACCTTACCCACAATCCCGAGTTCACCACGATGGAGGCCTACCGTGCCTTCTCCGACCTCGAGGGTATGAAGGCGCTCGCCCAGGGTGTCATTAAGGCGGCTAACAAGGCCATCGGCAACCCCGAGGTCATCGAGTACCAGGGCCAGACCATCGACCTTTCTGGTGAGTGGGCCAGCCGTCCCATGACCGACATCGTCTCCGACGTGCTCGGCAAGCAGGTCACCATCGACACGCCGGTCGAGGAGCTTGCTGCTGCCGCGCGTGAGAAGGGCCTGGAGATTAAGCCCGAGTGGACCGCCGGCAAGATTATCGCCGAGATCTACGATGAGCTGGGCGAGGACACCATCGTCAACCCGACCTTCGTGTGCGATTACCCCATCGAGGTCAGCCCGCTTGCCAAGCGCTTTGAGGACGACCCGCGCCTGACGCACCGCTTTGAGCTGGTTATTGCCGGTCACGAGTACGCCAATGCGTTCTCCGAGCTCAACGACCCGGTCGACCAGGCCGAGCGCTTCGCTGCCCAGATGGCCGAGAAGGCCGGCGGCGACGACGAGGCCATGGAGTACGACGAGGATTACGTGCGCGCCCTCGAGTACGGTATGCCTCCCGCGGGCGGCATCGGCATTGGTATCGACCGCGTGGTCATGCTGCTCACCAACCAGGCTTCTATCCGCGATGTACTGCTGTTCCCGCACATGAAGCCCGAGAAGGGTTTCCAGTCCGGAGCCGCTGCCGCCAAGGCTGCCGAGGCCGGCAACGCCGCAAGCCCGTTCGTCAAGCCGCTCAAGCCCACGGTTGATTACTCCAAGATCGCCGTCGAGCCGCTGTTTGAGGAGTTCGTCGACTTTGATACCTTCTCCAAGAGCGATTTCCGCGCCGTGAAGGTCAAGGCATGCGAGGCCGTCAAGAAGTCCAAGAAGCTGCTGAACTTTACGCTCGACGACGGCACCGGCACCGATCGTACCATCCTCTCCGGCATTCACGGTTATTATGAGCCCGAGGACCTGGTCGGCAAGACCTTGCTCGCCATCACCAACCTGCCTCCGCGCAAGATGATGGGCATTCCCAGCTGCGGCATGCTCATCAGCGCTATCCACGAGGAGGATGGTGAGGAGCGTCTCAACCTGATCCAGCTCGACGCCTCCATCCCCGCCGGCGCAAAGATGTACTAATTTGTTACGCGGTTCTACGAACCGCGCAACGGCTCGACGCTTCCGCGTGCCGCATTTGGACAATCTGACGTTCAACTTCAAGGGCGCGACCAGAAGGTCAGCGCCCTTTCGTTTCACGTCACCTTGTCTCAAATGCGGCCCGCTCGCTGACTTATGCTCAACCTATGGTGTCATCTCGCCCCAAAAGGACCTTGCTCGCTCTGGCGGGCTTTCGCTGTCGTTGCCAAAACATCGGCGTTGCCTTGGCCGTCAATAGTCATTGGGGACGGTCTTAAACGACTACCCAACGGCTATTGTGCACATGGTTCGCATGACAGCCGTCTCTTTTATGTTTCCTTTAGCCGTCGCTGCCTAGGATGGGGGTTAGTCGGCAGGAAGGGAGCGTCTATATGGACGACGCGAGCGATCGTGCAATCGAAGAGGACATGCTCGATCAGTTCAACTATTTTGATGATGAGGACGAGGAATTGATCGATCGTCGCGAGCCGGCGGCGCTCGATGCTTTCGACCTTGTTGATGAAGGGCCCGACGAGGACGAGGTCGAATCGACGGAACCCCCACAGCCTTCGCACCATGATTCGTTGCTCTCAAGAGTCCCCATGCACCACGGTGTCCGTGCCGGCGCACTCCATATGAAAACTGACTGGCACCAGATCGTGACGGCAGGCGATGAGCTTGCCGTCGATGCGCCGCTCACCGATAAGTCATCCATCATCTGCCGCACCGGTATGCTTATGCTCGCGAGCGGAACGGGTGCCTGGCGTGTACGCGATACCATGAATCGCGTCGCCGCCGTACTCGGTGTCACCGTCCACGTTGACTTAAGTCTTCTGTCGTTTGAGTGCACCTGCATCGAAGATGGCCACTGCTTTAACGAGGTTGTCAGCCTGCCCACAACGGGAGTCAATACCCATCGCATTTGGATGATGGAGAGCTTCCTAAAGGAAATCGAGACGTATGGGCGCCGGTTTACCGTGCACGAATACCACGAGATGCTCAAGACCGTTGAGAGTTCAAAACCCGATTACTCTCCCTGGCAACAGGGCCTTGCGGCAGCTTGTGCTTGCGGCGCCTTCGTCTTTTTGCTCGGCGGCGGCCCTATCGAGATGGCCTGCGCATTCGTAGGCGCTGGTGTTGGCAACTTTGCTCGCTCTCATATTCTCAAGCAGGGTCTTGGCCAGTTTAGCGCGCTGACGATTGGCGTTGCGCTCGCTTGCGTTTCGTATCTGCTGGCATTGCTCGGCCTTGGCCAGGTCGTACCGGGGGCAATGTCGCACCAAGAAGGCTATATCGGCGCCATGCTCTTTGTGATTCCCGGCTTTCCCCTCATTACGGCAGGCCTCGACATCGCTAAGCTCGATATGCGAAGCGGCATTGAGCGTCTTTCGTATGCCGTGTCGATTATTGTGATGGCGACCCTTGTGGGCTGGATGGTTGCCGAGTGTGTGGGGCTGGCGCCGGATGACTTTGCCCCGCTCGGGCTCTCACCGTTGGCTCTTACACTCTTGCGTGTGGTGATGAGCTTCGTCGGTGTATTTGGCTTCTCGGTTATGTTCAACAGCCCGGTAAAGATGGCCGCGGCGGCCGGTCTGATCGGCGCCGTGTCCAATACCTTGCGTCTGACCCTTGTCGATGCGCCGGCGCTGTTTCCCTTCCTGGGCCTGAGCTTAGGTATGCCTCCCGAGGCAGCAGCGTTTATCGGTGCGCTGGTATCGGGGCTGCTTGCGAGCTTAGCCGAAATCAAGCTCACCTACCCACGTATCGCCCTCACGGTGCCATCGATTGTCATTATGGTGCCGGGCTTGTATCTGTATCGCTCGATGTATTACATGTGCACCTTCGACACGGTCAATATGCTCGGCTGGTTTGTGCGTGCAGTGCTCATCGTGGCGTTTCTACCCGTTGGCCTGGGCGTGGCGCGTACGCTCACCGACCCTCGCTGGCGCCACACCAGCTAATTGGTGCAAGGGGGACAGGTTACTTTGCACCAAATGAGTTGCGGTGAAATAGGGACTGAATTGCTGCTTAAAGGGTCAAAACAGTCCGTATTCCACCGCAACTTATGGGGTCGGGGGATTATTGGTGCCCTGCATCTTCACAAACTCAACGCTTACGAAGCGCGGGGTTTTCGTGCTAGGCTGGTTCCACCACATAAGTAGTCGCAGACGCACGTATCACGGGCGGGCGAGATGAAGTCCCAACAGCTCCATCTTGCCCGCCCGTTTTTGTTGCGTGGTGCCGCGGCGTAACACAGAAAGGATTTTGCCCTTTATGCCTATCAACAAACGAGAGAGCCTGCTGTTCACCTTTATCATGTGCTTTTGCATGGTGCTTTGGATGAGCGTCTACAACGTTGCCCTGCAGCATGGGGCCATCAACGGCGAGGTTGTTGCCGCCGCGTGGCTCGGCTTCCCCGTTGCCTACGTTTTTGCCATGTGCTGCGACTGGTTTGTCGCCAGCCCGCTCGCCAAGGGTTTCGCCTTTAAATTCCTGGTCACGCCGGGCAAGAGCTCGCCGCTTGCCATGACGCTCGCCGTCAGCTCCTGCATGGTCGTTCCTATGGTCATCATCATGTCGCTCTACGGTGCGTGCGAGGGCCTGTTCCACATGCCCGGCGGCCCGCTCGCCAACCTGCAGCTGCTGCCGATGATGTGGCTCGTCAACATTCCGCGCAACTTTATCATGGCCCTGCCCTGGAACCTGCTGGTGGCCGGTCCGGTTGCTCGCTTTGTCTTCCGCCGCGCCTTCCCTATGGGCACGGTCTTTGCCGAGCCGCACATGGAGCTCGTGCACATGCCGGGCGCTCCCGTTGCCGATGCCGTCAATGATGTTGCCGAGAGCATGGACGCCGAGCCCGCCTGCTAGACAGCAGCTCAAAACCAAACCGCCAAACGGACCCGAGCAATTCCTTTTTTGTAGACGTTGTCGCGCGGCTACGGGCGGGAAAGGTCCCAACGGTTAACATATACTCCATATGGGTAAAGAGACCAAAGCGCTGCCGCGGGGCGGCGCTTTGCGTTTGAAAAAAACTAGCTCGTCTAAGAGGAACTAGCATGTTAGACCGTTTTACCGATCGCGCGCGCAAGGTCATGTCCATGGCCAAGCAAGAGGCGCTCGATCTTCACTCAAATAAGGTGGGCACCGAGCACCTGCTGCTCGCGCTTGCCAAGGAGGACGAGGGCATTGCCGCCGAGGCACTGCGTTCGCTCGACATCTCCTACGATGACATCATGGATACTCTCAAAGAGGTCCAGACCACGGTTCCCGAGCCCAGCGAGGAGACCGAGGCGGCCAAGCTCGCCTTTACGCCGCTCGTCATTAGCGTGATGGAGCGTTCATTCCGCGTGGCGCGTGAGAACAACCAGACCTACGTGTCGACCGAGCACTTGCTGATCGGCATCGTCGAAGAGGGCAACGGCATGGCCATGGACATCCTCATGCGCCTGGGTGTGTCGTCCGCCTCCATCAAAAAGGCTATCGAGAAACTCACCGCCAAGGACCAGGATAAGAAGCGTCCGCTCGCTGGCGCCGGTGCTGGTCGTCCCGGTACGGGCCTGCCGTTCTTTAGCGGCTCGGATACCTCCCAGCAAAAGGGGAGCGGTACCGATACACTTAAGCAGTTCGCGACCAACCTTACGCAGAAGGCGCGCGACGGCGAACTCGATCCGGTGATCGGCCGCGAAAAGGAAGTCCAGCGTATGATGGAAATTCTTTCGCGTCGCACCAAGAACAACCCGCTCATTCTGGGCGACCCCGGCGTGGGCAAGACGGCCATCGTCGAGGGTCTGGCCCAGCAGATTGCAGCCGGCAACGTGCCCGAGAACCTCATGAACCAGAATATCTGGACGCTCGACCTGCCGGGCCTCGTGGCGGGCGCCAAGTATCGCGGCGAGTTTGAGGAGCGCCTCAAGAACGTAATCCAGGAGGCAACCGAGGCCGACGACGTCATCCTGTTTATCGATGAGATGCACACCATCATCGGTGCCGGTTCCGCCGAGGGCTCCATCGACGCGAGCTCCATGCTCAAGCCGGTGCTCGCGCGCGGTGCTTTCCAGATTATCGGTGCCACCACGGCCGAGGAGTTCCGCAAGTACCTCACCAAGGACCCGGCCTTTGAGCGCCGCTTCCAGACCATCGATGTCGAGGAGCCGAGCGTCGAGGATACGGTCAAGATCCTGACCGCGCTCAAGCCGCGCTACGAGGAGCACCACCACGTGCGCTATACACAGGGTGCCATCGAGGCCGCCGCGAACCTCTCCAACCGCTACATCCAGGATCGCTTCCTGCCCGATAAGGCCATCGACCTCATTGACGAGGCCGGTGCCCGCGCTCGCATCGCCGCGAATCGCGCGCCCGAGCCGGTGCGCGAGGCCGAGCATCGCATCGAGGAGCTCAAGGCTGCCGCACAGGAGGCTACCGAGAGCGACGATATGAATAAGGCCGCCGAGATCACCGAGCAGCAGAAGGCTGCCGAGATCGAACTCGCCGAGGCCAAGGCTGCCTGGACCGCCGAGCTCGACGCCAGCCCGCTCACCATCGATGTGAGTCAGATCGCCGATATCGTGTCCGTGACCTCGGGCGTGCCGGTGTCCTCGCTTACCGAGAGCGAGAGCCGTCGCCTGCTGCAGGCCGAAAGCGTGCTCAAGACGCGCATCATCGGTCAGGATGAGGCTGTCGAGGCCGTTGCCAAGGCCGTGCGCCGCAGCCGCTCACCGCTCAAGGATCCGCGTCGCCCCGGCGGCAGCTTTATCTTCCTGGGTCCCACCGGCACGGGCAAGACCGAGCTCGCCAAGACACTTGCCGAGTACCTCTTTGGCAGCAAGGACGCGCTCATCAGCTTTGACATGTCGGAGTTCGGCAGCGAGTTCGAGGTCTCCAAGCTCATCGGTAGCCCTCCGGGTTACGTCGGTCACGACGAGGGCGGCCAGCTCACCAAGGCCGTTCGTCGCCACCCGTACTCGGTCGTGCTGTTCGACGAGATCGAGAAGGCGCACCCCGACATCTTCAACATTCTGTTGCAGGTGCTGGAGGAGGGCCGCCTGACCGATAGCCAGGGCAAGACGGTCGACTTCCGCAACACCGTGATCATCATGACGTCCAACGTGGGCGCCCGCGAGATCGCACAGGATGCGAGCGTTGGCTTTGGCACCACCGGCGAGCAGGGTCTTACCTCGAGCGAGATCCGCGGCCGCGCGATGGGCGAGCTCAAGCGCCTGTTCCGCCCCGAGCTGCTCAACCGCATCGACGACATCGTGGTGTTCCAGAAGCTTTCGGGTGAGAACCTGACCAAGATCGCGCACCTGCTGGTGGACGACCTGCGTCAGCGTTTGATTGCCAACGGCATGAATATCAAGCTCACCGATGCGGCCTATGACAAGATCGTGGCCGAGGGCACCGACCTCACCAACGGTGCGCGTCCGCTGCGCCGTGCTATTCAAAAGCTCATCGAGGACCCGCTGTCCGAGGAGCTTCTGGCCGGTGAGTGGGGCGAGGGCGATACCGTCCTGTGCGACGTGGCCGATGGCAAGTTTGTCTTTAGCCACGGCACGGGCGAGATCCCGGCACCGCGTCCGGCGGGCACGCTCGGTGGTGATACCGCCCCGGCGGCACCGCACACTGGCAACGCTGCGCCCGTGAGCGGCGGCGTGACCTCGGGCCCCGGCGGCATGATGCAAGCCGGTTCCGGCGCGCTGTAGGGCGTAACAAAACCTTGTGTCCACGAGGGCGTTCCAAAGGAGCGCCCTTTTTCTGTTGGAAAGGCCCCTTCGTTCAAAGTGGATCTCATTAAACACATCAATGGCGTATGCATAAACGTTGATCAAGCGTTGAGGTTGGTTGAAGGGTCCAATGTCCCTTCGGCGCGGCCCGTCTAACCTGCTTTATCTTAATAAAGTGGCGTCTCCCCGCCGTTAGCCGATGATGCAAGGGCGCTCGGCGTTTTCGACTGGTTTATGCACGCAAAGTCTGGGAATATACAAGTCGCATGTCTTACTGTCTAACCAGTTGCGCCAAGGAGGCACCATGGACTACAAGATTACCGGCTACGAGCCCGCCCAGCTGTTCCATTTCTTTGAGGAGGTCAGCGCGATCCCCCGTGGGTCTGGCAACGAGAAGGGCATCAGCGATTTCTTGGTTGCGTTTGCCAAGGAGCGCGGCCTCGATGTGTACCAGGACGAGGTCTACAACGTCATCATTCGCAAGCCCGCTTCTGCCGGCGCCGAGAATGCCCCGACCGTGATGCTGCAGGGCCACATCGACATGGTGTGCGACAAGCTGGGCTCTGTTGAGCACGACTTTACGACCGATGGTATCGACCTGGTCGTCAAGGACGGCGTCCTCACCGCTAACGGCACCACCCTGGGCGCCGACAACGGCATTGCTGTCGCTCTGATGCTTACTGTGCTCAACGACGATTCGATTGCTCACCCCGCCCTCGAGTGCGTATTCACCACCGACGAGGAGACTGGCCTGGTCGGCGCCGAGACGCTCGACAAGTCCCAGATCAGCGCCCGCACCATGATTAACCTTGACTCTGAGGAAGAGGGCGTTGCCACCGTCAGCTGCGCCGGCGGCGTCGTCGTTACCTACACTTGCCCCATCGTGCGAGAGCACAAGACCGGCAGCACCCTTACGCTCGACATCTCTGGCCTGCTGGGCGGTCACTCCGGCTCCGACATCAACCTGGAGCGCGGCAATGGCAACCTCATCATGGCCCGTATCATCGACCGCCTGATGGTCGCCGGCGAGCCCGCCATCGTCAGCTTTAACGGCGGCACCAAGGACAACGCCATCAACCGTGAGTGCAAGGCTGTTCTGGCCTACGCCGACCACGCTGCCGCCGAGGCCGCGGCCGAGATCGCAAAGGGCATCATCGCCGACGTCACTGCCGAGCTCGAAGTCTTCGACCCCGGCTTTACCTGCACCGTCGAGATTGCCGACGACGCCGAGGTCGAGGCCATGGACCAGAAGTCCGCACTTGCCCTCATTCGCGCTCTGCGTCTTGCCCCTAACGGCGTGATTCGCCGCAACGTCGCCACCGACGGCTCCGTCGAGGTTTCCTCCAACATCGGTGTGGTCGCCACTTCTGACGACGAGGTCAAGATCATGCTGTCCCCGCGCTCCTCGATCACCTCGCTGCAGAACGAGTTCAAGGACCGCCTCCAGACGCTGGCCGATGTCTTGGGCTTCGACGCCAAGTTTGAGTTCGAGTATCCCGGCTGGAGTTATGCCGAGCATTCGCCGGTCCGCGACGTCTTTATCGAGAGCTATCGCGAGCTCTTTGGCTCCGAGCTGCGCATTGAGTCCATTCACGCCGGCCTTGAGTGCGGCCTGTTTGCCGAGGCCCTGCACGGCCTGGACGCCATCGCCGTGGGCCCGACGCTCTCCGATGTCCACACCCCGGACGAGAGCATGGAGCTCGCTTCTGCCGAGCGCTTCTACGAGCTGCTCATCGACGTCCTCAAGCGCCTCGCTGCGTAAAGGTCGCCTTGGTTAAGCCACTCTAAAACGGCTGGCTATGAAAACGGCCGCCTGGCGTAATGCCGGGCGGCCGTTATTCGTTACAGTGCGAGGATCCCAAGGTGCTCAAGCAAGATCTTAAGCCCGATGAGGACGAGCACGATGCCGCCTACGATGGTGGCAGGTTTTTCGTAGCGCGCGCCAAAGGTGTGGCCGATCGCTACGCCGGCGACAGAGAAGATAAACGTTGTGACGCCGATAAGCGATACAGCGGGAACGATGTCAACCGAGAGCGCCGCAAATGAGATGCCTACGGCTAGGGCGTCGATTGAGGTGGCGATGGCGAGGATCAGGTATTCGCCCAGGTCAATCTTTTCGGCATCCTTGCCGTCGCCTTCATCCTCGTCCTCGGTAAAGGCCTCCCACAGCATTTTGCCGCCGATGAAGGCCAAAAGGATAAAGGCGATCCAATGGTCGATGGGTCCGATGATGCCCATGAATTGACTGCCGAGCGCCCATCCGATTACGGGCATGCCGGCCTGAAAGCCGCCAAAGAACAGGCCGAGCACTACGGCGACTTTAAGGTTGATTTTCTTCATGCCAAGGCCCTTGCAGATGGATACGGCAAAAGCGTCCATCGAAAGGCCAACGGCGAGCAGCACGAGCTCTGCGAGTCCCATAGTCTGACTCCCTCTCTGCGGGCGGGCCCGCGTGTACCTCTTGGAGGAGCAACAAAAAAGACCCGTGGCGTACGCGTTGCGCGCACAGCCACGAGTCTCGTTCATTAAGGCAAGCCAGGCCGCATCGGCCAGTGTGTTGACTTGCCGCGCCACCGGAGGCGAACCCGATCACGCGACTACTCCCTCATTTATGCGAATCCCGATGCTACCACATAAGCAGCTCATTTGGATTGGGGCTCTCAGCTGTGTTCGCTCATTCTGTAAGCATCGGATTTTGCGGGCGTCACAGGGGCAAACCGTGAGAAACTTATTGACGTTTATGGAGCGTATACGATGGGAGCGATGCCTTGGATAAGAACGAGCTGCAAAAGCGTATGGAACAGGCTATTCGCCTGACTGCCCCCGGTCAGCCGATTCGCACCGCCCTCGACATGATCATTGCCGGTCACCTGGGCGCCCTTATCTGCGTCGGCGACACCGAAAACGTGCTCGCTGCCGGTAACGACGGCTTCCCGCTCAACATTTCGTTTACCTCGAACCGTCTGTTCGAGCTCTCCAAGATGGACGGTGCCATCGTCATCGACGGCGACCTCACCCAGATCCTGCGCGCCAACTTCCACCTCAATCCCGATCCCTCGCTTGCCACGAGCGAGACGGGCATGCGTCACCGCACCGCCGCTCGCATGTCGGTGCTCACCGACGCCATCGTGATCTCGGTTTCGGCTCGTCGCGCCGTCGTCAATGTGTACGTCCACGGCAAGAGTTACGAGATCCAGCCCGTCACCACCATCATGAGCTCGGTCAACCAGCTCGTCGCCACGCTTCAGACCACCCGTCAGTCGCTCGACCGCTCCTTGCTGCGCCTGACGGCCCTTGAGCTCGACGACTACGTTACGCTCGCCGACATCACCGGCATCTTCTCGAGCTTCGAGATCATGCAGCAGGCAAAGACCGAGCTTAAGGATTGCATTGTCAAGCTGGGTAACCAGGGCAAGCTCGTGCAGATGCAGCTCGAGCAGCTCGCGGGCTCCAGCATGGATACCGAATACGACTTGATGATCCGCGACTACGCAAGCGATTCCTCTGAGGCCAACGCCGAGAAGATTCGCGCCGAGCTCGCTCGCATGACGCCTAAGGACCTGTCCGACCCGCAGCATGTGGCGGCGGTTCTGGGTTACGACGACCTGGACGAGGACTCCGTCATGACACCGCTGGGCCTGCGCACGCTTTCGCGCGTGTCCGTCGTGCGCGACGGCGTGGCCGAGAAGATCGTCGACGAGTATGGCTCGCTGCAGGAGCTCATGGACGACATCAGCGAGGATCCGGAGCGCTTGGGCGACTTTGGCGTTAACAACCCTGCCATTCTTGCGGACTCCCTGTACCGCATGAAGGGCACCAAACAGGGGAACGCATAATGGCGCCCGTATGCGCCGTGGTCGTTGCCGGTGGCAGCGGCCAGCGCTTTGGTAACCCCGGTGGCAAGCAGCTCGTCAATGTGGCGGGCCGTCCGCTTATGAGCTGGTCCATCCGCGCGTTTGACCGTAGCGATAAGGTCGGCCACATCGTCGTGGTTTGCCCTGCCGAGCGTCGTGCCGAGATGCGCCGCCTGGCCATCGACCCGTTTGACTATGACACGCCCATCAGCTTTGCCGATGCCGGCGATACCCGTCAGGATTCTACCCGTGCCGGCGTGCATGCGGTTCCGGCGGGCTTTGAATACGTCGCCATTCACGATGGCGCTCGTCCGCTCATTACGACCGAAGCCATCGACCACGCTATCGACGTGCTCGTGAGCGACCGCTCGCTCGACGGTGTCGTGTGCGGCCAGCCCGCGATCGACACGCTCAAGATCGTTGACGGCGACAATATCGTCGAGACTCCGCCGCGTGAGCTCTACTGGGCAGCGCAGACGCCGCAGATCTTTAGCGTCGACGCCATGAAGCGCGCCCATGCTGCGGCGATTGCCGAGGGCTTTATCGGCACCGATGATTCGTCGCTGGTCGAGCGCATGGGCGGACGCGTCCGCTGCGTCCAGAGCCCGCGCGACAACCTTAAGGTTACGGTGCCCGAGGACCTGCGTCCCGTAACCGCGATTCTGCTCGGTCGTATGGCCGAGGGAGAGGACCTTCCCCATGTTCAGTAACCTGCGCATTGGCCATGGCTACGACGTCCACCGTCTGGTGGAGGGGCGTCGATGTATCATCGGCGGGGTCGACATTCCCTACGAGCGCGGTCTGCTGGGCCACTCGGATGCCGATGTGCTTGCGCACGCCTTGGCCGACGCCATTCTGGGCGCCTGCCGCGGGGGAGACATCGGCAAGCTATTCCCCGACACCGATCCCGCCTACGAGGGTGCCGATTCGATGGTATTGCTCGCTCGCGTGATGGACTATGCGCGCGAGCTGGGCTTCGAGTTTGTCGATGCCGATTGCACCATTGCCTGTCAGCAACCCAAGATCACCCCGCACCGCGATGCCATGCGCGCCAACCTTGCCCATGCCCTGGGCGTTGACGTCGAAAACGTGGGCGTCGCCGCCACTACGACCGAAAAGCTCGGTTGGGAAGGCCAGGGCGAGGGAATCGGCGCCTGGGCCGTCTGCCTGCTACAGAAAACTGTTAAGGAGTAACGAATGCGTATCTACAACAGCGCTACCCATAAAAAGGAAGAGTTCCAGCCCATCGAGTCCGGCAAGGTCCGCATGTACGTGTGCGGCCCCACGGTCTACGACAACATCCACATCGGCAATGCCCGCACGTTCATCAGCTTTGACGTGATTCGTCGCTGGCTCATCGCGAGCGGCTACGAGGTCACGTTCGCCCAGAACCTCACCGATGTCGATGACAAGATCATCAAGCGCGCCAACGAGCAGGGCCGCACGGCCGCCGAGGTCGCGACGGAGTTCTCGGACAAGTTCATCGGCGTCATGCGCGCCGCCAACGTGCTCGATCCCGATGTGCGCCCCCGCGCCACCAAGGAGATCGGCCCCATGATCGCCATGATCAAGACGCTTATCGAGCAGGGCCACGCTTACGCAGCCGATAACGGCGATGTGTACTTTGCCGTGCGCAGCGATCCCAACTACGGCCAAGTCTCGGGCCGCAATATCGATGACCTCATGGTGGGTGCGCGCATCGAGGAGAACGAGGACAAGAACGACCCGCTCGACTTTGCCCTGTGGAAGGCCGCCAAGCCCGGCGAGCCCAGCTGGCCGAGCCCCTGGGGCGAGGGCCGTCCCGGTTGGCACACCGAGTGCGCCGCCATGGTGCATCGCTACTTGGGCACTCCGATCGACATTCACGGCGGCGGCTCCGACCTTGCCTTCCCGCATCACGAGAACGAGTGCGCCCAGGCCACCTGCGCCTGGCACCAGGGCTTCTCCAACACCTGGATGCACACGGGCATGCTGCTAGTAGACGGCGAGAAGATGTCCAAGTCGCTCGGCAACTTCTTTACGCTGGCCGAGGTCCTCGAGCAGCACTCCGCTGCCGCCCTGCGCCTGCTGATGCTGCAGACGAGCTATCGCTCGCCGCTCGACTTTTCCTGGGAGCGCCTGGAGGGTGCCGAGAACTCGCTCACGCGTATCGCCGGTACGGTCGAGAACCTGCGCTGGGCCGCGAACCATGCGACGGCCGATGCCGATGAGGCAGCATCCGAGGCGTTTGCCGCCAAGGCCGCCGAGACCCGTGCCACCTTTAAGGAGTGCATGGACGACGACTTTAACACCGCTGGTGCCATGGGTGCCGTCTTTGGCTTTGTGACCGAGTGCAACCAGTACCTGGAGCAGGCGGGCGACGCTGCCGACAAGGCCGCCGCGCTTGCCGCCGCCGACACGCTGGCCGAGTTGCTCGATACGTTTGGCGTCGAGCTTCCCGAGCCCAAGGTCGAGCTGCCGTTGGGCCTGCTGGGCGTTGCCGCCGGCCTGGTCGCCTACACGGGCGACGACGTGGACGAGGCGGCTTCCAAGATTCTCGAGGCCCGCGCCGAGGCCCGTGCCGCCAAGAACTGGGATCTGGCCGACGCCATCCGCGACCAGCTCAAGGACCTGGGCCTCACCATTGAGGATACGGCCGCTGGCACCCGTATCAAATCCCTCTAATCCCCGCGGGTTTCCCAAGCACCCGACCTTGCCGTTCAAGCCGTCGCTCGCGTACTCAAGTACGCGTCGCTCCTCTTTCACGGCAATCTCGGGCACTTGGAAAACCCGTACCGACCGCCCGAGCCACGGCACCTTGCCTTTCAATCGTCGGGCATGACCTCAAGGTCTATGCCCTTCCCTTTCAAGGCAATCTGCCGCACCTCGGGCGGTCGATCTATTTGTTTCGTTTGATAGTTGTATTTAGGAGGTCGCTTTATGGCCGACAATCGCAAGCGTGCGCCTCGTGGCGGCAAGCAGGCCGCTTCTGGCTCGCGTCCGATTCGCCGCAATGATCGCGCTGCCGCTTCCAAGGGCCAGCGCGATCGCGCCCAGGCCGCACGTCCGCAGCGCGATCGCAACCGCGACGCTGTCCAGGCTCCCAAGGGCGAGTTTATCGAAGGCCGTCGTGCTGCCGCCGAGGCGCTACGCACTGGTTTTCCCATCAAGTGCGCGCTCGTTGCCGAGGGTGGAGAGCGCGATGCCGCCTTGTCGCACCTGGTCGACGATCTCAACGCCGCGGGTGTCCGCATTAAGTATGTGCCGCGCGCGCAGCTCGACGCACTGTCGAGCCATGGCGCTCACCAGGGCATTGCGCTCGAGGTTGGCAACTTCCCCTATGCCGATGTCGCCGATATCCTCGATCGCGCGGGTGACGGCCCGGCGCTTGTCGTGGTGCTCGACCACGTGACCGACGACGGCAACTTTGGCGCCATTGTGCGCTCCGCCGAGGTTGTGGGCGCGGCCGGCGTCGTCATTGCCAACAAGCGTGCCGCCGGTGTGACCGTCGGCAGCTACAAGACCTCAGCCGGTGCCGTCATGCACCTGCCTATCGCGCAGGTGCCCAATATCGCCCGTGCGCTCGACGACCTCAAGGCCGCTGGCTTTTGGGTGGGCGGTGCCTCCGAGCACGCCGAAGGCAGTTGCTGGGATGCTCCCTTCGAGGGCCGCGTGGCGCTCGTCATGGGTTCCGAAGGCGATGGTATCTCGCGCCTGGTGCTCGAGAAATGCGACTTTTTGACCAAGCTTCCTCAGCGCGGCATGACCGAGAGCCTCAACGTTGCTCAGGCGACCACGGCGCTGTGCTTTGAGTGGCTGCGCCGCAACGCCAGCGAGCTCATGGGGGAGGAGTAGCGCATGTCCAAGAAGAACCGTGCCAAGTCCAAGGCCAAGCGCTTTGGCGAGGGCTCGGCCAAGCCGATTGTGTCGGCCGCGACCTACGGCGTGGGCGGCAATGCGTTTGCACAGGCCATCGCCGACCCAGTCTCGACGGTGCACTCCAACAAGCCCGAGCTGCTGGTGGTCGACGGTTACAACGTGATCCACTGCACGCCGCGCTACGAAAAGCTCGTGTACGACCATTCCGACGATCCATACTCCAGTGACGTTCACGATATGGCGCGCACCGCCCTCATCAACGACGTCGCCGCCTTTGCCCAGGGCCGCTACGAGGCCGTGATCGTGTTCGACGGCGCGGGCAATATCTCCAACGAGCGCCCCAACCTGCCGGCCCGCGGCGTGCGCATCGAGTTTTCGCCGACGGGCGTCTCTGCCGATACCGTGGTGCAAAAGCTCTGCATCGAGGCGCGCGAGGAAGGCCGCGCGTGCTCCGTGGTGTCGAGCGACGGCACGATCCAAGCCGTCGTCATGGGCAAGGGCGTTACGCGCATCTCGAGCCGTATGCTGGTGGACGAGATCAAACAGATTGATAACGACGTTCATGAGGCAGAGGAGGCTCCGCAGATCAAGATGACTCTGGGCAGCCGCCTGAGCCCCGATGCCCTGGCCAAGCTCAAGGCCCTGCGCGGGAGGTAGGGGATTATCCATAGAGACCCATTTCCCAATTGGCCAGCCTGTTGATTTGTAATCAATGGGCTGCGGGTTGGCATCGCCAGAACGAATAGTTTCTTGTTTTGGCGAACAGATAAAACTATTCGTTCTGACGAAGAGTTTTGAGATGTGGTCGGTCAAAGGGTCTGTTGCGCCTCGTCAGCAATTCCTTTATTCTTAATTGGCTTCGCGCGAAAGCGCCAAGTGTGCCAGTGTGGCGCAACGGTAGCGCAACTGATTTGTAATCAGTGGGTTGCAGGTTCGATTCCTGTCACTGGCTCCATGAGAGTTTCGGGCTCTGTCCCCCTGTGGGACAGAGCCCGTTTCTTTTTTGTCGATAAGTCGGCGGGTTTGGCGCAACCTAGCTTCAGGTTTGTCTCGATCTGTAACAAGAAGGGGCGGAAAACCGTTCTTACTGTTACAGATTGAGACGTAAGCTGGGGTCTCTGCGAAACATCTCGATCTGTAACAGATAGGGGAGAAAATGTTCTCTAAATGTTACAGATTGAGACAAAGGCGGGAACGAACCCAGCCGTTCACCTTGGGCGTGGATTATCGGACGAACGAGCGTGGAAAATCTCCCGCTTAGTGAATGAACGTGGATAATCTGCCACTTTGGCCTTGGGGGCACGCCAAAAGTGGGAGATTATCCACGTTCGATTTCAAACGGAAGAAAATCCACGCTCGATTCTGACGCGGAAGCTCGATCTTGACCTATATATAGGTGCAAATAAGCCGTTATCGAAGTTCGATCCTGAAGGTGTACTCCACTACACCAAAGTGTTCCCTCGGGAAATGTCACCAGTGCAGCTAAATCCACCGTCCTTCATATCCAAACTCAATAAAACCGCAGGTCAAAGGTATATAGATACGCCCGGCACCGTGTATCTAGAGGTTTTCGTTGACAGCCCCCAAGGTTGCATCGTATTATCTTTTTCGTTCGCGGGGGCGGCGGTCCAAAAGACCAAAGAACCTGCGGATACTTGAACGATTGGGAGTTTGCCCGAGTGGTTAATGGGGACGGGCTGTAAACCCGTTGGCTCTGCCTACATAGGTTCGAATCCTATAGCTCCCACCCGTCAAGTGCCTGTATAGCTCAGTCGGTAGAGCACTTCGTTGGTAACGAAGAGGTCACCAGTTCAAGTCTGGTTGCAGGCTCCATCCGGCGGTGTAGCTCAGTTGGTTAGAGCACACGGTTCATACCCGTGGCGTCACTGGTTCGAATCCAGTCACCGCTACCATAGGTAACACGGTGGCTTCTCAATAGTATGTTGAGAGGCCACTATGGTATAAAGGCAAAGTCCCGTCCGGGGACGACCTGTTTAGAGGAGGGCTTTATGGCCAAAGAGAAGTTTGAGCGCACTAAGCCGCATGTTAACATCGGCACCATTGGTCACGTCGACCACGGCAAGACCACGCTGACCGCTGCCATCACCAAGGTTCTCTCCGAGACCGAGGGCTGCAAGGCTGACTTCACTGCGTTCGAGAACATCGACAAGGCTCCCGAGGAGCGCGAGCGCGGCATTACGATCTCCGTCTCCCACGTCGAGTACGAGACTGCTGCCCGTCACTACGCTCACGTTGACTGCCCGGGCCACGCTGACTACGTCAAGAACATGATCTCCGGTGCTGCTCAGATGGACGGCGCTATCCTGGTCATCGCCGCTACCGACGGCCCCATGGCTCAGACCCGCGAGCACATCCTGCTCGCCCGTCAGGTCGGCGTTCCCTACATCGTCGTCTTCCTGAACAAGTGCGACATGGTCGACGATGACGAGCTCATCGACCTCGTCGAGATGGAGACCCGTGAGCTCCTCTCCGAGTACGATTTCCCCGGCGACGACATCCCCGTCATTCGTGGTTCCGCTCTGGGCGCTCTCGAGGGCGACGCCAAGTGGATGGACGCTATCCGCGAGCTTATGAACGCCGTCGACGAGTACATCCCGACGCCTGCTCGTAACAACGACCTCCCGTTCCTGATGGCCGTTGAGGACGTTATGACCATCTCCGGCCGTGGTACCGTTGCTACCGGCCGTGTCGAGCGCGGTGAGCTCAAGCTCAACGAGCCCGTCGAGATCGTCGGCATCAAGGATACCCAGAACACCGTTGTTACCGGTATCGAGATGTTCCGTAAGTCCATGGACTTCTGCGAGGCTGGCGACAACGTCGGTCTGCTGCTCCGCGGCATCAAGCGCGAGGACATCGAGCGCGGCCAGGTTCTCTGCAAGCCCGGTTCGGTTACCCCGCACACCAAGTTCACCGGCGAGATCTACGTTCTGACCAAGGAGGAGGGCGGCCGTCACACCCCGTTCTTCGATGGTTATCGTCCTCAGTTCTACTTCCGTACCACCGACGTTACCGGTACGGTCAAGCTCCCCGAGGGCACCGAGATGGCTATGCCTGGTGACCACATCACCATCGAGGGCGACCTCATCCACCCGATCGCCATGGAGGAGGGCCTGCGCTTCGCTATCCGCGAGGGTGGCCACACCGTCGGTTCGGGCATCGTCTCCACGATCATTGAGTAAATTAGCTCTTTGATATAGCTGACTTAGAGAACCCGGCACTTATATGGGTGCCGGGTTCTTTTCTGCAATGGATATTGAGCCGTTGCTGGTGTCGAGAGGATCGATAATGGTCCTGGATGCACCGTCGATTAGCTCTCGATGGCTTCATTGATGTGTTCCAAATATGAATGGATCCACCGAGAACCAATTGACTCGAGGTTTTCATTGACAGCACTTACGTGGAGCTGATAAAGTAACAACTCGTGCCCGTACGGGGCGGAAATGAAAGGTTCAGGATACATGCGTACTCTAGTTACTCTTGCGTGCACTGAGTGCAAGCGCCGCAACTATACGACCACCAAGAACAAGTCGACCATGCCTGATCGTATGGAGATTAAGAAGTATTGCCCCTGGTGCCGTCACCACACGCTGCACAAAGAGACTCGCTAGTCTCTAGTCACATACGCCAGTAGTTCAATTGGTAGAGCATCGGTCTCCAAAACCGAGTGTTGAGGGTTCGAGTCCTTCCTGGCGTGCCAGTCATTATTCCGTAAGCTCCCAATTGGGGGCTTACGGTTTACTCATGTATAAGCGCATTGCGCGGAGGTAACCCAAATGGCCAACAAGAAGAACAAGAAGAAGGCTCAGCAGCAGGCGCCTGCCAACAACGCTGCCGCCAACTCCAAGGTTGAGGCCAAGAAGGCCGTTGCCAAGAAGAACGAGAAGGCTGCGAAGTCCAAGAAGAACGAGAAGCCTGGTTTCTTCGCCCGCACCAAGAAGTATTTCGCTTCGGTCAAGTCCGAGATGAAGCGTGTCACGTGGCCCGATAAGAAGGAGCTCGTGAACTACTCGGTTGTCGTTTGCGCTTCTCTGATCGTCGTCGGCGTCGTCATCGCTCTGCTCGATGCTGGCTTTGGCGAGGCTCTTGCTCTGTTCTCTGGATTGAGGGGCTAAACCATGTCTAAGCGTTGGTACGTCGTTCACACTTACTCTGGATACGAGAACCGCGTTAAGTCCGATCTCGAGCATCGCATCGAGACCATGGGCATGCAGGACCGTATCTTTGATATCGAGATTCCTATGGAGCGCGTCACCGAGATTAAAGAGGGTGGCAAGCGTGAGACCAAGGATTCCAAGATTTTCCCGGGTTATGTCCTGGTCCGCATGGAGATGGATGACGATGCTTGGACGTGCGTTCGTAACACGCCTGGCGTCACCGGTTTCCTAGGCGGCAACGGTAAGCCCGCTCCGCTTTCCCGCGACGAGTACAACAAGATGACTCGTCGTCCCGGTAAGGGCGATTCGCCCAAGCGCACCTCGGTTGATATTCAGGTCGGCACGTCCGTCCGCGTCACCGATGGCCCGCTTACCGACTTTGATGGCAAGGTCTCCGAGGTTAACACCGAGGCTGGCAAGCTCAAGGTCACGCTGATGATCTTTGGCCGCGAGACGCCGGTCGAGCTCGACTTTAACCAGGTCGCTGTCATCGCTTAAGTTTTCGTCCGTTCGCGCGAGCGTGCTTCTTCTGTGACTGCTCATCTCAGGAGTGCTTCTAACACGTGCGTGCTTACGATATAGCAAGTACTTCACACTCGTGATTCGAAAGGAATGACCATGGCTGAGAAGAAGGTTGCCAACGTCATTAAGCTCCAGATTCCTGCTGGTGCCGCTAACCCCGCTCCTCCCGTCGGCCCCGCCCTGGGCGCTGCTGGCGTGAACATCATGCAGTTCTGCCAGGCTTTTAACGCCGAGACGCAGGACAAGAAGGGCGACATCATCCCCGTTGAGATCTCTGTCTACGAGGATAAGTCCTTCTCCTTCATCACCAAGACCCCGCCGGCGGCTCACCTCATCAAGAAGGAGCTGAACCTCAAGTCTGGTTCCGCTAAGCCCCAGGCCGACAAGGTCGGTCAGCTCTCCCAGGAGCAGCTCACCAAGATCGCCGAGATCAAGATGCCGGATCTCAATGCCAACGACATCGACGCCGCCAAGAAGATCATCGCCGGTACCGCCCGTTCCATGGGCGTCACTATCGCTGAGTAGCGATTTATTTAGGTAATGACGGGTGCTCCGACCGGGGCGCCCGTTATATGTGTGCAATAGGGCACACGATATGATGTGGGAGGGCTCACGCCCGTTTAACCACAGGAGGTAATGCACATGGCTAAGCATGGTAAGAGCTATAACGCCGCTGCCGAGAAGATCGACCGCGCCACGCTCTACACCCCCCTTCAGGCTGCCAAGCTCATCAAGGAGCTCGACACCGCCAAGTTCGACGAGACCGTCGAGGCCCACTTCCGTCTGGGCATCGATACTCGTAAGGCTGACCAGAACATCCGTGGCTCCATCTCCCTGCCCCACGGCACCGGCAAGACCGTTCGTGTTGCCGTCTTCGCCGAGGGCGAGAAGGCCCGCGAGGCCGAGGCTGCCGGCGCCGACATCATCGGTTCCGACGAGCTCGTCGCCCAGATCCAGAAGGGCGAGATCAACTTCGACGCCGCTATCGCTACGCCGAACATGATGGCCAAGGTTGGCCGCATCGGTAAGATCCTTGGTCCCCGTGGCCTCATGCCGAACCCCAAGCTCGGCACCGTGACCATGGACGTCGCCAAGATGGTCTCCGAGCTCAAGGCCGGCCGCGTTGAGTATCGCGCCGACCGTTACGGCATCTGCCACGTGCCCCTGGGCAAGAAGTCCTTCTCTGAGCAGCAGCTCGTCGAGAACTACGCTGCCCTGTACACCGAGATCCTGCGCGTCAAGCCCTCTTCTGCTAAGGGCAAGTACGTCAAGTCCATCTCCGTGTCTTCCACCATGGGCCCTGGCGTCAAGGTCGATCCCGCTGTCCAGCGCGACTTCCTGGCTGAGTAACTTTTAGTTACTGCCTGAGCAAAGCAAGCATTGCTAAAGAAACCCGGTTCTGCCTCGTGCAGGACCGGGTTTCTTGCTATCTCGGGGTAAAACCATCTCAAAGGGGACAGTGTCCCCTTTGAGATGGTTACCAGGGTGTTCTGGCGGTAGAGGACTCGATGGCCTCGTGGCGCTTGAGCTCGCGGCGCATGGTTTGCGAGTTGAGCCAGGCTGCCTGCCATCCGCGGATGGGGTAGCGCGTCTGGTCGAGCTCAAACTGCGTATAGCCGCAGGCGTTGATGATCGTCGTTCCACACACATGCTGCCGCTCGCGCTGAAAATCGTAACCGTAGCTTTGGTGTACATGCCCATGCACCATGTAGTCGGCCCCCCAGGACTCAAGCGCTGTGTTAAAGCACTCAAACCCTCGATGCGGCAGATCATCCAGATCACCCATACCGGCGGCGGGTGCATGGGTAAGCAGAATGTCGCACCCGCCGACCATCCTAACCTTACGCGACAGCTTACGCATGCGCTTGGACATCTCGCGTTCGGTGTACATGTTGGCGCCGTCGCGATAACGCATGGACCCGCCAAGGCCCGCAATGCGAATCCCTCGGTACGTGTACACGCTGTCTTCCACGCAGATACATCCGCCCGGTGCATGACGTGTGTAGCGGTCGTCGTGGTTGCCGCGAACGTAGATGAGCGGTTTGTTGATGACGGTGACCAAAAACTCAAGATAGTCCGGGTCCAGATCGCCGGCAGACAGAATCAGGTCGATACCCTCAAAGCGCTCCTTGCGAAAGCACTCCCAAAGGCATCGTTCTTCGGTATCTGCTATGGCAAGGATCTTCATAGGGCGGTAACTCCCGGCTCATCGTCGAGCTGCGGAATGGTGCCTACCACGTTGTCCGCCAGCCAATTCATCTCGACAATCTGCGCGCTCGGCAGTGGGGGAAAGCCCTCGATCTGCACCACGCCGTCTTGGCTATGAAGCTCGCCGCCAAATGGATTGATGGAGCCCTCGACGATGCCATTGCGGAGCAGCTGCACCAGTTTGCGCGTCTGATAGGGCAGGCCCGGAGCGTAGCGAATGTCGATGACGCCCGAGCTCATGCCATACCAGTAGTTGACGGCGCGAACCTGGCTGTCGTCACTGGTCTCATCCCAGGTGCCATGCAGCAGGCTTCGCACGATAAGCTCGTAGTATCGGCCCCAGTTCCAGACCGGCATGGCGATGCCGACGACCTTGCCATCGACCAGGCGGTGGAGTCCGTAGGCCGTAGGGTCTACGAGCGACTTTGACATGTCAGCGCCGGTCATGACGCTCACGCCTTCGCGGCACATGGCCTCGGCAAGGCCTCCGGCGGGCACATCGCCCCAGGTCAGGATAATTTGCGCACGGGGGTCGAGCAGCGAGGCGCCAATCGCAAAGGCGTTGATCTCGCTGAGTGCGCCCGAGGCGAAGACCGACGCGTGGTAACCGATGCGGTGGTTATCTGCCATGCTGGCGGCAAGGGCGCCCAAGAGAAATTTGGCCTCGTACATCTTGCCAAAGTACGAACGGACGCTTTGGTGGGGAAGGCCGATAGAGCAGTTAAGGAACCGTACCTGGGGATACTCAACGGCAGCTCTGAGCGTGTATTCCATCAGGCGGTGCGAGGTCGAGAAGATGACGTTAGCTCCATGTTTGACAGCCGTTTCCACGGCGGCGTAGAACACGTCCGGATTGTGACAGTCCTCGAACGCCTCGGTGCGCACGATACCGCCAAAGTGCTCATCGAGATACTGACGCCCTTGGTCGTGCAGGCTGTCCCAGCTCGATGTCGCACAGGGGAACTCATGGATAAAGGCGATGCGCAGGGGGTTGGCAGCCGAGTAGACGGTCTTGCCCATAAAGAAGTTGAGCACGCCGGAGGTGGACTTGGCGGGCGCCTCTTCCTCATCGACGCTCGGTGCCTCGACAAGATCGACCTTGTCCTCGTCATTTTTGCCGGCAATGACCAGCTCGCGCCAAATCTTGCACAGGCGGTTTACGACGATATCCGTCGGCGTATCTAGCAGGCGGTCCTGGTTGTACACATTGAGGTAGACGAGCATGGCGTCGGCGGGCGTAATGTCCAGATGGTCGCCGCCGGCGCGCAGGTAGGCGCGTTTAAAGAGTAGGAAGGTGTGGCGCAGGTAGTCGACCTTTTTCTGTGGCCACTTTTCGACAAGGTCCTGGCCGAGCATCTTGGCGAGCGTCTCGTAGCTTCCCTCACGCGAGAACTCGATCTCGTATAGGGGGCAGACGCGCCAAAATGCGCAGAACTCGCCATAGAGGCGGCTTTCGACGGAATCCCATTTTCCGGGATAGAGGCGGGTGATCTTGGCCGAAACCGTCGGGGCGTCCAAGAATTTGAGGACACTGACGCGCTTGTTGCCCTCTTGGACGTAAAACCGATGCATAAACTCGGTGACGATGATGGGGTCGCGATAGCCCTCGGTTACCTGGATGTCGTAGAGGTTGGACCACTTGCGGGCGAACTCGGTGTTAAACGGCAACAAGGGCATAAAGTTGCATGAAAAAGCGGACTGACGGCCCTTGGTGACCGTGCCGACGACCATTTCGAGCGGAATATCCCGCAGGCCGACATTCTCTCGCTGACCTAAGGGGAGCTGAGCAACCAAACTGTCGAGGTCCGTAAGGTATGGATGCTCGCTTTGGCTGATGGCGCGTCGACGTCCTTGCTCGCCGCGCTTGCGTGCTTGACGATAGGCCTCTTCCATGGTGTCTACTCCCTTAGTCGTTTAAACAACGATATGAACCATGGTACCACGATGCGAAACCGCCACAAAGGTGCCTGTCCCCTTTGTGGCGGTTTAGGCGATGATGGGGGCGATGGCACGAATGCAGGCGTCGGCTGCCGTAAAAGTGGTGCTATCGTCGCTGACGATAAAGATGATTTTGCCCTTAATGCCAAAGTCGCCGATCTCGCTAAAGAGCACGTACGGCTCCTTGTCAAAGCCAGAGATGGGCGAGACGGCCGTTTTGGTTGCGCTCGTGAGCTCGTCTGCCAGCGCGTCAAGGGAAGCCCACTTAGACGTGTCCTTTACGGCAACGGGCACGGCCACGCGCCCAAAGGGCATCAGATGCACGAGCGTGTTCTTGGAGATGTTGGAGTTGGGCACAATGATGGTCTGCCCGCAGGCGTCCTCGATGGTCGTGTGACGCCAGGTGATATCTTGGACCACGCCCGACACGCCGCCGACCTCGATATTGTCGCCGGGTTTGATAATGCCCATAAAGGTCACCTGCATACCGCCGATAAGGTTCGACAGCGTGTCCTGAAAGCCGAGCGAGATGGCGATGCCGCCGACGCCAAGAGCGGCGACGAGGGCGTTTGCATTAATGCCAAAACAGTTGTCGAGGATAAAGCTGCCGCCGATCATCCAGATGACGGCGCGCGCGATGTTGATGAAGATGCTCGATGCTGGGAGCGGGTTATCATCGCGGTTAAGCAGGTGGTGCAGGGTCTTGGACGCGATTTTAGCGGCAACGGCGGTGCCGATGGCCAAGATACCGGCCCAGATGATGTTGTGGACCCATCGTTGTGCAAAGAAATGAAGAATTGGCTCAAACAATTCCATGTAGGGAAACCTCCTCATGATCATCCAACCATGATACCCACCAAGAAGCCCGTCCGATCAAATTCGGACGGGCTTCTGTGCTCGATATAAGGTTTACGCGGCGGGGCTGCAAGGCCCGGCGGTGTAGCTTAGCGTCGACGCTTCCAGATAATGCCGAGAATGATGATGACGATGCCGCCGATGAGGCATGCGCCGATCACGGCTAGCGTGCGGTCTCCCGTTGCGGCGAGCTTGCCGGTCGTCTTCTTGGTGATGACCTTCGTGGTCGTCGCGTCCGTCTTAGGCGAGGGTTCAGGCGTCGGGGCCGGTGTGGGCGTGGGGTCCACGGCAGCGGAGCCAAAGCTGATGGTGCCCGCGAGCGAGGCCATCTTGCTCTCCCAGCCGTTCTGCCCAATTAGCGCCCTTAGCGCTGACTCGCAGGTGCCCCACTCGGTGTGCTTGGCGGCGTTTGCGAAGGTGGGGAAGTCGGTCGTGTTGGTGATGATGTAGTTGTTGGTGGCGACGGTGTAGGTCTTGGCGGGGTCGAGCGTGCTGCCATCCTTGGTGAGCGTGGCGCTCACGATGCGCTTGCCCTCGGTCTGTGTCCAGTCGATGGTCACGTTGATGCCGCCAAAGGAAAGGACGCTGCCGGAGTCGTCGCGCCACTTGTACATGTCTTGCGCCTCCTGCTCGGTGTGGCCCGCCGCTACGTAGGCTTGCTGCAGTTCGTAGATGGCGTTGCATTTGTCGCTGATCTGCAGCGAGTGCTCAAGCGCGGCGAGGAAGTCCGCACCGGTCATGGTCCAGGTCTCCACGGTGTTGCCGTAGGGCGAGATGGCGATGGCGTTGCCGGCGGTCACGTTTCCCGCCGCAATGCCGCCGCGGATGCCGCCCGCGTTTTCGATGGCAAGGTCCGCACCCGTCAGGTCAAGATAGGAGCCGCAGATTACGTGGCCAATGGTCTGTGCCTTGGTGGTGTCGCCTGTCTTGCTGGGGCGGAAATCGGTGGTGCGTACCATCTCCCAGCCGTGCGTGCCAGACGCGTCCTCGCCGTAGAAATAGTTAGCGGTGGATGTGCCGAGCACCTTGTTCGATTCGGCTTCAAAGACGTCGTCGAGCGGCTTGATTTTGGTGCTGTGGACATCGTTAAGGATGCTCTGGTTGTTGGGGTCTGCCAAAAGATCATTCACGTCCTTGGCGGTATAGAGTTTCTCGTCGCTTTCGCCTGCGTATACCGCCACCGTGTCGTCATCGGTTGCCTCGGTGCCCTTGGTGTCGTACTCATAGGGGATGGAAAGCAGTCCCACCTCGGCAAAGGCACTGCCGGCCTCGACGACGCGGACCGACTTGCCGTCGGCACCCGTCACGTTCTCGTTTAGGTTGATGTGCTCATGGCCTGCGATAAGGGCATCGACGCCGTCGATCTGCGCGGCAAAGGTCTTGGCGTTGAGCGTGTGCGCGATGCAGACAACGACGTTGCAGCCCTCAACCTCGCGCAGTCGCTTTGCCTCGGCATTGATAGCGTTCGCTGCGCTTGAGAAGCTGGTACCCGCGACCAAGTCTGCGCGCAGTGAGGAGCCCAGCGATTCATCCATGGCACCCACAACGCCGACTTTAATCTGATAGTCAAACGTGGAGGTGCTCTCGCCGTCTTCCCAGGTGCGGTTGAGCGTCTTGGTGAAGCTTGAGCTCCACACGCCGTTTGCGGACGTTGCGTTTGCGCAGAGCATGGCGAAGGGCGTGCTCGTGGTGGTGTAGCCGGTCATGGCGCGAAGCGTATCCGCACCATAGCTCCAGTCGTGGTTGCCCGGCGTGGTCGCGTCATAACCGTCTGCATAGAAGGTGTCCATGAGCTCGGCGATGCTCTTGCCCTCGCTCATGGTGGCGAAGGACTGCCCGTGGAAGGTGTCGCCCGCATCGAGTAGCAGATCGGGGGTAGCGTCTTGGGCGCTATAGAGAACCGCCAATCCGTCAAAGCCAACGGTGCCGGTGCCCTTGCTCGCGTTGTAGCTGTACTTGTAACTGCCGTGGATGTCGTTGGTGTGCATGACGGTTACGTCGCCGTTGATGACCCCGGGCAGACTGCCCGCGAAAGCGAAGCTGGGAGCACCGGCGAGCGCGCCGGCAAGCAGCGCGGTGGTCAGTGCAAGGCGGGGGAGGAGTCTTTTCATGTCACTCTCCTTAGTTCGTAACAAAAAACCACCGCAAAGGTGCCTGTCCCCTTTGTGGTGGTTTTCCAAGGTGTTAGCTCAGCAGCATGCGGTCGTTGGCGAGTTCGCCGCCCGAGACCTCCTCGAATTTCTGGAGCAGGTCGGCGACGGTGAGCGACTTCTTCTCGTCGCCGGACACGTCGTAGATCACGTGGCCCTCGTGCATCATGATCAGGCGGTTGCCCAGACGGATAGCGTCGTTCATGTTATGCGTGACCATAAGCGTGGTCAGGTGGTTCTCGTCGACGATCTCCTCGGTCAGGTTGAGCACCTTGGAGGCCGTCTTGGGGTCGAGTGCGGCGGTGTGCTCGTCGAGCAGCAGCAGGCGCGGCTTGGTGAGCGTGGCCATCAGCAGGGTGAGTGCCTGGCGCTGGCCGCCCGAGAGCAGGCCGACCTTGGCGTTGAGGCGCGTGTCCAGACCAAGGTCCAGGCGCTTGAGCAGCTCAACGTACTCGTCCTTCTCGGCCTTGGTGACGCCCCACGAAAGACCGCGACGCTGGCCGCGACGCTTGGCGAGGGCCAGGTTCTCGGCAATCTGCATGTCGGCGGCGGTGCCGCGCATGGGGTCCTGGAACACACGACCCAGGTACTTGGCGCGCTGCGACTCGCTCAGACGCGAGATGTCGTTGCCATCGAGCTCAATAACGCCCGAATCGAGCGGGTACACGCCGGCGATCATGTTGAGCAGCGTGGACTTGCCGGCGCCGTTGCCGCCGATCACGGTTACAAAGTCGCCGTCGTTAAGGGTGAGGTCGACGCCGGTGAGGGCGCGCTTCTCGGTAACGGTGCCCTTGTTAAAGGTCTTTTTGACGTGCGAGAGCTTAAGCATCTGCCTCATCTCCCTTCGTATAGGAGCTGCGGAGCTTGTAGCGCTCCCAAACCACGGGCACGCACAGGGCCACGGCGACGATCACGGCGGAGAGCAGCTTCATGTCGTTGGCGTCCATGCCCAGCTGCAGCACGATGGCGCGGATGAGGAAGTAGACCACGGAGCCAAAGACGGCAGAGGCCAAACGGACACCAAACTGCGTCAGACCGCCGGGCAACAGGCGGCCGAGCACCTCGCCGATGACGATAGCGGCAAGGCCGATGACGATGGCGCCGGTGCCCATGCCAATGTCGGCATACTTTTGGCTCTGGCAGATGAGCGCGCCGGCAAGGCCGATGAGGGCGTTGGAGAGCACGAGGGCGATCATCTTGGTGGTGTTGGTGTTAACGCCCAGGGCGCGGATCATGTACTCGTTGTTGCCGGTGGCACGCAGCGCCGAGCCAATCTCGGTACCAAAGAACCAGTACAGGATGGCAACGATAGCCACGGCCAAAATGATGCCCAGGATAATGGCCACCGTGGACTGCGGCAGGCCCGTCATGTTGCTGACGGACGAGAAAATGGTGCCCTTGGCCAGGATGGGCGTGTTGGACTTGCCCATGATGCGCAGGTTGATGGACCACAGACTGATCTGCGTAAGAATTCCGGCGAGGATCGCGGGGATCTCAAAAACGGTGGTCAGAATACCCGTCACCGCGCCCGCGATGGCGCCGGCGCACATGCCGGCCAAAACGGCGAGCAGCGGATCGACGTTGTTATTGACGATGAGCACGGCGCAGACGCAGCCGCCGAGGGCAAAGCTGCCGTCGCAGGTCATATCGGGGATGTCGAGCAGGCGGAACGTGATAAACACGCCAAGCACCATAATGCCCCATAGGACGCCCTGCGAAACGGCGCCCTGCAATGCAATGAGCATGCTTCATACCTCCTAGGATGGGGTGGACACGTGAGTCACCATAATAGCGGTAACAATGCATAAAAGAGTTGCGGACAGACGTTTTGTTTTACCTGAAACAAGCAGGGCGGACGCCGGTCTACGACGTCCGCCCCTGTGGCTCAGATATTGAATAACGCGGCTATGGCGCGAGCATGGGCCCCAGACGCATCGCCGTGCATGGCGCTACTCGTCCAGAGCGGAAAGGTCGATACCCAGAGCCTCGGCCATCTCGTCGTTCTTGACGACGACCAGGTCCTTGCTCGAGAGGTGCTTAATAGCCATGTCCTCGGGCTTGGCCTCGCCCTTCAGAATCTTGACGGCCATCTCGCCTGCGGCATAGCCCAGGTCCTCGTAGTTGATGGAGAGGGTGAACAGGCCGCCGGCCATGCACATGCCCTCCTCGCCGGTCACGAAAGGAAGCTTGTTCTCCTTGCAGATCTGACCGACCTGCGAGGCACCTGCGGCGATGGTGTTGTCGGTGGGGGAGTAGAGCGCGTCGACCTTGCCCACGGCAGACTCGACAACGGACTGGATCTCGTTGGAGCTCGAGACGGTGAAGTCAGTGTACTCGAGGCCCAGCTTGTCGAGCTCCTTCTTGGCGGCCTTGATCTGGACGTCGGAGTTGGACTCGGCGGTGCAGTAGAGCAGGCCGACCTTCTTTACGTCGGGCAGGACCTTCTGCATCATCTCGAGCTGCTCGGCGACCGGGGTGAGGTCGGAGGCGCCGGTGACGTTGGTGCCGGGCTTGTCGTTGTCCTGGACCAGGCCGGAGGCAGCGTAGTCGGTGATGGCGCAGCCAACGATGGGGATATCGGCGGTGGCGCCGGCGGCAGCCTGCGCGGCGGGCGTGGCGATGGCATAGATCAGGTCGACGCCGTCGCCCACGAACTTGTCGGCAATGGACTTACACGTGGACTGGTCGTTCTGGGCGTTTTTCTGGTCGATCTTGACCTTGAGGCCGCTCTTCTTGATGGCCTTGACAAAGCCGTCGTTGGCGGCATCGAGTGCGGAGTGCTCGGTGAGCTGCAAAACGCCGATGGTGTAGTCGGAACCGGCGGCAGCGGAGCCGGAACCAGAGTTGCCGCCGCATCCGGCGAGCGGAGCGAGCGCGAGCAGGCCAGCGGAGACCAGAAGACTCCTGCGGCTGATGGTGATGTCCTTCATATCATTACCCCCAGTATAAAAATGGCTGGAAACACTGCACTAGGAAAAAGTGCAAGTGGGTCTATAGTAGCGCGGATGTCCATTTTTACAACATCTGGGCGGGTAATTTAATTCTGAATCGGATGGGCGGCGCTGAGGGACGATGGGCGGTAGTCGGGCTTACGCGGCCGGCGCGGGACGTTCGTCCTCGTCCAGGGCGGCAAAGAGTTTCTTGCCGTCGAGCAGGCGTGTGCTGACGTTTCTCATGCGGGCTATCTCGACGGTGCGCAGGGTATCGTCGGTGCCTCGGGCGTCGTAGACCGTTCCCAGCAGATACGAGATGCCATCGCGCTGTCTGATAGCAAAGGGTCGGAGCGTCATCCGCACCGCTTCGGTTTCGCCGCGAGTCGCGATGTTTGAGATGTCAAAGCTGACGGTGGTTCCGTGATCGATGGCCTGCTCGACGAGCTCGCACGTGTCGATGCGCTTGACGGGCGTGTGTTTGGCCTTGGGAGATTTACTGTCTGCGCTTGGTGCCGGTTCGGGCATATCGAGGTAGCCGCGAACGTCGGCGCTTGCCATGGCGACCAGGTGCTGCGCCATGCTCTTTCGAATCGCTATGGGCGTGGAGCGGTTACGCATGACCATGCCATGGAGCCGTATAACCTCCTCGTCGGTGAGCGGGCGGGTCAGGAGTCGATAGCCCACGCCACGTTTGTAGTCAATTTCGTATCCGGCGTGACGAAGCGCGGATATCGAGGTGTAGATGCTGCGCCGAGCTGCCGAGATAGGCATGCGCGCGGGGTCGTCGGGATGGGCGAGACGGCGGACCAGCTCATCGGAAAGCATGGCCTTGTCCTCACCGGTGTTCTCGCTTAAAAGTTGCAGGATACGCACGGCGCGATAGGCCGACATCGAGGCGGCGCCCCTAGTCGTGGTCTCGTAGTTTTCAACAACGGCTTCGATCATAGTGCCCACGTCCTTTCCGTTTTAGGTGATGCCGGCTCAGAGCCTAGGGCGTGGGGGCTGGCTAAGGACGTGCGACACCTTGGGCGGTCGATGGTTGCCGGCAAGCGGCAGGTCGAGTTTTCAACAGCCCTGCCCAACTGACCAAAAGCTTGCCAAAAGCTTGACGGATACTGTTGAAAAAGCGCCCCTCGGCTGGGCCGAGAGGCGCTGGCGTGATGTGCTGCAGCGCGTTTCGTGGCGCTGTGGCGATTAGAAGTCGGCGTTGCCCACGGTACGGGGGTGCGGCACGACGTCGCGGATGTTGCCCACGCCCGTCAGGTACATGACCAGGCGCTCGAAGCCCAGGCCGTAGCCAGCATGCTTGCAGGAGCCATAGCGGCGCAGGTCCAGATAGTACTTGTACTGCTCGGGGGCCATGCCCAGGTCCTTAATACGACCCTCGAGCAGGTCCAGGCGCTCCTCGCGCTGGGAGCCACCGATGATCTCGCCAATGCCCGGCACCAGGCAGTCAGCGGCGGCGACGGTCTTGCCATCGTCGTTCATGCGCATGTAGAAGGCTTTGATCTCGGCCGGGTAGTCGGTCACGAAGGTCGGGCGCTTAAAGTGCTCCTCGGTCAGGAAGCGCTCGTGCTCGGTCTGCAGGTCGATACCCCAGCTGACGGGATAGTCAAACTTGTGGCCGGCGGCGACAGCTTGTTCCAAGATCTCGACGGCCTCGGTGTAGGTGATGCGGGCAAAGTCGGAGTTCGCCACGTGGTTCAGGCGCTCGATGAGACCCTTGTCCACAAACTTGTTGAGCATGTTGAGCTCGTCGGGGCAGGTTGCCATGACGTCCTTGAGGACGTACTTGAGCATGGCCTCGGCGTTATCCATGTAGTCGTTGAGGTCGGCAAAGGCCATCTCGGGCTCGATCATCCAAAACTCGGCGGCGTGGCGCGTGGTGTTGGAGTTCTCGGCGCGGAAGGTGGGGCCAAAGGTGTACACATCGCCAAAGGCCATGGCGAAGTTCTCGGCGTTGAGCTGGCCGGATACGGTAAGGCTTGCGTGCTTGCCAAAGAAGTCCTGGCTCCAGTCGACCTCGCCGGACTCGGTGAGGGGCGGGTTTTTGGGGTCGAGCGTGGTTACGCGGAACATCTCGCCGGCGCCCTCGCAGTCACTCGTGGTGATGATGGGGGTGTTGACGTAGACAAAGCCCTGCTCCTGGAAGAAGCGGTGGATGGCGGCAGCCGCGACGGAGCGGATGCGGAATACAGCGCGGAACAGATTGGTGCGCGGGCGCAGGTGCTGCTGGGTGCGCAGGAACTCGACGGTGGCGCGCTTCTTCTGCAGCGGGTAGTCTGGGGCGCTGACGCCCTCGACCACGATTTCGGTCGCGGTGAGTTCGAAGGGCTGGGGAGCATCGGGGGTCAGCTTGACGGTGCCGGTGCAAATGAGTGCGGCCGAGACGTTTTGATGGGCGATCTCGTCGTAGTTGTCGAGTGCCTCGCGGTTCATGACGACCTGCAAGTCTCGGAAGCAGCTGCCGTCGTTGAGCGTGACAAAGCCAAAGTTCTTCATGTCGCGGACGGACTTGACCCAGCCGGCGACGGTGACGGTCTGGCCGCCGAGCGACTCGGCATCGGCATAGAGCTGCGCGATTTTGGTGCGGTTCACGTATCCTCCCATAACGGTTGAATGATAGTTATCCATACAGTTCGATATTCTAGCAGCTCGGCTCATTTGGGCTATACAGATAAGGCATTGGTGGGATGGTTTTTCAAACGAAAAGCGCCCGCGGCCAAATGGTCGCGGGCGCTTGACGAGGTGCCTTTTGGCTGTGTGGCGCGGGGCCTGGCTACTTGGTCTTGGCAACCAGCAGCGGGTCGCCAAGCTTGACGAGCGGGTTGCCGCCGATAAGCGTTCCGGACTCGCCGACATGGTCGATGCTCTTAAGACGATCGAGCTCGGAGACGATGACGGTCACGATGTCCTCGTGGCCGGCGGCCTTGATGGCCTCGCGATCGAAGCTGATGAGCGGCTGGCCTGCCTTGACCGTGTCACCCATCTCGACAAAGCGGGCAAAACCCTTGCCGTTCATTTCCACGGTGCCCAGGCCGACATGGATGAACACGCGCAGGCCGTCCTCGGTAATCATGCCGATGGAGTGGTTGGTGACGGTGGTGGCGCCGATACGGCCGTTGGCGGGGGCGTAAATGGTGCCGGTAATGGGCTCGATGCCGTAACCCTGGCCGAGCATGCCCGAGGCGATGGTCTCGTCGGGAACCTCACTCAGATTGACGAGCACGCCGTTGACGGGAGCGTAGATGACGCCTTCGCGGGTGGCGAAGCTTGCTGCGGGCGGAACGGACGCCTCGCCGGTCGAGGTGAAGGTGGACTTAAGCGAATCGAGCAGACCCATAGTTGCCTCCAACTTAAATAGGCGCATATCGCGCGTTTGGTTTGCCGGAAACGTTTCATATCTGTTTCGCGGCTTGGTCAACACCCCCTATTCTACGCTGCTCAGCGATACCTCTGAGCTGGGATTATGTGATATATCAGTTGAAGGGAAACTTATTGCTGGCGTGTTTCTGCGTCACGGGTTCAAGTGGGGTACGCTTGAAGGCGAAAAACAAGGGCGCTTAATTTGCGCGAAGGGAGCACATATGATTGTCGAGAACCATGCACTGTGGGGCGAGGAGCCGACCGAGGAATATCCGGCGACGTTTACGTATTTGGGTGCCGAGCCGCTGCCCGATAAACCGAATGGCCGCCGCCCTGCCGTGATTATCTGCGGCGGAGGTGCGTTTACGCATATCGCTCCGCATGAGCAGGATCCCGTGGCGTTTGCGTTTTTGGATCACGGTTACCAGGCCTTTGTGCTCAACTATGTCACAAGTTCTACGGGTGACGTGAGCTTTCCGCACCCCCAGGCAGATCTTGCCAAGATGGTCGCCACGGTGCGTGCGAATGCCGACGAGTGGCATGTCGATCCCAAGCGCGTGTGCGTCGTGGGCTTTTCTGCTGGCGGCATGATTTGCGCCTCGCTGGCAACACAGTGGAAGACCGGCCCCTTCGCGGCACTTGCCGGGGCGCGTCCGGACGACATTCGTCCCGATGCCGTGGTGCTGGGCTATCCATTGCTCGACTTTGCCTATGTGCGCGACATGCAGACGCGCGATCCGCGCATTGACTTGCGTGTGCCCAAGACGGGCGGTAAGACGGGGCGCGATCTTCTCAACGACTATCTGTCGATGGTGACGGGTGGCGAGGCAACTGACGAGCATTTGGCCGATATCTGCCCCACCACGCATGTTTCGCGTCAGATGCCGCCGACCTTTGTGTGGGGCGTGTCCGACGACAAGACGGCGCCGATCGCGCAGGTCTATCCGTTTGCGCAGCGCATGGCCGAGGAGGGCGTCGCTTGCGAGATGCACGTCTTTGACCAAGGTGGCCACGGACTTTCGCTCGGCAACGCCAACACCGCGGTCGATAACGAGGACAAACAGGTGGCAGTCCGTCCCTGGATCCGCCTGGCTTTCCGCTTCCTGGAGCGCCACGGGTTTTAGTTACGGCGTTTTACCAAACGCCGTAACCACTTGCCGCTGCGCCTTTGGTTCCGCCGTTCTAACGAACGGCGGACCGGTCGACGCTGCAAGCCCGCCAGAGCGGCAATCTGACGTTCAGCTTCGGCGGCATGACCAGAAGGTCAATGCCGCCTCGCTTCGCGTCACCTTGCTCGCTCTGGCGGGCTTTCGCTGTCCGCGCCAAAACATCGGCGTTGCCATGGCCCAGATGCGGCGCTCGGGGACGCTCCTTTTGTGCCGGTACTTGGGGACGGCCCTTGCACCAATCTGTTGATTGAACGTCGCTGTGTGTTCGCGCTATCATGCATGGTTACAATTGGTTAGCCATGGCAAACGGTTAGCCATGGTGAACATAAATACAACGCCCTGTGGGCGCCGGGGGAGGAACACGGACGTGAAGCTCGATACGCTCGAGATTGGAAAGGACGCCGTTGTCGCATCGGTAACATCGGACGATCAGGCGCTCCGACAGCATATTTTGGACATGGGCCTAACGCCGGGCACCGAAGTCACCATGATGAAGTACGCCCCCATGGGCGACCCGCTCGAGATTCGCCTGCGCGGCTACGAGCTGACGCTGCGCAAGGACGATGCCGCCCGCATTGAGCTCGTGGGCATTCACGATACCGATATGGGTCCGCGCGCTAACGCTGCAATCGGCACGACGGAGCATCCGGCCCTGGGCGAGGGGACGTATTCGCCCCGTGCGGCAAAGACGGCCGTGCCCGAGGGCGCGCCGCTGCACTTTGCCCTCGCCGGCAACCAAAACTGCGGCAAGACCACGTTATTCAACCAGCTGACGGGCTCCAACCAGCATGTCGGTAACTTTCCCGGCGTGACGGTCGACCGCAAGGACGGCACTATCCGTAACCACCCCGAGGCGAGCGTTACCGACTTGCCCGGTATTTACTCGTTGTCGCCGTACACGGGCGAAGAGGTCGTGAGCCGTCAGTTCATCCTCGACGAGCGCCCGGACGCCATCATCGACATCATCGACGCCACCAACATCGAGCGTAACCTGTACCTGACGCTGCAGCTCATGGAGCTCGATCGTCCCATGGTCATCGCGCTCAACATGATGGACGAGGTGACGGCCAACGGCGGCGCCGTGGACGTCAACCTGCTCGAGAGCCTGCTGGGCGTGCCTGTTGTTCCCATTAGCGCTGCCCGCAACGAGGGTATTGGCGAGTTGGTGGATCATGCCTTGCACGTGGCGCGGTTCCGCGAGCGCCCCGGTCGCCTGGACTTCTGCGCGCCCGATGGTCCAGACGGCGGCGCGCTGCATCGCTGCATTCACGGCATCGCCAACCTTATCGAGGACCATGCCGCGACAGCGCATATCCCGGTGCGTTTTGCGGCGACCAAGCTGGTTGAGGGCGACGAGCTGGTGACCGAGGCGCTTCATCTGGACCGTAACGAACTTGACGCCATCGAGCACATCATTACCCAGATGGAGGGTGAGGCCGGTACCGACCGTCTGTCTGCACTGGCTGACATGCGCTTCGGTTTTATCGGCGACGTGTGTGGGCGCTGCGTTGTCAAGCCGCACGAGAGCCGCGAGCACGTGCGTTCCGTCAAGATTGACCGCATCCTGACAGGTCGTTACACAGCCATTCCGGCGTTTCTGGTGATCATGGGCCTCGTCTTTTGGCTGACGTTTGGCGTGATCGGCGCGGCGTTGCAGGGACTCATGGAGGACGGCATCGCTGCCATCATCGCCTCGGCCGATGCGGGCCTCAAGGCGTTCGGCACCAATGACGTGGTGCGCTCACTGGCTGTCGACGGCGTGCTTACGGGCGTGGGCAGCGTACTGACCTTCCTGCCGATTATCGTCGTGCTCTTTTTGTTCCTCTCCATTCTGGAAGACTCCGGATACATGGCGCGCGTGGCCTTTGTCATGGATAAAGTGCTGCGTCGCTTTGGCCTGTCGGGCCGTAGCTTCGTGCCCATGCTCGTCGGTTTTGGCTGCACCGTGCCGGCTATCATGTCGACCCGTACGCTCCCATCCGAGCACGACCGCAAGATGACGGTCATGCTCACGCCGTTCATGAGCTGTTCGGCCAAGTTGCCGGTCTACGGTCTGCTGTGCGGGGCGTTTTTCCCGCAGGCGACGGTCCCCGCCATGGTCTCGCTCTATCTGATTGGCATTGCGGTCGGTTGCATCGCGGCTTTGGTGCTCAATCGCACGGCATTTAAGGGCGACCCGGTGCCGTTTATCATGGAGCTTCCCAATTACCGCCTGCCGAGTGTCAAGACGACGGTGATGCTGGCATGGGATAAGGCCAAGGACTTTATTACCAAGGCCTTTACCATTATCTTTGCCGCTACCGTGGTCATCTGGTTCCTTCAGACGTTCGACATCCGCTTTAATGTGGTCGCCGATCAGTCGCAGAGTCTGCTTGCAGGTCTGGGCAGCATTATCGCTCCGCTGCTGGCGCCGCTCGGCTTTGGCGACTGGCGTGCATCCACGGCGCTCGTCACCGGACTTATTGCCAAGGAGAGTGTCATCTCGACCCTCACCGTGCTTTTGGGTGCAACCTCGCCCGCGGCACTGTCAACCATGTTTTCGCCGTTCACCGCCTACGTGTTCCTGGTCTTTACGCTGCTGTACCCGCCCTGTGTGGCGGCTATCGGCGCCGTTAAGAGCGAGCTGGGCGCGCGTTATGCCGTTGCCGTGTTCGCGTTTCAGGTGACGGTCGCCTGGATCGTGGCATTTGTCGTGCATTCGGCGGGTATATTGCTGGGGTTGGCTTAACTATTATTGACGGCGTAACCTCTGCATATCGAGTTGATTGCGGCCCCGCATCTGTTGCTGACGGATGCGGGGCCGTTGCTATATAATCGCCTCCGCTCAAAATGATTGGAGACGTTATATATGAGTCAGGCAAGACAAGATGGCATCTCACTCAAGCAGTGGCTCCCGCTCATCGGGCTCACCTGCTGCGCGTTCGTGTTCAACACGTCGGAGTTCATGCCCATCGGCCTGCTGACCGACATCGCCGCGTCGTTCTCGCTCACCGAGGCCCAGGCAGGCATCATGATTTCGGTCTACGCCTGGGGCGTCATGCTGCTGTCGCTGCCGCTCATGGTGTTCGCATCGCGCTTTGAGTTCAAGCGGATGCTGTTGGGCGTGCTTGCCGTGTTCTCGCTGGGCCAGTTCCTGTCCGCTGTGGCACCGACATATCCCATCCTGGTCTGCGCGCGCCTGGTGGTCGCTTGCGCACATGCCGTGTTCTGGTCGGTCGCCTCGATTATGGCCTCGCGCCTGGTCGACACTCGTCACGGCGCGCTCGCCATCAGCATGATCGCTACGGGCTCGTCCATCGCGCAGATCTTTGGCCTGCCCCTCGGTCGCGCCATTGGCCTGGCCGTGGGCTGGCGCATGACGTTTGCCGTGGTCGGGGCCCTTTCTGCCGCTGCGGTGGTGTACCAGGCCGCCGTGTTCCCGGCCATGCCGGCGGGCGAGCGCTTTACGCTTAAGCAACTGCCCGAGCTGCTCAAGAACCCGTTCCTCATCGCGCTTTATGCGGTCACGGTGTTCATGGCAACCGGCTATTATGCGGGTTACAGCTATATCGAGCCGTTCCTGGCACAGGTTGCGCACGTCGACGCAAGCGCTATTACCATGACGCTGACGGCGTTCGGCTGCTCTGGTCTGCTCGGAAGCTGGCTGTTCGGCCGCCTGTTCGACGGGCACCGGTTCCCGTTCTTGGCTATCACGCTCTCCGGCGTGCCGGTGGCTCTGCTGCTCATGGGTCCGGTCGCATCGTCGCTCGTGGCAGTGCTTGCCGTCTGCGCACTATGGGGCTGCTGCGCCACGGCCTTTAACGTGGCATTTCAGGCCGAGCTCATCAAGTACACGCCGGCGGATTCGTCGGCCGTCGCCATGTCGATCTTCTCGGGCCTGTTCAATCTGGGTATCGGCACGGGCACCGCGATCGGCGGCGCCGTGGTTTCGGGCCCTGGCATCGCCTGGATCGGCTACGCAGGCGGCACGATCACTGTCGTGGGCGTCATCCTCGCCATCACGGTGCTATTCCCAACCATACGCCGCGCAAAGCCTGTCGCCTAATCACGTTCCCTCATCAGTTGCGGTGGAATAGTTCCTGTTTAAGGCCTCTGAAGGCCCAAGCAGGAACCATTCCACCGCAACTTATTTTGGGGGAGAGGATACAAGCTGGGCATACAATGGATGTCGTTGTGTTGAGCTTACCGGGAGGTTGCTATGTGGGCATACGAGACGACGTTCTACCAGATCTATCCGCTGGGCTTTTGCGGAGCTCCGCGCGAAAACGCCGCACCCGTTGCCGAGGATGAGCTTGCCCAAGCTGCCGGCACCGCGCCCAACCCCGATGCGCCCATCATGAAGATCGCCCAATGGGCTGACTACCTGCAGGAACTCGGCGTTGGCGCTGTGTTGATCAACCCGCCGCTCGAGTCTGATAGCCACGGCTACGACACGCGCAGCCTGCGCCATATCGACCGTCGCTTGGGTGGGGATGCCGATTTTGCCGCCGTGTGCGAGACGCTGCACGCCCATGGCATCCGCGTGGTGCTCGATGCCGTCTTCAACCACGTCGGTCGCGGCTTTTGGGCCTTCCGCGATGTTCAGGAGCGCAAGTGGGACTCGCCCTACAAGGATTGGTTCCACATCAGCTTTGACGGTGACTCGTGCTACGGCGACGGCTTTTGGTACGAGGGCTGGGAGGGCCATTTTGAGCTTGTGAAGCTTAACCTGCAAAATCCCGCCGTGGTCGATTACCTGCTTGAGTCCGTGCGTCGCTGGGCCGAGGTCTTTGGCATCGACGGCCTGCGCTTGGACGTCGCCTATATGCTCGACCGCGATTTCATGCGTCGTTTGCATAGCTTTGCCCGTGAGCTCAAGCCCGACTTCGTGCTGATCGGCGAGACGCTCCACGGCGACTACAACCAGATCGTCAACGACGAGATGCTCGACTCCTGCACCAACTACGAGTGCTACAAGGGCCTGTACTCCAGCTTTAACTCGGTCAATATGTTCGAGATCGCGCACTCGCTGCACCGCCAGTTTGGCGGCGATCCGTGGTGCATCTACCGCGGCAAGCACCTGTTGTCGTTTGTCGACAACCACGATGTGCCGCGCCTGGCGAGCATCCTTACCGACAAGTCGTGCCTGCGTCCCGCCTATGGCATGCTCTTTGGCATGCCGGGCATTCCGTGCGTCTACTATGGCAGCGAGTGGGGGATTCCTGGCGAAAAGGGCGGCCCCGATGGTGACTGGGCGCTGCGACCTGCGCTCGATGAGCCTGCGCCCAACGAGCTGACGGCCTTCATCAAGCAGCTCGCGCACCTGCGCTCGGCCGACGACGCGGCGGCCCGTGCTCTCAACTACGGCGCCTATCGCAACGTGGTGATCCAGAACAAGCAGCTGCTGTTCGAGCGCGCCTGCGACGATGCGACGGTGCTCGTGGCAGTCAATGCCGTGAACGAGCCCTATACCTTTGGAGCCGGCGAGCTCAACGGCTCCTTCGTCGACCTGCTTGTCGACGATGCGCCCACGGTCGAGCTGACGGGTACCCTTGAGCTTGCACCCTACGAGGTGCGCTATCTGTTGAGGGCCTAGGCCATGGCTGCGTCCGACGAGGGCTATCAACATATTGAGCATGGGTTTGAGCCCGTGTTCGACCAGCACTCTCGCGTTTTGGTGCTGGGGTCGTTTCCCTCGGTGCTCTCGCGCGCCAACGCCTTCTACTATGGCAATCCGCAGAATCGCTTTTGGCGCGTGATGGCCGCGTGCCTTGGTGTGCCCGTGCCGCCCAACGAGGGCGACGCTTTGGCGAGTGGCGAGCCTGCGACGCTCGACGCCTCGATTGCCGCCAAGCGGGCTATGCTGCTAAACGGCGGCGTGGCCCTGTGGGACGTGATCGAGAGCTGTGACATCAAGGGCTCGAGTGACGCCAGCATCAAAAACGTTGTGCCGGCTCGCGTTGAGCTTATCACGAGCAATACATCCATTGAGCAGGTAATATGCAACGGTGGTACGGCGGGGCGCCTCTACAAGCGCTATCTGCAGGAGCGGACGGGCCTGCCCGCTGTCGTATTGCCGTCAACAAGTCCCGCTAACGCGGCATGGCGCCTGGAGCGCCTTGTTGAGCGCTGGGGTAGCGCCACGACCTGGACCCTCTGACTTCCTCCCATGGGGATGGGCTCGTTTCGCGAGTTTTTTTCTTTCCCGGGGCAGGTTCGAGGTTCGGTTTTATTGCGGTGAGAACGGGGGGGTGCGAGGCGCGCCCCCGGCCTTTTTGTGCGTAATGGTTTCCGGCTGATAGTTGCGTACGCTGCCAACGTCAAATTGCCCTATCGGACGGTTGAAGATGCCATTTTCTACGAACCAAGGCTACACAGAGTTTTGCAATTGTATATCGAGATTAAGCAATGGCGGAATTAGTTAAATTGCAATTCACCTTCGGGACTCGATTTGCTCTATGTTGCAAGCTGTCTTGTCAGATTTGTCTCTCGGGATATGCCGAGAGCCGTCCGATAGTCAGCTGGCGTCAGCCCCGTGTCTTCTTTGAACTTGCGATAGAAGAATGACATGTTGTCGTATCCGACCTGCTTTCCTATTGCCGTCACGGCAAGGTCGGTATTTGCGAGCAGAGCCTTGGCAATGGAGATTCTTTGCCTCTGTAGTAACTTGTTGAAGCTGTCTCCCGTTTCGCGCTTGAGCATGCGTGAGAGGCTGTCGGGCGCCATGCCAAAATGTTCTGCGGCTCCTTTAAGGGTGCAGCATGAATATTCTTTTTCTATATATGTGAGTACTTCGAGTGCGGGATTTTGCCCGTGTGACGCGTTGGTGATGTCGCTTTCGTAGACGTTGGCAAGCTCGGCCACGATGGTTCCAAAAAGAGCTTGAATCATGTTCTTGCTGTACCGGCTCGGTTCCATCCACTCACAAAGAAATTCCTTCATAAAAAGCGATAGCCGCCGGCTTTGATCGGAATGGAATAGAACGTAGCCGTCATGTGCGCGGCCCTTTGAAATGGAATTGGCAAAAAACGATCCCACGATACTTCCGCATTCGAGCTGAGAGAAGAAACTCGGAGTTATGCCGCCCTTAGTGAGCTTGATAACGATCAAGATGTCGTTTTCGCCCAAGGGAAGCGTCGTGTGCACGGTGTCCGAGTCCACAATGAGCATTTGCCCCCGTTTGAGTTTGAAAGTTGAACCGTTAACGATTTCGGTCGCAGAGCCGTCATACATATAGGCAAGTTCAATTTCATTTTGGCGATGCAGGGGATATTCCCTAAAACGCGAGTGACGCTTGATGTAGAAGCCTGCAACTACTTGCTGGGGCGCAACTGCAGCGGAACGGGGGATGCCATCGGCCTCCGCAACCGATGGGTACGGTGTTACCTGGTTGGGGTCTATGCCCCGCTTATAGAGCTCCTCGTGTGCGCTGAGTTGCCTCAGCTGGGCATCCATCTGCTCGGGCGTCATCGCCGACCTTTCTCCAAACGGCACTCGATGATATTTATCATAGTGTCGGAAATGGATATATCAATCAGTTGATGTGGTTATACCGTTTATCCGAATGTAGCTACCGTTTGCCGATGAACTGGCAAAACTGAAGGTGGTTACTAAGTTCATTTAAATCAAACATAGCGGATTAACTGCGAAAACTATTAACAGTCTGATTTGGTCAATCTTCAACATATTTTGGTTATGTTGCATCAGTTTCTGAGCTGTTAGTTTTAAGCCAATGTCCAAGGGGGACATGAGGCCTCATAACAGCGTGGAGTTCTTGCGCCCGGACCGGTCATAGGGCGCCGTGCAAACCACCTGCGATATTCCGAAGGGAGCATTCATGGCTAAAAAAGACTATCCGGCGATTGCGTCGTCAGTTGTCGAGCTTGTAGGCGGCAAAGACAACATTTCTTCTGTCAAGCACTGCATTACCCGCCTGCGCTTTGTGCTTAAGGACCAGGACAAGGCCAAGACTGACGATATCAAGGCCGTTTCGGGCGTCGTGGACGTTGTTATCGGCAACGGTCAGTATCAGGTTGTTATCGGCCCCGATGTTGAGGATGCCTTTGACGAGGTCATCAAGCTGCTCGGCGCCGGCTTTGATGGCGGCGCAGTTGCCGCCGAGTCCGAGGACGAGGGCAAAAAAGGCAGCATCGTTGAACGCGCTGCTGACCTGGTCTCGAGTATCTTCATGCCTTGTCTGGGCGGCATGGCGGGCGTCGGTCTGCTGCGCGCTCTGCTGGTCGTTTTTACCAACACTGGTCTCATGAGCGCGGACTCCGGTGCGTATCAGATCCTGTACGCGGCTTCCGATGCCTTTATGTATTTCCTGCCGCTCGCGCTTGCCATCACGGCGGCCGATCGCTTCAAGACCAATAAGTTTACGGCGTTTGCCGTAGTCGGTGCGCTCTTGTATCCCGCGATTACCAAGGCCTATTCGGACGGCGCGGCGCTCGACTTCTTCGGTCTGCCGGTCAACCTTATGAACTATGGTCAGTCCGTGCTGCCGGCGCTCCTCACCGTCTGGGTGCTCTCCAAGCTTGAGCATGTGGTGAGTAAGTTCATGCCTAAGTCACTGCGTTTTATGCTTGTGCCCACCATCTGCGTCGCCGTCATGGTCCCTGTCGAGCTTATCGCGATCGGCCCGGTCTCCATGGTCATCGGTAACGTCTTTGCCGACGCCTTCATGGTTGTCTACAACCTGGCGCCGCAGGTCGCTGCCTTTATCTACGGCTGCCTGTATCCCTGTCTGATCATCTTTGGTGCCCACTGGGCGCTCGTTCCCATCGCCATGAACAACTATGCCGTGCTCGGCTATGACTGGCTCATGCCGCTCGGTTTTGGCTGCACGTACGCTATTGCTGGCGCCACCCTGGGCGTCATGCTCAAGACCAAATTCAAGCCCCTCAAGGAGCTCGCTGGCACCAATGCCGTCGTTGCCGTCTTTGCCGGCATTACCGAGCCCGCCATCTACGGTGTTCTTCTCAAGTACAAGCGTCCGTTTGTGTGCGCCTGCCTCTCTGCCGGTGTTGGCGGCGTGATCATCTCCATCGCTGGATTCCAACGTCTGGCCCAGGTTGGCCTCAACCTCTTTACCATCCCGGCCCTGGCTATGTTCCCTGGCGGCTGGAGTGTCCCGGTCTGCGTCGTGTTGAGCTTTGTCCTCTCCGTTGCGCTCACGTACTTCTTTGGCTTTAACGACAAGATGCTGTCCGAAGCCGATAAGAAGGCCCAGCAGGCCGAACTTGATGCGGCGTAGCCGACGCGCCCCAAACGATCGGTAGGTAGGCGGCGCGGGCCGCGGTGCAGGGGCGCCGCGGCCGGTCGCCTCTTTCTGTTTTCCAATCAACCGAAAGGATGATCAATGCCATTCGATTCGCTCTACCCGCGCACCACGGTAACCCGCCGTATCCAGGTACTCGACGGTACGTGGGATTTTGCCTTTGACCGCGAAAAGGTGGGCGAGGAACTGGACTGGCCTGCTAAGGGCCTTGTTGATGCTGTCGACATGCCGGTTCCGGCGAGCTTTGCCGATATCTTCACCGATAAGGAGAGCCGCGAGTTCTGCGGTGACGTGTGGTATGCACGTCGCATTTTTGTTCCGGGCGAGTGGCGCGACGGCAATGTCGATATACGCTTTGACGCCGCCACGCATCGAGCGACGGTCTACCTCAATGGCACGGAGCTGGCGGAGCACGAGGGCGGGTTTACGCCGTTTTGCGCCCATGCCAACGATGCCGTGCACTGGAACGACTGGAACCTGCTCGTTGTCAAGGTTAACAACGAGTTGAGTCATGAATCGCTGCCCCTCGGCCGCGTCAAAGAGCTGCGTGACGGCACGCGCATCAACCAGCCTTACTTTGATTTCTTCAACTATTCCGGTCTTCAGCGCAGCGTGCGCATGGTCTACACCCCGGCTGAGCGCATCGAGGACATGACCGTGGTGACCGAGTCGGTTATCAATGGTACGGCATACGTGCACTACGAGGTCGCTACCAATGGGTCGCACGAGGTTGAGCTGACGGTCGCCGATGAAGACGGGAACGTGGTCGCACAAAAGCGCGGCACTTCCGGCGGCATCGAGATTGAAGACGCGCATCTTTGGAATCTGCGCGCTGCCTACCTCTACACCTTTACGGTGCGAATTGTGGACGGCGACAAAGTTGTCGACGAATACTATGAGCAGATTGGCTTGCGTACGGTTTCGATCGATGGCCGCGATTTTCTGCTTAATGGACATCCCGTCTATCTCAAGGGCTTTGGTCGCCACGAGGATAGCCCGATTCACGGCAGAGGGTTTGACCCCGTGGTTGCCCGCCGCGACTTTGAGCTCATGAAGTGGATGGGCTGCAATTCCTTCCGCACGAGCCATTACCCGTATGCGGAGGAAGAGCTTCAAGAGGCAGATCGCGAGGGCTTCCTGGTGATCGATGAGGTCGCGGCCGTAGGCTTTTTGGTTTCGACGCAGAATTTCGACGATGCCACCAAGACTTCTGTTTCTAAGACGCTCTTTGATCTTCCCGGCATCGAGAAGACGCTTGAGGTCCATAAACAGGCAGTGCGCGAGCTTATCGAGCGCGATAAGAACCATGCGTGCGTTTGCGCTTGGAGTCTTTTCAACGAGCCGGATTTCTCGACCGAGGGGAGCCTTCCGTACGCGACGGAGATTTTCGACCTTGCTCGCAAGCTTGACCCGCAGAAGCGTCCTCGTTCCTACACCAATGTCACGCGTTGTCGTGCCGGTATCGACAAGTGCACGCATTTGGCCGACTTTATGATGCTCAACCGTTATGACGGCTGGTACGTGTCTCCCGGCCCCGAGATCGAGGATGCACGCGAGATTCTGATCGAGGAGATGCATAAGTGGGAGAAGCTTGAGCCCAACAAGCCGTTCTTCTTTACCGAGTACGGATGCGACACCATGGCCGGCGTTCACAAGCTGCCGAGCGTGATGTGGAGCGAGGAGTATCAAGTCGAGTATTTCAAGATGCAGCACGAGATCTTTGACATGTTTGACTGGGTAGTGGGCGAACAACCCTGGAATCTGTGCGACTTCCAGACGGTCGAGGGCAAGATGCGTGTCGACGGCAACAAAAAGGGTGCGTTCACCCGTGACCGTCAGCCCAAGGCCGTGGCGTTTTTACTGCGTGAGCGTTGGTGCAACAAGGCAGATTACGTGGACGGCTTTGATCCGCTCGCGATGCGATAGGAGAGAGCATGGCAAAGCTATCCGATTGGAAAAACCAGACAGAAGAGCTCCGGCGCATGGGCGTGAAGCTACCCCAATGCGATACTGACACAATCAAGGCTACGGGTTGGGAGCAGCCCAGGTGGATCCATTTTGGCGCCGGCAACCTCTACCGAGCTTTTCATGCCGCAATAGCCCAGGAGCTTGCCGACCAAGGCAAGCTCGACCGCGGCGTCGTGGTGGCAGAGACCTTTAGCCCCTCTACGCTCGTTGAAGTCTTTGCGCCTTACGGGTATGACGGCCTGCAGGTAATCATGAATGCCGATGGGACTCTTGACGAGCGCGTGATCGCTGTCAATGCGGGCGGCGTATTTGCAAACCCTCAGTGTCCTGAGGACTTGGCTCGCGCCGAGCGCTACTTTGAGAGCCCCGAGCTTGAGATGGCAACGTTTACCATCACCGAGAAGGGTTATGGGCTGCGCGATGCGCGCGGCGAATTGTTGCCCTATGTTGCCGCCGAGCTCGAGGCCGGTCCGGAGGGCGCTGCGAGCACGATGGGTATTGTCTGCCGTCTGCTTTGGGCGCGCTACCGCGCCGGTGCAGCGCCGATCGCTATGGTTTCGACCGACAATTTCTCGCAAAACGGGCGGCGGTTTAAGGAGGCAGTGCTCACGGTTGCGCGTGGTTGGTTCGATTGCGGCCATGTCGACCAAGGCTTTATCGATTACCTCGACGATGAGGCGCGTGTGAGTTTTCCCTGGTCCATGATCGACCGCATTACGCCCAACCCATCACCCGAGACGGCTGCGGCGCTTGCCGAGCAGGGTTGGGAGGACTTGTCGCTCATGCCCACGGACGGTCCTGCGTTTGCGGGCTTTGCCAACACCGAGGCGGCGCACTACCTGGTTATCGAGGACTCCTTCCCCAACGGGCGCCCTGAACTCGAGGCAGCGGGCGTCATCATATGCGATCGCGAGACAGCTGAGCGGGCCGATACCATGAAGGTTACGGCCTGTCTCAACCCGTTACATACATGCCTCGCGGTCTTCGGATGCCTCATGGGCTATGACCGCATCTGGAAGGAGATGGAGGACTCGCGTCTGGTCGCGCTTGTAAAACATCTAGGCTACGACGAGGACTTGCCCGTAGTGGTCGATCCGGGCGTGATTGACCCACGTGCCTTTATCGATGAGCTCGTGGGACAACGCCTTCCTAATCGCAGCCTTCCTGATGCGCCGCAGCGCATTGCAACGGATACATCCCAGAAGGTCGGCATTCGCTTTGGACACACCATCTGCTCCTATCGAGACCGGGGTTTCGATGTCGCAAACCTTACCTATATTCCATTGGCAATCGCCGGATGGCTGCGCTATCTCCTGGGCGTCGACGATGCGGGTAACGATTTTGAGCTGAGCCCCGATCCTTTGCTGCCCGAGCTTACCGAATGCGTCAGCTCACTCACTCTGGGCGTGTGCGATGCGTCGGCCATTCATGATGCCGTATCGCCCATCCTTTCCAACGCCGAGATTTTTGGGCTTGATCTTTACGAGGTGGGCTTGGGCCGCAAAGTTGAGCATTTTTTGGCAGAGATGCTCGCTGGCCCGGGCGCTGTTGCCGCAACCATAGATATATATTGCAAGTAAGGAGGCAGAACTATGGAACTCACGTTTCGCTGGTACGGTCCCAAAGAAGAGAAAATCACATTGGAGCAAGTGCGCCAGATTCCGGGTGTGCGCGGCATCGTCGGTACGCTGTTCGACATCCCCGCGGGTGAGGTTTGGCCTCGTGGGCGCATTCACGCGCTTCGCAAGATGATTGAACACAACGGCCTGACGCTTAAAGTGATCGAATCCGTCAACATTCATGACGACATCAAGATCGGCTTGCCCACGCGCGATCGATACATCGAGAACTACAAGGAAACGATTCGCAACCTCGCTGCCGAGGGCGTCAAGGTCATCTGCTATAACTTCATGCCGGTGTTTGACTGGGTCAAGAGTGACTTGGACTACCGCTTGCCCGACGGGTCGTCAACGCTGGCCTTTATCAAGAAGAATATCCCCGATGACCCGCAGGAGATTATCGACACGGTTGCTCACGGTTCCGGCGATTTTACGCTGCCCGGCTGGGAGCCCGAGCGCTTGGCGCAGGTAAAGGGTTTGTTTGAGGCCTATCGAGATATCGATGAGGATAAGCTACGCGAGAACCTCGTCTACTTCCTCGAGGCTATTATGCCCACCTGCGAGGAATGCGACGTCAAGATGGCTATTCATCCTGATGACCCGCCCTACTCCATGTTTGGCCTTCCGCGAATCATCAAGAACCGCGAGGACCTCGACTGGCTTTGTCGCACTGTCGATACGCCCTATAACGGCATCACGCTCTGCTGCGGTTCGATTGCCGAGGAGCCTGGAAACGATGTCTATTCCATTCTTTCCGAGTTTACGCAGCGTGGGCGTATTCACTTTGTGCATATGCGCAATATCAAGTACATCGCGCCCGAGAACTCCGCTAACAAGGATTTCTACGAGGCGCCTCACCCGAGTGAATGCGGCTCGCTCGACATGTATCGCATGATGAAAGCTCTCCATGACAACGGTTTTGAGGGCTACGTTCGCCCCGACCACGGTCGCATGATCTGGGGCGAAACCGGGCGTCCAGGCTACGGTCTCTATGATCGCGCCTTAGGCATTGCCTACATTAACGGCATGTGGGAAGCGCTTGAGAAGGCTGGTTTTGTCGACAAAGGACAGATATAGTCCACCGCATTTGATTGCTTGTGGGTACGGAGCTTTGCTCTGTACCCGTTTTTGAAAAGGTATAGATCATGCTTTTAAATGATGACTTTTTACTCGCTACGCCATTGGCCCGCAAGCTCTATCACGACCATGCCGAGCACATGCCCATTATCGATTACCATTGCCATTTGGATCCCCAGCAGATTTGCGAGGACAAGCGTTTCGATGACCTCACTCGGCTTTGGATTTGCGATGAGGGGGCGGGTGACCACTACAAGTGGCGTCTCATGCGTGCAAATGGCGTGCCGGAGCGTCTGATCACGGGGGATGGAGAGCCGTATGACAAGTTTCTTGCCTACGTTCATACTATGGAACGCGCATACGGTAATCCACTCTACGAGTGGAGCCATTTGGAACTGAGACGAGCATTTGGGATCGATCTCACAATTTGCGGAAAGAATGCCGCCGAGATTTGGGAGCGCGCAAACGCGAGAATCGCAGAACCCGATTTTTCAGCTCGGGGCCTGATGCGCTTATTTGACGTGCACTGTGTTTGCACTACGGATGATCCCGTGAGTGACCTTTCCTGGCATCGGAAGATGCGCCAGTCTGCAGGTGCTGCTATGGTGCTTCCGACGTTTAGGCCCGACGGCCTGATGGGAATCGATAAGCCAACGTTTTCCGAGTATCTTGAGCAACTATCCAGTGCCGCGGGACTGGAGGTTGCAACTTGGGATGCGATCAAGGAGGCCGCTTCGGGGCGCGTCGGATACTTCCATGCCCAGGGTTGTCGTCTGGCCGATCACGGCATGAACTCCTTTAGGTTTGCTTGGGCGGACGATAGCGGGCTCCAGAGAATTGTTGACAACGCATTGTGCGGAAAGACGTTGTCGCATGAAGACGTTGATGCGTACCAGACGGCGTTGACGCTTCATCTGATGGGGGAGTATGAACGTCGTGGATGGGCGCTCCAATTGCATATGAATTGCCTGCGTAACGCAAACTCTGCCGGATATATGTCCGTAGGCGCGGATGCGGGATTTGACTCATGCGGTGATCAGGCGGGGTTTGTTTCCGAGCTTGCAAGCTTGCTCGATGCGGCTAATGGGGAAGGAGCACTTCCAAAAACCATTCTCTATTCGCTGGACGAGAGCCAATGGATGGGCCTGGCGACGCTGATGCAGTCCTTCCAGGGAGGGTGTCGCCAAAAGCTGCAGTTGGGGTGCGCATGGTGGTTCCACGATGCGTTCGATGGCATCAGGAAGCAACTGAGCGTGTTTGCGCAGGAGAGCCTGCTTGGCAATTTCACTGGCATGTTGACTGACTCGCGTAGCTTTTTGAGCTATCCACGACACGAGTATTTTCGTCGCGTGCTCTGTGGCCTGCTTGCCGAGTGGGCGGAGCAGGGTCGCGTTCCGGATGACGAGGAGTGCCTGGGCAAGTTGGTGGAGGATATCTCTTACAACAATGCGCACAGCTATTTTGGCTTTGACCTGAATCGCTAGGGGCCATATTGTTGCCTGGCGTGATTTGCTCGACCTGGCTAAAGTCGCCATCGGCAAAGAGGGCGGACTTAACCATCCGGGTACCGCCGCGGGCAATACTATTCTTGTCGCTGAGGTACTCATCGACGTTTCTCGCAGAGGATTAACGGCTCGCTAACCGCAGTGCCTTGTGGCTAAGCGCCAAAGCCAGGTGGGGATTGCCGGCTTGACGGTGATGACGCCGTCCGGGTCAAAATTCGAGACGCCGCCACCGCCAAGCAGTTGTGCGTGCTCAACCGAGCAGCCCATGCGCACGGCGCCCACCAGCTTATCCATCGCTTCGGAAAATGGTCGGCGCAAGATGCCCATGCGTGGTGAATGGCGAAGCTTTGCGATGCCGCTGCCGGTGCAGGCGATAACGCCGCCGCACCACGTTAGCCTGCGGAGTTCGCAAGCTTGGCGTAGACGCTCGATGAGCATGCGTGCTCCTTCGCTGCGCTCACAGGCGGCCCGGACGACAACATAGACGCGCGTCCCCGTATCGCCAAAGCGATCGAGCGCTTTGGCGATGTCTGCCATTGCCTCGTCATCGGTCATATCCTCAACGGCGAGCACGATGCCATCGGCAGCATCGGCGCTATTTGCCTTCAAGTCGACTGGATGGGGGAGTACAGTGCCGGAAAGCTGTGCATAGGCCGCGATGGCATCCTGCAGGTCCCAGAGCAAAAACTCAAGATCGGCGCTCTCGGGAATACGGACAAACGCGATGTTATGCAGTGTTTTTGGTACATCGCCGCGTGCGGTCGTCTCCATGCCATCTCCTTTCCGGCTCGTTTCCGTTTAGGTTACACCGTCTGGCGGCGCCCTGCCGCGCTATCCTTGTGCAACCCTTACGAAAGGAACGCCATGCGACTGCCCATGAATACCTCGCTTGCCACGCTCAAGCCCTCCGGTATCCGCCGGATCAACGCGCTCGCCGCCCAGCACCCGGGGTGCATCGCGCTTGCGCTTGGCGAGCCCGATTTTCCCACGCCCGATGTGATTGGTGCCGAGGTGACCGCCGCACTGGACCGCGGTGACACGCACTATCCGCCCAACAACGGTCGCCCCGCCCTGCGTGAGGCGTTATCTGCCTACATGGGGGACGCGGGCCTTACGTTTTCGGCCGACGAGGTCATCCTAACCGACGGCGCGACCGAGGCCCTGTCGGCAACATTCATGGCTATGCTCAACCCCGGCGACGAGGTCATTATCCCCACGCCTGCCTTTGGCCTGTACGAGAGCATCGTCGTGGCCAACCACGCCAAAGCAGTCTTTTTGGATACGGAGCCCGCGCAATTCCAGATTGACGAGGATGCGCTTCGTGCTTGCGTGACGCCGGCGACCAAGGCCATCGTCATCTGCTCGCCCAACAATCCCACGGGCTGCATTCTCAACGCGGCTTCGCTCGACGCCGTGGCGCACGTGGCGGAGCAGGCGGGCATCTACGTGGTCTGCGACGACGTATACAACCGCCTGGTTTATGTGGATGGCTACGAGCGCTTTGCCCAGCGGCACTCAGAGCTGCGTGAGCAGACGGTCGTCATCGAGAGCTTCTCCAAGCCCTGGGCTATGACCGGCTGGCGCCTGGGTTGGCTCGCAGCAGCGGCACCCGTCATCGCCGAGATCGCCAAGGCTCACCAATACCTAGTATCGAGCGCCGTCTCCTTCGAAATGGACGCCGCAGCCCGAGCCCTGACCGTCGACCCAACCCCCATGCTCGAAGTCTACCGAGCCCGCCGTGAGCGCGTACTCGCAGCCTTAGACGCCATGGGCCTCGACGTAGTAGAACCCGCAGGAGCCTTCTACACTTTCCCCAGCATCAAACAGTACGGCATAACAAGCGAAGACTTCTGCATCAAAGCCATCAAAGAGGCCAACGTAGCCCTAGTTCCCGGAAACTGCTTCGGCACCGAAGGCCACATCCGCCTAAGCTACTGCGTCTCCGACCATGATCTAGACGAAGGCCTCCGCCGCCTGTCCACCTTCGTTTCAACCCTGTAGTCATCAGGGATGCAACGCATCAGCCCACCGACATAAGGGTTATGCGTGGGGCGCGTCGCTCAACGGACACGAGGATTCGCAGCAAAGTTACCGCAGCTCCGGTCCGAGGGGCCGGGTTGAGATTTTCGTAGATTCCGCACGAGCCGAAGAGCACTTAATGTGCTCTTCGTGCGAGCCAGGACTTGACCGAGCGAAAATCTCAACCCGGCCCCTCGGACCGGAGCGTATGCAGGGTTTGTGTACGAATCCTCGTGCCCGTTGACCGACGCCGGGGTCCCCGCCATAATACTTTCGGTTCACGCACGAATCCGCTGCCAGAGACAGCCGGCGCAAACGGGTCTTACCCGCGAGCTTAATGGGACATCCCGCCAGCCGAGGTGGTCGAGTAGATATGTCTTCTCGCCCCCGTCGCTCATGCAGCGCGGGGGCTTTCTTTTTGGACATGCCCCCGTCACGTCCTTGTGGCGGACCGTGCCCGGAAAGAATTCGAGGAGGTGTAATTCATGCCCCAGCAGTACAAAATCGACAAGGTTGCAGAGATCGAGTCCCGTATCGCCGAGAACGCCGGTCTGTTCGTCGTCAACTACAACGGTCTGACGGTTAAGCAGGCTCAGGAGCTGCGTCATCAGCTTCGCGAGTGCGGCGCCGAGATGAAGGTCTACAAGAACAACCTGGTCAAGATCGCTCTCAAGAGCCAGGAGCAGCCCGAGATCGACGAGATCCTCGCCGGCCCCGTCGCTTATGTGTTCTACGAGACCGAGCCGGTCGAGGCCGCTAAGGCCCTTAAGGACTTCTCCGCTAAGTCCAAGGGCGTCCTTGAGATCAAGGGCGGTATCTCCGACGGCAAGGCCGTTTCCGCTGATGATGTTAAGGCTATCGCCGAGCTGCCCACCAAGGATCAGCTTCTCGGCCAGATCGCCGGTCTCATCTCCGGTTTCGCTCGCGACATCGCTGTCTGCGTCAACGGCGTTTCCTCTGGTCTCGCTCGTTCGATCCAGCAGGTCTCCGAGCAGAAGGCAGCCTAGTTGCTGTTTTCACCCGCGGCGGCAACGCCGCACCCCTGGCGCATTCGCGCCGTGTTTTAACTGATCTCCGTGCATCCGCACGGAAACCGAAAGGACTTAGAAATGGCTAAGCTTACCACCGATGAGATCATCGATGCTCTTAAGGAAATGACCCTTCTCGAGGCTTCCGAGCTCGTCAAGGCTATCGAGGACACCTTCGGCGTTTCCGCCGCTGCTCCTGCCGCTGTTGTCGCCGCTCCCGCTGCTGGCGCTGCTGAGGCCGAGGAGAAGACCGAGTTTGACGTCGTGCTCGAGGGCTTCGGCGACAACAAGATCCAGGTCATCAAGGCCGTCCGTGAGCTCACCAACCTTGGCCTGAAGGAGGCCAAGGAGGTCGTCGAGGGCGCTCCCAAGGCTGTTCTCGAGGGTGCCAAGAAGGAGGACGCCGAGGCTGCCAAGGAGAAGCTCGAGGCTGCTGGCGCTGCTGTCACCCTCAAGTAATCAGGCTTTCTCGCCAGATTTCTTTGCCGACGGGGTTCGCATTGCGAGCCCCGTCTTTTTTGTTTTTCGGTCCCTCGGCATCGGTTGCTCAAACTGCCATGTTCTGTGATTTGCGTCGTATGGGTGCCCTGCCGTTGGGCAATAAAATTGCACCATTCGAGCAATAATTTGCGTTGACCTGCTGAAGAATTGTCTCTGCCTTGTAGCGACATATAGTTCCAGCGGTAAGATGCTTGGGTATCGCAATTTGGTCTGCGGCTGTGTGCCGCACGCATGGGGCGCTTTTGCGCCTGCGAAAGGATCTTTGAATAACATGAAGGCAATCATCCCCGCCGCCGGTCTTGGCACGCGTTTTCTGCCTGGCACCAAGTGCACGCCCAAAGAGATGCTGCCGGTGCTCGACAAGCCCGTCATTCAGTACGTCGTCGAGGAGGCGCTCGACCCCGAGGAGGTCGACGACGCCATCATCGTTACTTCTCCCGGTAAGCCCGAGCTACTGAACTACTTCCAGCCCGATCGCTCGCTCGAGAACCTGCTGCGCGAGCGCGGCAAGAACGCCTATGCCGATGCCGTCGCCCACGCTGGCGGTATGCCGGTCGACTTCCGTTATCAGTACGAGCCCAAGGGCCTCGGCCATGCTATCCGCTCTGCTGCCGACGCCGTGGCAGGGGAGAACTTCCTGGTTCTTCTGGGCGACTACGTTGTGCCTAACCGCGACATCTGCGACAAGATGCTCGCCGTTTCCAAGGAGCACGGTGGCGCTTCGGTTATCGCCGTCGCTGCTTGCTCGCCCGAGGAAGTCAGCCGCTACGGCGTTATCGCCGGTGAGCGCGTCGGTTCGCTCGAGGGTGCCGAGGACGTTGCCGATGCCGAGCCGGGCGCTGTCTGGCGTATCGGCGGTCTGGTCGAGAAGCCCGCTCCCGAGGCGGCTCCGTCCAACCTGTACATCGTCGGTCGCTACCTGCTGAGCCCGCTGGTCATGGACTTGCTGGCAGATCAGCAGGCCGGCAAGGGCGGCGAGATCCAGCTCACCGACGCCATGGCCCGTTCGCTCGACCGCGAGGCCATGTATGCAGTCGTCATCGACCCGCTGTCGGGCTACGACACCGGCACTCCCTCTGGCTGGATGGCCACCAACGCTCTCATGGCTGCAAGCGACCCCCGCTTTGCCGATGCCTTCTGGGACGCCATCGACGAGCGCGGCGGCTTGATGCGCAAGTAAGCCTTCGGTCATCGACATTTACGGGCGTGGACCTCGGTTCGCGCCCGTTTTTTATAAGAGCTGCGATTGCTGGCTCTCTGTTCACAGAAAATATATGAACAGATGTTCGATACACATACATCTACCTGCGTGTTTTCTGTCGAAAAACTTTGCTACTCCAAAAACTCAATCGCGTCAAGGCTTTTCTTGCCCAACGGTCGGTACCTGATAAACTATTAGGTTGCGATAACTGGCGAAGCTATGCCTCGCCAACCCACCGAGCATTTCCGTGAAGGAGGAAAAACCTGGTGACCTACGCATACACTGCCACTGAGCGCAAGCGCGTCAGCTTCGGGAAAATCCCGGAGGCCATGGAGCTCCCCAACCTTATCTCTGTTCAAAGGGAATCCTTTGAGCGTTTTAAGGACGAGGGCCTTCGTGAGGCGTTCAAGGAATCCAGCCCCATCCAGAGCCAGAACCATGTTCTCGAGGTTACCTTCGGCGAGCATCAGTTCGGCGACCCCGCGCACACCGTCGAGGAGTGCCGCGAGAAGGACATGACCTATCAGGCCCCGCTTCTGACCGACGTCCGTCTCACCAACAAGGAGACCGGCGAGATCAAGGAGCAGCTCGTCTTCATGGGCGACTTCCCCATGATGACCGATCAGGGCACCTTCATCATCAACGGTACCGAGCGTATCGTCGTCTCGCAGCTCGTCCGCTCCCCGGGCGTGTACTACAGCTCCGAGATGGATTCGGGCAAGCAGATCTACAAGGCCCAGATCATCCCGTCCCGCGGTGCCTGGCTTGAGTTTGAGGTCGACAAGCGCGACCAGCTCATGGTCTCCATCGACCGTAAGCGCAAGCAGAGCGCCACGATGTTCCTGCGCGCCCTTGGCATCGCCGTCACCAACGACGACATCATCGAGCTGCTCGGCAACTCCGATGTGATCAAGCGCACCCTGGAGCGCGACACCGCCCTCACCCGCGAGGACGCCCTCATCGAGATCTACCGTCGCCTGCGCCCGGGCGAGCCTCCCACCGTGGACGCTTCCCGCAGCCTGCTCGAGGGCCTGCTCTTTAACCCGCAGCGCTACGATTTGGCCCGCGTCGGTCGTTACAAGGTCAACAAGAAGCTCAACCTCACCACCGAGGAAGAGGTCACGGTGCTCACCGACGAGGATATCGTCGCGACGCTGCGCTACCTGCTGTCCCTCGCTGCCGGCGAGCAGGGCTTCAAGGTCGACGACATCGACCACTTCGGCAACCGCCGCATCCGCACCGTCGGCGAGCTCGTCGCCAACCAGTTCCGTATCGGCATGAGCCGTATGGAGCGCGTCGTCCGTGAGCGCATGAGCTCCCAGGACATCGACGAGATCACCCCGCAGTCGCTCATCAACATCCGCCCGATCGTGGCCTCCATCAAGGAGTTCTTCGGTTCCTCGCAGCTCTCGCAGTTCATGGACCAGGCGAACCCCCTGACCGGTCTGACCCACAAGCGCCGTCTGTCCGCACTCGGCCCTGGTGGTCTTGCCGGTCACAAGTCCGGCTCCAGCCGCCGCACCAACGTGCCGACGGCCGTCCGCGACGTTCACAACTCGCACTACAGCCGCATGTGCCCGATCGAGACCCCCGAAGGCCCCAACATCGGCCTGATCGGCTCGCTCGCCCTCTACGCCCGCGTCAACGAGTATGGCTTCATCGAGGCCCCGTTCCGTCGCGTCGAGAACGGCGTTGCCACCGACCAGATCGACTGGATGACCGCTGACGAGGAAGAGAAGCACGTCATCGCGCCGGCCAACACGCCGCTCGATCCCAAGACCAACGAGTTCATCACGACCGATGCCGAGGGCAAGCTCGTCCGTCCGCACGCCGTGATCGCCCGTACCCGCGACTTCGACGGCTCCTTCGGCGCTCCCGCCGACGTGCCCGTCGAGGACGTCGACTACATGGACGTCTCGCCGCGTCAGATGCTCTCCGTCGCAGCCACGCTGATCCCGTTCCTTGAGCACGACGACGCCAAGCGTACGCTGATGGGCGCTAACATGCAGCGTCAGGCCGTGCCGCTGGTTCACCCCGCCGCTCCCTATGTCGGTACCGGCATGGAGCGTCGCGCCGCCCTGGACTCCGGCGAGGTCACCCTGGCCAAGAACGCCGGCGAGGTCATCTTTGCCGACGCCGCCAAGATCATCGTTAAGCATGCCGGCGGCATGGACGAGTATCACCTGGCCAAGTACCAGCGCTCCAACCAGTCCACCTGCATCAACCACCGCCCGCTCGTGCGCGTCGGTGACACCGTTGAGCAGGGCGAGCCCCTTGCCGACGGTCCTTCGACCGATCATGGCGAGCTCGCACTGGGTCAGAACCTCACCGTGGCCTACATGCCGTGGGAAGGCTTTAACTACGAGGACGGTATCGTCGTGTCCGAGCGCCTGGTGGCCGAGGACCTGCTGACGACCATCAACATCACCCGTCACGAGATCGACGCCCGCGACACCAAGCTCGGCCCCGAGGAGATCACCCGCGAGATCCCGAACCTCTCCGAGGACATGCTTGCCAACCTCGACGAGGACGGCATCATCCGCATCGGCGCCGAGGTCGGCCCTGGCGACATCCTGGTCGGCAAGGTCACGCCTAAGGGCGAGAGCGCTCTGACCGCCGAGGAGCGCCTGCTGCGCGCCATCTTCGGTGCCAAGGCCCACGACGTCCGCGATACCTCCCTTAAGATGCCTCACGGCGCTTACGGCCGCGTCATCGATGTCGTCCGCTTTAGCCGCGAGAACGGCGACGACCTGGCCCCCGGCGTCAACGAGCAGGTGCGCGTCTACGTCGCCCAGCGTCGTAAGATCCAGCAGGGCGATAAGATCGCCGGCCGCCACGGCAACAAGGGTGTTATCTGTAACGTTCTGCCGGTCGAGGACATGCCCTACATGGCTGACGGTACCCCGATCGACGTTATCCTCAACCCGCTGGGCGTTCCTTCGCGTATGAACGTCGGCCAGCTGCTCGAGTGCCACCTTGGCTGGGCTGCTGCCTGCGGTTGGGATACCGAGCAGGCCGACTCCGACAAGTACGTCCCCGGTCCGTTCTTCACCGCCACGCCCGTCTTCGACGGCGCCAAGGAGGACGAGATCGCCGAGGTCATTCGTCGTGCCAACAAGAACATGCTCAACAAGGCCACCGCTGCCTTTGGCGATCACATGCGCCCCGAGTTCGTCACCCAGCTTGACGAGCGCGGCAAGACCCGTCTGTTCGACGGCCGCACCGGCGAGGAGTTCCGCGAGCCCATTACCGTGGGTACGTCCTACATCCTCAAGCTCGGCCACATGGTCGACGACAAGATCCACGCCCGTTCGACCGGCCCTTACAGCCTGGTTACCCAGCAGCCTCTGGGCGGCAAGGCCCAGTTCGGCGGCCAGCGCTTCGGCGAGATGGAAGTTTGGGCACTGTACGCTTACGGTGCTTCCAACGTCCTGCAGGAGATCCTGACCGTCAAGTCCGACGATACCGTGGGCCGCGTCAAGACCTACGAGTCCATCGTCAAGGGCGAGAACGTTCCTGTCCCGGGTATCCCCGAGTCCTTCAAGGTTCTCGTCAAGGAGATCCGCTCCCTCGCGCTGGACATCGAGCCCATGCACGATGCCGACGAGGACGCCTCCGCCCCTGTGACCGCCGAGGAGACCTCTGCTCTCGACGACCTGGCTGCGCTCGCCGGCGTTGACGCCGACGTCGAGGCCGAGGATGCCGAGACCGCCGAGGCACCCGAGGCTGTCGCCGCCACGACCACTGATAAGGAGTAGTTGACTGTGGCAGATTTCGAAGCTACTGATTTTGACTCGGTAAAGATCTCCCTTGCCTCCGCCGACCAGATCCGTTCCTGGTCGCACGGTGAGGTCAAGAAGCCGGAGACCATCAATTACCGTACCCTCAAGCCCGAGAAGGACGGCCTGTTCTGCGAGAAGATCTTCGGTCCCGCCAAGGACTGGGAGTGCTCCTGCGGCAAGTACAAGGGCATCCGCTTTAAGGGCATCGTCTGCGAGCGCTGCGGCGTCGAGGTCACCTCGGCCAAGGTGCGTCGCGACCGCATGGGCCACATCGAGCTCGCCGCTCCCGTGTCCCACATCTGGTACTTCAAGAGCCCCACGAGCTTCCCGATGAGCCGTATGCTCGACATCAAGTCCAAGGACCTCGAGAAGGTTCTGTACTTTGCCAGCTACATCATCACCGAGGTTGACTACGAGGCTCGCGAGGCCGACGCCGACGACCTGCGCGAGGAGCTCGCCGCCGATCTGGAAGAGATCGATGCCGAGTGCGCCCGCCAGATCGAGTCCCTCAAGGAGCAGGGCGACCCCGAGAACTTTGACGAGTTCTCCGACGAGGAGCCGCTGACCCCCGAGGAGATCGCCTCTGGCATCGTCGACATCGAGGAAGAGTGCAAGGACGAGAAGCAGCTCCGCACGGACGCCTTCAACGCCTTCATGAAGCTCACCGAGCGCGACCTCATCTCCGATGAGCCGCTGTTCCGCGAGATGACCCGTTACTACTCCATGTACTTCAAGGGTGGCATGGGTGCCGAGGCCGTCCGCGACCTGCTCGCTGCCATCGACCTCCCCTCCGAGGCCGAGAAGCTCAAGGCCATCATCGCCGACGAGGATTCCCAGAAGCAGAAGCGCGAGAAGGCCGTCAAGCGCCTTGAGGTCGTTGACGCCTTCCTGAAGGGTGGCAACAGCCCCGCGAACATGATCCTGGACGTCATCCCGGTCATTCCGCCCGATCTGCGCCCGATGGTCCAGCTCGACGGCGGCCGCTTCGCCGCGTCCGACCTCAACGACCTGTATCGTCGCGTGATCAACCGTAACAACCGACTCAAGCGCCTGCTCGACCTGGACGCCCCTGCGATCATCGTGAACAACGAGAAGCGCATGCTCCAGGAGTCCGTGGACGCCCTGTTCGACAACGGCCGTCGTGGTCGCCCGGTCTCTGGCCGTGGCGGTCGCCCGCTCAAGTCGCTCGCCGAGGCCCTCAAGGGCAAGCAGGGCCGTTTCCGTCAGAACCTGCTGGGTAAGCGTGTCGACTACTCCGGCCGTTCGGTTATCGTTACCGACCCCAAGCTGCTGCTGCACCAGTGCGGTCTGCCCAAGACCATGGCGCTGGAGCTCTTCAAGCCCTTCGTCATGAAGCGCCTGGTCGAGCTTGGCAAGGTCGAGAACATCAAGGGTGCCAAGCGCGCTATCGACCGCGGTGCCACCTTTGTGTGGGATATCCTCGAAGAGGTCATCGACGGCCGCGTCGTGCTGCTCAACCGCGCACCGACCCTGCACCGTCTGTCCATCCAGGCCTTTGAGCCGGTGCTGGTCGAGGGCAAGGCTATCCATCTGCACCCGCTGGTCTGCTCGCCCTTCAACGCCGACTTCGACGGCGACCAGATGTCTGTCCACGTGCCGCTGTCCAGCCAGGCTCAGGCCGAGGCTCGCGTGCTTATGCTCTCTGCGAACAACCTGCGCTCGCCGGCATCCGGCAAGCCGGTCAACATCCCCTCGCAGGACATGATCATCGGTGTGTACTACCTCACCCAGGTCCGCGACGGTCTGCCGGGCGAGAACCACGTGTTCGCCAGCTTCGACGACGCGCTGCACGCCTATGACTGCCGCTCCGAGGTCGACATGCAGGCCAAGATTCAGGTCCGCGTGTCCGCTGCCGACGCCAATGTCATCAACGAGGACGGCACCCGTATCTTCCGCGTCAAGAACGGCAAGAATGAGTTCGTCGACTACGACGTCACCGGCAACAAGACCGCGCGCTTCGAGACCTCCATCGGCCGCATCATCTTCAACCGCCAGTGCCTGCCCGAAGACTATGAGTTCATGAACTACAAGATGGTCAAGGGCGATGTGGCCAAGCTGGTTGCGGACTGCTGCGATCGCTATCCCGAGGCCAAGGTCGGCCCGATCCTCGACGCCATCAAGTACTCCGGCTTCCACTACGCTACCCGCGCCGGCCTCACCATCTCGGTGTGGGACGCTCTCATCCCTGCCGAGAAGCAGGAGCTGCTCGATCGCGCCCAGGCCAACGTCGACCAGATCAACGAGTACTTCGAGGAGGGCTTCATCAACGAGACGGAGCGCCACATCGAAGTCGTTAACGAGTGGACCGCTTGTACCGACAAGGTCGCAGCGCTCATGCTCGACTTGTTCGACGAGGAGAACCCGCTCTACATGATGGCCGACTCCGGCGCCCGTGGTTCTAAGACCCAGCTGCGTCAGCTCGGCGGCATGCGTGGCCTGATGGCAGACATGTCCGGCGAGACGATCGACCTTCCCATTAAGGCGAACTTCCGCGAGGGCCTGCTGCCGCTCGAGTACTTCATTTCGACCTACGGCGCCCGTAAGGGCCTGGTCGATACCGCATCCCACACCTCGGACTCTGGTTACCTGACCCGTCGTCTGGTCGACGTGGCCCAGGACGTCATCGTCCGCGAGGAGGACTGCGGTACGCACGAGGGCGTCACCTACAACCTCATCATCCCCGGCACCACCGACCTCAACACCGACCTCGTCGGCCGTTGCTTCATCGAGGACGTCGTGGCTCCCGATGGCACCGTGCTCTTTGAGCAGGACGGCTACATCGAGAAGGTCGCTGACATCCAGAAGATGGTCGATGCCGGCCTTAAGAAGGTCAAGCTTCGCGCGCTGCTCACCTGCCGCTCCAAGTACGGCGTGTGCCAGAAGTGCTACGGCTGGGATCTTTCCACCCGTCGTCCGGTCGCCATCGGTACTGCCGTCGGCATTATTGCCGCCCAGTCCATCGGCGAGCCCGGTACGCAGCTTACGATGCGTACCATTCACTCCGGCGGCGTCGCTGGCGTCGACGATATTACGCAGGGTCTGCCTACGGTCAGCCGTATGTTCGATATCGTCGGCAACGTCAACGAGAAGATTCTGGGTCGCGAGGCCGAGCTGGCTCCGTACTCCGGCCACCTCTCGATTAAGCCCGAGAAGTCCGAGTACGTGCTGACGCTCACCGACTCCGAGGATCACACCCGTGTCCTCGACGAGCGTCGCGTCCCTGCTTCGGTGCGCTTCATGCCCGAGATCGAGGACGGCTGCGAGGTTCGCGCCGGCGACCAGATCACCAAGGGCTTCGTCAACTTCCGCAACCTGCGCAAGCTGACCGACATCGAGTCGACGATGCACACCTTCGTCGAGAGCGTCAAGGACGTCTACACCAGCCAAGGCGTCGACCTGAACGACAAGCACATCGAGGTGCTCGCACGTCAGATGCTGCGTCGCGTTCAGATCACCAACCCCGGCGACTCCAAGTACCTGCTTGGTCAGTACGTCGACCGCTACGAGTTCGCTGACGAGGTCGAGCGCGTTGCCCGTCTGGGCGGTCAGGCTCCCGTGGCCGAGCCCGTCATCCTGGGTACGCTCAAGGTCGCGTCCAACATCGACTCCTGGCTGTCGAGCGCTTCGTTCATCCGTACCGCCGGCGTCCTTACCGAGGCTGCCATCGAGGGCAAGGTCGACCACCTGCTCGACCTTAAGTCCAACGTCATCGTCGGTAAGAAGATCCCGGCTGGTACCGGCCTTAAGCCGTATGCCAACGCCAAGCTGACGTATCGCACGGCCGACGGCTACGTGGACATCGACGGCCCGGCTTCGCCCAACGCCAAGTCGCTGCCTGATTGGGCCCCTGTGGAGCTCAAGGACCTGGACGAGCAGCTCCCGCAGCAGCTCGACTGGGCCGGCTACGACGAGTTCGGTGGTGCTGACGGTTCGTTCACCCGCAACGGCCATACCATCTCCGCCGAGAAGGCTCGCCTGTACCTGTTCGACGACCTGGGCGTGTCGCAGCGCTGGACCAACAAGTTCAGCGAGGTCGGCATCGAGACGGTCGGCGACCTGGTCGGCAAGTCCGAGGAGGATCTGCTGCGCATCGATGGCATCGGTGCCAAGGCGATCGAGGAGCTCCGTGACGGCCTGGAGGCCCACGACCTGCTCTACATCCTCGAGAACAACGACGACGTTGCCGATGAGGAAGACCTCTCGCAGCTGCTGCAGATGGTCTTTAGCCCCGACGGTCCGGACGACATCCTGCTGGGCACCTCCGCCACGCCGACGCATCACGCCGACGCCGACGAGGAGCTCCTGGGCGCCCCGATCGACGACAAGAAGGCTCCCGCCAACGGTGCCATCAACGAGGACATGGCGTCCCTCGACGAGCTGCTCAACCAGCTCGTGGACACCGACGACGCCGAAGAGGCCAAGGACAACGACGAGGAGTAATTAGTTCCGCCGTTCTAACGAACGGCGGCGACCTCCGTCGCTGCGCGGCCCCCAGAGCTACAATCTGTCATTCAAAAGGCAGGGCATGACCAAAAGGTCAATGCCCTGCCTTTTTCATGCCACCTTGTACGCTCTGGGGGCCGCTCGCTTACGTATGCTCAACCTGTTGCGTTCCGTTGATCCCTTGCCAAAATGGGACGGATTAATTTTGGTAGGTTTTTCCTGCTTGAATTTGAAACATTCTGTTCGGTCAAAGCGTATCTATGGTGAGGGCCTCATCGAGAACCAATAACGTCACCGGGAGGTGATTATGGAAGAACAAGCATTTAGACAGGCGGTCGAAGATCACCGGGATGTCGTGTTTCGAATCGCATTGACGTACCTGCGCGATCGCGCTGACGCCGACGATGTCGCTCAAGACGTCTTTCTGAAGTTACTCAAAGGCGATGGAAACTTTGAAAGTTGGGAGCATCTTCGCCGCTGGCTTATCCGGGTCACGATCAATGAATGCAAATCGCTCTTTCGAAAGCCATGGAGGCGCGTGGAGGATATTGAGAACCTGGCCGATTCGCTTTCGACGGCGCAGGAGGAGACCAAGGCGGTCCTGTCAGACGTTATGCGACTTCCGGAGCGACTCCGTATTCCTATCGTGCTCTATTACTATCTGGGCTTCTCGACTTCAGAAATTGCCGAGTTACTGCATGTGCCAGCCGCGACCGTTCGAACGCGTTTAGCTCGCGGCAGATCGAAGCTCAAGTTCATCCTAGAGGAGGGCGACCGTGAAATCCAACCAGATCAAGCAGGCCTTCGAGTCCGTCCAAGCCGATAGCGATCTTGCTGACCGTGTTCTTTATGCCGCTGCTGGCGAGCCGCTTCGCCGAAAGGGTCACGCGAAGCCTCTGTATGTTGCCGTAATCGGATGTCTTGCCGGAGTGCTGGCGACCGGAGGGGTCGCCTACGCTGTTGTCAATTCCAGTTATTTTGCCTCTGCCTGGGGAAACCATGGCAACGGAGAGTCCGTTACCTGGACAAATGGCGGCTCGTCGGGGACGAAATATACCTACACCAGAGAGTTTGGTGATGGTATCGCGCCCCAAAGCCTGGAGGGTGCAGTCCAGAAGGTCAATCTGTCCGTCGAGGGCAACGGCTATACGCTCGACATTCATGAGATGACAATCGACGAGAACGGTTGCGGTGCTGTGACGTTTACATTGTCCAATCCGAATGGCGTTAACTACTACAAGCCGGCGGCAGAGCTTGGCGAACTTGTTCTCTATGGTGAAGAAGAAGGGGGCGTCAGTACACCCAGCATGAACTTCGGCGAGGAATGGGCTGATACACGCTGCACCATTGATAAAGACACATCAAGCGACACGGTCATTAACGGCACGATGTACTTTGCATCTTGGAATCGCGATCGAGATTTACGACATGCGGTCACCTGGAATATCAGTTGGACGGAGGGCAAAGGTGAGGATGCGAAGGTGATCGAGGTATCGACGCCAGAGTTTAACGTCGGAGCGCACGTCGATACAAAAGAACTCCGCTCCGATGACTCGCCTCTCGAGATCAGTCCGTTTTCCATCCAGACGCACATCGATGATCTGGGCTATGAAGCAGTTGATCATAAACTGACCGTCACCTACAAGGATGGGTCAGAGCAGATTATCGAAGATGACGACGCAGGGGCGTACAATTTCTATGTTTCGATGGGACGCAATAGCGGAGAGAACATTTGGGTGCCAACGAAGTTGATTGATGTCGACCAAGTGGTCTCGGTAACCCTCGAGGGCGCGAGGTACACATCAACGGGGGAGACCGAAACGAAAGTACCCTTTACCATCGTCTATTCGTAAGGTCTAGGCCGCTTCCCAAGAGGGGAAGCGGCCTATTTTGCGTTATATGGACGGTTAGATTGAACGCTATTTGTCTGATTCTCGGAAGAACGTGGCAAATGGATGCGGATCACCGTGAAGAGCGGCGTTTCCCCAGATAAAACCGACCAAAATAAACCTGTCCCTTTTTGGCAGGTAGCGTTGCCTCGACGAGCATGTCGGATTCCCGGACCGGGCGGCCCGCTGTTTAAGTTTGTCGCGAGTTCCGCACGCAAAGGAAAGCACTTAATGTGCTTTCCGTCTTGCGCAGGACTGTAGAGCAGCAAACTTAAACAGCGGGCCGCCCGGACCGGGAATCCGCCCCCGCGCACAGAAGGGGATTCCTTTTGTGTAGGCTTTGCGGAAATATGCTCATTTTGGGATACGCCCGGCGGCGTGGTCTGTTGACGGCACAGCTAACGCCACGTATCCTATCGAACTGCGTGTTTCGTAGGGGGATGCTGACCCCTCGATTCAAGCCGTTGCACTTTACAGAAAGCTGGAATCATTCGAGAAGGAGTACGCTTTGCCTACTATTAACCAGCTGGTTCGCCAGGGCCGTCGTTCCGTGCCCAAGAAGTCCAAGAACGCTGCTCTGCAGCACAACTCCCAGAAGCGCGGCGTGTGCACCCGCGTCTTCACCACGAGCCCCAAGAAGCCGAACTCGGCTCTTCGTAAGGTTGCCCGTGTTCGCCTCGTCAACGGCATCGAAGTTACTGCTTACATCCCGGGTGAGGGCCACAACCTGCAGGAGCACTCCATCGTGCTCGTCCGCGGCGGTCGTGTCCGTGACCTCCCTGGTGTCCGTTATCACGTCATCCGTGGCGCCTACGACGCTGCTCCGGTTCAGAACCGTATGCAGGCCCGTTCCAAGTACGGTGCTAAGCGCCCCAAGGCTAAATAAGCCAGATAACGTTTTGATACTTTCGCCGTGTGCCGCCTAAGCGCCGCACGGTAGACACTTAAGGAGATTTCACATGCCGCGTCGTGCAGCAGCTAATCGTCGTGAGGTTCAGCCTGACGCCGTTTACAACAACCGCCTGGTGACTCAGCTCATCAACAAGGTCCTTCTTGACGGCAAGAAGGCCACCGCTGAGCGCATCGTTTACACCGCTTTCGAGATCGTTGCCGAGAAGTCCGAGGGTGGCGACGCTCTCGCTACCTTCAAGAAGGCTATGGACAACGTCAAGCCCACGCTCGAGGTTAAGCCCAAGCGTGTCGGTGGCGCTACCTATCAGGTCCCGATGGAGGTCAACTCCCGTCGTTCCACCGCTCTGGGTATCCGCTGGATCGTCAACTTCTCCCGCGCTCGCAAGGAGAAGACCATGGCCGAGCGTCTCGCCAACGAGATCCTCGACGCCTCCAACGGCCTGGGCGCTTCCGTCAAGAAGCGTGAGGACGTCTTCAAGATGGCCGAGGCCAACCGCGCGTTCTCTCACTATCGTTGGTAAGTTAAGGTAAGGAACTAACATGGCTAAGCCTAAGTACAAGCTTTCCGATACCCGTAACATCGGCATCATGGCTCACATCGATGCCGGTAAGACCACCACGACCGAGCGTATTCTTTACTACACCGGTAAGACCCACAAGATCGGTGAGGTCCATGAGGGCGCTGCCACCATGGACTGGATGGTTCAGGAGCAGGAGCGCGGCGTAACCATTACCTCCGCTGCTACCACGTGCTTCTGGAAGAAGGACGGTACCGACTACCGCATCCAGATCATCGACACCCCGGGCCACGTTGACTTCACCGCCGAGGTCGAGCGCTGCCTGCGCGTCCTCGATGGCGCTGTCGCCGTCTTCGACGCCGTTGCCGGCGTTCAGCCCCAGTCTGAGACCGTTTGGCGTCAGGCTTCCACCTTCAACGTCCCCCGCATCGCCTTCATCAACAAGTATGACCGCGTGGGCGCTGACTTCTTCAACGCTATCGAGACCATGAAGGATCGTCTCGACGCTAACGCCGTGGCCGCTCAGGTCCCGATGGGCGCCGAGGACAACTTCTGGGGCGTCATCGACCTGGTCACCATGACTGCATGGGACTTCAAGGCCGACGAGAAGGGCATGACCTACCCCGAGCCGATGGACGAGATCCCGGCTGAGTTCGCCGACATCGCTGCCACCAAGCGCGAGGAGCTCCTCGACGCTGCTGCCAGCTTTGACGACGAGCTCATGGAGAAGATCCTCATGGAGGAGGACTTCACCGTCGAGGAGCTCAAGGCTGCTCTGCGCAAGGGCGTTCTTGCCAACGAGCTCAACCTCGTCTTCGTGGGCTCCGCCTACAAGAACAAGGGCGTTCAGGAGCTGCTCGACGCTGTCGTCGACTACCTGCCCAGCCCGCTCGACGTCGAGGCCGTCACCGGTACCGATCCGGACACCGGCGAGGAGATCCAGCGTCATCCTTCCTTCGACGAGCCCTTCTCCGGCCTGGTCTTCAAGATCATGACCGACCCGTTCGTCGGTAAGCTCACCTACGTCCGCGTTTACTCCGGTCGTGCCGAGTCCGGCTCCTACGTGGTCAACGCTTCCAACGGTCAGCGCGAGCGCCTCGGCCGCATCCTCGAAATGAACGCCGCCGAGCGTATCGACCGCGACGACGCTGCCGCCGGCGACATCGTCGCTTGCGTCGGCTTCAAGAACTCCACCACCGGTGACACCCTGTGCACCGAGGGCAAGGAGATCGTCCTCGAGAAGATCGAGTTCGCTAACCCCGTTATCGACGTTGCCATCGAGCCCAAGACCAAGGCCGAGCAGGACAAGATGTCTCTGGCTCTGACCAAGCTCGCCGAGGAGGACCCGACCTTCAAGGTGTCCACCAACCACGAGACCGGCCAGACCATCATCGCCGGCATGGGCGAGCTGCACCTCGAGATCATCGTTGACCGTCTGCTCCGTGAGTTCAAGGTTGACGCTAACGTTGGTAAGCCCCAGGTTGCCTACCGCGAGACCGCTGGTCACGACGTCGAGAAGGCTGAGGGCAAGTTCGTCCGTCAGTCCGGTGGTCGCGGTCAGTACGGCCACGCCGTCATCAAGCTCGAGAAGATGGAGGAGGGCTTCGGCTACGAGTTCGTCAACGCTATCGTCGGCGGCGTCGTGCCCAAGGAGTACATCCCGTCCATCGACAAGGGCATCCAGGAGGCCCTGAACACCGGTGTTATCGCCGGCTTCCCGGTCCTCGACGTCAAGGTCACCCTGTTCGACGGTTCTTACCACGAGGTCGACTCCTCTGAGGCCGCCTTTAAGATCGCCGGTTCCATGGCTATCAAGGACGCCCTCAAGAAGTCCGATCCGCAGCTGCTCGAGCCGATCATGGCTGTCGAGGTCGAGACCCCCGAGCAGTACATGGGCGACGTTATGGGCAACCTCTCCGGTCGCCGCGGCAAGATCGAGGGCATGGAGGATCGCAAGAACAGCAAGCTCATCCGTGCCAAGGTGCCGCTGGGCGAGATGTTCGGTTACGCTACCGACCTTCGCTCCCAGACCCAGGGCCGTGCATCCTATACGATGCAGTTCGACTCTTATGAGCCCGCGCCCAAGTCCATCGTGGACGAGGTCATGAGCAAGAACGCCTAAGTTCGAGCTCCCTGTTACGTAATCCGCGAGAACATCTCTCGCACTCTTTGGAGGTTTAAGTTGGCTACCCAGAAGATCCGCATTCGCCTCAAGGGCTATGATCACGAGGTCGTCGATCAGTCCGCGAAGCTCATCGTCGAGACCGCTCAGAAGACCGGCGCTCGCGTTTCCGGTCCTGTCCCCCTGCCCACCGAGCGCAACCTGTACACGGTTATCCGCTCGCCGCACGTGAACAAGGACTCCCGTGAGCAGTTCGAGATGCGCACCCACAAGCGCCTCATCGACATCCTCGACCCCACCTCGGGCACCGTTGATTCGCTCATGCGTCTCGACCTCCCCGCTGGCGTCGACATCGACATCAAGCTCTAAGCGATATCGCTCATAGCTTACAGGGCCCCGCTGCCATCTTGGTAGCGGGGCTCTTTTGTTTTGAATGATAGTTTGGACTGCCGGGTAATGCTGCCGAGTAGGTGGCTGCGGCGTCCTATTCGCTCAAGGGGCGCAGCGATGCCTCCTCAAAATGGAAGGAACGCAAGCCGCCTTCCGTTTCGATACACGCGCGACCAAAGCCATCGACCGTTTTAAAGATGCCTCGCGCCAGCACGTCCCCGGCAGGGGAGCGGGCGATAACGTGCTCCCCGATCCAATTGAGGTGAGTGATATATTCGTCGTGGACGGGAGCGAGCGGACCGGCGTCTTCTTTCTTGGCATTGAGGCGCTCTGCCCAGGCATCTACGGCGTCTATAACTGCGTGATAGACCTCATCGAGGAGCACATCGACGGTGGGAACATTCTCGTTGAGATCCGAGAGACCGATTGCCGGCAGGCCGCCATCGGGAACCTCTGAGGGCACATAGTTCACATTGACACCAATGCCGCAGACGGCGAAGGGTTTGCCTTCGTTATCGCGTGCCGCCTCGACTAAGATGCCGCCGAGTTTGCGCCCTCGAGCGACCAAGTCGTTGGGCCATTTAAGTCCAATCTCGTTTGCAAGACCCTGCTTTTCGAGCGCCTCGAGTACCGCTAGGCCGCTGACGGCGGCAAGACCAGAGTACTTTGCAGGATTAACGCATGGACGCAGGACAATTGAAAGCAATAGGTTGCCGGCGGTTGAATCCCACTTGTGGCCGCGTCGGCCGCGTCCTGCTGTCTGAGCCCGGGCGGCAAGTCCTGTGCCGTGCGGCGCTCCCTGTTTTCCTGCTTCGAGCAGGTCATCGTTGGTCGATCCGGTTACGTCGACTATCGTTAATTTGGCATCCATAACGGCTGCTACCTCCTTAATGAATAAGTGAATAACGCAATGGTGTCGAGAGATAGACACAATGTGAAGCCTTTGTCGCATTTGGGCAATTTAATGTTAACACGTCAACAATGACTGAAATGCGCTATCCTCTCTTGGTCGATGTAAACACGTCAACAACTCAAAGGAGGTTAGTGATGGGTTTCACGATTCTTGGAACGGGCTCGGCGCTTCCTAAGCGCAGTGTTTCCAATGACGAGCTGTCCGAGTTCCTCGATACCTCGGATGAGTGGATTTTTACCCGCACGGGTATCAAGAGCCGCCACGTCTGCACCACCGAGTCACTTGATGACCTTGCCGTAGCGGCGAGCGAGCGGGCACTCCAGGTGTCCGGAATCGACGCGAGCCAGTTGGATTTGATCGTCTGCTCGACGACGACGGGTGACCATCTTGTTCCCGCTGAGGCATGTGCCGTCGCTGAGCGACTAGGCGCGACGTGCCCTGCCTTCGATGTCTCGGCGGCCTGTGCCGGCTTCGTATTTGCGCTCGATGTTGCCGAGGGCTATATCGCCCGGGGTCGTGCCAAGCGCGTGCTTATCGTTGCTGCCGAGCAGATGACGCGCGCGCTCGACTGGACCGACCGCGCCACCTGCGTGCTCTTTGGCGATGGGGCGGGCGCCGCGGTGATTGAGGCTGGGGGAGACAGCCCCCTTGCCGTTGAGCTTTCGACGGCGCCCGACGTCGAGACGTTGCGCGTTCCCGGTCTGGTCGGCACCTCGCCGTTTAAGGCCTCCGCAGATAGCGAGAGCGTGCTGTCCATGAATGGCCGCCGCGTGTTCAAGTTCGGCGTCAACGCCATCTGCGACACGGTCCATAAGCTTGCGAGCGATGCGGGCATTTCGGTCGAGGACATCGACCATTTTGTATTCCATCAGGCTAACGAACGAATCCTGAGTCAGGCGGTCAAGCGCCTCGGCGTGCCAGGCGAGCGCGTGGTTCGAACGCTGCGCGAGACCGGCAATATTTCGAGCGCCTGCATTCCCTTTGCGCTTGATCGGCTGGCGCGCACCAACGCACTGAATGCGGGCGACACCATCGCCCTCGTTGGATTTGGCGCCGGCCTGGATATAGGTGGCTATCTACTTCGTTGGAAGTAGTCGCACATAGGAAATAAAAACGCCCCTAGGGCACAAACAAAGGAGAACTACCATGGCAGATCAGAAGACCTTCGAGCGCGTTTGCGACGTGATCCGCGAGACCGCCGGTCTTGACGACGTCGAGATGAAGCCCGAGTCCACGCTCGAGGAGATTGGTCTCGACAGCCTGGGCACCGTCGAGATCCTCGTCGCCGTCGAGGATGAGTTTGGCATTCAGCTCGATACCGAGGAGAACCCCAAGACGGTCGGCGAGTTCGCCGATACGGTCGAGGCGGCATTGGAGAAGTAGTGATGCTCAAGTCTCCTCTCTGCGATCTACTCGGCATCGAAAAGCCCGTGTTCCAGGGCGGTATGGCCTGGATTGCCGACGCCTCGCTGGCGTCCGCTGTGTCCGAGGCGGGCGGCTTAGGGATCATCGCGGCCATGAACGCCGACGCCAACTGGCTGCGCGACCAGATTCACGAGCTGCGCGCCAGGACGGATAAGCCCTTTGGTGTCAACGTCATGCTCATGAGCCCGTTTGCCGACGAGGTCGCACAGGTCGTGATTGACGAGCGGGTGCCGGTCGTCGTGACGGGTGCCGGCAATCCCACCAAGTACATGAAGGCGTGGAACGAGGCGGGCATCAAGGTCATCCCGGTCGTTGCCTCGGTGGCGCTGGCGCGCCTCGTGGCGCGTCGTGGAGCCACGGCAGTTGTTGCCGAGGGCACCGAATCAGGCGGCCATATTGGCGAGACCTCGACGATGGCATTGGTGCCGCAGGTTGTCGATGCGGTCGATATCCCCGTGGTGGCGGCCGGCGGCATCGCCGATGGCCGTGGTGTGGCGGCCGCCTTTATGCTCGGCGCTGCCGGCGTCCAGGTGGGAACACGCTTTCTGGTCGCAAACGAGTGCACCGTATCCGAACAGTACAAAGAGCTGGTGCTCAAGGCAGGCGACACGTCGACGCGCGCGACCGGTCGCTCGACGGGACATCCGGTTCGCGCCCTCAAGAGTCCCTTCACCAACGCGTATGCCAAGAACGAGGCGGCTGGCGCAAGCCCCGAGGAGCTCGGGGCCATGGGCACGGGCGCGCTTCGTAAAGCCGCAAAGGACGGTAATTACGAAGAGGGCTCGTATTTGTGCGGACAGATTGCCGGCATGGTCAACGAGCGCCAGAGCGCTCGCGAAATCGTTGACGATCTGGTCGATGGCGCCGAGCACGTCCTGAAGGGTGCGTCCGCATGGGTAGCGTAGCGTTTCTGTTTGCCGGTCAGGGTACCCAGCATCCCGCGATGGGCGTCGACCTCATCGAAGCATCGCCGGCGGCTGCCGAGGTGTTCGCCATTGCCGACGAGGTGCGCCCGGGGACCAGCGAGCAGTGCCGGAGCGCCTCCAAGGAGGAGCTCTCGCAGACCGAGAACACGCAGCCTTGTGTGTTCGTGCACGACTTGGCTGTCGCCGTCGCCCTGCGCGAGCGCGGCGTGGTGCCTGCCGCCTGTGCGGGATTCTCGCTGGGCGAGGTCGCTGCACTCACCTTTGCGGGGGCATTCAGTACGCGAGCGGGCTTTGAACTCGTGTGCGAGCGCGCGGCGCTGATGGCCGCGGCTGCCGAGCGCCATCCGGGCGGCATGCGTGCCGTCATCAAGCTCGATGCGGCGCAAGTCGAGAACCTGGCAAAACAGGCCGGCGAGGACTGCTGGCCGGTCAATTACAACAGTCCACAGCAGACGGTTGTTGCCGGAGCGCCCGAGGCGCTGCAGGAGCTCGACGTCCTAGTGAAAGAGGCTGGCGGCCGGGCCATGAAGGTCGCGGTGTCGGGTGCATTCCATAGCCCCTATATGGCCGAGGCGACCTGTGGCCTTGCTGCATATATCGAGGCCGGTCACGCGCCGTCCCCGTTGCTCATTCCTATTGTGGCAAACATGACGGCGGCGCCCTATCCGGCGGACCCGCGAGCGGCATCGGATGTCTTGGCCAACCAGGTGAGCCATGCCGTGCGCTGGGTCGACACGCTGCATGCCCTGCAGGATCAGGGCATCGACACGTTTATTGAGGTCGGCCCTGGCAAAACGCTGTCGGGCCTGGTCAAGCGTACGCTGAGCGACGTTCGCGTGTATTCGTGCGAAACGGCCGAGCAGGTCGCAGCTATCGCCAACGAGCTCGCATAGTCCACAGGGCTGTAACCCGAAAGGAATGACATGGGCAACTTGAACAACGGCGCGCTCGAGCGCAATGACTCACGTCGCGTGGCACTGGTCACGGGCGGCTCGCGGGGTATCGGCCGCGCGTGTGCCGTGGGTCTGGCGGAGGATGGCTACGATATCGCCGTCGTCTATGCCGGCAGCGTCGATGCGGCGCGCGAGACGTGCAAAGCCTGCGAGACGGCTGGCGCCACGGCGCGCGCATATCAATGTGACGTGGCAGAGCCCGATGCCGTCAACGCATGCGTGGAGGCGGTCCTGAGCGACTTCGGCTCTACCTGGGCGCTCGTCAACAACGCCGGTATCACCCGCGATGGCCTGCTCATGCGTATGGGCGATGACGCCTTCGACCGCGTGCTCGATGTCAATCTCAAGGGCACGTTCAATATGACGCGCGCGCTCACCAAGACCTTTATGCGCCAGCGCGGCGGTTGCGTCGTCAACATGAGCTCGGTCGTGGGCCTGATGGGTAATGCCGGGCAAGCCAACTACGCTGCCTCCAAGGCGGGCGTGATAGGGCTTACCAAGGCGGTGGCGCGCGAGCTTGCGCCCCGCGGCGTACGAGTGAACGCGGTCGCCCCCGGGTTTGTCGAGACCGATATGACGGCAAAGCTCTCGGAGAGGGTGCGTGCGGCAACCGAGGAACAGATTCCCCTTAAGCGCATGGCACGCCCCGAGGAAGTGGCCGGCGTGGTGCGCTTTCTGGCGAGCGATGCGGCGGCCTACATTACGGGCGAGGTCGTACGCATTGACGGTGGAATGGCGATGTAGAAACCAGGGCCGAAGAACGGCTTGAATGAGGAGACCAAGATGGAACAGAGAGTTGCAATCACCGGCATCGGTGCCGTATCGCCGCTCGGCAACACCGCGCTTGCCACCTGGGCGGCCATGTGTGCCGGCACGTGCGGCATCGGCCCGATCACGCACTTCGATACCGATGCGTTTACCGTCAAGGTGGCGGCCGAGGTCAAGGGTTTTGACGGCAACGAGTACTTTGGCAAGCGTGCCGCCAAGCATCTCGATCCCTGCGTTCAATTTGCGATGGCGGCTTCGGACGAGGCCATGCACGATGCGGGCTTTGATGCCGAAGGCGCCATCGATCGCGAGCGCCTGGGCGTTTACGTGGGGTCGGGCGTGGGCGGCATGCAGACGCTCGTCGACAACGTCCATACGATTGCCGACCGTGGGCCCCGCCGCGCATCGCCCTATATGATCGCGATGATGATCCCCAACATGGCATCGGGCAATATCGCAATCCGTCACAAGGCAAAGGGACCGACCCTGCCAGTCGTGACTGCGTGCGCGACCTCGGCCCATGCGGTGGGCGAGGCGTTCCGTGCTATCAAGCACGGGTATGCCGACGCGATCCTCGCGGGCGGTGCCGAGGCGGCCATTATCCCCGATGCTGTTGCAGGCTTTACGTCCTGCCGCGCATTGACCACCAACCCCGATCCCGCGACGGCCTGCCGCCCGTTCGACGCAGACCGCGATGGCTTTGTGATGGGTGAGGGCGCCTGCGTGCTGGTACTCGAGAGCATGGAGCATGCGCAGGCGCGCGGTGCGCACATTTATGCCGAGGTCGTGGGCTACGGCAACACCGATGATGCCTATCACATTACGAGCCCCGACCCCGATGCCGCCGGCATTGCCCGCGCGATATCGCTGGCGGTGGCCGAGGGCGACGTCAAGCCTTCCGAGGGCCTCTACATCAATGCCCACGGCACCTCGACCAAGCTTAATGATTCGTCCGAGACGGCGGGCATTAAGCGAGCGCTCGGCGAGGACGCGGCGCGCGCCGCACATGTCTCGTCGACCAAGTCGATGACCGGCCATATGATCGGCGCCACGGGTGCCATCGAGGTCATGGCCTGCGCCATGGCGCTCGAGCAGGGCGTGGTACCCCCGACCATTAACTACCACACGTCCGATCCCGCCTGCGATCTTGATTACACGCCTAATCGCGCGGTTCGCGCCGACCTTACCTGGGCGCTTTCGACCAACCTGGGCTTTGGCGGGCACAACGCCGCCATCGCGCTGCGTAGATATACGAGGAGCTAGAGCATGGATTCCAAAAGACTTGCCGAGATAGCCGATGTGATGGAGGACCGCGGCCTCACGCGCGTACGCGTTGAGGAGCCCGATGGCACCGCGGTCGAACTCGAGCGCGCGAGTGTGGCGCAGCCGGTTGCCGTGCCCATGCCTATGCCGGGTGCCGTGACTGCCCCGGCAGTGGCTCCTGTCGCTATGCCTGCCGCCGCACCGGAACCCGCCGCGCAGACACCTGCCGCCGCACCGGAGATCAAGGGCGCCGAGGTGACCGCTCCCATGGTCGGCGTTTTCTATGCTGCCCCGGCGCCGGGCGACGAGCCGTTTGTGCACGTGGGCTCCAAGGTCAAGGCCGGCGAGACCCTCTGCATCATCGAGGCCATGAAGGTTCTCAACGAGGTGACGGCAGAGGCGGATGGCGAGGTGCTCGAGATCTGCGTGGCCGACGGCGACCTCGTGGAGTTTGGCAGCTGCCTCATGAGGATCGGATAGGTGATATCCATGAACAAAGAGGAGCTCAAGAAGCTGTTGCCGCATCGCGAGCCGATGCTTTTGCTCGACGAAGCCGAGCTGGTGGGCGACGAGGCCCACGGCAAGATCACGATTACGGGCGACGAGTACTTTTTGCAGGGGCATTTTCCGGGAAACCCGGTCGTTCCCGGCGTGATTCAGTGCGAGATGCTCGCCCAGAACTGCTGCGTGCTGCTGATGGGCGATGAGGAGGCACGCGGCGCGACGCCGTTCTACACGAGTCTGGACAAGGTACGCTTTAAGCGTCCGGTGCGCCCGGGCGACACGGTGGACCTGGTGTGCTCCATCACGCGTGCGCGCGGACCGTTCCGCTTTGCGACGGGTACTGCGAGCGTCAACGGTGAGGTTTGCTGCCGCGCCGATATGTCTTTTGCACTCATGCACGAAAGTTAAGGAAGGCTTCATGTTCGACAAAGTGCTCATCGCCAACCGCGGCGAAGTCGCGGTCCGTGTTATCCGCGCGTGCCGTGATATGGGCATCAAGACCGTCGCCGTCTACTCCACGGCCGATGCGGACGCGCTACACGTGCAGCTTGCCGACGAGGCGTATTGCATCGGCGGCCCGCGTCTTGCCGAGAGCTACCTCAACGACGATGCCGTGCTCACCTGTGCCGTAAAGTCGGGAGCTAAGGCAATTCATCCCGGCTATGGCTTTTTCTCCGAGAAGGCGAGCTTCGTGCGCGACTGCGACAAGTACGGTCTGGCGTTTGTCGGTCCTTCGGCCGAGGTGATCGACAGCATGGGCGACAAGGACGCCGCACGCCGAACGGCCGCTGCCGCGGGCGTACCCATCGTGCCGGGCTGCGATTTGCTCAAAAGCCCCGAGGAGGCGACAGCCGAGGCCGAGCGCATCGGCTGTCCCGTGCTCATCAAGGCGCGTGCCGGCGGTGGCGGTCGCGGTATTCGCAAGGTCGAGCGCGTGGAAGACGCGGCAAAGGCGTTCATCGAGGCGCGTGCCGAGGGCGAGGCCGTTTTTGGCGACGGCGAGTGCTACATGGAGAAGTTCGTCGCGCCGGCGCATCACGTTGAGGTACAGATTATGGCCGATAAGCAGGGCCATGTGTTTTCGCTCGGTGAGCGCGAGTGCTCGGTGCAGCGCCGCAACCAAAAGCTGATCGAGGAGAGCCCCGCGCCGTGCCTCGACGGACGCGACGATATTCGTGCCCGTATGCACAAGGCGGCGCGCGACTTGGCTCGTGCCGTCGGTTATGAGGGCGCCGGCACCATTGAGTTTTTGTACTCAGATGACGGCAATTTCTACTTTATGGAAATGAACACGCGCTTGCAGGTGGAGCATCCGGTTACAGAGTTTGTGACCGATACCGACTTGGTCAAGTGGCAGCTGCGCGTGGCAGCCGGCCAGCCTCTGCCCTTTGAGCAGGAGGACATGCCGGTGCGCAACCACGCCATGGAGTGCCGCATCAATGCCGAAACGCCGGACTATCTGCCGTCGTGCGGAACGGTCACCGCGTTGCGTGTGCCGGGTGGCCCGCGCGTGCGCTGGGATTCCGCCATGTTTACCGGTGCGAAAGTTCCGCCGTACTACGACTCCATGCTCGGCAAGCTCATCGTGTGTGCGCCCACGCGTGACGGCGCCATTCGCAAGATGCGCTCGGCCCTAGGCGAGCTCGTGATTGAGGGCGTGAGCGAAAACAGCGAGCTTCAGCTCGACGTGCTGGCAAACGACGAGTTCTTGTCGGGCATGTATCACACCGATCTGATGGGGCATCTCTATGCTGATGAATAGGAAAGCGAAGACGGTCAACGTCCTCGAGGGGCCGATGACCGAGTCATGCGCCGAGTTTCCCGCGCGCCACGTGTTTATCAAGTGCCCGGAGTGCCGCCGTGTGATCGATGAGGCACGCCTGCACGACAACCTCGAGGTGTGCCCCCGTTGCGGCAAGCATTTTCGCGTGAGCGGGCGCGACCGTATGCGCATGACGGTCGACGAGGGCACGTTTGAGGAATGGGATGCTAATCTGGCGTCGGAGGACTTCCTCTCGTTTCCCGGTTATGCCGACAAACTCAAGAGCGTGAGCGAGCGTTCGGGCGAGCGCGATGCCGTTGTGTGCGGCAGGGGCAAAATCTGCGGCTGCGATACCGCGCTCTTCTTTATGGACGCCAACTTTATGATGGGCTCGATGGGCTCCGTGGTGGGCGAAAAGATCTGTCGCACATTTGAGCGTGCGACCGAGCTGGGATTGCCAGTTGTCGGCTTTACCGTTTCGGGCGGCGCGCGCATGCAAGAGGGCGTGACCTCGCTTATGCAGATGGCCAAGATTTCTGCGGCGGTTAGGCGCCACAGCGAGGCGGGCGGCCTGTACATCACGGTGCTCACCGATCCCACGACCGGAGGCGTAACCGCGAGCTTTGCCATGGAGGGCGACATTATCCTGGCCGAGCCCGATGCCCTGACAGCATTTGCCGGCCCGCGCGTGATCGAGCAGAACATGCACAAGCGTCTGCCCAAGGGATTCCAGCGTTCCGAGTTTTTGCTGGAGCACGGCTTTTGCGATGCCGTTGTTCCGCGTGGTGAGATTGCGCTCACGGTAGGCGAGCTGCTGGCGCTGCACGAAGGGCACGCGCCTGGTCTGGGGGCTCCGCACGAGATCGTGCATACAGGTCGCCGCGGCAAAAAGCTGGGACACTTGTTTAAGCGCTCGGCGGCACCAAAAACCGCGCTCGAGATTGTCAAGCAGGCCCGCTCGGCAGATCGCGCCACGGCAGGCGAGATGATCTCGTTGGGTCTCGATGGATTCGTAGAGCTGCACGGCGACCGCTACTTTGGCGACGATGCTGCCGTGGTGGGCGGCATCGGCTGGAAAGACGGGCGACCCGTGACGGTTATCGCCATCGAGCGCGGTACCACGACCAAAGAGCGCATGCGTCGCAACTTTGGTATGGCACATCCCGAGGGCTACCGCAAGGCACGTCGCCTGATGCACCAAGCCGAGAAATTTGGTCGGCCGGTTCTGTGCCTGGTTGATACTTCGGGCGCGTTTTGCGGCATCGGTGCCGAGGAGCGCGGCCAGGGCGAGGCGATTGCCCAGAATCTCATGGAGATGAGCGGCCTTAAGACGCCGATTGTCTCGGTGGTGACAGGCGAGGGCGGCTCTGGTGGCGCGCTGGCGCTGTCCGTGGCCGACCGCATCCTGATGCTCTCAAGCTCGGCCTATTCGGTCGTGAGCCCCGAGGCCTGTGCGTCGATCCTGTGGAAGGATACCGAGCGCGCGAATGAGGCCGCTGAGGCGCTTAAGCTCACGGCCCCCGATCTGTTGGCGCTCGGCATCATCGACGGCATTGTTGACGATAGGGGCCTGTCGCATGAGGAGATCGCCGGTGTCGTCATGTCCTCGGCATTTGATGCCTTCGATACGCTTGGGCAGCTCGACGACGCGACCCTCACAAACCTCCGCTACGAAAAGTACCGCGCAATCGGTCAGTACCGCACGATGTGACGAAGGGACAGTCCGCATGTCACATTGGGAAAGGCGTTCCATGTCACAAGTTTCTAACACCTCGTTTACAACGACGGTTTCATCAAACGTCATGGCCGTGGTGGACTATCTGTCCAAAAGCATGATGTCGGCGCTGCCGTTTATTGTCTGCGCGGCGTTGTTCCGCACCGTCGCTGTCATTATGGGCGAAGGCATGCTGGGCCTGTGGTCTGCCGATTCCGATATCTATCGCCTGTTTTACAGCTGGCTGTATAACGCTGGCTATTACTTTTTGCCCATCTATCTTGGTTGGGCCGCTGCCCGCCAGCTCGGTTGCTCGGAGCAGCTGGGCATGATGCTGGGCGGCGTATTGATTGTGCCCGATCTGCTTAAGCTCGTTGATGCCGCATCGACGACGGGGGCATCGATGACTTTCGTGTATGGTCTACTTCCCGCGCCGGTTAACGATTACACGACGACTGTTATTCCGGTTCTCATCTCGGTGCCCGTGCTATGGCAGGTGGAGCGTTTCTTTAAGCGCACTATCCCTCAGGCTGTGGCGTTTTCTTTTGTACCGTTTGCAACCATGCTTGTCATGGTTCCGGTGTCGCTGTGTGTTACGGCGCCGGCAGGCAGCTATCTGGGCATGCTGTTGGGACAGCTTATGTTTATGCTTGGCAATTCCGGTGGCATCGTGTCGCTGCTCACGCTCATGGGGCTTGCCGCGGGCTGGGAGTTTCTTAAGATCGCGGGTGTCAGCAACGTTGTCCTATCGCTCGCCTATGCGCAGTTTATGAGTGTGGGAACGGATTCGTGCATCCTGATCGCCGCGACGATGGCAACGTTCGCCGTTTGGGGTATGCCCTTTGGCGCGTCGCTCCGCGTTGCGGATAAGGACGAGAAGGCGCTCATGCTGGGCTATTCAATCTCGGGTGTTCTTGGCGGCGTAAGCGAGCCGGCGCTGTACGGTTGCGGCTTTAAATATGGCAGGTGCCTGACGTGCATGGCCATTGGCGGCGCCGTCGGAGGCCTTGTTGCGGCCGTGGGCCACGTTACGGCCTATACCATCGGCATGACGAACGTCCTCATGGTCATTGGCTTTGCCACGGGCGGCATCTCGAACCTGCTGTGGTGCTGCGCTGCCGGCAGTGTGGCATTTGCGGTGTCTGCGGCGCTGAGCTACTGCTTTGGCGTGGTGCCGGCGAAGGGACAGGCGGCAGAAGACGGGGCCGATTCGCGCGAAACCTCGAAGAGCACGGCCGAAGCAAGCGCATAAATCGATCGACAAAGGGGCAGTCCCGCATGGCGCATTCCAAGGTCGTGGCCCGTGTGGGTTGCGGCCTTTTTGTATCTGTGGGGCAAAGTGGCTACACTACAATCCGTTTGAGCAATAGATATATAGGTAGTACCGTGGGGGGCGGATGTAGATGGTCGAGTGGATTGTTAAGCGTGCGCAGGGCGACCGTGCGCGCGTGGGCACGTTGACGGGCGTGGTGTGTATTCTCGCCAATGTGGCACTATGCGCTGCGAAGGGCGTAATTGGCGTGCTGTCGGGATCGGTTTCGATTGTGGCGGACGCCATGAATAATCTGTCCGATGCTAGCTCGAACATCGTGAGCGTGCTTGGCTTTAAGCTGGCGGGCAAGCCAGCAGACCCCGAGCATCCTTACGGCCATGGCCGCTACGAGTATCTCTCGGGTCTGGTTGTGGCGGCGCTCGTGCTGCTTATTGGCATCGAACTGGTGAAGTCCTCGGTGGAGCGTATCGTCAACCCGGAGCCTGTCGAGTTCTCGCTTGCCCTGGTGGCAGTCCTGGCACTTTCGATGGTTGTAAAGCTGTGGATGGCGGCCCTCAACCAAAAGCTCGGTGACCGCATTGAGTCCGAGACGTTGCATGCGACCGCTCAGGATTCCAAAAACGATGTCCTAGCCACGGGCGCCGTGCTGGCGTGCGCGATTGTTTCCCAGGTGACGCATATCAATCTTGACGCATGGGTCGGCCTTGCCGTTGGCGCCTATATCGGCTGGAGTGGTTTTGAGCTCATCCAGGATACGGTGAGCCCGCTTTTGGGCCAGGCGCCCGATCCCAAGCTGGTCAAACATATCCGAGACAAGATCATGAGCTACCCCGGCGTTTTGGGCGTCCACGACCTTATGGTTCACGATTACGGTCCGGGCAGGAAGTTTGCAAGTGCGCACGCCGAGATGGCGGCCGAGGCCAGCCCGCTGGAAAGTCACGACACGCTCGATAACATCGAGCAGTCGTTTAGGAACGAAGACGGCATGATCGTCACGCTCCATTACGACCCCATCGTGACCGACGATCCAAAGGAAGCGAGCATGCGTCTGCGCATCAACGCTATGGCTCAAGAGGTCGATAGCCGCCTCTCGATCCACGACCTACGCTGTGTTCCGGGCCCCACGCATACCAACGTGATCTTTGACTGCGTACGTCCCTCGGATTTGGCGATGAGCGCCGAGGACCTGAAGCGCGCGCTGGCGAAACGGGTTGAATCGGAATATCCCAAGTCGGTCGCCAAGATCACGATCGACGAAGACTACGTAGGCCATACCCACGAGTAGGGCTGTGCCAGCAAAGCGAGTTATACAGAAGGGGAGAGCATGAAGCGTCTATATTTACTCCGCCACGGTCAGACAGAATTCAACGTTAAAAAGCTCGTCCAGGGCCGCTGCGATTCTCCGTTGACCGATCTGGGCCGCAAACAAGCGGGAATGGCAGCCGCATGGCTCAAAGCCCACGGCGTCGTCCCCGACAAAGTGGTCTCTTCGCCCTTAGGCCGAGCCATGGACACGGCTCAGCTCGTCGCATGCGAGCTCCTCGGCCCGGACACAGCAGTCGAGCCCTGCGAAGGCATCATCGAGCGCAGCTACGGCACCTTCGAAGAAGGCCCACACGACGCCCTGCCCACCGACGTCTGGGATCCGGGCGAGGACTTGGTCCCCTTTGGCGGAGAAGGAAGCCGCGCGCTGCAGGAGCGCATGGTAGGCACCCTCACCAATCTCATGGGCGCCGAGGGCATCGAAACCCTCCTAGCAGTAAGCCACGGCAGTGCCAGCCGCCAATTCATCAAGGCTGCAGCCCCAGAGGGCTTCGAGCTCCCAACAAAACTCCCCAACTGCGCCATCATGATCTTCGATTTCGATGAGGCAAAGCCACAAGCAGAAGGTGAACCGTCCCAATGCAAGTTCACCCTCCAGCAAATAGTGGACCCCCAACAAAGTCATTAGCCTGAACGAGCAGAGTTAAGCAGACATCAACGTGTCGTCTCCCGAGCTTGGCAGAGGGGCGGCGAAATATATTAAGTTTGTCGCGAGTTCCGCACGCAAAGGAAAGCACTTAATGTGCTTTCCGTCTTGCGCAGGA
>CAKTVQ010000004.1 GCA_934630375.1 uncultured Collinsella sp.
ATTGTGCTGGGCGAGGCGTTTTGCCAGGCGCTGGGCGACAAGGCGGGCATTACGCGCTTTGCCGACGCGGCGATCGCGATGGACGAGACGCTCGTGATGGCCGCCGTTGACATCTCGGGCCGCGGGCAGGCCTACTGCGAGCTGCCCGTGCCAACCGAGCGCGTGGGCAACTTTGATACCGAGCTGGCCGTTGAGTTCTTCTACGCCTTTGCGCGCGACGCCAAGCTCACGTTGCACGTGCGCGAGCTGGCGGGCGGTAACTCGCATCACATTATCGAGGCCGCCTTTAAGGCCGTGGGCCGCACGATGCGCCACGCCTGCGAGCTCGATCCCCGCGTGCAGGGCATCCCCAGCACCAAGGGCTCACTGTAACCGCCACATAGGTAAAACCACTACGAAGGTGCCTGTCCCCTTTGTGGTGGTTTTCGGACAAGATGAGGAGGAGGGGTCGCGTGGGCGAACCGAAGATCGTGGTGGTCGACTACCACAAGGGCAACTTGTCGAGCGTCGTGCGCGGGCTTGCGCGCGCCGGTGCCGCTGCCTGCACGTCGGACGACCCGGAGCAGATCCGCCGCGCCGACGGCCTGGTCATCCCGGGCGTGGGCGCGTTCTATGACGCGATCGCCTTTATGCGCCAGAGCGGCGAGGAGGACGCGGTGCTCGGTGCCGTTGTCGCCGGAACTCCGCTGCTCGGCATCTGCCTGGGCCTTCAGCTCTTTTTTGAGCGCGGCAACGAGGGCGTGCCTGTGGACGAGGGCATGGCTGCAGACGGCAGCGCCCCCGAGCAGGCTGGCGGTCCCTGGGTCAATGGCCTGGGCATCATGCGCGGTTCGTGTAAGCGCTTGGAGTCGAGCCGCCTGAAGGTGCCGCACGTGGGCTGGGACCAGGTGCACATGACGCCCGCCGGCGCGGCCGATCCGTTGCTCGCCGGTTTTGCCGAGGGCGCCAACATGTACTTCACCCACAGCTACGCGGTGGCCGACGACGCCGATGCCGCTGATGTTTTGGCGCGCACGCACTATACGCGGAGTTTCCCGTGCATCGTGCATCACGGCAACGTGTGGGGCTGTCAGTTCCATCCCGAGAAATCCTCCGCGCTTGGTCAGCGCATTCTTAAGAACTTCGTCAACATCGTCGAGGAGGCCGGCCGATGATCCTGTTTCCCGCAATCGATCTGATCGGCGGCAAGGTTGTGCGCCTGGAGCGCGGCGACCGCAGCCGCTGCAAGGTATATTCCGACGACCCCGTCGCCGTCGCCCGCTCGTTTGCCGAGCAGGGCGCGAACTGGGTGCATGTCGTCGACCTGTCCGCTGCCTTTGGCGAGGACGAGGACGCGTGCGCTGCCAACTCGGCGGCGATTAAGGCTATCTGCGGCGTCGACGGTCTGTCCGTGGACGTGGGCGGCGGTGTCCGCTCGCTCGCGCGCATCGACGAGCTGGTCGGCTACGGCGCGCGTCGCATCGCACTGGGCACCGTGCTGGTGACCGAGCCGGGTTTTGCCGAGGTGGCGGCCCAAGGCTTTGGCGAGCTGCTGGTGGCAGATATTGCCGCCCGTGACGGCCAGGTCAAGGTGAATGGCTGGCGCGACGGCGCGGGCGTGGCGCTCGACGATGCCGTGGCGCAGCTTTCCGAGCTGGGCTTTAAGCATCTGGTGTATACCGACATCGCGCGCGATGGCATGCAGACGGGCATCGATGTGGCGGCGTATCGCCATGTGGCCGAGGTCGCGGGATTTCCCGTCGTGGCTTCGGGTGGCATCTCGACGCTCGACAACATCCGCGCGCTGGCCGCGGTGGGCGAGGGCGCGATTGAAGGTGCCATCACCGGCCGTGCGCTCTACGAGGGCAACTTTACGCTGGTACAGGCGTTGGCCGCCGCCCGAGGGGAGGAGTAGCCCATGCTTACCAAACGCGTCATTCCCTGCCTGGACGTTAAGGACGGCCGCGTGGTCAAGGGCGTCAACTTTGTGAGCCTGCGCGATGCGGGCGATCCGGTGGAGCTGGCGCGTGCCTACGATCGCGAGGGTGCGGACGAGGTCATCTTCCTGGACATTACCGCCACGAGCGACAACCGCGCGACGACCATCGAGATGGCGGCGCACGCGGCCGAGGAGCTCGCTATTCCCTATACCGTGGGCGGCGGTTTCCGCGACCTGGCGGGCATGCGAACCATGGTGGCGGCCGGTGCCGACAAGGTATCGCTCAACTCTGCCGCCGTGCGCGACCCGTCGCTGATCAGCCATGCTGCCGCGGCGTTTGGCAGTCAGGCCGTGGTCGTGGCGATCGATGCCAAGCGCGTCGGCCTGCCTGGGCAGCCGGATGCCGACAAGTGGGAGGTTTTTACCGCAGGAGGCCGCAACGCCACGGGTATCGATGCAGTGGCATGGGCCGAGGAGGCGGCTCGTCGCGGCGCCGGCGAGATTCTGCTGACCAGCATGGACCGCGACGGCACCAAGGCCGGCTTTGACCTGGCGCTCACCCGCGCCGTGGCGCGCGCGGTGCCAATCCCCGTCATCGCGAGCGGCGGCGTGGGCACGCTCGAGCATTTTGCCGAGGGCGTGATCGAGGGCGAGGCCGATGCCGTGCTGGCGGCGAGCGTCTTTCACTTTGGAACCTTCAGCATTCGCCAGGTGAAGGAGTATATGGCCTCGCAGGGCATCCCTGTCAGGTTGGACTTCTAGCGCTGCGGCTTGCCCAGGCACCGCATCTTGCCGCTCAAACCGTCGCTCGCGTACCAAAGTACGCGTCGCTCCTCTTTCGCGGCAACCTACGGCACCTGGACAACCCTCGCCGACCTGTGGGGCTTACTGTTATTACTTGGGAGAAATGATGACTGAGGTAGTAGAAGCTGCTGATCTTAAATACGACGCCCACGGGCTGATTCCTTGTGTGGTTCAGCAGTATGACACCGGTGAGGTGCTTATGGTTGCTTGGATGAACGAGGAATCGGTGGGGCTGACGCTCAAGACCGGGACCACGTGGTTTTGGAGTCGCAGCCGTCAGGAGCTCTGGAACAAGGGCGCGACGAGTGGCAACATGCAGGAGGTCAAGGAGCTCTGGGCCGACTGCGATAGCGATACGCTGCTGGTCAAGGTGGACTCGCCGGGTCCGGCCTGCCATACCGGCAACCGTACCTGCTTCTTTAAGCGCGTGGAAGGGGGAGTGCGATGAAAGTCGTGACGCCGTTCGAGGTCGCCGACTGCAACACCGAGCTCCTCCGCGCGGGCGTGCCATGCCGCGTGCACCTGACTGATGCCTGCGGGGCGCAGTCGCTTTGGCTCGAGGCCGAGAAGGAAAGGCTCGATGAGGCCCATGCCGTCGTCGTCGAGTTCTTTGAGAAAAAGGGCGCAAAGCCTCGGTTCGATGAGACCGGTACTTACTTTACGCTGCAGTAACGAGAGGAAATAACCATGGGAGTCAGAACAGCTAACGTGCAGCCGGGAAATATCGGCGAGACGCTGACGGGCCTGGCCGAGGTGATTCACGGTCGTCGCGATGCGTCGCCGGAGGAGAGCTATACCGCCCGTCTGCTGACCGACGTCGAGGACGAACTGCTCAAGAAGCTTGCCGAGGAGGCGAGCGAGGTGATCATGGCCTGCAAGGACAACGACCACGACCACATCCGCTACGAGGCCGGCGACCTGGTCTACCACCTGCTTGTGACGCTCGAGCGCTACGGCATCACCCTCGACGAGCTGGCCGGCGAACTCAACGCCCGCCGCCACTAGTTATTGGGTGTTCCTATAGTTTTGTCAACCGTCGGGGCTACTCCCGGTAGGGCACCCGGTCGCGCATCACGGCGTATATCGCCCTGAGCCGCTTCCTCGCGACGGCCTTGAGCGCCCGCCCGTGCCCCATGCCCCGCGCCCTGCAGGCCCGGTAGTACTCGCCGTAGCGCCCCGAGGACCTCACCAGGCTGTTGCACGAGAAGATCAGCAGGGACTTGAGCCTCGCGTCGCCGCGCCTGGACGCCCTGACCGACCTCACCGACGTTCCGGAGCTCCTCACCCTCGGGGCTATGCCGCAGTACGAGGCCAGGTGGTCGTGGTCCGGGAACCTCCCGATGTCGACCGACACCGCGAGCTGCGCCGCGGTCCTCGGGCCGATGCCGGGCACGGTGAGCAGGCACGCGTAGGTCTCGTCGCCCTCGAGCAGCGCCGCCGTCTCGGCCTCGAGGGCCCCGGCCTCGTCGAGGGCCTCCGATATCCGGGCGGCCAGGAACATGACCTGCCTGTTCTCGGCCTCGACGAGCGCCGGCGGGGGCGCGGTGGAGGCGGCCGCGGCCTCCCCGGCGGCCTCGGCCCGCGGGCCCCCGGCCCCGGAGCGGGCGATCCCCCACGCCCCGCCGAACCCGGCGAGCAGCTCCAGCCACCGCCGGTCCGACAGGTCGACCGCGGCCTCGAGGGCCGGGCAGGACTCGAGCAGCACCGCGCGCAGGCGGTTCTTGTCCCTGGTCGCGCAGGCGACGACGTGGTCGCGCTGCGACGAGAGGGCGCGGGCGGCCTCGAGGGCCTCGCCGCGGCCCGGGACCCCCGACAGGGAGCCCGGCACGCCCAGGGCGGTCCGCGCGATCACCGCGGCGTCGCGCTCGTCGGTCTTGGCCTCGCCGGCGAACAGGCCCGCGGCGCGGCTGGCGGCGAGCCCGGGCGGGTGGGCGACCCCGAGCCCCGCGGCGCGGGCCCGCCTCACGGCGAGGGACCCTATGTTGCGGAACTGGTCGACGACGACGAGCGTGCCGGCGGGCGCGGAGGCGAACAGCGCGTCGAGCTCGGCCTCCCTGTTGCGGACGGGGGCGCTGGCCAGCACCTCCCCGTCGCGGTCGATCAGGCAGGCCCAGTGCGATGACTTGCCGACGTCCAGGCCGAGCACGGCCGCTGGTCTGGTGGATGGCGCTTTCACGGTGGTATCCTTCCGGTAGTCGTTCGACCGGATGGCCTCCCCCTCGGCACTCACATTACCAGCCGCGGCACCTGCCCGGCACTTTCCTATCAGCCGTCGGGGGCGGCGCGTCCCGCGCCGGCAGCACCCAACGGGCCCTCTCGGGGGCAGGGACGTTCGGCCGTGCGCGGGCGCCCGGTCGGCGGCCCGTTCTGGGCGCGCCTCAATCGTAGCCCGAGACGGTCCCGGGCTGACAATTTCGACTGTAATGGACGTTCTTAAACGACTAGTTAGGCGAGGGGTGTGGATTCCCATTCGCCGGTGGGGTGGGGGATATCGAAGGCCCGGTAGCCGCAGTCGTAGGCGTGTGCCTGGGCCTCACGGATGTTCCAGCAGATGTCGCAGGAGCGGTGCGCATCCGAGCCAAAGGTAATGGGCACCTCGGCATGGGCAAAGCAGCGCAGCAATCCGGTCGCGGGATAGTAGTCATCGAGGCCCTTGCGCGGTGCGGCGGTCGAGACCTCAACGCGGCGACCCGTTTCGTGGGCGCATTCGACCATCTGCTCCCAGAGCGGCGCGGGGTCAAAATCGGGCGCAAAGCCCTCTTTCGAAAAACGCATGACTAGGTCGGGGTGGGCCATTACATCAAAGTTGAGCGAGCTCTCGCAGGCGCGGCACCAGTCGTCGACGTAGCGCTCCCACACGCCGCGCACGCCCAGGTTTTCCCAAACATGCAGATTGGTATCGTCGTCGATCCAGCCACAAAGCGAATCGGGCGTATCGGGGCGCGCGACGCCCTCTGTCCCTGCCGTGCCCGCGGCACCTGCCGCAATATCGCCCGGGTCGCCAATCCAATGCACGCTGCCCAAGCGCACCACGGCGCCCTGGGACCAGCGCTCTACCAAGGGCTCGCAGCCGTCGTACCAATCGCATTCAAAGCCATAGATAAGCTCGAGCTCCGGCGCGATCTGCGCGGCAAGCTTGTGGGCGTCCTCAAATGCCAGACGATGTGCCGGCAAGTCGCCCTCGACAACCTGCACCTCGCAGTTGGCGTCCATGCTGGCGGGCAAGGTGAGGTGGTCGGTCGAGACCATGACCTGACATCCGGCGGCGGCAGCGGCGCGGACGTTCTCCTCAAACGAGGCATGCCCGTCCGAAAACGAGGTATGGGTATGGCAATCGACCAGCGGGCATGCGGACATGGCGGCTCCTTTGCATTTGGCGAATCCGCTCCATTGTAACGGCGCGACTCTCAACGCGCCGGGTATGCTGCGAGTCGAAATCGAGCGGAAAGGGCGGACGGTGTGCGGTGGCGCCTCGCTTGCGCTCTCAAAACGTGTACGTCAGCCTCCAAAACCGACAAAAAATGACATGTTTGGAGGCTGATGTACACGTTTGGATAGGGGCGGGGACGGCGACGGACGAAAGTCGCGCCCATCCAAGGATGCCGGCCCCGCATCACGTTCGATGTGCTAGCGTTTGGGTGAACAAAACGAGCCCGTGCGGAAAGGATCCGGACCGTATGCAACGTGGAAGTACATCTCCGCTGTCGCGCGAGACCGATGCGCCCGAAACCGTCGTTAAGCTGGAGTGCGATATTGACGACGCGTCGCCCGAGGTGCTCGCCTACGCCGCCGAACGCCTGCGCGAGGCGGGCGCCCGCGAGGTACACTGGCTGCCCCTCTATTGCAAAAAGGGCCGCCCCGGATGGCAGCTGCAGGTGATTTGCTCACACGAGGATATCGACCGCCTGCAGACGATTATCTTTTTGGAAACCACGACCAACGGTATCCGGCGCCAGGTGATGGAGCGTGTTTGCTTGCCACGCCGCTTTGAGCAGGTGGCGACGCCTTGGGGCGAGGTGGCCGTAAAAGTGGCGACCCTGCCCGACGGCAGCGAACGCGCGGCACCCGAGTACGAGGACTGCGCCCGCCTTGCCCGCGAGCACGACGTGCCACTCCAGCGCGTGATGCAGGCAGCCCAAGTCGCGGCGCTCCGATTTGAGTAACGCGGGCCAACGACACGCCGCGCCCAACCCAGCCAACCCCACCGAAAGGACCCCCATGAAATACCTCATCGCCTCCGACATCCACGGCTCGGCATACTGGACCGAGCGCCTCGTCGCCGCCATCGAGCGCGAGAACCCCGACCGCATCGTGTTGCTGGGCGACCTGCTCTACCACGGCCCGCGCAACGACCTGCCGCGCGATTACGCCCCCAAACGCGTGATTCCGCTGCTCAACGCCCTGGCCGACCGCATCATCGCGGTGCGCGGCAACTGCGACGCCGAGGTCGACCAGATGGTGCTCGACTTCCCCGTCATGGCCGACTACGCCACCCTGTTCGACGAGACCGGTCGCGAGCTGTTCCTGACGCATGGCCACGTCTTTGGCGCCGGCATGCACAACAGCGTCGACCACGCGCCCACGCTGCCCGAGGGCTCCGCGCTCGTCTACGGCCACACGCACATCAAGGTCAACGAGGCGAGCGAGGCGCACACGGGCCTGTGGCTCTTCAACCCCGGCAGTGTGAGCATCCCCAAAGACGGCACGCACAGCTACGGCATCTATGAGGGCGGCGCGTTCCGCCACGTGATCCTGGAGGAGGACTAACCATGGCGCAGCACATGGCTCAGCAAAATGTCGAGGGCTCGCGCGATCTGTCCACGCTGGTCGACGCATCGGCCGAGCTGCAGCATCTGGTGCAGACCATCTGGCGCCTACGCCAGCCCGACGGCTGTCCGTGGGACCGCGAGCAGACACATCAGAGCATTGGCAAGAACATGATCGAGGAGGCCTACGAGGCGCTCGACTGTATCGAGGCCGATGACGCGGCACATCTGCGCGAGGAGCTCGGCGACGTGCTCATGCAGGTGGTGCTGCACGCGCAGATCGCGGCGGACGCCGGCGAGTTTACGCTGGCCGACGTGGCGCGCGATATCGACGCCAAGCTCATTCGCCGCCACCCGCACGTGTTTGGCGATGCGGATGCCGACAACCCCGACGAGGTGCTCAAGATTTGGGACGAGGTCAAGCTTGCCGAGAAGGCTGCCAAGGACAAGGCTGTGGCGGCGGGCGAGGCTGCGCCCGAAGGCCTGCTCGACGGCGTGCCCACGCACCTGCCGGCGCTGATGCAAGCTCAGAAGGTGTCGCGCAAGGCGGCGGCCGTGGGCTTTGAGTGGGAGACGGTCCAGGATGTGTGGGACGAGGTCGCCGAGGAGCGTGCCGAGTTTGAGGCCGAGGCTCCCGGAACGCCCGAGCGCGAGATGGAGTTTGGCGACCTGCTCTTTGCCCTGGTCAACGTGGCGCGCAAAGAGGGGATTGACGCCGAGAGTGCCCTGCGCGCCAGCACGGCCAAGTTCCGCCGTCGCTGGGCTGCGATGGAGCAGATGGCGGCCGGTGCTCACGTGGATCTTGCCGAGCTTTCGACCCACGGCCTCAACGACCTGTGGGATGCCGCAAAGGCGGAGGAGTAAGACTGCGGGAACGACGGGCTGACACGCCTCATCGTTCCCGCTAAATTTTTCGAAAATCAAGTGTATCCCTCGGCTAACTTAGGGCATAATGCAAAAAGTGCGACATGGCTAACTTACGGAGACGCACCGACGGTGCACGGTCAGCCGGTCGCCAAGCATTCAACCCGTTTCCAAGTGAGAGGGAGACAACATGAGCGATATTTTGGACGTCTACGGTCGCGAGGTGCTCGACAGCCGCGGCAATCCCACCGTCGAGGTCGAGGTCGTGCTCGAGGACGGCAGCTTTGGCCGCGCAATGGTGCCTTCGGGTGCTTCGACCGGCGCCTTTGAGGCCTGCGAGCTGCGCGATGGCGACAAGGGCCGCTATCTGGGCAAGGGCGTCTCTCAGGCCGTCGAGCACGTCAATAACGAGTGCGCTAACGCCGTCGTGGGCCTCGATGCCTTCGACCAGCGCGCCGTCGATGCCGCGCTGATTGCCGCGGACGGTACCCCCAACAAGACCAAGCTCGGTGCCAACGCCATCCTGGGCGTGTCGCTGGCCGTCGCCCGCGCCGCTGCCGAGTCGGCGGGCCTGTCGCTGTACCAGTACCTGGGTGGCGTCAACGCCCACCTGCTGCCCACGCCCATGATGAACATCCTCAACGGCGGCGTGCATGCCGACAACAACGTGGACTTCCAGGAGTTCATGATTATGCCGGTGGGCGCCCCGAGCTTTGCCGAGGGCCTGCGTTGGTGCGCCGAGGTCTACCACACCCTCAAGGGCGTGCTGCACGAGGCCGGCCTGGGCGGCGGCGTGGGCGACGAGGGCGGCTTTGCGCCCAACCTCAAGACCAATGCCGAGCCGTTCGAGTACATTACCAAGGCCGTCGAGAAGGCTGGCTTTAAGCCCGGCGTCGACTTCATGTACGCCATGGACCCGGCCTCGACCGAGTTCTACAACGCCGAGACCGGCATGTACGAGCTCAAGGGCGAGGGCGTTGAGTACACGAGTGCCCAGATGGTCGATTACTGGGAGAAGCTCGTCGACACCTACCCCATCATCTCCATCGAGGACGGCATGGCCGAGGAGGACTGGGACGGCTGGGTCGAGCTTACCCGCCGCATTGGCAACAAGGTGCAGCTGGTGGGCGACGACCTGTTCGTCACCAACACCGAGCGCCTCAAGAAGGGCATCGAGCTGGGTGCCGCCAACGCGATCCTGGTCAAGGTCAACCAGATCGGCACGCTCACCGAGTCGCTCGAGGCCATCGAGACCGCCAAGGAGGCCGGTTACGCCTGCATCGTGAGCCACCGCTCCGGCGAGACCGAGGATTCCACGATCGCCGACCTGGTCGTGGGCGTCAACGCCGGCCAGATCAAGTCAGGCGCCCCGTGCCGTAGCGACCGCATCGCCAAGTACAACCAGCTCATCCGTATCGAGGACGAGCTCGAGGGCAGTGCGCGCTACGCCGGCAAGACCGCGTTCTACAACATTCGCTAAACAAGTGATGCTCGCGGGGGCGGGGTTGACTCGGCTCCGCTCCACTTCTGATGGCTGCCATTGTGCGCTGGGCCATATGGCTCAGCGCCTTTTTTATGTCGAGCAAAGGCTGGCGAAGGCGGTGCGGGCGCTCGTGCTATAACTAAAGGACTTAGCGCAAACAAACCTCAACCGCACAAGGCGCACATGGATCAGATTTACGACAACAGGTACTATTCCACCGGTTCGCGCGAGCCGTCGCCTCGCCGTGCGCGCACGGTGCAGCTCGGTGGGTCCGCCTACGCCGGCATCGATCGCTCCACGCAGCGCCCGACAGGTACCTCGCGCCCCAATGCTCAAGTGAATACTTCGACAGATGGACCGGTGCGCCCGGCACGTTCGTCGCATGCGTCGCGTCCCTCGACTCAGGCACACGACAAATCGAGCAGGCCCTCGAACCGTTTTTCGGGCTCGGACTTTATGCATTACGCCAACGACAACGCGGTGGTCAAGGCGATCTATGACTTTACGCATGGCTCTCTGCGTCCGCTGTTTATCGGTATCGTGGTGGCTCTGGCGCTCGTGAGCCTGTATTTCCCCGTGCGCGACCTGTACGTGGCAAAACGCTCGAACGACATCTTGGTCAAGCAGGTCGAGATTCGTCAGCAATACGATGATGAGTTGAAAAAAGACACTGACAAGTGGCTCTCGGAAGAGGGCGTTAAGGATTCGGCACGGGACCTGGGCATGGCGATGCCCGGCGAGAAGAGGATTGAAGTGCTGGGCCTGGACGATGATTCGGGCTCGTCGTCGAGTAAAAAGTCCTCAAACGCCAAGAAGGCCAGCGAAGTGGCCAAGGAAATCGAAGAAGTCGGCAAGGACGCGCCGTGGTACATCCAGGCGCTCGACATACTGTTTGGATTTAACGGCGTCGAGGGTCAGACGGTCGCGTCTAGCGGCAAATAGCGCCCGGAGGGGAGCCCGCAATGACAAATTGCAAACGCTATAAGGTAGCCGCGATCGACTTGGGAACGGTGTCGTCGCGACTGGTGTTGGCGCAGGTCGAGGCCGGGGCGATCGTGAAATCGTCCAAGCATACCGAGATTACCGACCTGGGCGAGGGCGTGGACGCGACGGGGCGCTTCTGCGAGGCGGCGGTCGAGCGCGTGCTCGCTGCGTGCCGTACGTTTGTGGACGAGGCGCGCGCCTTTGGGGCCGTGTGCGTCTGCACCACGTGCACGAGTGCCGCGCGCGATGCGTCCAATGCCGCGTTGCTGCTGGACGGCCTGCGCGAGTTGGGGCTCGAACCACAGGTGATTCCGGGCGAGGTCGAGGCGCGCCTGACGTTTTTTGGCGTGGCGCACGACTTTGCCGGCGAGCGCATCATCGTCGCGGATTCGGGCGGCGGGTCCACGGAACTCGCGACGGGCGTATACGCTCCGGAGCGCGGCGTCTTTGCGCTGGAGGGAACGCGCTCGCTGGACATCGGTTGCCGTCGCGTGACGGAGCGCTTTTTCTCCGCGTTGCCGCCCGCGGATGGCGAGCTTGCTGCCGCTGCCGCGTGGGCAGGCGAGCAGTTCGCCGCCTATTTTGAGGGCCTGCCTGTCGACTTTGAGCGCGCCGAACGCTTAGTCGCGGTGGGCGGCACGGTGACTACGCTGGTGGCTCTGGTCCACGAGCTGGAACCGTACGATTCGAGCTTTGTGCACCTACGCGAGCTGTCGCTGGAGCAGGTCTCGGCCGCTATCGAGCGCATGTCTGTGTTGGACGCGGAAGGCATCGCCGCGCTACCGGGTGTACAGCCCAAACGCGCGGGCGTGATCTTGGCTGGTGCCGTGGTGATTCGCGAGCTTATGCGAGCCGGCGGCTACGACACGCTCACCGTAAGCGAGAACAGCCTGCTTGCCGGCATGGCTGCCACCATCAACGAGACTCTCGACGGCGCGACCCCCACCATCGGCTGGACCCCGAGCCTCAGCGCCTTCCAATAAGTTGCGGTGAAATACGGACTAAATCGCCCTTTCGGGCCCCAAACAGTCCCTATTCCACCGCAACTCAACAGCCGGCACTTAGGGACGTTCCTCCTCTGCCGGCACCTGGGGACAGTCCTTGGGTTGATACGGGCAGTCAAAAAAGTCCCGTTCCAAATTATCTGCTCTGCAGTTGACTGCGTTCAAAAGAAACGAGCCCGCATCTCAAAGGGATACGAGCTCGCAAGCAATCACATGGTAGGGGCGGTGGGACGTCTGCGTATTTGCTGCGCAAATCCGCACCGGCTTCGGTCGCCTGCCGGCGTCCTCGCCGGCTCGCTACGGACGCTGTGCGTCCGCTTGACGCTCGCCCCCTCGCGGGTTCGAGCCCCACCGGCGTCCAAAAGAAACAAGCCCGCATCCCCAGGGGGCACGGGCCCGTAAAAGCCAAATGGTAGGGGCGGTGGGACTCGAACCCACAATCCTTGCGGCGAGAGATTTTAAGTCTCCTGCGTATGCCAATTCCGCCACGCCCCCGTGAGACTAGAAGTCTAGCACAAGCCGTCCGTTACGCGTTGACTGCCATCGAGTGTTGGCCCGACTTCTCCAGGAACTCTTGGAACTTGGCCTCGTCACCCTTGTTTTGGTACTGCAGCGCCAGCAGATACTCCAGGCGGCAGCGCTTGACCGGGTCGTCGCCGGCCTCCTTGAGCATGCGTTCCAGCTCGGGAATGTCGTTGTGGCGCTTGAGGATCATCGTGTCGTACATCAGTTGGCATTCGTGTGCGACCGCCTCGGCCTGACCGCCCTCAAAGCCCTTGATCTCGTGCAAAAGTTCCTTAGACTTTTTGCGGTCCTCCTGGCCAACGTAGTAGTTAAAGGCCTTGATCACCAGGTCGACGCGCTGCATCTTGGGCAGGTTGAGTCCCAGCAGCAGGTCGAACATCTCGCTGGCGCGCTCGTGGTCCTCGCGCAGCAGATAGGAGTTCAGACGCAGGTAGTCGCGGTTGTAGCGCGGGTACAGCATGCTGGTGAGTTTGCCGTCGAGCAAACGATCGAACTCGTCCCACTGCTTGGCAGCCATAAGCTGCTGCAGACGCTTGAACGTGGTGCGTTTTTTGACGCTAAAGAACACCGACACGCCGATGCAGATGATAACGACGGCGGTCCAGAGTGTGCGGGAATCGGGCATGTTAGGGTCCTTAGTCGCTCGTAGCGCGAGCGGTATGACAACACGTACTAGATGTATTATACGCAGCGCACAAGCAAACTGGCATAAAAGCTCATCGAGGCTGAGTGCCATCGCTCGCTGCGGTACACTTACCTAAAGTAAACCATGAAGGGAGACACTACCTATGAAGAAGATCGTTTTGGCTTGCGGTGCTGGCGCTGCTACTTCCACGCTTGTTGCCCAGAAGGTCGCTACCATGCTCGACGCCAACGGTTACGCCGACAAGTACGAGATCGTGCAGTGCGCCATCTCCGAGGCCAAGGACTACTGCGACGAGGGTGCCGATCTGCTGATCGCCACCACCGTTGCCCCCGAGGGCCTCACCTGCCCGTACGTGAGCGGCGTGCCCTTCATGACCGGCATGAACCGCGTCGCTGCCGAGAAGGCCGTTCTCGACGTCATGGCTCAGTAGGCGCTACCTGTATGAATGAGCAGAACGCCAATCCGGTCGAGCTCTTTGGCATGCGCGTTGCCCATGTGGGCATTAACGCCACCGATCCGGCAGACGCCCTGGAGATCGCGGAGCTGTTCTCGACGATGATGGGCCTGCCCGTTATCGAGACCCCGGTTTCGTACTTTAACGATTCGCTGATCGAGGTCATGAAGCAGAACGGTCGTGGCACCAAGGGCCACATCGGCTTTGCCGTCAACGACATCGATGCGGCCGAGAAGTGGTTTGCCGAGCGCGGGCTCGAGGTCAACGAGGAGTCGCGCGTGCTGCTGCCCGACGGCGGCACCAAGCTCGTGTACTTTACGCGCGAGTTCGCCGGCTTCGCCGTGCACCTGTGCCGCGAGTAGCGCACAGGCTGCTATAGCTAGCAAAAAGGGATAGGGCCGCATGGCCTTATCCCTTTATTTATGCCGAGGGGCTTTCTATCGTGGCAGGCGAATCGTAAAGCGGCTGCCGACGCCTTCGACCGAGGTTACGCCGATGACGCCGCCGTGGCTGTCGACGATCCACTTGGCAATGGCGAGCCCCAGGCCCGAACCCTGTGCGCCGGCATCGCGCGCGTTATCGGCGCGGTAGAACCGCTCAAACGCGTGAGCTGCGGATTCTTGGTTCATGCCGATGCCCTCGTCCTCAACACTTATGTCGATCGTGCCCGTGCCCGCATCCGGCGTTACGCCAAACGAGATGGATGTGCCCGCGTCCGAATACTTGGCGGCGTTCTGCACGATCACGCGCAGAGCCTGCTTCACGAGCGCCACGTCGACCGGCGCGTTGCAGCGCGGGTCACCGACAAGCGCGGCGTCGTACGCCAGCCGATACGTGTGCCCAGTATCGATCATCTGCGATTCCTCGCACACCTCACCGAGCAACGCGGCCAGATTGGTATCCACGCGCCGCAGCACGGTGCGACCGGCATCGCCGCGCGCCAAAAACAGCAGCTGCTCCACGAGCTCCTGCATGTGTTCGCTTTCGGCCTTGAGCGAGGCGATGGATTCCGCCAACACGTCCGGGTCGTCTTTGCCCCAGCGGTCGAGCATGTTCACGTAGCCCTGGATCACCGCGATGGGCGTGCGCAGCTCGTGGCTTGCGTCGTTGACAAAGCGCATCTGCTGCAGCTTGGCCTCTTGCATTTGGCGCAGCAGGCGGTTGAGTGCGACCTCGATACTCGCCAGGTCGGCATCGCCGGTGGTGACGCTCGGTGAATCGACGCTTGCACGCTCGATGGCCTGCTCCAGCGTTTCCATCTTGCCGCCGGCGAGCTGCATGCGGCCGAGCTCGTCCACGCGCAGTGCCAAGTCATTGAGCGGCGCCATGGTGCGGCGCACGCGGCGGGCGCCGCCGAGCATGTTAAGCACGCTGATGACCTGCCCGCCCGCAACGACAACATAGAGGGGCCACAGCGCGACGAGGTCTTGCGCGAGGGGGAAGGTCTTGATGGTGTGCGCGAGTTCGACGGTATAGGTGAGCGTGGCCAGGTTCCAGTCGCGCGCGGGCGCGAGCGACATGCCGTGAATAGTGGCGCTGGGGATCCAGCCTGCGGTAAACGCGCCGTCGGCCAGCGTCTGGTTGTAGCCATAGACCAGGATTGCCGCTGCAGCAACCATCAGCCACAGGTCGAGCCAGATGTAGCTCGCTAGGCGCCGCCACATATAGCCCCAGTTGATGGCGCGGGCGATGGATGTGACGCGCTTGGCCTCGGCGTTACGCGCGGCAGACATAGCCCACCCCGCGCACGGTCTGGATGATGCGGGTACCACCGGCGTCCTCGATCTTGGCGCGCAGGTGCGCGATGTGCACGTCGACGTTGTTGGTGTCGCCCACGTATTCGTAGCCCAGCGCTTCGTGCGCGATGCGCTCGCGCGCGAGCACGGTCTCGGCATGCGCCATAAGCAGGGCGAGGACGTCGAACTCGCGGGCCGTGAGCGCGATGGGCGAGCCGCCGACCGTGACTTCGCGGCGGTCGGGGTCGAGCGCGACCGAGCCCACGGTGAGCGCGGCGGGGGAGGGCGTGGCAGCGGTCTGGACCGTGTCGGTTGCCGGGGGCATCGCAACGGCGCTCCCGGCCGCGCCGCCCGCCATACCCGCCCCGGCGCGGGCGCCGCCAACGCCCGAAGCCGCCCGCACGGCCTCCGAGCGCTTCAGCGCCACACGGATCCTTGCGAACAACTCCTCAATCGCAAATGGCTTGGTCAGGTAATCGTCGGCGCCGGCATCGAGCCCGGCCACTTTGTCCATCACGGCATCGCGCGCGGTGACCATGATCACCGGCACATCCTTGTGCTTGCGGACACGCCGCAAGACCTCCATGCCGTTGAGCTGCGGCAACAGCACGTCGAGCAGAATCAGATCGTAGTCGCGCTCCAGCGCCAGGTCCACGGCAGTGCGGCCATCGGCGGCGTGTTCCACCTGGTAGCCCTCGTGCTCCAGCTCGAGCGTCACAAAGCGGGCGATTTTCTCCTCGTCCTCTACGATCAAGATCCGTGCCATGCGTGCCCCCCCGTCTGCGATTACTTGTCGTCGTTGAGATTTTGCTTGATGTCGTCTGCGGCGTTGGCAGCGCTATCCATAAGGTTGTTGATGCTGCCGGGCACGTCGCCGTCGCTGTCGATGCGGTAGCGCATGCCAAAGAACAGGCCAATCAGCATCAGCCATATCGTGGCGCCCCAGGCAAACAGCGCGACGATGGGGATCAGGATGGGGATGTTGAGGATGATCGCATCGCGGCGCGTGGCGATAAACTTGGTGTCCAGACTCAGGCGGAAGAGCTTTTTGAGGTACTCCCACACGCTGTCCATCTTCTTGGAGAAGTCGGTCTTTTCGCTCGACTTTTCGTAGGCTGCCTGCGCGGCGACCATCTCGGCAGAGGGCTCATCGACTGGCGCGGACTCGGTGGCGGCATGCGCCGACGTGGTCTGGGTCTTGCCCTGCGACTCGAGCCAAATGATGGCATCCAAAACGTTACCGTCGGCAGCGTCGAGCGCCGCCTTGGCATCGGTGTAGCTCACGTTGCACTTGGTGCGGATGGTTTCAACTTTTTCGAGGTCGTCCATGACCTGTCCTTTCGTTCGATGGGCGCGACGCCGGGCGAACTGCCCGGGCGCGAGCGCTGCGTTCGGCGGCCTGCGTTGCGCGGCGCCGCCCCGCCCTTGGTCGAACTCTATAGTGCAGGTTATAGATTAAGCGATTCTTGAGCCAAGATTAATGTTGGATGAGTTTTTGGGTGGCAGTGGGAAAAGTATTAGACCTCGATAGCGGGAGATGGGGTGCCGGTGCAAAACGGCGTCAAGGGTTGGTCGAGCAGGCGGTTTTCAAGCGACTGGGACATGGCGGGCGGTCGATCGCCTATACTGGTTGGGCTCAACTGGAGAGGTGATAACTAGTTATGAAATCAATCAATGTTGCAGCGGCAATTATTCAGAAGGACGGGAAAATCCTGAGCTGCCAGCGTGGCTACGGCGAGTTTAAAGACGGCTGGGAGTTTCCGGGCGGCAAGCTCGAGCCGGGCGAGACCGGCGAGCAGGCAATCGTGCGCGAGATTCAAGAAGAGCTCGAGGTCACGATCGGTAACCTCGACTATCTTTGCACGGTCGAACACGATTACGAGACGTTCCATCTGTCGATGCAGTGCTACCTAGCTAGCATCCTTTCGGGCGAGTTCAAAGAGCACGCTCACGAGGACATGAAGTGGCTCGATACCAATAACCTGTGGGATGTCAATTGGCTTCCGGCGGACGTTAAAGTCGTTAGGGAACTCGAAAAGAAACTCGGGCTTATGTGAGAAAGGAGCGGACGTCGCATGGCGGCCCGCTCCTTCTTTGTTACTCTGTCTCGCTCAGATCGCTGAGCATAAACTCGTAAATGTCCTGGCGCACGGGCGCATTGAGTTCATATTCGATTTCGACGGCGTTGTCGCCGCTCTTAGTTTTAATAGCTTTGAACTCGCCAGTCGGATGCATTTCGCCTAGGAAGTAAAATTCCTTGCCACCCTTATCGTCCTTGTTCTTGCGCATAAACAAATACGTCTTTAGCCCGTTGCCCGGCCATGCCTGCAGTCGCTGAATCTCGGGGGAGTTGAGCGTGCGATTGTTCTTAGAGATTGCAACTAGCTTACTCGGCGAAACAAAGCGGTCTTCATACTGAATGGACTCGCTAATGTCGGGTGCCTTGTCATAGTTAATAAACACGGGGAATGTATTGGTCTTCTCGTCGTAGAAGTAGCCGCCAAGATTTTGGCCGTTGATGTTCTTTTCCCAGTTCATCAAGCGGCAAACTTCTTCGTACGTGTACTTGGCGTTGAGAACGAAATTTGTGTTTTGGTACGTCTCGGCATAGTCGAGTCGGTTACGCGCAATGCCAAAATCCAGCACCTCGAGAATCTGACGCTTGAACTCTGCGTTGCGCAGAGCGGTCGCAAACGCTTCGGTCAGACGAGGTCCGCATCCATCGTCAATAAGCAGGGAAACGAAATCCTTGGGAGTGGCAAAGTCGCCCTTAAGGACTGTGATTGCCGACCTAACGGCGCTGTCCTTAAGCTGTGTGTGGTAGTTCCTAAGCGCAGCCTCGCGCATATGCCGGTAGCCCTCGTGTCCGGCTTCGACGAGCGTTTGAAGCAAATAGAGGTCTTCGAAACGCTTGCCCGCGGCGAGCTTTTGAGAAATAAATTTGAGAATCTTGGTTTGATCAGAGGAAAATTGAACCGTGTAGTCCGGCTCGTATTTGGATAGAAATGCGTGGTAGGACCCCAGGCCGCTATTCTTGAAGATAAGCAGCGGATCGATGGAGCCGTTACGATCAAATTCGAGCAGCGAGGGAATCTTGCCGAGTTTCTGGCGCAAGTCGAGATATTCGTTTTTCAAAAACCTGACGGAGGTGAAATCGCCGCCATCGATGGCCTTGTAGATGCGTGCCTCGGAAATACGATCGAAGCTCACGGTCGAACATCCGGGGATCGTCGAATCGCCCTCTTGGACGAGACGACGCAGGCGATCTTTGTTGTACGTTTTGTCACCCGAAAGCGCGATGGGCACCAAGAAGTTGCTCTGGTAGTTGCCAATAAAGTCGAGCACCAGTGCGTATTCCTTACCATCATTCAGACGCAAACCTCGTCCGAGCTGTTGAATAAAGATGATTGCGGAGTCGGTGCGTCGAAGCATGATGATCTGATTGAGCGAGGGGATGTCGACGCCTTCGTTCATGATATCGACCGAGAAAATATACTCGAGCTCGCCGGCTTCAAGTCGGCTGATAACGGCATCGCGGACTTCATCGGGATCTTGACCGCTAATCGCAGCCGTTCGATATCCGAGAGCGTTGAATTTGCGCGACAGTTCTTTGGCCTCGGCGTTTCGATTGCAGAAAATTAAGCCCCTGCGGTTACTTTTGGTGACGCTATATTCTTCGATCTTCTCGGTGATGTGACGCACACGCTCGTCGGACGTTAAGCGCCCGAACAGGGCGGTATCTTCGACCGTCTCATCGTCAATCTCCAGATCGTGAATGCCAAAATAATGGAAGGGGGCTAGCATCTCCTCGGACAAAGCGTCCTGCAGTGTGATCTGGAACGCGATGACGTGATTGAAAAGGGCAAAGACGTCATAGCCGTCGGTGCGATTGGGTGTAGCGGTCATGCCCAGATAAAACCGAGGCGTAAAGTGCGACATGATGGATTGGTAGCCCTGAGATCCCGTGCGGTGGGCCTCGTCGATGACGATGTAGTCGAACTCATCGGGGCGGAAATCGCTCAGATGTTTGGCGACCGAAGAACACATGGCAAACACACAGGTAGCATTGCTTGTATTCTTGCCAGTTTGATAGGTGTCGAACGTATAGGTATTACCTAAGAGCCGTTCGTAGCTTGCACGGGAGGCGTCGATAATGCGCCGGCGGTGCGCAAGAAAGAGGACGCGCCGGGGTTTAGTTGCGAGCACATCGAACGCCGAAAGGAAGGTCTTGCCAGTGCCGGTTGCCGAGACCAGCAGGGCGCGAGTCTCGCCCTTACGGTGGATTGCACTGAGCGCCTCAAGGGCGCGCTGCTGCATTTTATTGGGCTTGATTTCTTCGAGGTCGTTCGTGGTTGGGCTAACAGTTGCCTGGAACGTCGGTTTCGATTTGGGCTTTGGCGGACGCGCCGATCGATATGCGGCATAGTTGTCAATCCAGTCTTGGGAAAGCGCAACAGTCGAGGCGTCGCTCCACAGCGAATTGAACTCACCTCTAAGCTCTCCGAGCAAGCGGCTGTTTTCAACGGTCTGGTACAGCACGTTCCATTCTTTATTGCAGGTGAGGGCGGTCTGCGTCATGTTCGAGCTGCCGACGATGACCGTGCTGGTTTCGCCCTTATCAAAAATGTATCCCTTGGCATGCAAATTACCCTGGAATACGCGAACTTCTATGTTGTCGTATTCCAGGAGCTTGCGAAAGGCATCGGGTGAGTTGAAGTTGAGATAGGTGGACGTGAGCAGCCTGCCCTTGATGCCACGCCGTTTGAGTTCTTGAAATGCTTCGACCAGAATCTGCAGGCCGCCGTCTGCAACGAACGCTACGCAAAAGTCAAAAGAGCTGCAGGTTGAGAGCTGCTCCTTGATAACGGATAGTAGTGTTCCACCTGTCGCCTTCGAGTTGGCGATGAGCTTGGGTGAATCGTTCTCGCGTGCAAGCGAGTCGAATTCAATATCAATCTGCTGCTGCGTAGTCATCCCGGCCAAACCTTTCGAAAGACTATGTTGGCGCCAGGATAACAGATCGATCGTTCGTGTTTTAGATGTATGACGATTGGGATTGGCAGTTTGGTATGAGCTTGCACACGTGTCCGCACGACATGTGACACTTAACCTGCCGTCCTACTCTGCCACGGCGGCATGCACCTGAACAACGACCCTCTAAGGAGTTCGATATTGATGAGCGACAACACCAAGCATCTCGCAAAGAAGTACGTCAAGGACGCGGGGCCGTGCCTCGCGTTGTACCTTGCCGGCGCAGCGGTCGCGCTGCTGGCTGTTCTGGGGCCGTTCGACGTGCTCCGAAGTACCAGCTCTCTGCACGTTTGCATGGCCTTTGCCGGCGCCATGATGACCGGCGGCGTGCTCGATCTGGTTTTTTGGGTGCTCGACCCGTTTGGATGGAAGAACGCAGGGTAAGTCCTAAGGGATGGATACCCCGCAGCAACAGGAGAACCCCGTGATCTGGTTTACCAGCGATACTCACTTTGGCCACGAGAACATGCTACGGCTTAGCGATAGGCCTTGGTCGACTGTAGCGCAGATGAGCGACGCCATGGTCGCCAACATTAACAGCAAGGTTGCTGCGGATGACGAGCTCTACATCTTGGGCGACTTTAGCTTTAAGATGACGGTCCAAGACGCCCACGAGCTGCGCAAAAGCATTGCATGTAGGCGCGTCCATCTGCTGCTCGGCAACCACGACAAAGACTGGACGCAGCCTGCGGTAGCGGATGCTTTTATCGTCGAGCCGCCCATTTGCGTGCTCAGAATCGACCGCCAGAAAATCGTGCTGAGCCACTATCCCATGGTCGACTGGCAGGGCATGTCACACGGCAGCTGGCATCTGCACGGGCATATCCATAGCTGCGGCGGCGCGTATAACAAGTTCAACCTTCGACAGGGGCTGCTGCGCTATGACGTGGGCGTGGACGCCAACGGCTACGCCCCGGTAAGCCTAGAGGAGCTCAAGTCGTGGTTTGCGCAGGTTGAGGAGCCGGTGTGTTGCGTTAAGTGGCCGTGGTGGGTCAACGTCACGGACGATGAACAGGTCGAGCGCGATCTCGAAGCCTATAAGAGGGAAGTGGTGATCCGATGACGGTCTATGTGACGGGCGATATTCACGGCGGCCTCGACATGCAAAAGCTGCGCGATTGGGAGCTTGGGGATAGCCTGACGAGCGACGACTATCTGATTGTCGCGGGTGACTTTGGCTTTCCGTGGGATTTCTCTGCCGAGGAGTGTGCCGACATCGCTTGGCTGGAGTCGCGCCCCTATACCGTGCTGTTCGTCGACGGCAACCACGAACGCTACGACCATTGGGCAGAACGCCCCATGGAGCTGTGGCATGGTGGGCTGACGCAGCGCCTGTCGGATACTTCGCCCATACGGCGCCTGACGCGCGGCGAGGTTTTTGAGCTCGACGGCTCAACGGTCTTTACCATGGGCGGCGCCACGAGCGTGGACAAGGAGTACCGCGTGCCGTATTCCAGCTGGTGGCCGCATGAGCTGCCGAGCGAGCGCAACTTTGAGGAAGCGCGGGCAAAGCTCGACAGCGCGGGCTGGAAGGTCGACTACGTGGTCACCCACACCTGCTCTACGCGCATGCTTTCGCCCACGCTCTATCCGGCGCCCGGCTGGAATTGCCCCGCCGTCGATCGGCTTACGGCATTTTTCGATGAGCTGGAGGACCGCTTGGACTACAAGCGATGGTACTACGGGCATTTTCATCGGGATGCCAACCCAGCCGAGCGCCACACCGTGCTCTACGACTGCATCGTTCGCCTGGGCGAAGAGCTCCAGCTTTGGGATGTTGCGTAGGGGTGGGACGGCTGGCTACTCGGCCATTACAGTGATGTTCTCCCGATGCTCCCGGATGACGTTCCAGTTAAAGTGCTCGACCAGTTGCTCGGCGGTACGCGGTATGGTGTCCGGCGCGATGCCCGTTTGCCCGGCGAGCCAGCCCAGCAGCGCTTCGGGCGTGCCAAAGCGGGCGCGGAGTTCGCCCAGGTCCAGATCGCGGTCTCGTTTGGAAAGGCGGCGGCCGTCCGGTGCCATGAGCAGCGGAATATGTGCGTAGTGCGGCGTGGGCAGTCCCAACAGGTGCTGCAGATAGATCTGGCGCGGCGTGGACCCCAGCAGGTCGCATCCGCGCACGACCTCGGTGACGCCCATGGCGGCGTCGTCGACCACCACGGCTAGCTGATAGGCAAACACGCCGTCGCTGCGGCGGACCAAAAAGTCGCCGCACTCGGTGGCGAGCGCCTCGCATTGGGCCCCGTACGTGCGGTCCACAAATTCGATCACGTCGTCTGCGAGGTCGTCGACGGTGGGCACGCACAGACGTGTGGCCGGGGCGCGCAGGGCGCTGCGGCGGGCCACCTCCTCGGCCGAAAGACTTCGGCAGGCGCCACGGTAGATGGGCGTGCCGTCGCTCGCGTGCGGTGCACTCGCGGCGTGGAGCTCGGCGCGTGTGCAAAAGCAGGGATAGGTGAGGCCGGCGTCTTTCAGCCGGCGCAAGGCGCTCTCGTACAGGTCTAGGCGGTCGTGCTGGTAGTAGGGGCCTTCGTCCCACTCCAGCCCCAGCCAGGCCAGGTCGTCAATCAATTGGGCGGCAAGTTCGGGGCGCTTGCAGCGATCGTCCAGGTCCTCAATGCGTAACACGATGCTGCCGCCCTGGCCGCGGGCCGAAAGCCACGCGCACAGGCAGCTGAACACGTTGCCCAGGTGCATGCGGCCCGAGGGCGACGGGGCAAAGCGCCCCACGACGGGGGTGGGGGCGGCCGGCGTCGTTGGCGCGTCGGCGGCGGGTGTTGCTATGTTGCGTGCGTTGATGTCCATGCGGACGAGTATAGCGCGGGGCGCGGTGGGGGAGACGCTGCCGTGGCCTGCAAGTTGCTGAGGCCGCGCGTTGCGCGTGCCGGACCACCGGCTCGGCGCCTTAATCGCCGTCAATCAATCTAGCTCTCAAACGACAGAAACCCCGGCAGCTCTTCGCAACTGCCGGGGTTTCCGCGGAAAAGGGGGACATGATCCTCGAGCGGACGGCAAAGGGGCAAACCGTATTCGCTCAACTGCTTTATGCCCCTCAACTGGCGGCTCAATCAGCGCATGCCGCGCCCACACAAAGCCGCTACACCTGTGATGGAGCTATGAAGTGGTATCTTCCTCCGGTCGCGGGCTCAGCCAAAGGCTGTCCCAAATGACTAGTCGTTTAAGAACGCCCAACGACTACCCGTGGGCGTGACTTTTATCCCGTTTGGCGCTCCGCTGACCTAGAAGCTCGCGTCGCGAGCCCGCAAACGTGGGACAATAGCGTTACTGGTATCACAGACAAAGGATGTGCCTATGAACGCCCCCGTTGCCAAACCCTGTCGGCAGCGCCGCCTATTTGCGCGATTCGCTTCCGTCTGCGCGCTTGTTGCGTACGCACTGTTGCTGCTGCCCGCCGCCGCCCATGCCGACGGCTACTCCATGAGCCAAACCTATATCGGCGCCACGGTCGAGGCCGATGGCTCGCTGACCGTTGTCGAGGGACGTCAGTTCGATTTTGACGACGACATCAACGGTGTGTATTGGGATATCAATACAGGCTCCAACCAGCAAGGCGGTTCGGTAAGCGTCGATGTGCTGAGCGTCGAGGAAGACGACACCGCGTTTAACAAGGTCGACAGCGCAAACAAGGGCGACGACGGTGTTTACACGGTGGAGCAGTCCGGCGACGGCGTGAAGATCAAGGTGTTTAGCCCCCACGAGAGCGGCGACAGCGCGATCTTTTACGTGAGCTATACCATGGTCGGCGCGGTCATGAACTGGTCCGATACCGCCGAGCTCTACTGGAAGTTCGTCGGCGACGGCTGGTCGGCGGACTCCGATGACGTCGAGATGGAACTCTACTTCGCAAACGCCGCTGCTGGGGCGGCGGCCGTCAAGGGCGATAACTTCCGCGCATGGGGCCACGGTCCGCTCACGGGCGACGTGTCGCTCGACGAGAGTGAGCCCATGGTCACCTATACCATTCCGTGCGTGCATGAGGGCGAGTTCGCCGAGGCGCGCGTCGCCTTCCCCAGCGACTGGGTGCCGCAGCTTGCCGCCTCGAGTGAAGAGCGCATGTCGACGATTCTGAGCGAAGAGAAGGAATGGGCCGACGAGGCTAACGCCCGCCGCGAGCACGCGCGTGCGGTCGCCAGCGCGATTGCCGTGGTGTGTGTTGTCGTGGCGGTCGCCTATACCGGTGCGATTGTGATGCTCAAGCTGCGTCGCCCCAAGCCCAAGCCGCTCTTCCAGGACGATTACTTCCGCGATGTGCCCTCGGCCGACCATCCTGCCGTGCTGGCGGCCCTCATGGCTTGGAATGACGTGCCCGACCAGGCATATATCGCCACGCTTATGAAGCTTACCGACGATCGCGTTATCAAGCTGGAAGAGGCGACCGAGACCAAGAAGAAGGGCCTGCTCCGTCGCGAAAAAGAGGAGCAGACGTATCGCATCACCGTGACCGACGAGGGCTGGAAGGTTGCCAAGAAGGACGGCATCGATCGCGACGTGCTCAAGGTCTTCTTTGCCGGCGTTAAGCCTGACGAGAACGGCGTCCGCTCGCGCACGTTTAGCGAGCTGGAGGACTACGCCAACGAGCGTACCGTGTCCGTCGGCGACAAGCTCGAGGACTATCAGAACACGGTCAAGGGCAAGCTGGAGGAGCGCGAGCTTATCGCATCGGACGGTAGCGTCGCCCTGGTGGCCGGCTTGATTCTCGGCATCATCATTGTCTTTAGCATCCTGGGTTCCCTGTTCTATACCGACTTTGCGGAGGCCAACGTCGTTGCCGCTGCGATTTCGATTCCCATTGTGATCGCGGGCTTTGTCCTCAGCTGCACCTTCCGTCGTTACACGCCGGAGGGCGCCGAGCTGGCGGCCCGTTGCAAGGCGCTCAAGCACTGGCTCGAGGACTTTACGCGTCTGAAGGAGGCCATCCCCGGCGATCTGGTTCTGTGGAATAAGCTGCTGGTGATGGGCGTTGCCCTGGGCGTTTCGAAGGAAGTGCTGCGTCAGCTTGCCGAGGCCGTGCCCGAAGACCTGCGTAGCAGCGATGACTTCTACGACAACTACCCCTGCTACTGGTGGTATTACCATCATTACGGCAACGAATCGCCGCTCGATTCGTTTAACGATGTGTATCACGAGACCATCCGCGAGCTGGCGTCGAGCTCCGATAGCTCAAGCGGCGGCAGTGGCGGCGGCTTCTCTGGTGGCGGCGGTGGCGGCGCCGGCGGAGGCGGCGGCGGAACGTTCTAGCGCGCTTGCTTTGGGGTGGACCTTTCTGGGCGGTTGCCAGGGAAGGTCCACCCCATTTTTGTGCATCGAAACGGGCCGAACTTTCCGCTGCGGACCTTCGCGCAAGGGGCGGTGGGCAAAAAATGCCAAATATGAGTACTGTTGCTGCGTTGGTCACATATGTTTGCACATAATAATGGGCTCCTAATGAGAGTACTTCTCGTTAGGAGCCCATTTTATTGAACATTTGAGGAGCTACGTCAGCTCATGCAGCTGGTCGTCATGCCTACAAGCATCAAAAATGCCCCAAATCGCTGCTACTAAAAAGGTAACAGTACTCATATTTGATGTTTTTTGACCAAGGCTATCTACAAACCCCCTAGGCCACTCATTGGGGACAGACTTAAATGACTAGTTGTTGGGGATCAGTCATTGGGGACGTTCTTAAATGACTGGGTGTGGCTGCCTGGGCTAGGCTGTTAGGTCGAGTTCGTAGAGAAAGCTTTCGCGCGGCATGTCGTGACGACGCTCTTCGCGGTTGGCGCGGTGCGTGGCCGTGCGCTTAAAGCCGTGCAGCTCGTAGAACTTCCACGAGCAGTTAGAGTCGGTGTACAAGTGCGCCTTGGTTGCCCCGCGCGAGGAGAGGTGCGAGATCGCGGCATCGAGCAAAACCGAGCCAACGCCCAGGCCGTGGACATCGGGATCGACGGCGAGCAGCGTGACTTCGTTGTCGTGCGGCAACGGGCTGCTCTCGAGCAGGCGGTTGTTGGTTCGGATGGTTGCACGCACAAACGAGAGATACTCGGCGCAGGCATCAGGCTCCAGTTCACGCATCTGCGATAGCAGCGCGCGTTCGGTATCCATCCAATGTTCCTTAACGGTGGCGCCGGAGCTCTGTCCCGCACGCGCGAGCGAAATGCCACGCGCCTGACCGTCGATTACGGCAACCTGCGAAAACGTCGAGGACGAAAGGCAGTAGGCAAGGTCGCACGCGGCCTCAAGGCGGTTGTACTCATCGTTATCCGAATTGTTATGCCAAAGCTGTTGCAGAATCAGCGCGATAGCGTCAAAGTCTTCGGTATCAAACGGTCGGTAGAGAACCCGCGAGACCATGGTGCCTCTTTCTTTTGCGGATGCATATCGAGCACAGTTCTACCACGCTATTGGCATCTAATTATGGTGCCCCTGTGTTCCATGAACTCACCGTGCCCGGTGCCGTGCCCATCCCCTCCGCTCGCAAACTTTTTCTGCACATGCGCCCGTTGCGGGGTGCATCGATGCGCTCGATGCGCTACATTGAATCAGTATTTTCAATGCCGCTGCGCGAGCGCTGCAGATCGACGTATCACCGACTCACAGAGCACGGCGGCGTACCAGACAGGAGGACTGCATGGGATCTGATGTGAAGATCGCACGCGCGTTGATCTCGGTTACCGATAAAACGGGCGTCGTCGATTTCGCACGGACGCTGGTCGATGACTTTGGCGTCGAGATCATCTCTACGGGCGGCACGGCTCGTGCCATCGAGGACGCGGGCGTTCCCGTAACCCCCATCGAGGAGTTCACGGGCTATCCCGAGATGATGGACGGCCGTGTTAAGACCCTGCACCCCAAGGTTCACGGCGCGCTGCTGGCCCGCCGCGATTCCGAGCAGCACATGCAGGAGGCCGCTCAGCACGGCATTAAGCTGATCGACCTGGTCGTCGTCAACCTGTACGAGTTCGAGAAGACCGTCGCCAACCCCGAGGTCACCTTTGCGGACGCCATCGAGCACATCGACATCGGCGGTCCCTCCATGCTGCGCTCTGCCGCCAAGAACGCCGCGAGCGTCACCGTCATCTCCGACCCGGCCGACTACGACGCCGTCCTGGCCGAGATGCGCGAGACCGGCGGCTGCACCACGCTTTCCACCCGTCGTCGTCTGCAGGTGAAGGTCTACCAGACCACCGCCGCCTACGACACGGCTATCTCCCGTTGGCTCGCCGCTCAGGCGAGCGACGTGGCGGACACCTCTGCCAAGCTCGAGATTTCGCTGGAAAAGGTCGACGACCTGCGCTATGGCGAGAACCCACAGCAGAAGGCCACGGTCTATCGCTTTGCCGAGGGCTGCGAGAACACCGCGAGCTCTCAGTTCCCGCTCGTGGGCTCCGAGCAGATTCAGGGCAAGCCGCTCAGCTACAACAACTATCTGGACGCCGACGCCGCTTGGAACCTGGTCCGCGAGTTCGACGAGCCGGCCTGCGTGATCCTCAAGCATCAGAACCCCTGCGGTTCCGCCGTTGCCGAGGACATCACGGCCGCCTACGACCGCGCCTTCGCCTGCGATCCCAAGAGCGCCTTCGGTGGCATCATCGCCTGCAACCGCGAGGTTCCCTATGAGCTGGTTGAGCACTTCGCCGACCAGAACAAGCAGTTCGTCGAGGTCATCATCGCCCCGGGTTACACCGACGAGGCGCTCGAGCGCATGGCCAAGCGCCCCAACCTGCGCGTGCTGGCGACCGGTGGCGTGGACCACGGCGCCCAGGTGGAGCTGCGCTCCATCGACGGCGGCATGCTGGTGCAGGAGGTCGACCACGTAACCGAGGACCCCGCGACCTTTACGTTCCCCACCGACCGCAAGCCCACCGACGCCGAGATGGCCGAGCTCGAGTTTGCCTGGAAGGTCTGCAAGGGCGTTAAGTCCAACGCCATCCTGGTCTCCAAGGGTAAGGCCGGCATTGGCATGGGCCCGGGTCAGCCCAACCGCGTGGATTCCGCGTTGCTGGCCTGCGAGCGTGCCGAGGACTTCTGCGAGCGCGAGGGCGTGGAGAAGGGCGGCTTTGCCTGCGCAAGCGACGCGTTCTTCCCGTTCCGCGACAACGTTGACGTGCTTGCCGCGCACGGCGTGACCTGCATCATCCAGCCCGGCGGCTCCAAGCGTGACGACGAGAGCATCCAAGCCTGCAACGAGCATGGCATTGCGATGGTCTTCACGGGTGCCAGGCATTTTAGGCACTAGGGCTTTCCCAAGCACCCGACCTTGCCCCTCAAACCGTCGCTTGCGTACATTTAGTACGCGGTGTTCCTCTTTCGGGGCAATCTCGGGCACTTGGAAAACCCTTAATGGGATGTTGTTCTATCCCATTAAGTTGATCGGTCGCCTGGCCATATCGTCAAAATAATCTCTGCAAAAGACGGTCGCTCCGTTTGGAGGGCCGTCTTTTTGGTATAAGAGGACGGAATGACTAACACGAAAGGTACAACCATGCCCCAGATTGATGATGCCGAGCTGTTTGGCAATGCCGAGGATCAGCATGCGTACGAGGACTTTTGCGCCAATCAGGAGGCGGTCGAGAAGTTTACGCTCGACAAGCCCGCGCTTGTCTGCCGTTGGCGCATGTCCAACAAAAAGGTGCCCATGCTCAACCGCCACATTCGCGCACTGTCCGAGCGCCTGGTGCAGGGCGAGCCGCTTACCCATAACATGCTCAGCTGGGCCAAACAGCACGTTGAGTGGTCGCTTGCCGAGGGCGACTACACCGCACATGATGGCGTGCTCATGCTGGTGATTGACGTCAACGGCAACGCCGCCATGACGGTGGGGGAGTACGAGCCGCTAGCCGATACGTCGGCCAAGGCGCTGCGTGCCCGCTCAGCCGAGGCTCGCTCCGAGGCTGACGAAACTGGTGTGGCGCCCGAGCTGCTCGCTGCCGTCAACGACGGGGGGCTTGCCTTTGTGGCGCCGGCGGACGAGTGCCTGTGCGGCACGGCGACGCTCATCGAACAGCTGGCCCAGACCAAGGACATCCCGGTCACGCGCGTAGACATCCCCGCTCAGCTCAAAGGCGCGTTGTTCCTGGTGAGCGACGAGCACGGCGTGGTCCCCGCCGACGATACCGATGCCGCCGAGGCGGACGCCGCCACGGTCGCCTTCTTCGCCGACGGCTACGAAAAGCTCCGCGCCCGTCGCTAAATGATTATTCTGGGACGGGGATTAAAGAATCATTTTGGTCCCCGCCACCGCTGCGAGTGTGAGGCGGACAAAACGCCCCCGCCCGCGAACAGTTCTGTCGCCTTGGTGCCGCGTGGGGCGCGTGCCTGCGGCTTCGCGGTCATAATGGGACAAGACAACCAAGAGGGGAGCGGAATCCATGGCGCTGATCTATATCGTTGAGGACGACGAGCCCATTCGTCGCGAGCTTGCCGACATCCTTGCTCGTGCCGGTTTTGAGGTCGAGGCCTGCGAATCGTTCGAGCATGTCTCGCGTGACATCCTGGCCGCTGCACCCGACTTGGTACTGCTCGACCTGACGCTTCCCGTCAAAGACGGCCAGCATATCTGCCACGAAGTCCGCCGCGAATCCGAGGTTCCCATCATCGTCCTCACGTCGCGCACGACCGAGATCGACGAGGTCATGGCCATGACGCTCGGCGCGGACGACTTCGTTCCCAAGCCCTATAGCGCGCGCGTGCTCGTGGCGCGCATCAATGCCTTGCTGCGTCGCACCGCGGCGGCGGGCGAGCGCAGCACGCTCGTCCACAAGGGGCTGGAGCTCGACCTCGCCCGTTCTATGGTCACCAACACGGCGACCGGCGACAGCACCGAGCTCACCAAAAATGAGCTGCGCATTCTTTCGCTGCTTCTGAGCCGCGCGGGCAAGATCGTCTCGCGCTCGGCCATCATGCAGGACCTGTGGGACTCCGATGCCTTCGTGGACGACAACACGCTCACCGTCAACATAAACCGCCTGCGCACGACGCTCGAAAAAATCGGCGTCAAGGGGTATCTGACCACGCATCGCGGCCAAGGCTATTCGGTCTAGGTGCCAGCTATGTCGTTTAGCAAATTCTTCAAAGATGCGCTGCTTCCCGTCGCCGTGTGGACGTGCGGCGTGCTGTTGAGCTGCTTTGTGCTGACGGTCGCCGGGGCACCCGCTTCCATCGTGGTCGTGGCGGTCGGCGTGTCCTTTATCTTTGGCATGCTCGGCATCGTGATCGAGTACGCGCGTCGTCGTCGATTTTTGCACCAGCTGGAGCGCGCGGTCGAGGAGCTCGAGAGCCCTGCGTGGGTGCAGGAGATGGTGCAATGCCCGACTTATGCCGAGGGCGAGCTCGAGTACGAGGTCTTGCGCCGAGTGGGCAAAGCCGCTTGCGACGAAGTTGCCGAAGGCCGGCGCCAGACCGATGACTATCGCGACTATATCGAGAGCTGGGTTCACGAGGCCAAGCTGCCCCTGGCGGCAGCCCATCTGATTCTTGAAAACCTGGACGGCAGCGAAGACGACCTGTCGCGTGTGGATGACCTGGGTCGCGAGCTGGCTCGCGTTGAGCGCTATATCGACCAGGCACTGTACTATGCGCGCTCGGAAGTCGTGGAGCGCGACTACCTGATTCGCCGTTGGGATCTCAAGACCTTGGTGACGGGCGCGATTAAAGCCAACGCGCGCGAACTTATCGCGGCACATGTGGCGCCGGTGTGCGAGAACCTCGACTTTGAGGTCTTTACCGACGAGAAGTGGCTCGAGTTTATTCTGGGTCAGCTCATTCAGAACAGCATTAAATATGCGTGCGAGGACGGCGCGAAGATCGTGTTTTCGGGTGCGTTGCTGGACGAGGGCCTGGCAAGCGAGCGCATCGAGCTCACCGTCGCGGACAACGGCTGCGGCGTGAGCGCGGCCGACCTGCCGCGCGTGTTCGAGAAGGGCTTTACCGGCGACAACGGCCGCACCACCAAGCGCGCAACGGGCATCGGCCTCTACCTGGTGGCGCGCCTGTGCTCCAAGATGGGCATCGACGTCACCGCGGCATCGGAGCCGGGCGAAGGCTTTGTCGTCACGTTCGCCTTCTCAACGAACAAGTTCCAATACTTCGAGTAGCCGGGCCGTCTTGCGGTGCGGACGGCTATGTTCCCGAACGTGAACTTAGCTAAGGCAATTGGCGCCATGTTCCTGAACGTGAACACAACTATGGGGCTCAAATGAATCTCCCATAACAAAAACGTGCCGCCCCAAACAAAAACGTGCCGTCCCAAACGGGGCGGCACGCCATCTTTTATCAGCCAACTCGCTGAAGTAAGGCTGCGAAGGCCGCGAGGCCGGGAGGGGTTTCCTAAGGGCACATCCCGCAGCCGCAACGCGGCGAGGACGTGCCTGTGGAAACCCCGCAGGCCCCGCGGCCGGTGGGAGCAACGCTACTTTACGACCAAAATGTCGCAGTCGGTGTTGCGCAGCAAAAACGTCGAAATCGAGCCCAGGAGCGCATACTTGATCGAGGACAGGCCACGGGCGCCGCAGAGCACCAGGTCGGGCTTGACCACGTCGAGCATCTCGTCTTTGAGCGTCTCGCGAATACGACCGGCGCGAATCATGACCTCGACCTCGGGAATGTCGGGATTGGCCTTGGCCTCTTCGAGCTGCTTGGCGATGGAGTTCTTAAATGCCTCCTCTAGGCCGTTGACCAGGTCGACCGGATAGGAGCCGGCGCTCTCGAGTGCCGTGGAATCGATAACGTGGCCGATGATCAGCTTAGCGCCGTTGTTCGCGGCGACTTTGATGGCGCGTGCGAGCACAAAATCCTGCTGTTCAGTACCGTCGAGTGAAACAAATACCTTGGTGTAGCCCTCGTTCATGGTTTCCTCCTTGGTCTATCGCACGGGCGCGGGGCTCGTGCGTCGGGCGGGCGCGGGTGCGTTGACCGCCGGACACTTTATCTTGTTGCAGTTATACCCAAGGATTTCGGTTTAACTGCTCGCAATTCTGTGAACGGGCGAGTTTTTTGGTAAGGGTAGGCGCGGTCGCACCGCCAACGGTTGATAATGGGACATCGCCCGCATCGTCCGCAGAACATCTACCGGCGGGTGTCTAACGAGGGGGTCCCTTTGGATATTATCGAGCTTCTAAAGTCTGCCTTCATGGGCCTGGTCGAGGGCATCACCGAATGGCTGCCCGTTTCGTCGACGGGTCACATGATCTTGGTGGATGAGTTCGTCAAGATGAACGTGAGCGAGACGTTCTGGAACATGTTCCTGGTCGTGATTCAGCTCGGCGCCATTCTGGCCGTCTGCGTGCTGTTTTTCCACGAGCTCAATCCGTTCTCGCTCAGCAAGGGAAAGGATGGTCGTCGCGATACGTGGGTGCTGTGGGGCAAGATCGTGCTCGGCTGTATTCCCGCCGCGGCGATCGGCCTGCCGCTCAACGACTGGATGGAGGAGCACTTCTACAACGCTCCCGTCGTGGCGCTGGCGCTCATCGTGTACGGCGTGCTGTTTATCGTGATCGAGAATTGGCGTGCCAGCAAGCGCGAGGAAATGGCCGTCGCAGGTTCGTTTGGTTCGCGCGCCGTGGTGGCGGGCGGACGTCCCGCCGGTGCGCACTTTGCGGCGCCTGCTGCGGCCGTTGTCGAGGATGGGGATGATGACGAGGACCTGGACTTTGGGTCCATCACCACACTCGAGGACCTGAGCTGGAAGACGGCGCTGGGCATCGGCTGCTTCCAGGTGCTTTCGCTGGTGCCGGGTACATCCCGCTCCGGTTCCACCATCATCGGCGGCCTGCTTTTGGGCTGCACGCGCTCGGTGGCGTCCAAGTTCACGTTCTTCCTGGCCATCCCCGTCATGTTTGGTGCGAGTGCGCTCAAGCTGGTCAAGTACTTCATTAAGGGCGGTACTTTCGGCGCCAACGAGATCGCCATCCTGGGCGTGGGCTGCGTCGTGGCCTTTGTGGTCTCGCTCATTGCCATCAGGTGGCTCATGGGCTTTGTCCGCCGTCACGACTTCAAGTGTTTCGGCGTCTACCGCATCATCCTGGGCATCGTGGTGCTCGCATACTTCTTCGTCCTCCAGCCGATGCTCGGCCTGTAACTTGGTTGACGCTGCGCGGCGGCCAGAGCAACAACTTGTCATTCAAAGAGGGCGGCATGACCAAAAGGTCTATGCCGCCCTCTTTTCATGCCAATTTGTTCGCTCTGGTCACCGCTCGCTGCCGTTGCCAGGACATCGGCGGCTCCGTGATTGGTGCAATGGGGACAGGTTACTTTGCAGCAACATGGTGCAGACCAACCTGGCTCCATTGCGCCAAATCCACTGGGGCGGGCCTGACGGTCGCACGCGGAGTCGTGGTGTGATTTGCGTCGGTGTCCGCGCGGCTCGGTATACTGGTACGGCTCAAACTATGGCGTTGCCCGCAGGCGCGCCGTCCGTCAGATGAGGAGTCGCCATGACCCAGCCCTTGCCCTGGGAAAAGAACACCGCCGCGCCCGTCCCGCCCGCGCCGGAGTCCGTGCCGCTCGATGCGTACACTGCTCCCGCCGCGCCGGAACCCGAGCTCGTTCCGCTCGACATCTACGACGCCCCGGCTCTGGCACCCAAGCCCGCCAAGCCGCTCGTCGATATCGATAGCCTGAACCCCGCCCAGCGCGAGGCAGTCCTGACCACCGAGGGCCCGCTGCTGGTCCTCGCCGGCGCCGGCTCGGGCAAGACCCGCGTCCTGACCTTCCGCATCGCACATATGCTTGGCGACCTGGGCGTTAAGCCCTGGCAGGTCCTGGCCATCACGTTTACCAACAAGGCCGCGGCCGAGATGCGCGAGCGTCTGGCAGCGCTCATCCCCAGCGGCACCCGCGGCATGTGGGTGTGCACCTTCCACGCCATGTGCGTGCGCATGCTGCGCGAGGACGCCGACCTGCTGGGCTACACCGGCCAGTTCACCATCTACGATGATGACGACTCAAAGCGCATGGTGCGCGACATTATGCAGGCCCTCGGCATCGAGCAAAAGCAGTTCCCCATCAATATGATTCGCAGCAAGATCAGCTCGGCCAAAAACGCCATGATCGGGCCCGAGGACATGCTCAAATCCGCTGACAGCCCCAATGACAAAAAGGCCGCGCAGGTCTACCTGGAGCTGGAGCGCCGCCTGCGCGCCGCCAACGCGATGGACTTCGACGACCTGCTCGTGCGCACGCTCGAGCTGCTTCGCACCCGCCCCGAGGTGCTCGACAAGTACCAGGAGCGCTTCCGCTACATTAGCGTCGACGAGTATCAGGACACCAACCACGTCCAGTACGAGATCGCCAACCTGCTGGCCGCCAAGTACCAAAACCTCATGGTCGTGGGCGACGACGACCAGTCCATTTACAGCTGGCGTGGCGCCGACATCACCAATATCCTGGACTTTGAGAAGGACTTTAAAAACTGCAAGACCGTCAAGCTGGAGCAGAACTACCGCTCCACGGGCCATATCCTGAGCGCCGCCAACGCCGTGGTGCGCCATAACTCGCAGCGCAAGGACAAGCGCCTGTTTACGGCCGAGGGCGACGGCGAGAAGATCCAGGCTTTCCAGGCGAGCGATGAGCGTGACGAGGGCCGCTGGATTGCCGGCGAGATCGAAAAGCTGCACTCCAAGGGCACGAGCTACGACGACATCGCCGTGTTCTATCGCACCAACGCCCAGTCGCGTATTCTCGAAGATATGTTCCTGCGCGCGGGCGTGCCCTACAAGATCGTGGGCGGCACGCGATTCTTCGACCGTGCCGAGATCCGCGACGTCATGGCCTACCTCAAGATGATCGTGAACCCGGCAGACGAGATGAGCGTCAAGCGCGTCATCAACACGCCGCGTCGTGGCATCGGCTCCACCTCGATCCAAAAGATCGAGCAGCTGGCGCGCGACAACCGTTGCTCGTTCTTCCAAGCTTGCGAGATCGCGTGCGCCGAGACGGGCATGTTTAGCGCCAAGGTGCGCAACGGCCTGTCGAGCTTTGTGGCGCTGGTACGCGAGGGTCGCCGCATGGACGGCGAGCTCAAGGATGTCGTCGAGATGATTGTCGACAAGACGGGCTTGCTGCAGGCCTTCCGTGCCGAGGGCACCATGGAGTCCGAGAGCCGCGCCGAGAACATCCAGGAATTCCTGGGCGTTGCAGCCGAATTTGAGGAGACGCACGAGGATATCGAGGGCACGCTCGAGAGCCTGGAAGAGCTGCGTGCGGCTGGCGTTGCCGATGTGCCGGCCGGCGCCGAGCCCGAGCCCGTCGTGGTGAGTGCCCCGGCGCCCGAGCCTGGGCCGTCTGCGCCCGCGTCCTCGTTTGAGGCGCTGGTCGGCGCTCGCGATGCCGCTGGCTCCAATCCGCTCGATAGCTTGGCCGCCCCGGCGCTCTCGCCGCAGGATGCCTTGGCCGCTGCCATCGCGGGCAACGCCTATGCTGTGCCGACGGAGCTGCCGGCCGGTGCCGTGCATGCTGACGAGATTGAGCGCACTTATGGTCCGCTCACCTGCAAGGCACTGCCCGCCCTCATGGAGTGGCTGGCCCTGCGCTCCGACCTGGACTCCCTCGCCGGCGAGACACATGCCATCACCATGATGACCATCCACTCCGCCAAGGGCCTGGAGTTCCCTGCGGTCTTCGTGGCCGGCATGGAAGAGGGTATCTTCCCGCACGTACACGACTTTGGCGGCAGCGATGATCCGGGCAAGCTCGAGGAGGAGCGTCGCTTGGCCTATGTCGCCATCACGCGCGCCCGCAAGCGCCTGTTCCTGACGTATGCGGCCACGCGCCGTACCTACGGCTCGACCTCGGCCAACCCGCGCTCGCGCTTCCTCAACGAGATTCCGTTTGAGGACATCGAGTTTAGCGGTATCGGCTCTGCCGGTTTTGAGGGCACGGGCTGGGAGAAGCGCGGCGACCGTCACGGCACCTTTGGCTCGGGCATGGGCTCGGACATGTATGGTGGCAAGGTGTTTGGCTCGCGCACGCGCTCGACCGGCGGTTCTGCCTCGCGCGGTGGTTCGAGTTTCGACGACTTCTTTGGCGGCAGCAGCTACGGAACCGAGCGCCATCGTGGGGTTTCGCCCGACGCCGGCCGTGTTGCCTCGACCTTTGGATCGGGTGCGCCGCGCGCCAAGAAGCCGTCGTCCAAGGTGTCGCCGACGGTGGAGCGCAAGGTCGACCGCGCGAGCGCGTCGCAGGACTTTGCCGCGGGCGATACCGTGAGCCACAAGACCTTTGGCACGGGTACTGTGATTTCGGTCGTCGGAGACATGATCGAGGTCCAATTCGAAAAGACCGGCCAGACCAAAAAGCTCATGAAGGGCTTTGCGCCGATCGTCAAGCTGAATGCCTAACTGCAAGGTTGACCGGGCACGCCGGGGGCTTTGGTCGCCTGTTCGGACAGTCCTGCTCGCACGGAGAGCACATTAAGTGCTCTCCGGCTCGTGCGGAACTCGCGATCGACCAAAGCCCCCGGCGCGCCCTCTTCCTTGTGGCGTTTCGGCTTGCAGCATGCGAACGTCGCTTTGCTCGTTCGCTTTTTGATCTGGAGAGCCGGGTGGGCTGAATACTTAGACATGGCAAGGGGCTCCCCCGTTGATGAGTGGGGGAGCCCCTTGTTGCTTTTTAGCTTGTTGTCCCAAACCCCGCGCCCATCCCGGTGAGCGTTCGGGGATCGGTAGCTTACAGGTGGCTGATGATCAGTTCCATCTTGCCTTCGAGGTCAATGTCGCTGACGGTGCTGGGCGCCAGCAGGTGGCTTCCCTTGTGGACGGGGTCGCCGCAGACGGTGCCTTCGCCGTCGATGACCGACAGGCACATGAAGGGCCAGCGCTGCTCGAGGGTCTTGCTGCCGTCGACGCGCACGCGATCGACGGTGTAGCAGGGGTTGGACTCGAGCTCGGTTACGCCATCGACCTCGGGCGCGGTCACGGTACCGTCGGTCGGTGCCTGCGCGTTAAAGTTGATGCAGTCGAGGCTCTGCTCAATATGCAGCGGGCGCAGCTTGCCGTCGGTGCCGGGGCGGTCGTAGTCGTACAGGCGATAGGTCACGTCGCTCGACTGCTGCGTCTCCAAAATGAGCGTGCCGGTCTTGATGGCGTGCACGGTACCGGAGTCAATCTGGAAAAAGTCACCCTTGTGAATCGGCAGCACGTTGAGCATCTCGTCCCAATGGCCCTCCTCGATCATCTGTGCGGCCTCGGCGCGGTCCTTGGCGCGCTGGCCGACGATGATCGTGGCACCGGGCTCGCAGTCCAGTACATACCAGCACTCGGTTTTGCCCAGGCTGCCGTTCTCGTGCTCGGCGGCGTACTCGTCGTTGGGGTGAATCTGGATCGAAAGGTCGTCCTTGGCGTCCAGGATCTTAATGAGCAGCGGGAACTCTTTGCCCTCGCAGTTGTCAAAGAGCTCGCGGTGCTCGGCCCACAGCCACGACAGCGTGTGGCCGGCATACGGGCCCTCAGCGATCTGGCAGTCGCCGTTGGGGTGTGCCGAGATGGCCCAGCACTCACCGATGGGACCCTCGGGAATGTCGTAACCAAATACGGTTTCGAGCTGGCGGCCGCCCCAGATCTTCTCGTGGAAGATCGGCGTCAGTTTAATCAAATCGGACATGTTCATACCCCCATGGTGTTGCGCGGCCGCCCGCTCTAATCGAGTCATAACGAGCGCCCGCATGACTACAAAAACCTATGCCAACGTTACGTTGTGCAGCTCAAAGCGGTCGCCGACGTTGCGCGAAATCGAGTACTCAAAGGCGTTGCCGCTATCCAAAAAGCCAATCTGGTTGAGTTCGAGCAGGGGAGAGCCGGGTTTGGTATCCAGGCGTTCAGCCTCTTCTTCAGTTGCCGCGACAGCGCGAATGGTGCGGTGGAAACTCGAGATCTTGAGTCCGCACTGCTCGCGGATGAAGCTGTAGATCGATGCGTACAGGTCTTTTTTCTTAAGACCCGGAATCAGCTCGAGTGGCATATAGGTGTACTCAATAACGATGGGCTGACCATCGACCTCGCGCACGCGCACGATGTGATAGGCAAAGTCGTCCTCGGCAATTCCCAGCTGAGTTGCGACGTCCGCTGGTGGATTGACGATCGAGAAATCGTAGACCACCGAGGTCACCTTCTCCCCGCGGTGCTCATACGAAAAGCCCTGGGCGCGGTCGTTTTTGCCCTGGAAAAACGCCTGGTCGGGAAGACCCGCCGTGTCCTTAACGTAGGTGCCCGACCCGCGACGGCTGGTAACAAGACCCTCCTCGGTGATCTGCTCGATCGCGCGCTTGACGGTGATCTTGGAAACGCTATACAGCTCGCAAAACTCTACGACGGTGGGCAGTTTATCGCCCGGCTTAAGGGCGCCGTCCTCGATGCTTCGACGGATATCTGCAGCTATCGCCTCGTATTTGGGAATCATGGAACCTCCTTTCCGGCTTGATTGAGTACAGAAGAAAGTATAGTCAACACCTAAGCATCCCTATTGCGTTTTTGAAAAGTTCGAGAAAGGTTTAATTAAAAAACGCTTCTCTTCAAAAACTAGAGCGCTCTAAATGAATATGCATTCGAATATGCATTCGAATAATGTGGTATTGAGCAAATTGATCGACTCGAGGATGGGGTTGAGCCGTTTTACCGCCCAACGAACCAAATTCCATGCCCTGCGTTTTCACAGATAAAACCTGCCAAAACAAACCTGTCCCTTTTTGGCAGGTTTTTGCCTTGGGAGCGGTACCATACAGGCAATGTTTAAACGAGAAAGGCGGGCTCCCATGGAACCTAAGCAGTATTACATCGGCATCGACGTCGGCGGCACTTCGGTTAAGGAGGGCCTGTTCGACGAGGACGGCAACCTGCTGGCCAAGGCCAGCGTGCCCACGCCGCCCATCGTTGACGCTGCGGGCTTTGCCGCGGTGACCGAGGCTATCGACCAGGTGGTCGCCAAGGCCCAGATTCCGCGCGCCTTTGTGGCGGGTATTGGCCTGGCCGTTCCGTGCCCCATCCCGGCATCGGGCGATGCCAAGGTCAAGGCCAACATTGCCATTAACCTGCCCGAGCTAAGAGTCGCCATTCAGGAGCACTGCCCCGACGCGGTTGTTAAATACGAGAACGATGCCAACGCCGCTGCCATGGGCGAGGCCTGGCTCGGCTCTGCCAAGGGCGTACAGAACGTGGTGATGGTCACCATTGGTACCGGCGTGGGTGGCGGCGTTATCGTCAACGGCGACGTGGTGTCGGGCGTTGTGGGTGCCGGCGGCGAGATTGGCCACATGTGCCTGAACCCGGCTGAGGAACGCACCTGCGGCTGTGGTGGCCATGGCCATCTGGAGCAGTATTCCAGCGCCACCGGCGTGGTGAGTAACTACCTTGCCGAGTGCAAGAAGGCGGGCGTCGAGCCCATCGAGCTCACCGGGCCTTCTGATTCCAAGGACGTGTTCCAGGCCTGCCGCGAGGGCGACAAGCTCGCGCTGGCAGCTGCCGATACCATGGCCGACTATCTCGGCCGCGCCCTGGCGCTTATTGCCAACGTGGTCGACCCCGAGATGTTCCTGATCGGTGGCGGCGCGTCCGCTTCGGCCGATGTCTACCTCGACAAGGTCCGCGAGCACTTTAAGCAGTACGCGCTCTCCGCCTCGCGCGAGACGCCCATCAAGGTCGCTTCGCTCGGAAACGACGCCGGCATCATCGGTGCCGCCTACGTAGCCCTGCGCGCCGCCGGTAAATAGCTGGTGCAAAGTAACCTGTCCCCCGTGCCTGCCCCAAAATATGCCGTGGCCCTTCCGTCTGCGAAGGCTCGGCATCGGCGTGCTACCATAGCTACGTCCAAGTACACATATCAAGTGGAGGATATCCATGGCAAACGTTCTTGTCTTTGGTCACCAGAACCCCGATAACGACGCCATCATGAGCGCCGTCGTCCTGTCCCAGCTGCTCAACCAGGTTGAGTATGCCGGCAACACCTACGAGGCCTGCGCCCTTGGTCAGCTTCCGGCCGAGTCCGCCAAGCTGCTTGCCGACGCCGGCATTGCCGAGCCCCGCGTGATCGAGTCCGTCGAGGCCGGTCAGCTCGTCGTCCTCACCGACCACAACGAGTCCGCCCAGTCCGTCGCCGGCCTTAAGGACGCTACGGTCTTTGGCGTCGTCGATCATCACCGCATCGGCGACTTCGAGACCGCCGGCCCGCTGCACTACATCTGCCTGCCCTGGGGCTCCAGCTGCACCATCGTCACCAAGCTCGCCGGCGTGCTCGGCGTTGAGCTTTCCGACGTCCAGGCCAAGCTGCTGCTCTCGGCCATGATGACCGACACGCTCATGCTCAAGAGCCCCACCACCACCGATGTCGACCGCGCCGTTGCCGCCAAGCTCGGCGAGCAGGTGGGCGTCGACCCGGTCAAGTTTGGCATGGAGGTCTTCCTCACCCGTCCGTCCGGCTCCTTCACCGCAGCCGAGATGGTCGGCAACGACATCAAGATGTTCGAGCCCGCTGGCAAGAAGCTGCTCATCGGCCAGTACGAGACCGTCGACAAGAGCCGCGCACTCGGCATGATCGACGAGATCCGCGAGGCCATGCGCGCCTACGCCGCCGAGAAGGGTGCCGACGGCATCGTCCTGTGCATCACCGACATCATGGAGGAGGGCTCGCAGGTCCTGCTCGAGGGTGAGACCGAGGCTGCTCAGAAAGGCCTGGGCATTGCCGATGAGCACGACGGCGTCTGGATGCCGGGCGTCCTCTCCCGTAAGAAGCAGGTCGCTGCCCCCATCATGGCCGCCTGCTAGGTTTAGTTGACCGAACGCCACGACCGGATCGCGGACGCCCCGCGCTCCGGTCGTTTTTTGTGCACGGCGCCGCGTCGTCTCTTGGGCAGGCGCGCCCGTGCCGTTGAGCAAATAATGTTCAACCTGTGGTTCCGCTTTTCGGCCACGCCTGCGTGCTTGTCGTGCAGGGTAGGCTAGATGCAAGCGTAATACGTTAGAGCGCGGCGCCGCCACTTGGGCGGGCCGTGCTTTTTTAAGACGGGAGCTTTCCCGAGAAAGGAGCCGCCCATGGCAGCACCCGAGCAGCTGTTCAACGTTCGTGAACGCAAGCGCTTTGAACGTCACGACATTTGGGAGCGCATCGCCGAGAACGGCACGATTTCCGCCGCCGTCATGGTCTTCGCCGCTATCGCCGCCGTTATCTGCGCCAACACCGATGCCTACGAGGCCATCCATCACTTTTTGGAGACCCCGCTGTATGTGGGCCTGGGCAACCTTACGGCCGGTCTCACCGTTGAGCTTTTCGTCAACGACTTCCTCATGGCGATTTTCTTTTTGTTGGTGGGCATTGAGCTTAAGTACGAGATGACGGTTGGCGAGCTCAAGAATCCGCGTCAGGCCATGCTTCCCATGCTGGCGGCCGTGGGCGGCGTCGTCGTTCCCGCCTGCATCTACCTGATCTTTAACCATGCCGGTGCCCGCAACGGTTGGGCCATCCCCATGGCAACCGATATTGCCTTTGCGCTGGGCGTGCTGTCGCTTTTGGGCAATCGCGTGCCCAACGGCGTGCGCGTGTTCTTCTCGACGCTCGCCATCGCCGACGACCTCATCTCCATCGCCGCCATCGCCATCTTCTACGGTCAGAGCCCCAATCCGTTTTGGTTGGGCGCCGCCGCGCTTGTGACCTGCGCGCTCGTGTGGCTTAACAAGACGCAGCATTACCGCCTTGCCCCGTATTCGGTACTGGGTCTGCTGTTGTGGTTCTGCATGTTCAAGAGCGGCGTACATGCCACGCTTGCTGGCGTCATCTTGGCCTTTACCATCCCGGCCAAGTGCGGCGTCAAGCTCGATAGCCTCACCGATTGGCTGGGCGAGTGCCTGCCGCTGCTCGATGACCGCTACGATGACGAGGCACACATCCTGGGCCAGCATGACTTTACCGTCTCGACCACCAAGGTCGAGCGCGTCATGCACCGCGTGACCCCGCCGCTCATCCGCATGGAGCGTCTGATCTCCACGCCGGTCAACTTTGTGATCCTGCCGATCTTTGCGTTCGTAAACGCGCAGGTTCGCTTAGTGGGCGTGGACATGAGCACGCTGCTCACCGACCCGGTGACGCTCGGCGTGTACTTTGGCATGCTGCTGGGCAAGCCGATCGGCATCTTTGGTATGACGTTTGCCCTGGTTAAGCTTAAGGCCTGCGAGCTGCCGCACAATGTCAACTGGCACATGATTGCCGGCGTGGGCATTCTGGGCGGTATCGGCTTTACCATGTCGATCCTCATCAGCGGCCTCGCCTTCCCGACGGCTCAGTTTGAGGTTCTGGCTGCCAAGGCCGCCATTCTTGCCGGTTCGGTCACCGCAGCCGTGCTCGGCATGATCTACATGAGCGTGGTCTGCAAGCATCCCTCGCCCAAGGACGAGTAAAAGCACGTACAAGTTTGAAAACGCCGCCCGTGAACACCATCACAAGCGGCGTTTTTAGTCATTCGGGACGTTCTTAAATGACTAGGTTTATTCCACGGTGCCGTAGATGGCGCCCCAGCCGTGGGCGGCCAAGGCGGAGTTGAGCTGGTCGCACAGCGACTGGCGGTCGTAATAGCCGGGCGGTAGCAGGTTGACGATTTCCATGAGATCGGGCGCCAGGTCTAAGATTTCGGCCTGTACGATCAGATCCAGGCGGTCGATGGCGTGGCGGTCGTAAAACAGTCCGTCGACCAGGCGCTGCAGGTCGCCGAATTCCTCGGCCTGAAACGATCCGTACTCCATAGTGCCTCCTTGGGCGAACCGCGCCGCCATGTGGGACGCACGCGGCGATGTCGTAATTCATTGCGATGGACTTAATCTATCACGGCTTCATAACGTTGCGGCGATGGCGGTCTATACTTAGAAGAATTGCAACGTACCGCTTCGTGAAAGGTCGCACCCATGCAGACGATCTACCAGAAGATGGAAACCACCGAACTCGATGCCGCCATCGAGGCGCTCAAGGCCGAGGTCGCCGAGGTCAAGGCCAAGGGCCTGGCGCTCGACATGGCCCGCGGCAAGCCGTCGCCCGCCCAGGTGGACATCTCGCGCCCCATGCTCGATATCCTCAATGCTAATTCCGACCTGCACGACGGCAACGTCGACTGCTCCAACTACGGTTGCTTTGAGGGCATTCCCTCGGCACGCAAGCTGGCAGGGGAGTTCTTGGGCTGCCCTGCCGAGCAGACGCTTGTGTTGGGTTCGTCGAGCCTTTTGATCGAGCACGACATCGCCGGCATGTTCTGGCGCTGCGGTTCGTGCGGCAGCGAGCCCTGGGACGCCTACGAGGCCGCCCACGACGGCAAGAAGGTCAAGTTCCTGTGCCCCGTTCCCGGCTACGACCGCCACTTTGGCATCACCGCCGACCTGGGCATCGAGAACGTCCCCGTCGCGATGACCGACAACGGCCCCGACATGGACGAGATCGAGCGCCTCGTTGCCGCTGACGATTCCATCAAGGGCATCTGGTGCGTGCCAAAGTACTCCAACCCCACGGGCATTACCTTTAGCGAGGACACCGTGCGCCGCCTAGTCGAGATGCCCACGGCCGCGCCCGATTTCCGCATCTTCTGGGATAACGCCTACTGCGTGCACGACCTGTACGACGAGACCGACGAGCTCGCAAACATCTTTGACCTCGCTCGCGCGGCGGGCACCGAGGATCGCGTGGTGGCCTTTGCCTCGACGTCCAAGATTACCTTCCCGGGCGCCGGCATCGGCTTTATCGGTGCGAGCCCCGCGGTTATCGCGGAGTTCTCCAAGCGCCTGAAGGCCGGCCTCATCAGCGCCGACAAGCTCAACCAGCTGCGTCACGTGCGCTTCCTCCCCACCATCGAGGCGGTCAAGGAGCACATGAAAAAGCATGCTGAGTTCCTGCGTCCGCGCTTTGAGGCCGTTGAGCGCAAGCTCACCGAGGGCCTGGGCGACACGGGTTGCGCCACCTGGACGCATCCCCGCGGCGGCTACTTTGTGAGCTTCGATGGTCCCGAGGGCTCGGCCCGGAAGGTCGCCGCGCTTTGCGCCGACCTGGGCGTCAAACTCACGCCGGCCGGTGCCACTTGGCCTTATGGCAAGGACCCGCGCGACACCAACATCCGCATCGCGCCGAGCTATCCCACGGTCGAGGACCTGGAGGCCGCGCTCGATGTGCTGGTGCTGGCTGTCAAGCTCGTCGCTGCCGAGCTTGCGCGTGCCGAGCGCGCCTAACGTCCGCGCCCAGTACTATCCGCACTTTCGATACGTAAAGGAGCGTATACATGGATTTGGGTATTTCCACCAACCCCACGCCGGAGCTCTACACCATTAAGGTGACCGGCGAGATCGATATCTCTAATGCCGACAGTCTGCGTAACGCCATCGACTTGGCGCTCGAGCAGCCCACCGAGGCCGTTGAGCTCGATTTTGCCCAGGTGAGCTACATCGATTCGACGGGCATTGGCGTGCTCGTGGGCGCCGCGCACCACGCGGTCGACCACGGCAAGCGCTTTAGCTGCACCAATGTGCAGCCCCAGGTGATGCGCGTGGTTCAGCTGTTGGGTGTCGACCAGGAGATTTCGATCACCGCTGCATAATCTTTGTCCCCAAAAGGGCGTGCCGTTTGGCATATGTTTGTGATGCGCTCGGATGTTTTGGCGTCCGGGCGCTATACTTGACCGAATGAATAGACGAGTTCCGGCCGAATGGCGCGGTGCGGGCTCGACTCACATCGAGCCTTGGAGGTATGTGTGTTTGGTATTGGAGAGGGTGAGCTCGCGATCATCGTGGTCTTCGGCTTTTTGCTGTTTGGCCCGGATAAGCTCCCGCAGATGGGCCGCACGATCGGCCGTGCCATCCGTCAGTTCCGCGAGACGCAGGAAAAGATGACGGCCGTTGTTCAGTCCGAGATTATCGATCCGGTGAGCGAGGCCGCGTCGGCCCCGGTCAAGCCCAAGAAGGCTGCCGCCGATGACGATTCCGATGCGGACGAGGATGCCGTCGAGGCAGCCGCGCCCGCAAAGAAGGAGACCTTTGCCGAGCGCCGCGCCCGCCTTGCTGCCGAGAAGGCCGCGAGCGAGGGTGCTGTCGAGAAGACTGAGACCGAGGGCGCCGAGCCCGAGCCTGCCGCCACTGCTGCTGCCGCCGCCGAGCCCGAGCCTGCTGCAGAGCCGGAGTCCGAGCCCGAGCCGGCAGAGCCCACGACGGCTGACCTCTACGCCCGTCGTCCCCGCAAGCGCAAAGCCGTCGTCGACCAGCTTGCTCGCGAGCTCGAGGCCGAGGACGACACCGCTACCGCCGACGCCCCGAAGGGAGGCGATGAGTAATGCCTATCGGACCTGCGCGAATGCCGCTCTTCGATCATTTGGGAGAGCTCCGTCGCCGCTTGACCATCGTGGTCGTGTCGGTATTTGCCGCAGCCATCGTGCTGTATTTCGCCACGCCCGTGGTGCTCGACATCTTGGAAGACCCCATCCGCTCCTTTGTGCCGGACGGTAAGTTCTACATCACCACTACGCTCGGCGGCTTTGGACTGCGCTTCTCGCTGGCCATCAAGATGGCCGTGGTCATGTGCACGCCTATGATCATCTGGCAGATCCTGGCATTTTTCCTGCCGGCACTGCGCCCCAACGAGCGCAAGTGGGTTGTGCCCACGGTGCTCGCCTCGACGGTGCTGTTCTTCCTGGGTGCCATCTTCTGCTACTTCATCATCATCCCGGCCGGCTTTGAGTGGCTCATCGGCGAGACCTCGGCCGTCGCCACCGCGCTGCCCGACCTGGAGAACTACGTCAACATGGAGCTGCTCTTTATGATCGGCTTTGGCGTGGCGTTCGAGCTTCCACTCATCATCTTCTACCTGTCCGTTTTCCACATCGTGTCCTACGCCGCCTTCCGCAGCGCTTGGCGCTATGTGTACGTGGGCCTGCTCGTGGCTTCGGCCGTGATCACGCCCGACGGCTCGCCCGTCACCCTGGGCCTTATGTACGGCGCCCTGCTCTCGCTCTACGAGATCTCGCTTGCCGTCGCCCGCGTGGTCATCACCGCGCGCGAGGGCAAGGAGGGCCTGTTCGTGAGCCGTCTGGACCTGTTCTCGGACGACGAGGACGACGAGGAGTAAATCGGTATGCACGAGGTTGGCATTGTCAACGGCATACTCGATACAGTGATTCGCGCGGCGCGTGGGGCGGGGGCCTCGCGCGCCGTTTTGGTAACGCTGCGTATCGGGGATATGACCGAGGTCGTGCGCGAGGCGCTCGACTTTGCGTGGGAGACATTTCGCGACGAGGACCCGCTCACGCGAGGCTGCGAGCTTGCCGTGGAGGAGGTCCATCCACAAAGCGAGTGTCTGGACTGCGGTGAGGTTTTCGACCACGATCGCTTCCACTGTCGCTGTCCCCAGTGTGGTGGTGCCAACGTGCGCCTACTGCACGGCCGCGAGCTCGATATCGCAAGTATCGAAATCGAAACCCCCGACGATTAGCCCGCTAGCCATCTGGTGATGGGGTATAAAGGGGCCAAAGTAAGGAGCGCTAAGTATGGCCGAGAAAACGATTGATATTGCATCGCCGATTCTGTCGCGCAACGAGCGCCTGGCAGATCAGCTGCGCAAGCGTTTTGAGCAGACGAACACCTACGTGATCAACGTGCTGTCGAGCCCCGGCTCGGGCAAGACCACCACGATTCTGGGCACCAACGAGCGCCTGCGTGACAAAGCCGGCCTGCGCTGCGCCGTCATCGAGGGCGATATCGCCTCGGATGTCGACGCCATCACCATGAAGGAAGCCGGCATGCCCGCCATCCAGATCAACACGGGCGGCCTGTGCCACCTCGAGGGCAACATGATCATGGAGGCCGTCGATGCCTTCGACCAGGCTGTGGGTCTGGAGAACATCGACGTCATCTTTATCGAAAACGTGGGTAACCTGGTCTGCCCGGTCGACTTTGACCTGGGCGAGAACCTGTCCATCATGATTCTCTCGGTGCCCGAGGGCGACGACAAGCCCATCAAGTACCCGGGCATCTTCCAACACGCCGGCGCGCAGCTGCTCAACAAGGTCGACGTGGCTCCGGCTTTCGATTTTGACATGGATAGGTATACTAAGACACTCGATGACCTCAATCCGCAGGCGCCGCGGTTTGCCGTGAGCGCGCGCAAGGGCGAGGGCATGGATGCCTGGTGCGATTGGCTCATCGGGCAGATCGAGCAAGCAAGGGCGTAAGTCGGCCGCCATACGGGCGGGCGTAGCCGCAGAGATACGAGATAGGAGCCTCTTTTGAAGCTCATCATCGCCGAGAAAAACGACGCCGCGCGTCAGATCGCCGAGCGTCTGTCCACGGGCAAACCCAAAAAGGACAAGGTGTACAACACTGCCATCTACCGTTTTGAGTGGAAGGGCGAGGAGTGCGTGACCATCGGCCTTGCCGGTCACATCCTGGCGCCCGATTTTTGTGACAGCGTGCTGTTCGATAAAAAGCTGGGCTGGTATTCGGTCACGGAGGACGGCGAAATGCTGCCGGCCGACATGCCCGATGGCCTGGCTCGTCCGCCCTACGACACCAAGCGCAAGCCGTTCCTTGCCGACGGCATTTCCATCAAGGGCTGGAAGCTCGAGAGTCTCCCTTACCTTACCTGGGCGCCGGTCATTAAGCTGCCGGCCGAGAAGGAGCTCATCCGCTCGCTCAAGAACCTCGCCAAGAAATCCGACAGCGTTATCATTGCCACGGACTTCGATCGCGAGGGCGAGCTGATCGGCTCGGACGCCCTTAACAAGGTGCGCGAGGTTGCGCCGGACTTGCCGGTCGCCCGCGCCCAGTATTCTTCATTTACCAAGGCCGAGATTACGCAGGCCTTCGACAATCTTGTCTCGCTCGACCAGAATCTGGCCGACGCCGGCGAGAGCCGCCAGCACATCGACCTCATTTGGGGCGCGGTGCTCACGCGCTACCTGACGCTCGCCAAGTTTGGCGGCTTTGGCAACGTGCGCTCCGCCGGCCGCGTGCAGACGCCGACGCTCGCCCTGGTGGTCGAGCGCGAGCGCGAGCGCATGGCGTTTGTGCCCGAGGACTATTGGCAGATTCGCGGCATGGGTGCCGCGCAGGGCGCTGCCGAGGACGATCGCTTTAAGATTGCGCACAAAACAGCACGCTTTACCGACAAGGATGCTGCCGAGACGGCGTATGGCCACGTCGACGGCGCCAAGACGGCAACTGTCGCCGCGGTGACCAAGCGCTCGCGCAAGCAGCAGCCGCCCACGCCGTTTGCGACGACCTCGCTGCAGGCTGCCGCCGCGGCCGAGGGCATCTCGCCTGCGCGTACGATGCGCATCGCCGAGTCCCTCTACATGGCCGGTCTCATCAGCTACCCGCGTGTCGACAACACCGTGTATCCCGCGACGCTCGATCTGGGTGCCGTGGTGAGCGACCTGGCAAAGATCAACCCGGCGCTGGCACCCGTGTGCAAAAAGGTGCTCTCCGGTCCCATGAAGCCCACGCGCGGCAAGGTCGAGACCACCGACCACCCGCCCATCTACCCCACGGGCGAGGGCGATCCGTCCACGCTCGACGGCGGCCAGCGCAAGCTCTACGACCTCATCGCCCGTCGCTTCCTGGCAACGCTCATGGGCCCCGCGACCATCGAAAACACCAAGCTCGAGCTCGACGTGAACGGTGAGCCGTTCGTGGCTTCGGGCGATGTGCTCGTGACCCCGGGTTTCCGCGAGGCGTATCCGTACGGACTCAAGCGCGACGAGCAGATGCCGCCGCTGGAGCAGGGCGATACGGTCGACGTTTTCGACATTAAGCTCGAGGCAAAGCAGACCGAGCCGCCCGCGCGCTACAGTCAGGGCAAACTCGTGCAGGAGATGGAGAAGCGCGGCCTGGGTACCAAGTCCACGCGCGCGAGCATCATCGAGCGCCTGTACGCCGTGCGCTACCTCAAAAACGATCCCGTGGAGCCAAGCCAGCTAGGCATCGCCATCATCGACGCGCTGACGCAGTTTGCCCCGCGCATCACGAGCCCCGATATGACCAGCGAGCTCGACGGCGACATGACTCGCGTCGAGCGCGGCGAGGACACCGAAGAGCATGTCGTGACGCACTCGCGTGCGCTGCTGGCCGGCGTGCTCGACGAGCTGCTCAAGCATACGCAGGAGCTGGGCGACGCCATCAGCGACGCCGTCACGGCCGATGCGCGCGTGGGCGCCTGCCCCAAGTGCGGCAAGGATCTGGTTATGAAGACGAGCGCCAAGACCCGCGGCAGCTTCATTGGCTGCATGGGCTGGCCCGACTGCGACGTGACCTATCCGGTGCCGAGCGGCGTCAAGGTGAGCCCGCTCGAGGGCGAGGCCGCCGTGTGCCCCGAATGCGGTGCGCCGCGCATCAAGTGTCAGCCGTTCCGCCAGAAGGCTTTCGAGATCTGCGTGAACCCGACGTGCCCCACCAACTACGAGCCCGACCTTAAAGTGGGCGAGTGCAAGGTGTGTGCCGAGGCCGGACGCCATGGCGACCTGATCGCGCACAAGAGCGAGAAGAGCGGCAAGCGCTTTATCCGCTGCACCAACTACGATGACTGCGGCGTGAGCTATCCGCTGCCGGCGCGTGGCAAGCTCGAGGCGACGGGCGAGACCTGTCCCGAGTGCGGCGCCCCCATCGTGGTGGTCAACACGGCGCGCGGTCCGTGGCGTATCTGCGTCAACATGGACTGCCCGACCAAGGAGAAGAAGCCCGCCCGCGGCCGCAAGACCGCGACTAAGGCGAGCTCGGCAAAGAAGACGACGGCGGCCAAGAAGACGACGGCTAAGAAAGCCATTGCCGCCAAGAAGACGACCGCGAAGAAGCCGACTGCCAAGAAAGCGGCCGCCGACAAGTAACGGCGCAGTCGAAACAATGCCCAAAAAACGAGCGAGGGTCCTATGATCCTCGCTCGTTTTTTGACCGGCAGTTAGGGACGTTCCTTTTCTGCCGGCAGTTTAGGAACGTCCCTAACTGCCGGCTCGGGAACGACAAAGCGCTAGTTCACCTCGACAGGCTTGGCGCCGGGATAGCGCTCCTCAAAGTCTAGGCGGTACTTATTGTCATTGGTGCCCGCCACGTTGTCGCGCGACAGCGGCGCCACGATCTCATTCTTGTGGTCCGCAGGCTTGGCGTATTTCAGGCTGATCTCCCAGGCATCACAGATTGCGTCAATGCGGTGATCCAGGTCGTCGTACAGGGCGATGATGTCCTTCCAGGAGCTGTAGTTCTTGGAGCTCGTCGGGACGTCCAGGTCCTCGACGATGTCGTAATACTGCTCGATGGTGTCCTCCGTGCGCTCGGCGACGTCGGCGAGATTTTGACGGGTGGTTCGATCCTCTTCCAGATAGTTGCCGTTGAAGTTCTGCGCATCGGCGCGGACGTAGCTGTCGAGATCTTCGAGCAGGTCGTAGTATTCGCTCAGGCGACGGTAGAGGTTCTGCTCGGAGAGCGTTGCTTCGCCGCCATCCTCGCCGTCATCGTCATCATCGTCGTACAGGCTGTTGGGATCGCCGAGGGGCTTTAGGTCATCGTCGTCGACGTCATGGTGCAGCTTAGCTACCTCGGCAGTCGTCTGCGTGGCGGCGTTGTCGAACGGTCTGATTGCAAAGAAGATGACCAGGGCGATGATGATCGCCACCAGCACAACGATAACGGCGATAAGCGGCCCGGTGCCGCTCTTTTTGGGAGCGGGGGTCTGTGGCGAAGCGGGCGCGTATGCGGGAGTCGGCTGCTGTTGGGGCGAGCCGCTCGCGACGGGTATGCGCTGCGTGGTCTCGACGGCCTCGGTCCTTACGGCGGGGTCGGGGCTATAGGCGAGGGGGTCGTCCGCCTTGGCTTGCGGCGTATCAAGGGAGCCGGTCTGCTCAAAAGCGGGCTGGCTATCGCTCGCGGCTGTTTGCTCAACGGGTGCACCGCACGAGGTGCAGAACTTGGCATCATCTGCAAGAAGCTTGCCGCACGAGGCGCAATACCGAGACATTGCCACTCCTTTCGCCACATTTCAATGCAATACGACGATTATACCCAGCATCCAAAATTCCCCATCATACGTTGCGGTGAAATAGGGACTGTTTGGCGGTCTCAGAGCTTCAATCAGTCCCTATTTCACCGCAACTTTGGAAAGGCGCCTTTAGCCATTGGGGACGCGCCGAGCACTGGGGTATCATGGCTTGGTTGATATATCTGCATTTACGCGCCTTGTAGGAAGGGGCTGCGCCCATGGCTTTTGAGCCCGCTCAACATAGCTTCATTACGCTCGAGGGCGTCGATGGCGCCGGCAAGTCCACGCAGGCGCGCCTGCTTGCCCGCGCGCTCGACCTCGCTGGCTATCAGGTCGTAACTCTGCGCGAGCCGGGTGGCACTGCCATCAGCGAGAAGATTCGCGCCCTGCTGCTCGACCCCGCCAACACGGCGATGGGCGATACCTGCGAGTTGCTGCTCTACGAGGCGGCGCGTGCCCAGCTGGTGCACGAGGTCATCGCGCCCGCCCTTGCGGCCGGCAAGGTGGTCCTGTGCGATCGCTTCTACGATTCCACGACCTGCTACCAGGCATTTGCCGATGGCCTCGATCGCCAGATGGTGCGCGACGCCAACAACCTGGCCGTCGCGGGAACGCACCCGGCGCTCACACTCGTCTACCACATCACGCCCGAGCAGGCGGCGCTGCGCATGGCGGCCCGCGGTGCGACCGATCGCATGGAGGCCAAGGGCATGGCCTTCCAGGAGCATGTCTATCAGGGATTTTGTGCCATTGCCGCCGAGGAGCCAGACCGCGTAAAGCTCATCGACGCGACCGCGTCCATCGAGGATGTCTTCGCGCAGACGGTCGAGCAGGTTCGCGCGTACGGCCTCGACATTTCCCAGGATGCCGTCGCTGCCGCGCTTGCCCAGGAGGCCGAGTAACATGGCCCCCGCTCAGGCAAGCCTGCTGGCCAAGCTCAACACCCAAGAGCGCGTGCGCGACTTTTTGACCAATGCCGTCGCCAGCGGTCGCGCATCGCACGCCTACCTGTTCTTGGGCGCGCCCGGTGCCGGTAAGCTCGACGCCGCGTGGGCGCTCGCCCAGGCCTTCCTGTGCGAGCAGGACGGCTGCGGCTCATGCGATAGCTGCGTGCGCGTTGCGCGGCACACGCATCCCGACGTGCACTATTACACGCCCGAGAGCGCCACGGGTTACCTCATTGCCCAGACCCGCGAGCTGCTCGATGACGTGCCGCTGGCGCCCATTCGTGCCAAAGCCAAGGTCTACATCATCGACCGTGCCGAGCAGCTGCGCGCCAACACCGCCAACGCGCTGCTCAAAACGCTCGAGGAACCGCCCGAGGGCGTCATGTTCATCCTGCTGGGCACCTCGGCCGACGTGATGCTGCCCACCATCGTGAGCCGCTGCCAGTGCGTACCGTTTCGGCTGGTGTCGCCCGTTGTGGCCGCGCAGGCCGTGAGCCGCGCCACCGGTCAGGACCCCGCGCGCTGCCGCATGGCCGTCGCTGTGGCGGGAAGCCCTACGCGTGGTATCGAGTTCCTCAAGAGCGCCGAGCGCCAGGACGCCCGCCGCCAGATGGTCCGCGCCATCGATTCGCTCATCGCTGCCGACGAGGCCGATGTGCTCAGCCGCGCTAAGTCGCTCATCATCGTCGTCAAGGCACCGCTCGCCGAGGTCAAGTCCACGCAGGAAAAGGTGCTCGAGCAAAATGCCGACTACCTGTCGCGTGGAGCATTGAAGCAGCTTGAGGACCGTAACAAGCGCGAACTCAACGCGCGCGAGCGTTCGGGTATCATGGAAGCGCTGGCGAGCGCACGGACGCTCATGCGCGACGTGCTGCTGACGCTTCAGGATGAGGCGGCAGACGTTGTGAACGAGGACGTGCGCGACACGATCGGGCGGCTTGCCGCCGCGACCAATGTTGCGGGTGCCACCCAGGCGCTCGAGGCGGTTGCCACCGCCGAGCGCAACATCGCCAGAAACGTTACTCCCCAGCTGGCCATCGAGGTCATGCTGTTCGATATCAGGAAGGCACTGAAATGCCGTTAGTCGTACCCGTTAAGTTTACCTACGCCTCGCGCGACCTGTGGTTCGACCCGCAGGACCTGGATATCCTCGAGGCCGATTATGCCATTTGCTCCACCGAGCGCGGAACCGAGATCGGCCTGGTCACGGCCGATCCCTTCGAGGTGCCGCAAGACGAGATCGGTCAGCCGCTCAAGCCCGTGCTGCGCGTGGCGAGTGACATCGACCTGCAGCTTGCCGACGACCTGGCCATCCAGGGCGACGAGGCTATGGTCGACTTTCGTCGCCTGGTCAAGGAGCTCGACCTCGAGATGAAGCCGGTGGGCGTCGAGTACCTGTTTGGCGGTGAGAAGGCCGTGTTCTACTTTGCGGCCGAGGAGCGCGTCGATTTTCGCCAGCTCGTCAAAGACCTGTCCTCGACGCTGCACATTCGCGTCGACATGCGCCAGATCGGTGTGCGCGACGAGACCCGTCTGGTGGGTGGTTATGCCCAGTGCGGCCAGGAGCTCTGCTGCACGCGCTTTGGCGGACAGTTTGAGCCGGTTTCGATCCGCATGGCAAAAGAGCAGGACCTGCCGCTCAACTCGTCCAAGATCAGCGGCGTTTGCGGCCGCCTGATGTGCTGCCTGCGCTACGAGTTCGAGGCGTACAAGGACTTTAAGAGCCGCGCGCCCAAAAAGAAGACGCTCATCGATACGCCGCTCGGCAAGGCGCGTATCCAGGAATACGACACCCCGCGCGAGCAGCTGGTGCTGCGCCTGGAGAACGGCAAGGTCTTTAAGGTCAACCTGGCCGACATGACCTGCTCCGAGGGCTGCAAGAAGAAAGCCGCCGAGCAGGGCTGCAACTGCCGCCCCGACTGCGTGACGCGCGATGTGCTCGAGCGCATCGAGTCGCCCGAGATGCGCCTGGCGCTCATGGAGCTCGACCGCGAGAACGGCGTCGACGTGGGCGATGGCCTGTCGAGCGCCGATCGTCTGGCGGGCACGTCGATGCCCAAGCGCCGTCGCCGCGATTCAGATGCCGATGCCCGCGCTGCTCAGAGTCAGGGCGAGGGCCGTGGCCGCGGTAAGGGTCGCGGTAAGGCCGAGGCGCCCGAGGCCGAGGAGGCCGCCGGTGGCCGCCGCCGTCGCAAGCGTGCGGGCTCGGGCGATGCCGGCGAGACCGCGGCTGCAGGCAAGAATGCCTCACGCGAGCGCGAGGCTCAGCAGCCCCAGCAGCAAAACCGCGGCGGTGGCATGAACCCCACGCGCCGTCGTCGCCGTCATCTGTCGAGCGAGGAGCGCGAGGACGCTTTCCGCGCCGCAGCCGCTCGCGAGGCCGGTGCCGCTCCCAAGGGCGGCTCGGCCTCCGACGCACCTGCCGACAAGGGCGGCAAGCCGCGTGGTGATGAGGAACGCACGCCGCGTCCGCGCCGTCGCCATTCCTCGGGCACGCAGCAGAAGCCTTCGGTGCCTTCCGTGGCCGATCAGGTTTCGGATGGCGAGGTCAAGGTCACGCGTCGTCGTCCCGGTGACGGCGGAGGTGCGGCTGCCAAGGCCGCGCGCGGCGCCGCCCGCGACGAGCACGAGCCGCGTGAGGATCGCGGTGGCGAGGGCTCTGCCGACCAGGGCCAGAAGCGCCGTCGCCGTCGCCGCTCCCGTAAGCCGCGCCAGGATGGTGGCGAGGGCTCGACCCTGGGCTCGTCCGCACCGCAACCGCCTGCCGGCGAATAGCGCCCGCGAGCGGATTTAACCTGCCTTGCCCCGAGCGCATCGGGGTATCATAGCGCTGAATCAACAACCCTCCCTCTGCCTTTGCATAGGGAGGGTTGTGTCGTGAAGAGACATTTGAATGTGTTGGGTTGCCTACAAAGCGTCGGCGCCCTACCGTTTGCGGACGAATTGCTACCGTTTGCCGAGCGGGCGGCATGCGAGGCGCTCGAGGCATTGTCGCCAACACGATGTGCCGGCTGCGAGCGCGCCGGTGCGCTTATTTGCCAAGACTGCCTGGCCGCGCTCACGCTCATCGACCCACGTCATAGCTGCACCCGATGCGGCGCCCCGTTTGGGGATTTGCTGTGCACCGAGTGCTCGGTCGAGGGTGCGTCCTCGGCAATGGCCGATGCACTCGACCGGTGCCTGGCATGTGCCGTTTACACACATCCGCTGCCGCGCATCATTAAAGCGTACAAAGACGCGGGCGAGCGCCGTCTGGCTCCGTATCTGGCAGAGCTGCTATACGACACCGCCCTGCATGCCCAGGTCGCAGCTCCCGATCGCTATGGCGGCGTGTTGTCCGCTGCCGACGCAGTGGTGTTTGTGCCTGCGACGGCGGCAGCGTTTCGGCGGCGCGGCTTTGATCATATGGAGGCCATTGCGCGCCCATTTTGCGAGCTGTCGGGTGTTCCCCTGCTCGATGCCCTCGTCAAGTACGGGCATGGCGACCAGCGCGAACTCGGTCGTGAGGAGCGTCGCGAGCGTGCCCAAGGCATGTACGAGACGGTTGAGGACGTGCACGGCCGCCGCCTACTGCTTATCGATGACGTTATCACCACGGGCGCGACCATGGCAGCAGCCTCGGCGGAGCTCAAGCGTGCCGGCGCTGCGGCAGTCGATGGCCTTGCTATCGCACGTGTTTGGTAGGGGTGGTTCGTGTGGCGGTAAAAATCAAGCAGCGCAGCAAGCCGATGAAAGAGCAGCTCGCGGCGTCCGTAATCCTGACGGGCGCTTCGGCGCTGCGCATGATGCGCGCCGAGCGCCGGCAGATGGGCTACATCGGCTGGAAGGACCTCGAGCCCGAGGAGGAGCGCCGTGTGCTGCGCACATCATCGCCCTCGGCCGAGGACATCTATCTTCCCGACCTGGTGAGGATCGGGGCCAAAAGCGGCGAGGTGCAAGAAGACTTGTGCCTGCTAGTGGGGTCTGCGGCGCAGCGCCGTCGCATGCCTGGTGTAAGTTGGTCTGTCTGCTCCGCGGGGTTGCCGGCCTGCTCGATTCTAGAGGTAGAGCCGGGGGTATACAGTCTGTCTCCCGAGGCCCTCTGCGTTGCCGTCGAGCGCGAAGTCGGCTGTATCCAAGCATTTGCCCTGGCCCAGGAGCTATGCTCCAAGATTTCCCTCAGCGATCGCGGCAAGTTTCTGCCTCCCTACAGCTCGCCTGTTGCGAACAAACTTGCAAAGGACAAGGACCAGCCACCAGACGTGGGTTACTTCGAAGTCGAACCGGTGCTGACGCCCGAACGGCTGATGGACTATCTCGCGGTATGCAAGGGGAGTGCGGCCAAACAACTGCGGCGTTTGTGTCCGTATCTGTCGGAAAACCTGCGCTCACCCATGGAGTGCATCATGCTCGCCATGTTTTCACTTCCGTTTTCCTATGGCGGATTTTCCTGTGGTCCTTTTAAGACCGACTACAAAATCGAGTTCAACGATCGTGCGCAGGCAATCTCGGGAATGCCCCATGCGATTTGCGATGCGTACCAGGAAGCAGCCCGGTTTGACCTGGAATACAACGGTGAACAGGGCCATGGATCCCGAAGCGGACGCATCCACGACGAAAAGCGTAACACGGGCTTTCTAGCCATGGGGATCGAGGTCGCAACCGTCAACAACGAGATGCTTTGCGACATGGAAGCGATGGAAGCACTCGCATGGCGTATCCATCAACGCATGGGCAAGCGGTACCAAAACCGCGTGGAGGCTCGTCGAAAGAAGCAAGATGTTCTGCTGAACACGCTCCGAGCGTGCTTTGGGCTTAAACCAGCTTAGTTGTATGGCTTCAAAGGGGGTTCGTTCAGGGGCTCTGTGCAAAAAATGGCAAATATGAGTACTGCTACTAGATTAGTAGCAGCAAAATCACTGTTTATCGAACTGGGAACGGTCAAATAATGGAAAGATAATAAACAAATGTGGAGTATCTTGGCGCCAAATAGACTGTGCGGAGCTCAAAAAAGGCTTGCAAGGCTGAATAACGCTGCTACTAAATCGGTAACAGTACTCATATTTGATGTTTTTTGCACACGGCACCCGGGAACGGGTGCCCCGGAGCTCCCCGTAGGGGAGCTCCGGGCTTCACAGGGGCACGAATAGCCCACTCCGACCTGCGAAATCTGTACTCGCGATGCGAATGACGCCCCTAACCTTAAACTTTAGCTTGAACTTAGCTATAATGCGCTACGTTCCTACCAGGCTGTGGTTGCGGACGGACGAAATGCCCGTCCTAGTCCAAGACAGACGCGGTCAAAGGGATCCACGTAAGCGACCGCGTGCGCGCGGCGCGATCATGGCGCGTCCTAGATGTAAGCCGCACCGTCCGTTCTACTTTCTTTGGGGCAATACCGCCTCGCGGGCGAGCGGGCCAGTCGTGAAGGTGGCTGCGGCCTCCCGAGCAAACACCCCGGTGCGCAAGTGTGGGGTCAAATACCAGGTCAGCTGGTGGGAACAATCTGATATTCCGCGCAACGCACGGATCGTATACGACACAGAAGGCAGGGTAGTGGACATGGTGAGGGGCAGCTTGATGCACGCGGCTCGGTTAGGTGCTGGGACCGCAGCGGTCATCGCCGTTTTGGGCCTGAGCGGATGCGCGTTCAACCCGCTGTCTACGTTCACGACTCCCACGATCGACCAGATCGAGTACGAGACCGTCACGCCCACGGTGTCGGATGATGCCCTGGTCACTCCCGGTACCCTGACGGTCGCCCTCGATACCTCCGATGCGCCGCAGGCCATGCAGGGCGCTGACGGCGAGCTCACGGGGTATGCAGTCGACGCTGCCCGCGCCCTCGCAAGCCGCATGGGCCTTAAGGTCGCCTTTGTCGATGCGTCCTCGGCAGGTTCCGCGCTCGGCGACAAAAAGGCTGATATCTTTATCGGCGAGATCAACTCCACGGACGGGGACGTTAGCTCGCTCGGCACCTGCCTGTACGATGCCGCTTCTGTGTTCGGTAGAACCAGCGATGGTGGGTCGCTAAACGTTTCCACCGATACCCTTAACACGTCTACTCTGGGTGTCCAGATGTCCTCGGCCTCGCAGGAGGCGCTTGCTAAGCAGAGCATCACCGCCAACCAAAAGACCTACCCCAACATCAACGAGTGCTTTGAGGCGCTCGAGTCCGGCGAAGTCGACTATGTGATCTGCGACTCCACGGCCGGCGGCTACCTTGCACGCCTGATGAGCGAGATCTCCTATGTCGGTGCGCTCGAGGCGCCCTCGACGCTTGGTGTTGCGGGCGCCTCGTCCAATGACGAACTGTGTCGTGCCGTGAGCGATGCCCTCGACGGCATCACGGTCGACGGTACGCTCGAGGCGGTCCACTGCGTCTGGTATGGCACGATGCCCTACGACCTCACCACTAAGACAGTATCTGGTGTCAACCTTCAGTCGTCTGGCTCCGCATCCTCCGGCAGCGAGTCCTCCGATTCCAACAATGAGACCGCATCCTCCGAAGACAAATCGTCCAGCCAGGAAGACACCATCACCGACGACGACATTAACAAGCTTAATAGCTAGTTATTGCTAGGGGTGGCGTCTCCTATGCGCTAGGAGAGACGCCTCTTCACGGTTTCAACACGCACTGCCGGGCTTCCCCAATAGGGGAGCCCGGCTTTTTCATCTCTATAAAACCATCAGGTCAAAGCCAATTTTCGGGACCAAATACAAAGTCGCCGGCTCCCTCCTATAGCGCACTTTGCCACAGAAAAGTGCGAGACTTCGGTATGCGGTATCAAGCAATCGTTATTCGGGTCTTTGGGAATCCGCGTGATTAAATGCACGGCAATGGGTACATAGCCAGTACAGTAAGTCCCCGAGGCAGATTGGAGCCACGTATGGATATCAAGGTTTCTGGACGCAAGACGACGGTAACCGATGCTCTGCGTGCGCATGTGGATGAGAAGATCGGCGAGGCGCTCAAGGTTTTCGATATCGAGCCCATGACGGTCGACGTTGTACTTCGCTATGAGAAGAACCCCTCGAACCCCAACCCGGCAATCGTCGAGGTCACGGTTCGCGCTCGCGGTTCTGTGATTCGCGTTGCCGAGCACGGTGCCGATATGTACGCCGCCATCGACCTTTCCGCCGATAAGGTCACCCGTCAGCTGCGCAAGTTCAAGACCAAGGTCGTGGACAACCGTCAGGGTGGTGCCAGCGCCGCGGACGTCGCGCCGGTTGAGCGCGTTGAGGATCTGGCCGATCTGCTGCTGCCCGAGGAGGAGGACGACCTGCTCGTCCGCGAGAAGGTCATCGACGTCACCCCGATGACTGAGGAGCAGGCGCTGGTGCAGACCGATCTGCTGGGCCACGACTTCTACGTGTTCGAGAACTCGACGACTGGCCTCATCAATGTGGTGTATCACCGTAAGAATGGTGGATATGGCATCATCAAGCCCCGTATCGAAACACTTGACGAGTAAAATACGTTAACTTGCATGAGTTAACGGCTGGCGGCCATCCCATGCGGGTGGCCGCCTTTTTACGTAAGGAGTCGCTTTGATGGACAAGGCTGCATCCGCCGGCCATTCTGACCGCTGCCGCATCGTCGTCGATACCTGCTGCGACTTTAGCCCCGAGGTCGCCGCGAACCTCGATGTCGATATCTTGGGCTTCCCCTTCATCATCGATGGCGAGGAGCGCACGGACGACATCTGGTCGAGCATCACGCCCAAGGAGTTCTACGACCGCATGCGCGCCGGCGCCCGCGTGTCCACCTCGGCTGTGTCGCTCGGTCGCTATATCGAGTTCTTTACCGAGTGCGCCAAAGAGGGCACACCCACGGTCTACCTGTGCTTTACCTCGGCGCTGTCGTCGAGCTACAACTCCGCGTGCCAGGCGGCAGATGCCGTGCGCGCCGAGTATCCCAACTTTGAGCTCTACGTGGTGGACAACGCCCTGCCCTGCGCGACCGGCGAGCTGCTGGCGCTCGAGGCTGTCCGTCAGCGCTCGGCGGGGCTCACCGCCAAGCAGCTGGTCGAATGGGCAAACGAGGCCAAGACCTACGTCCACGGCTACTTTACGCTCGAGAGCTTCGACGCGCTGGCTGCCGGCGGCCGCATCCCGCCCGCGGCGGCGCAGCTCACGGCAAAGCTCGACGTCAAGCCCGAGCTGTCCTATGACCTGGCCGGCTCGCTGTCGCTAATCGGCGTCAACCGCGGCCGTAAGAAGGCGCTCAAGTCCATCCTCAAGTCGTTCCGCGAGAACTACGTGCCCGATCGCACCATGCCCATCGCCATCATGACGGCCGATGCCGAGAAGGACGGCGATTGGCTCGAGGCCGCCATCCGCAAGGAGGAAGGCTGCGCCGACGTCACCATCATCCGCAGCTCCGTGGGCCCCACCATTGGCTCGCACGTGGGTCCCGGCATGGTGGCCTGCGCGTTTTGGGGCAAGAACCGCGCTGACAAGGCGTCGCTTTCCGACCGCATCGCCCGCCGCGTGCGCGGTCAGTAGGCAAGTAACGCGGCCGTAATCGATCCCAACTCACAGCCCAAACGCTGGCACCGAGTATTCAACCTGGTAACAACACCCAACCCAAAAGGAAAGGTTTCATGGCAAACAAGCTCTCCGTCGCATTCATCGGCACCGGAATCATGGGTGCCCCCATCGCCGGCCACATCCTGGATGCCGGCTATCCCGTCACGGTCAACAACCGTACCAAGTCCAAGGCCGCCGCGCTTATCGAGCGCGGTGCCGTTTGGGCCGATACGCCGGCCGACGCCGTGGCGAACGCCGATGTCGTCTTTACCATGGTGGGCTATCCCTCCGAGGTCGAGGAGCTCTACCTGGCGGGCGACGGCCTGCTCGCGTGCACCAAGCCGGGCGCGGTGCTGATCGACCTCACCACGAGCTCCCCCGAGCTGGCGCGCGACATTGCCGAGGCCGCCCAGGTTTCCGGCCGCATGGCGTTTGACTGCCCCGTCACCGGCGGCGAGTCTGGTGCTATCGCCGGCACGCTCACGGCTATCGTGGGCGCCACCGAGAACGATATCGCCCCGGTCCGCGACATCCTTGCCACCTTTGCGGCCAACATCTGCTGCTTCGACGGTGCCGGCAAGGGCCAGGCTGCCAAGCTCGCCAACCAGGTGTCGCTGGGCGCCTGCATGGTCGGCATGGCAGACGCCATGGCATTTGCCGAGCTGAGCGGCCTTGATTTGGAGAAGACCCGTCAGATGATCTTGGGCGGCACCGGCAAGTCCGGCGCCATGGAGAGTCTGGCTCCCAAGGCGCTCGACGGCGATTACAAGCCCGGCTTTATGGTCGAGCACTTCATTAAGGACCTGCGTCTGGCGCTCGCTTACGCCGACGACCGCGAGCTCGCGCTGCCCGGTGCCGACGTGGCCTTTACGCTCTACGACATGCTCGACGCCATCGGTGGCGCCAAGCTGGGCACCCAGGCCATCACGGTGCTCTACAAGGAGGAGGCCGACGCCATCGCCGCCGGTCTGGACTGGTCGCAGTATCGCCCCGAGGAGCACGGCGCTCACGAGGACGGCTGCGGTTGCGGCGAGCACGGCGACGACCACGAGTGCGGTTGCGGCCACCACCACGGCGAGGATCACGAGTGCTGCGGCGGCCACGGCCACGATGACGGCCACGAGTGCTGCTGCGGCCACCATCACGAGGAGTAGCGCCCATGAGCTGGACGTTCGTGGTGCTCGCGCTGGTGCTCTTTATCTTTGCGATCTACATTGGCTTTTTGTGCGGCCAGTGGGCCTGCGAAAAGCGCGTGATCACCAAGCGCGACTACTGGATCGCCAACTTTGCAGGTGCGGCGGCCGTCATCCTGCTGACCTGGGTGTTCTCGCTGTTCCCGTTGGTGCAGTTTGCGCCGATCGGCTGGCTTGGCGGTTTTATCGCCGGCCTTAAGATGAGCTTTGGCGAGTCCGTGGGCCCGTGGCGCAAGCATGACGAGGTCTTTAACGTCAACAAGTCCCATCGCACCGCCGCCGATGCGGGCAACGCCGAGGAGCGCCGTCGTGCGCGTCGCAATGGCGCTGCCGACCGACAGCTCATCTCGGTCACCGATGACAGCAAGGGTGCTGACAAGCACGCTAAGAAATAAGAAGAGGTAACTATGGCAGAAAACAAAGACGAACAGCTTACCGACGAGGAGCTGGCACAGCTTCAGCTGGCAGAGGAGAACGAGAATGCCGTCGACCGTCTGGTCCAGGAGCTCGGCTGCCCCACGCGCCGCATCCGCCAGTTTGCCGCCCGCGTGCTGCACCTGCTGGCCGAGCGCGACCCGCAGCGCGTCGTGCCCTGCGTGCCCGCGCTGATCGAGGCGCTCGACCGCCCCGAGGCTCAGACCCGCTGGGAGGCCCTCGATGCCCTGACGGCGCTCGCCACCACCTGCCCCGAGCAGATGGGCGACGCCTTTGAGGGTGCCGAGACCGCGCTGTTCGACGAGCTTTCCTCCACGCTGCGCTACGCCGCCTTCCGCCTGCTGTGCGTGTGGGGCGCCACGAGCGTCGAGCGTTCGCGCGAGGCCTGGCCTATCCTGGACGAGGCCATCCAGTGCTACCACGGCGATCTTGAGTATCGCGACATGCTCGGTTGCCTGTACGAGTTTGGCCAGGGCGAGATCGACGCCGAGGTCGCCGAGAAGCTCGCGCTGCGCCTTAAGTTCGACGCCGAGAACGGCAAGGGCAGCTATCTCAAGGCCCGCTCGAGCGAAATTTGCGAAATGCTTGTTAAACGTTTTGGCCTGGATCTCTCCAAAAAGAAGAAGCGTGCTAGCGTTAAAAAATCTGACGACGCCGAAGACGAGGAGTAACAGATTATGGCGCACGATGTAGTCCTGATTCCCGGTGACGGTATCGGTCCCGAGATTACGCAGGCCATGCGCCGCGTGGTCGAGGCCACCGGTGTCCAGATCAACTGGAACGTCCAGGAGGCCGGTGCCGGCGTCATGGACGAGTTTGGCACGCCGCTGCCCCAGCACGTGCTCGATGCGGTCGCCGAGACCAAGGTTGCCATCAAGGGCCCCATCACCACGCCGGTCGGCACGGGCTTCCGCAGCGTCAACGTGGCCCTGCGCAAGCACTTTGACCTGTACGCCTGCGTGCGCCCCTGCCTGTCGCAGCCGGGCGACGGCTCGCGCTTCCGCGACGTCGACCTGGTCATCGTGCGCGAGAACACCGAGGACCTCTACGCCGGCATCGAGTTTGACGAGGGCGCTGCCGAGGTCGAGGAGCTCTCGCAGCTCGTTGAGCGCTCGGGCCAGAAGACCTTTGCTGCCGATTCCGCCATCTCGATCAAGCCGATCTCCATCGCCAAGAGCCGTCGCATTGTGGAGTATGCCTTTGAGTATGCCCGTCGCTGCGGCCGCAAAAAGGTGACGGCCGTGCACAAGGCTAACATCATGAAGGCGACCGACGGCCTGTTCCTACGCGTTGCGCGCGAGGTGGCCGCCAACTATCCCGATATCGAGTTCAACGACAAGATTGTCGACGCCACCTGCATGGGCCTGGTCCAGAACCCCAACGACTTCGATGTTCTGGTGCTGCCCAACCTGTACGGCGATATCGTGAGCGACCTGTGCGCCGGCCTGGTGGGCGGCTTAGGCATGGCCCCCGGCTCCAACATCGGTGCCGACTGCGCCATCTTCGAGGCAACGCACGGCTCCGCGCCCGATATCGCGGGCCAGGATATTGCCAACCCCACGGCCGAGATCCTCTCTGCTGCGATGATGCTCGACCACCTGGGCGAGAACGATGCTGCCAACCGCATTCGTGCCGCCGTATCTGCCACGCTCGACGAGGGCGAGCAGGTTACCGGTGACGTACGTCGTGCCCAGACCGGCTCCGTTGAGGGCGCCGTGGGCACGCAGGCCTTTGCCGATGCCGTTATCGCGCACCTGGTCTAAGGTATGCACGCTGCAAACGCCTAAATAGTACTTAAGTGTTTGCGTATAACCTAAGAATCAATACGCCCGGCGCCTCGTCGGGCGTATTCTATTGGGGACTATGTTTCCTAACAAGGAGTAATCGATATGGGTCTGATTCAAAAGAAGGACGAGAAGGACGAGATCGACGGCATCCAGATCATCGAGCGCGGCGAAGGTCCCGACGGTGACGAGGAAGAGAAGATCGACCTGGTCGCCGGTACGTCTGCCGAGCATATTGCCGCCGGTACGACCGCCGAGGAAGAGGATGCCCGCCTGGAGGCTCAGATCGCCGTGGACGCTGCTGACGAGAACCTCATGCCTGAGGAGCAGGACGAGGACGACTCCGATGCGGACGACCATGCATCCAAGCACAAGAAGACGATGATCGCCGCCTTCGTGGTTGCAGTCGTGATCGCTGCGGTGGTCGGCTTCTTTATTGGCAATGGCGGCTTTGGCGGCAAGGGTGTCGGCTCGGCGACCCTCACCGAGGACCAGCTCGATTCGACCGTGGCAAGCTATAGCTACAACGGCAAGAAGAGCGATATCACCGCGCGCGAGGCCATCGAGAGCCAGTACAGCCTCGACACCGTCAAGGATAGCGATGGCAACTACACCGCTCCGTCTGCCGACGTTATCCTGTCCTACGTGCGCAACCAGATTCTGCTGGACGCTGCCGAGGACGAGGGCATTACCGTTTCTTCCAAGGAAATGAAGCAGTACGCCGAGGATTCCATCGGCACCTCCGACTACAAGACCATGGCCACGCAGTACGGTGTTTCCAAGGACCAGGCCAAGCAGATCGTCCGCCAGTCTGCGACGCTGCAGAAGCTCTACAAGAAGAAGGTGGGCGATAGCTCCGCAAGCATGCCGACCGCCCCGACCGAGCCTGCTGACGGCAACGAGGAGACCGCGAGTAAGGACTACGCCGACTACATCATCAACCTTGCCGGCGATGAGTGGGATAGCTCAAAGGGCACCTGGAAGGACGCCGACAGCACCTATGCCAAGGCCTTCGCCGACGATGCCTTTACGGCCGATAGCGCAACCTATAAGCAGGCCATGACCGCCTACTACACTGCCTATCAGCAGTATTCCTCGCAGGCCTCGAGCGCCAGCTCCAAGTGGACCGAGTATGCTAACGGCCTCTACGCCAAGGCCAACATCAGCATCTACGGCCTGTTTGCGTAAAGGTTTGCCTGCACTACTGCGCGCAACCGATCTTTCTGATTAAGCCCGCTAGAACGGACAACGTTCTAGCGGGCTTTTTGCGTTGAGGGCGTGATTGGCGGCTTAATTATGGCTATTCATCCTTAAGTCCAAAAAGGCTATCGGCTTCATCGTCGGATATATATTCCAGTACATCGCCCGGTTGGCAGTCGAGCGCTCGGCATATCGCGTCAAGAGTTGAAAAGCGCACGGCAGAAACCTTGCCCGTCTTGATGCGCGACATATTGACCTGGGAGATGCCCACGCGTTCCGCAAGCTCTTTGGATGAGATCTTGCGTTCGGCAAGCATGCGGTCGAGCCGCAGAATAATCATGGATTCCCCCTAGAGCAACTCGTCATCTTGTTTTTGCAGGATACACCCATAGCGGAAAACGATGGCGACTAGGCTTATGATCAGGCCTGCAAAGAGCATGGAAGGTTCGAATAGCTGTCCAGCGAAGGCATCTGTAAAGCACCCGCCAAATCCGGCAAGAATCAATCCCGTGACCATGGCACCAAAAGGCTTCACGACGGCACCACCAATAAAGAACAGGTGTCCTGCTTGACGGAGGATGCAGATGCATTCAAGTTCAAAGGGCCTGCCTGTCTTTTCGATGCTGGAGAAAAGACTACAAACGCTTAGTGCGATAGCGAACGCGAGGCAAGTCATCAAGAGACTGCCTATGGCCGTGTGGCCATCGCCTGCAACGAGCATAAGCGGGGACTGCGCATCGGAGCCGACGAGAGCGAGGCACGGCCCTTCGCCGCTCTTGAGATCTATGGATTGAAGGTTCATTCCCTGGAAAAAACTAGGCCTTATAACCAGAAGATAGATTGCCGCGACCGCAAAGACCCCCAGAGCAATCAGCGCGGCAATGCCGGCTGAGACCCATTTGCACATACGTGCGAGTTTCTTCAGCTCGGTTATTGTCTGTTCACGATTGATGACTTCATTCGATTCATATTTGTTGCTGCGAATCATGACTCCTCCAATCATTACTTCTGCTGATACTTGTATCTTACAATATAATTAACGATAAACGATAAATAGTTACGAATATCGAGAAGATAATGCTTGCTCCATGAAGCCGGAGGCAATGATCTTGTATTGAGTACCGGTGTCAGACGCATGGGGTATAGGCTAAGAGCTGAGATATCTCTCGAATATGCAAGTGCTTCACCGCGTTTCCCCAATTCATCTGGGAAAACACCCTGTAAACGATTGCAAATTACCGGTGAACGGTCGAAAACTACCGTTCACCGATATTTTCGAAACTGGTTCAAACTGGTATTAAGTCAAAAAGACCAATTCACAAATCTTCATAATGACCTGCATTTTTTCTACATGCGATTTTTAGCCACCCTACGTTGTTTAGACGCAGAGCAAGACCCGATCGGACGCCGAATCATTTCGAAACGGTTTCAAAACCGCAGGTAGAAGTGTTAACGAGCGGTAAACGGTCGGTTTTTTGCCGTGAGCGGTGCAAAAACGTTTTACTGTATGAATCAACGAAAGCGACCTCTTCTGTGGTGATATAGTGACAACAACACGTCACGTGGTTACTACCAGTTGAGAGACCACTGGTCTTCAAAGAACGCTTTCAAAGAAGCTTTAAGGGCGCCCGCCCGCTGGCTTCCGAAAACCATCGAACTCAGATCGTACACACCTTCGGAAGGGAAATTTGAATGGTTGGCTTTATTCTTACCGGTCATGGACAGTTCGCACCCGGCCTTGCAAGCGCTATCGCTATGGTCGCTGGCGACCAGCCCGCTTTTACCGTCGTTCCTTTCGAGGGCGACCAGGCTGCCTCCTACGGTGAGGATCTCCGCGCCGCCATCACCGCTATGCGCGAGGAGTGCGATGGTGTGCTCGTCTTTACCGACCTGCTCGGTGGTACCCCCTTCAATCAGTCGATGATGATTGCCCAGGATGTCGACAACGTCGAGATTCTGACCGGCACCAACCTCCCCATGGTTATTGAGCTCCTGTTCCTCCGCGGCAATGCCACGCTCGCCGAGCTTGGCGAGCAGGCCGTGACCGTTGGCCAAACGGGCATCACCGCCCAGACGGTCGCCTCCGTCGCTGGTGCCGAGGAAGAGGATATCTTCGGCGACGAGGACGGCATCTAATGGCCGATTTCGGAGCCAGCATCCTGAGCTCTTCGATCGCTCTTTTGGGTCTGCTTGTCATCATGGGTGTTATTTACACCATCTGGTCTCAGATCAACATGAAGAAGAAGCAGAAGTACTTCAAAGAGCTGCACACCGAGCTCAAGCCGGGTCAGGAGGTCCTTTTCGCCGGCGGTATCTACGGAACCGTCAAAGGCATCGAAGGCGATAAGGTCCAGATCAAAGTCCGATCCGGAGCCGTCGTAGATGTTTCGCGTTACGCGATTCAGGAGATCAAGTAACTGTCGTCAGCAAACAACGAAAGGAAGCTGATCAACATGGCAGAACCCAACATTCTTCTTACCCGCATCGATAACCGACTGGTTCATGGTCAGGTTGCCACCCAGTGGAACTCCACCCTGGGCTCCAACCTCATCCTCGTCGCCAACGACGACGTGTCGACCAACACCATGCGCCAGAACCTCATGAAGATGGCCGCTCCCACCGGCGTCGCTACGCGTTTCTTCTCCCTGCAGAAGACCATCGACGTCATTGGCAAGGCGAGCCCGCGCCAGAAGATCTTCATCGTGGCCGAAACACCGGAAGACGTGCTTACGCTCGTCAAGGGCGGTGTGCCTATAAAGAAGGTAAACATCGGCAACATGCACATGTCGGAAGGAAAGCGCCAAGTCGCCACCTCCGTCGCAGTTAACGACGAGGATGTCGCTGCGTTTAAAGAGCTGCAGGAATTGGGGGTGGAGTTGGAGATCAGGCGCGTTCCGAGCACGCCTGTTGAGGATACGAGCAAGCTCTTCTCGTAATCCTCGTGATCCACGTTGTCAGGAGTGAAACCCTGACATTCTGTACGTGAAATCCAAAGTGCGTACATACATTTTGAAAGGAGGAGCAAGATGGAATACTCGATCATCCAGGTCGCTCTGGTCTTCGTCGTCACGTTCATCGCGGCAATCGACCAGTTCAACTTCCTCGAGTCTCTCTATCAGCCCATCGTCACCGGCGCCGTCATCGGTCTTATCCTTGGCGACCTCAACACCGGTCTTCTCGTGGGTGGTACTTATCAGCTCATGACGATCGGCAACATGCCGATCGGAGGCGCTCAGCCGCCTAACGCCGTTATCGGCGGCATCATGGCAGCCATTCTCGCAATCGCCACGGGCCTCGAGCCCAACGCGGCTGTCGGCCTTGCCATTCCGTTCGCTCTGCTTGGTCAGCTCGGCGTTACCCTCGTCTTCACCCTTATGTCGCCGCTTATGTCCTCTGCGGACAACATGGCTCACAACGCTGACACCAAGGGTATCGAGCGTCTGAACTACTTCGCCATGGCCCTGCTCGGCCTGATCTTCGCTGTCGTCGTCACCCTGTTCTTCATCGCTGGCGCCACCATCGGTCAGACCATCGCTTCCGCCATCCCGACTTGGCTGCAGACCGGTCTCTCCGCTGCAGGCGGCATGATGCGCTTCGTCGGCTTCGCCGTCCTGCTCAAGGTTATGATGAACCGCGATATGTGGGGCTTCTTCCTCATGGGCTTTGGCCTCGCGCTCATCACCGTTGCCAACGATTCTCTGGCAACCCCTGCTCTGCTCATCCTCGCTCTCATCGGCTTCGGCATCGCTTTCTGGGACTTCCAGCAGCAGACCGAGCTGAAGGGTGCAGCTGTTTCTGACGGAGGTGACTTCGAAGATGGCATCTAATGAGTATGTGATCCCGGAGCACTACGAGGATCTCACTCCTGCTCCGCAGCTCGACCAGAAGACCCTCAACAAGATGGCTTGGCGCTCCTGCTTCCTGCAGGCATCGTTCAACTACGAGCGTATGCAGGCCGCTGGCTGGCTCTACTCCATCATCCCCGGTCTGGAGAAGATCCACACCAACAAGAACGACCTCGCGGCTTCCATGAGCCACAACCTGGAGTTCTTCAACACCCACCCGTTCCTTGTCACCTTTGTTATGGGTATCGTGCTTTCGCTCGAGCAGAACAAGGTTGACATCCCCACGATCCGCGCCGTCCGCGTTGCCGCAATGGGCCCGCTCGGTGGTATCGGTGACGCCCTGTTCTGGCTGACGCTCGTGCCTATCACGGCCGGCATCACCTCCAACATGGCCATCAACGGCAACGCCGCTGCGCCGATCATCTTCCTGGTGATCTTCAACGCCGTCCAGTTCGCTCTGCGCTTCTGGCTCATGAACTGGTCCTACAAGCTTGGCACCAGCGCTATTGACGCTCTGACCGCCAACATGCAGGCCTTCACGCGTGCCGCTTCCATCATGGGCGTCTTCGTCGTCGGTTGCCTGGTCGTCACCATGGGTGGCACCCAGATCAACCTCCAGATCCCCAACGGCACTACCCGCGGCATCGCTGCCCACACGGTTGTCGTCTCCGAGGAGGAGGCCGAGAACTTCACCGGCCTGGAGGGTATTGATACCGAGACCGCTGAGGCCGGCACCATGGCCATGACCGATGCTGATGGCAACGCCCTCACCGCCACCGATGCCGACGGCAACGCTGTCGAGTGCGGCGTCACCGATCTGGGCAACGGCATGGAGTCCGTTACCTACGGTACCGTCACCGAGGATCCGGTCAACTTCTCCGTTGCCGACACCCTCAACACCATCGTCCCGAAGCTCGTCCCGCTTATGCTTACGCTGCTGCTTTACTACATGTTCGCTAAGCACAGCTGGACCCCGACCAAGGGCATTCTCCTGCTCTTTGTCCTGGGCATCCTGGGCGCTGGCCCGCTTGGTCTCTGGCCGAGCATCTGGTAAGGCTCTAGCTTGAGGGGTGTGTCCCTACGCGGCTCACACCCCGACCCCTTAAGCCATGTGTATGTTAAAAGCCGCGTGCTCGAAAGAGCGCGCGGCTTTTGTTTTCTTGATGATTCAGGGTGCAGCAGACAGATAATGCTAAACACCCTAGGTAGTAGCCGAGTTCGAGCAAATGGGAGGATAGGATGGCGATCGGAGCGCGTAAGCAACCGCTGTACGATCAGCTGGTCGATATTCTGACCGAAAAGATTGACCACGAATATCACGCCGGCGACATGATTCCTTCCGAGCGCGAACTTTCGGAGCGCTATGGTCTCTCGCGCACCACGGTGCGTCTGGCTCTGCAGGAGCTGGAGCGTCTGGGACTGGTGGTTCGGCAGCACGGTCGCGGTACTTTTGTGACCGACCGTTCGGCAAAGGCAACCAACCTTATGCAGTCCTACAGCTTTACCGAGCAGATGCGTGCGATGGGTCGCGATCCAGAGACTACGATTCTCGAGTTTTGCGAGATGGAGGCCGATAAGAATCTGGCTGAGCATATGGGATTGCGTATCGGCGATCGCATTTTTAAGCTCAAGCGCCTTCGTTCTGCCGACAACATGCCCATGATGGTCGAACGCAGCTATCTACCGGTTCGTCAATTTATGTCCCTAAAGCGACCGCTGCTGGAGCGTAAACCGCTTTACGATGTGATTGAACAAGACTTTCAGCAAAAGATACGCGTGGCCGAAGAGGAATTCTATGCGAGCATCGCGCGTCCCACCGATGCCCACCTCTTGGGCATTGTCGAGGGTTCGCCCGTGCTCGATTTGGTCCGTACAACGTATAACGAGTCAAACGAGGTTGTGGAGTATACGCTCTCGGTTGCTCGTGCCGATCAGTTTAAATACAAGGTTTATCACCAGCGCAACGTTTAGCGTCTCCAGTGTTGTCATGTGATGATTCTTTGCATTTAACTGGTTACTACCAGATAACCAACCGAAGTGTATAATTGCACGTCAGAGGATTACTTCTAGAGAGAGGTATTAGAAATGTTCGAGAAGAGTGTCGAGGAGCTCACCGAGCTCGGCGCCCAGATCACCACGGCCGAGATTGCCCAGCAGCCCGAGCTTTGGCGTGATACGCTCAACATCTACCGCGAGAACAAGGAGGCCATCGAGGCCTTCCTGGCCGAGGCTCGCGCCATGGGCGAGGGCCGTCTGTCCGTTGTCTTCACTGGTGCCGGTACTTCTGACTACGTGGGCGATACCTGCGCTCCGTACCTGCGTCACGCTGGCAACACTGATCTCTACGACTTTAAGCCCATCGCCACGACTGATATCGTGAGCGCCCCGCGCGACTTCCTGCGCGCCGAGGATCCCACGCTCGTGGTTTCCTTTGCCCGCTCTGGCAACAGCCCCGAGAGCCTTGCTGCTGTCGCCGTTGCCAAGGAACTCGTCCACAACGTCAAGTTCCTCAACATCACCTGCGCTCCCGAGGGCAAGCTCGCTGTCGAGTCCGCCGATGATCCCAATGCGCTGACGCTGCTCATCCCGCGCGCCAACGACAAGGGCTTTGCCATGACCGGCTCCTACACCTGCATGACCCTGCTCTCTACCCTCATCTTTGACGAGGCTTCCGACGAGCAGAAGGCCGAGTGGGTCGAGACCATCGCCAAGATGGGCGAGGAGGTCATCGCACGTGAGTCCGAGGTTGCCGACTACCTGGCTGGCGACTTCAACCGCGTGACCTACTTGGGTTCCGGCTCCTTCGGCGGCCTTGCCCAGGAGAGCCAGCTCAAGATCCTCGAGCTCGCTCACGGTCTGGTTGCTACTTCCTACGACACCTCCATGGGCTATCGTCACGGACCTAAGTCCTTCGTCGACGATAAGACGCTCGTCTTCGTGTTCGTCAACAACGACGCCTACACCCGTCAGTACGACATCGACATCCTTAACGAGATCGGTGGCGACAAGATCGCTCAGCACACCGTTGCCGTTCAGCAGGATGGCGCTACCGTCTACGAGGGCGAGTCTTTCACCTTTAAGGGCTATGAGGCACTCCCCGAGGGTTACCTCGCCCTGCCGTTCGTGATGTTTGCCCAGGCCATCAGCCTGCTCAACTCCGTCCGCGTGGGCAACACGCCCGATACGCCGAGCCCCACCGGCACGGTCAACCGCGTGGTTAAGGGCGTGACGATTCACCCCTTCACCGCTTAATCGCGTCCCCCTGTAAGGGCGCCCGTCCGCTCATAACGGCGGGCGGGCGCTTTTTGTTTTACGTGAGCTGGGTATAAGCATCACCACAGTCAACTGCTTTTAGAAGCAAGGAGTGCATATGAGCACATACGCAATTAAGGCTGACAAGTTCTTCTTGCCGGCGGGCCCGCAACTGGGCGGCTATCTCATGGTCGAGGACGGCGTCTTTGGCGCCTGGCAGGCCGATGAGCCCGCTTGCGAGATCAAGGACTACACGGGATCGTGGATCGCGCCGGGCATGGTCGACACCCACATCCATGGCTTCTATAACCACTCGACTACCGATAACGATCCCGAGGGCATCGATATCAGCTCGACCGAGCTCGCCCGTCGCGGTACCACCAGCTGGCTGCCCACGACGTTCACCGATGGCGTCGAGCAGATCAAGGATGCCTGCGCCGCCATCGCCCAGGCCGACGAGGGCCGTGGCCCCGACTTCTGCGGTGCTCGCATCCAGGGCATCTACCTGGAGGGTCCTTTCTTTACCATGAAGCACGTGGGTGCGCAGAACCCCGCCTATCTGATCGATCCCTCCGAGGAGGTCTTCGACCAGTGGCAGGAGGCTGCCGGTGGGCGCATCGTCAAGAGCGCTATGGCCGCCGAGCGTGACGGTGCCGCCGCCTACGCTGCTGCCCTGAACGCCAAGGGCGTGGTGACTAGCATCGGTCACTCCGACGCCACCTACGATGAGTGCATTGCCGCCATCAACGCCGGTGCCAGCTGCTTTACGCACACCTACAACGGCCAGCGCGGCCTGCATCATCGCGAGCCCGGTGTTGTGGGTGCCGCTATGACCACCCCCGAGACCTACGCCGAGATCATCTGCGACGGCAAGCATGTGAACCCTGCCGCCATCAAGGCGCTGCTGCAGGCAAAGGGCTGGCAGCACACGGTGCTTATCACCGACTGCCTGGGCTGCGGTGGCATGCCCGAGGGCAGCTACACCAGCGGTGGCATGGATGTCATCATGAAGGACAACCTGTGCTGGCTCGCCGACGGCAAGAGCATCGCCGGCTCGGTGCTCACGCTTGCCCAGGGCGTCAAGAACATCGTTGATTGGGGCATCGCCAGCGCTGATATCGCCATCCGCATGGCGACCGAGGTGCCGGCTCGTTCCGCGCACATCGAGGATAAGTGCGGCAGCATCATGCCGGGTCGCGACGCCGACTTTGTTGTGTTCGACCACGAGCTCACCCTCGTTGAGACCTACGTTGGCGGCCAGAGCGTCGGCAACGCATTTACCGAGTAACGACAGAAAAAGACGGCGGGCCCGAATTTGCTCGGACCCGCCGTATGGGTTAACGCTCAAAAGCACCTTAACAGTTACAGCTTGTTAGCGATCTTCTTTGCCGTGCGCTTGACGCCGGCCACCAGGCCTCCCGCAGGATGCTCCTTTTCATAGGCAAGACGCTTCTCACGTTTGGCGTACTCTTCGACGATGATGTCGCCGTACTCATCTTCGATCTTATCGAAGAAATCGACGGCTCCCTTAATTTCCTCTGCGGTCGGGTGTCCCTTCTGGACGCCGCCCGTGAGTTTGAACGGGCCCCACGTATCAAAGCCGGTGCAACCGTAGACACCCATAAAGATGGCCTGCCTCATGCGGCAGATGCCATCGATATCCTTGCCGTACCACTTGTTTTTGCCGCCGTAGGTCATAAGACCAAACACCTTGTCTTGCGGCTGCAGCACGTTGGTGAGCACACGTGCCATGTCCTTGTCAATCTCGGAGTAATAGATGCCCGTGGCGACACCAATTAAATGGTATTCGTGCAGGTCGGGGTACTCGTTTTTACCGAGTGCCTTTACGTCGAGGGTATCGATTTCGGGATGCGCCTCGACAATGGCGTCCACGAGCTTTTTCGTGTTGCCGTGGTGGCGCGAGGCGTAGAGGATGATGGTTCGCATAAGAAGGCCTTTCAGCTGTAATGAAGTCAATGTCAATATGGTACCCCGTTGGATAGCTGGGATACCGGACACATCGATGAACGTGCGGATTTGTTCTATGGTTAGGACTGAGATGGGTGCTTGCGAGTAAAGGGCAGTTGTTCGAAAGGATGGGCAATGGAATACGCTCTTTCCAACGATTCGATTTCTATTAAGGTGTCCACAGCTGGCGGCTCGTTCACCTCAATCGAGGCCGACGGTTGCGAGTATCTGTGGCAGGGCGACCCTGCCGTATGGTCCGGTCAGGCGCCGATCTGCTTCCCGATTTGCGGAGGCCTGCGCGACGGCAATGCCATGACGTTTGCCGGACATCACGTGAAGCTCGCCCGTCACGGGTTTGCGCGCAAGCAGGAGTGGAAGCTGCTGAGCCAAAGCGAGAGCGAGCTGGCGATGTGCCTGGCTTCGGAGGATAACGCCGCGTTGCTGAGCGACTATCCGTATCCGTTTAAGCTCGTTGCCCGCTATACGCTCGAGGGCACTGCCGTGCGCGTCTCCTACGAGGTGACCAACGAAGGTACCGAGGACATGCCGTTCTTTATTGGCGGACATCCCGGTTTTAGGTGCCCGCTCGACGAGGGCGAGGCCTATACGGACTACGAGCTGCGGTTTGAGAAGGACGAGGCTGCGGAGCTTTGCACCGCCGTTCCCTCGACCGGATTGATCGACGTGCACAACCGCTCCAAGAACCCCATGGTAGGAAAGACTCTGCCGTTGTCACACGAGCTCTTCGACTTTGCGGAGACCATCTTTGACGTGCTCGAAAGCCGTCAGGTCACGCTCTCCAAGAAGGGCGAGGACAAGGGCGTTCGCCTGAGCTTTGAGGGCTTCCCGTACCTCATTGTGTGGAGCAAACCCGAGGGCGATTTTGTGGCGGTTGAGCCTTGGGGCGGTCTTTCGACCTGCTCTGATGAGGATGACGTGCTTGAACACAAGCGCGGCTGCCTTGTCGCCAAGCCCAAGGAGACCGTCGTCCGTTCGTTCACGATTGAGATTCTGTAATTCCGTTTTGTCGACTCGTATCGCGAGGCATAAGGAGCCTGCGAGATAAGGAGCTAAAAATGATCCTCACCGTTACGATGAACCCGTCCGTCGATACGCGCTATCAGCTCGATGAGCTCGTCATCGACGACGTCAACCGTGTAACGCCCGAAAAGACCGCCGGCGGCAAGGGCCTCAACGTGGCCCGTGTCCTGGGCCAGCTGGGCGACGATGTTGTTGCTACCGGTCTGCTCGGCGGTCACATGGGCGCCTACATGGCGGAGCTCATGGATGCCAACGGCATCAAGAACGATTTTGTACCCATCGCCGGCGAGACCCGCATTTGCCTCAATATTCTCCACGCCGGCAACCAGACCGAGCTGCTCGAGAGCGGCCCGACGATTGCCCCCGAAGAGCTCGATGCCTTCACCGCCAAGTTTACTGAGCTTGCGAGCAAGGCCGACGTCGTCACTATCTCGGGCTCGCTGCCCCGCGGCGTCGAGGCCGACTACTATGCCAAGATTACCGGCATTGCCGAGAACGCCGGCGCCAAGGTGCTGCTCGATACCTCGGGTGCCTCGCTCGAGGCCGCCCTTAAGTCCGAGGTCAAGCCCGAGCTGGTTAAGCCTAACCTGACCGAGATCAACGGCCTTCTGGGCACGAGCTTTACCACCGACGATGTGGACGAGCTCCGTGCCGCGCTTGCCTCCGACGCCCGCTTTTCCGATATCCCCTGGGTCGTCGTGTCCATGGGCGCTGCCGGCTCTGTGGGCTTCCACAACGGTCGTGCGTTCCGCGCCAAGACGCCCGATATCCCGGCTGTTAACGCCACTGGCTCCGGCGACTCCACCATCGCCGGCTTTGCGCATGCCATCGCTGCTGGCGCGGACGACGAGACGGTGCTGCGTACCGCCAACACCTGCGGCAAGCTCAATGCCATGGATCCGATGACCGGCCATCTGGTCATGGACCGTTGGGACGAGGTCTACAACGGTGTTGTCGTAACCGAGCTGTAAGAGTTTGGGTTGCGCCTCGGTATTGCTCGCTCCTTGTTTGTCCGTGTGGACGACAAGTGCGGTAGCATTATGCCGGGGCGCGACGCCGACTTTGTCGTGTTCAATCCCGACCTTACCCTGGTCGAGACGTATGCGAGCGGCAACAGCGTCGGTAACGCGTTTACCGAGTAGCTGCCAAAGAGACGATCCGAGAGGGGATTTAGATGATTTACGGTGCACTGGGCGATATCGAGGAATACCGCGGCATGCTCAAGGGCCTCGATGTGCTGATCGATTGGCTCGAGGAGAACGATCCGGCGGAGCTCGAGGTCGGCAGCCATCCGATTCTGGGCGACAAGGTCTTTGCGAACGTTATGGCCCCCACGACGCGCCCCGAGGCCGATGCTCACTATGAGACGCATCAGCGTTATCACGACCTTCAGATCGATGTTGAGGGTCGCGAGGCCTTTAAGGTCGCCACGGGCAGCCTGACGCTGGTTCAGGAGTTCGACGAGAAGGACGACTACGATCTGGTCGATTCCGACGCCTCGATCGCCGGCGATCTGGCCGACGACAAGTTTGCTCTGTTTGTTGCCGGCGAACCTCACATGCCCACGCTCGAGTTCCCGGGCGATGGCGCGCAGCCGGTCAAGAAGATCTGCTTTAAGCTACTTGCCGACGCCTACTGGGAGGAGTAGCGCGCCGCTCGGCTGAGCCGTGTATTGGCGCGATTCCCTTGAGGGAGTCGCGCTTGAGCCCCGTTGATCGTGGTTTCCCGTTTGGGAGACCGCGGTCGGCGGGGCTATTATGTTTGAGTAGGGGGTTGCCGGCGACGTTGCGCTTGGATTGGCGGGCGCACGAGAAATCGGCAACAAAAAAGCCGCCCGAAGGCGGCTATCTTGTGCAATGGAGCCAGCGACCGGGCTCGAACCGGTGACCCCCGCTTTACGAGAGCGGTGCTCTACCAACTGAGCTACGCTGGCGGCCATGAGGTGACGCAACTGAGGCGTCAACGGCTGTCTATGATACGGGACATCGCAAATCCGCGCAAGTGTTCTGTTGAGTTTTCTCACTTTAAATGCACTAATATTGGAGACGCGATATCTTGCTCTTACGGGCCTCGAACAGAATGGGGCGGCGATGGCTCAACCCAAGATTTTCCTTACGCGAATCGATGACCGCTTTATCTATGGGCAGGATGTTGAGCTGTGGAATGAGGCCGTGGGCAGCAATCTCGTTCTGATCGTCAATGACGAGATCGCGGCGGATTCGCGCAAGTGGGCACCCATGAGGGTGGCGGCGCCCGAGGGCGTTTGGACGCGGTTCTTCTCGGTGCAAAAGACTATCGACGTCATTCATACCGCAACGCCGCGCCAATGGATCCTGATCATGGTAGCGTCACCTGCGGACGCACTGGCGCTGGTTAAGGGCGGCGTGCCCATCACCAAGATCAGCATCGGTCACATGCAGGCAGGGGAGGGTAAGCGTCCCGTAACGCCCGCAGTTGCCGTAGACGACGAGGACGTCGCCGCCCTCAAAGAGCTACAAGAACTCGGCATAGAGCTAGAAATCCGCTACCTCCCCAACTCCAACCCCGACCCCATCGACAATCTGCTCAACTGATTCCGTGGGGACGGAGGAAAACGAATCATTTTGCCCTCGCGAAGGATGCGCGCGATGCCGCCTGTCAAAAACTATGCCTGTTTACTACGTTTGATCGGTTATCGCCGAGCATGTCGAATTTGAGAAAAACAAAACCGCAGGTAGACGGCTTGCTAATTTTAGAAAAAACGGTGCATGCTCGAGCATCCTCGACCAAACGTAGTAAATGGGCATAGTTTTGATATGCCACTCACTTAGTGACAGCGAAAATGAACCCTAGGGATGAAAAAGCGCCCGTCGGCGGTGGTGCCGGCGGGCGCTGCTGTGCGATATGTCGCGTAGTGGGCTTAGTGTCTCATAAAGTGGTACTCGATCACATTGCTGTAGGGGTGACCCGGGCCTACGATGCCCTGGGGGAACAGCACATGGTGCGGCGTATCGGGATACATCTCGGCCTCGAGGGCAAAGCCGGCGCCCCAGCCATAGTTGGCGTCGTCCTTGGCGTGCTCGTCGCCCAGCCAGTTGCCGGTGTAGAGCTGCACGCCCGGCGCGGTGGTGTAGTAATCCATCTCGCGACCGGTCCACATCTCCTCAACATGCAGGGCGCGTCGCAAGTTGCGGCCGTACTGGTAGCCGCCGATGCACAGGCAGTGGTCGTAGCCGCGGGCCTGCTTAATCTGCGGATCGTCGGCTTCCATGCCGGGTGCGACGGGACGCAGCTCGCGGAAGTCAAACGGCGTGCCCTCGACCGGGGCAATCTCGCCGGTGGGGATGTTCTGCTCGTCGATGGGCAGGTAGTGAGCAGCGTTGGCCACAAAGAAGTGCTCACAGTCTATACCGGCGTTGTGGCCGGCAAGGTTAAAGTACGTGTGGTTGGTCATGGACACGTAGGTGGCGCGGTCGCTCTCGCAGCCGTACTCGATACGGAAGCGGCCCGTCGGCGTTACGGTAAACACGGCCGTAAACGTGCGGTTGCCGGGAAGTCCCAGCTCGCCGTCCTCGAGCGAGGTGGTCATACGCACGGCGTTGTGACTCTCGTCGAGCTCAACGTCCCACACGCGCTTGTGCAGGCCGTGCTCAAGGTCGCTGTGTAGGTTGTTGGCGCCCTCGTTGGTCGGCATATGCCAGTCCGTGCCATCGATGGTGATCGTTGCGTCCGCGGTGCGGTTGGCCACGGGGCCGATGGTTGCGCCAAAGCAGGCGGGGTTGTCAAAGTAATCCTCGAGCTTATCGAAGCCCAGCACCACATCGCGTACGTTGCCGGGGATGTCGGGCACGTCGATGCCCAGTACGGTGGCTCCATAGTCCATAATGCGAACACAGATCTCGGGCCCGTTGAGGGTGTAGCGATGAACGGGGGTACCGCACGGCGCGGTGCCGAAAAGCTCGGAAGTGATCATTTGGTTCCTAACATCGAGGTATTTCGGACAAACTGTAGCGCGAACAGGCGAGATTATCACTACACCTCACTAAAGCAGGGGGTATTTTTCTCAAAAAAAGTAATGGAGGCGCAGTTGAAGGCTCATTTTTGGTCCGCGCAAGTCTGATACAATTTGTTTATTATTGTTTGAATTGACGCATGCGCGGAACAGCGAGGACTCATCGTGATTAAGGCAGAGCGACAGGATAAGGTTCGCCAGCTGCTCGAGGAACAGGGAACGGTCTCGGTCAAGGAGATCTCGGACGCGCTGGGCGTCTCGGACATGACGATCCGCCGCGACCTAGAGGAGCTTGCGAGCTTGGGCGAGATCGAGCGCGTGCACGGTGGCGCCCGCAGCGCGCAGGTTCGCCCCCATGCCATGCTTCGCCATGAGTACTCGCATAGTGAAAAGCGCTCCAAGCACGCTGAGGAAAAGCTTCAGATCGCACGCCGTGCGGTGGAGCTTATCGAGGAGGGCTCGACTATCTTTTTGGGTACGGGTACCACGGTTGAGCAGATGGCCTCGATGCTGCCGGCGTTTCGCCTGCGTATTGTGACTAACTCGCTTTCGGTGTTTAACCTGCTCGAGGAGCGCGAGGACTGCGACTTGTGCCTGGTGGGCGGTATGTACCGTCGCCGCACTGCCGCCTTTGTGGGCCCCACGGCCGAGGACACCCTGCGCGCACTGGGAATCGACGCGGCGTTTATCGGCGCCAACGGCATTCTGGATGGCGACGTGTCTACGTCCAATATGAATGAGGGCCGTATCCAGCAGCTTGCCTTTAGCAAGGCCGACTCGCGCTATCTGATTGCCGATTCCAGCAAGATCGGCAAGCGCGACTTCTACACCTTCTGCCGCCTGGACAGTCTGGATGCCGTGGTGTGCGAGCCGGGTATTACCGCCGAGGACCGCGCCGCCATCGAGGAACACACGCAGGTCATCTGCTAACTAGCGCAACAGGCGATACTTCTGCCCTCTACCGGCGCAGGTGATAAGAGCTTTACAATGACGAGCAAAGTGAAACGTAAAAGTCAAAACGCCATTTGAGCGTCAAAAAATATGACACGTAAAAATTTGCGCGTCATTTTACGCGTCAACGTGACGCGAAATGACGCGCAAATGTGCGCGGATAGCAAGAACGAGGTTATTCCGAGAAATGACTAGATTCCGTATTTTGCCCTGATGTCCCTTGAGAATGAATCGTAGTCTTCGTAGAGCCCCTCGCTGCTTTCGTCCTCGGCTCGGTTCATGCGCTCAAGGAGCTTATCCTTTGGGGATTCTTTTGTAATTGTTTGCTCGCCATCGGGTGTTGTGGATTGCATGAATAATTCCAGAGCGTGGTCGTCTTTGATTATGTAGCCCGTTGAACGACCAGCTCCTGTTTTTTCGATTGCACCGCAACCAACAAGCTGGCTGAGGGTCCGTTTTACGGTCACCTCGCTGATATCGGGACAGTTGGACTGAATGTCGGATTTCTTTATGACACCAGGTCTCTGCTGGAATAGGGCGGCGATACGTGCTTGCTTCGATATAGGGCGCGTGCTGGAGTCTATCAAGGTGCGCTGCTCGAGTTGTCGGTAGGCGGCCAGGGTGGTTCCAAGCATGAAGCGGATAAAGGGTGCCTCGATGTTTTGATTTTCATCCCATCCAGCGGAGCTCGCGGCGAGGGCGTCGTAATAAAGCGCCTTGTTGTCTTCTATGAGTCGTTCGATGCTGATGTAACGCGCAACGTCGTATCCGGTCTTTTCGAGCAACAGCGTTGTGAGGAGTCGGCTCATCCTGCCATTGCCATCGTTGAAGGGATGAATGCTGACAAAATCGAAGATGAAGCGGAATGATATAAGGAGGGGGTCGCAGACTTGGCGAGATAAAGCATCGTTGAGGGATTGACAGGCTTCTTCGATAAGCCCCGGGGTTGCTAGGGCCGAAGGGGGTCTAAAGCGCACAAATCGATTACCTTGATCGTCGATGGAGACGATTTCGTTATCGCTGTCTTTCCAACGGCCCCCATACGAGATTGCCGTGTGTGCCATAAGGTCACGATGCAACTGCAGAATGACCGACGGCGTAATGGGAATGGAGTCATGTTGCTCGTGAATAAGCGAAAGCACATCTCGGTATCCGGCGATTTCTTCCTCTGCGCGGGAGTTTGGCTTGGCGGAATACGCCATGATCGCTTTGAGTCTTTTTTGGGTGGTAACAATTCCCTCAAGTCCGTTGGAGGATTGGGTGCTTTGGATTTTGGCCTCCTCCATAAGGGACGATAGAAGCTCGGGTTTAACTTGACTCAGAACAAGCTGCCTGCCTTTATGTTCTCGTATTGAGAGAAGGAGGTTGGTGATTGGAGTTGCTTCGAGTTCCGCTGGAACTGTGGCGTAATCGAACTGGCGCATGAGGTTCCTTTCGGTATCACGAACATACTTTCGGTATCATATTACCATGAAATGATACCGAAAGTATGTTCGTGATACCGATAACTAGAGACCGCGTTTCATGGCTGCGTGGAAAGATTGGATTCCACCATCTAATTGTCTCAATTTGTAACAGCTAGGGGTGAAAAACTCGGCTAGATGTTACAGATTGAGATTCTGTTGGAACGGGTCACGGGTTTGTCTCGTTCTGTAACATCTGGGCGGCAAAAATCGGTCTAGATGTTATGGATTGAGATCTTGCAGGGCAGCCCATCCGTTTGTCTTGATCTGTAACAGTTAGGACCGAAAAACCCTGCTAGATGTTACGGATTAAGACAAACGCGCGGTGCCAGCCGAATCAAAGAAAAAAAGGCCGCATGCGAACCCGTGGAGGGATTCGCATGCGGCCGACAGGGGGTATGCGGCGGAAACTAGGCCATGAGCAGACCGGTCTCCGCGACGTTCTTGTACCAGTACGCGCTCGCCTTGGGATAGCGCTTCTGGGTCTCAAAGTCGATGTAGAACAGGCCATAGCGCTTGTTATAGCCGTTGGTCCAGGAGAACTGGTCCTGCAGCGACCACACAAAGTAACCGTCGACGTTCACGCCGCCGTCGATTGCCTTGAGGATCCACGCGAGATGCTGGCGCATGTAATCGATACGAGGGGCGTCGTCGATAAAGCCGTCCTCGAAGTCGTCCTTATAGCCCATGCCGTTCTCGGTGATGTAGATCTTCTTGTAGTTGGGGTAATCGTTCTTAATGCGGAGCAGCAGGTCGTACAGGCCCTCGGGATAGATGATCCAGTCCCAATCGGTGGTGGGTACGCCTTCGCGCACGCATGACTCGCCCACGCCCTTGAGGAACCAGCGCGAGGAGCCCTTGTCGCCGGTGCCATTGTGGTTGATGTCGTTTTCGCCCTCGGCGGCACGCAGGAACTGGCACTTGTAGGTGTTGACACCCAGGCAATCGTTGTAGGGGAGCGCGGCGGTCAGCGCGGCGATGTCCTCGTCGCGGACGTCGAGCTCGCCGCCGGCGATATGGGTCAGCTTGGTCGCAGCCTCCATGGTGTCGGCTGCATAGTGGCCGCGGAAGGTGGCGTCGAGTACCCAGCGGTTGTTGATGACGTCGGCCATGCGAGCTGCCTCGCAGTCGGCGGCGTTGTTGGGGTTGAGGGGATACTTGGGCTCCAGGTTCTGGACAATGCCGATCTCGCCCTCAAAGCCGCCCTCATGGAAGGCGACGACAGCCTTGGCGTGGGCCACCATCATGTTGTGCATGAGCTGGAAGGCCTTGTCCAGGCGGTACTTCTCGCCGTGCGGCCAGTTGCCGACGATAAAGCTGCCCTCGGCGGTTGCGGGAATCTCGTTAAAGGTAAACCAGTGCTTGACCTCGGTGAACTCGGCAAAGCAGAACTTGGCGTACTCGACGAAGGCGTCGATCGTCGTGCGCGTCAGAAAGCCCTCGCCGCCGTCCTGGTAGAAGGCCTCGGGCGTATCGAAGTGATCGAGCGTGACATAGGGGATAACGCCAGCTTTGTTGCAGGTGGCAAAAAGCTCGTGATAGAAGGCGACGCCCTCGGGGTTAATCTCGCCGGTGCCGTTGGGGAAGATACGGCTCCAAGCGATGGAGACGCGAATACCGTTGATGCCGAAGCGCTGGCACAGGTCGATATCGACCGGATACTTGTTGTAGAAATCGCTTGCGGGGTCGGGGGAGAAGCGACCTTGGGCTGCCAGGAAATCGTCCCAGGGCACTTTGCCCTTGCCGTGCGTGCGGGTCTCGCCCTCAACCTGGTAAGCGGCGGTGGCGCCGCCAAACACAAAGCCGTCGGGGAACTGCATGGGATTGGTCATGAGTCATCCTTTCTGTGGGATACGAATAGGGAGAGGTGCCCGAACTGGGGATTCGAGCACCAACAGGGGAGAAACTAGTCGAGGTTCTCGCGGAGCCACTTGATGGCGCCAGCGGGGTCGCGGGTAAGGTCGATATATTCCTTGCCGCGCGGGGCGAGCAGCTTAATGCCCAGACGATCGGTGTCGGCCTTCATGTCGTTGTAGTAGCTACGAACCTGCGGGGCGAGCACGATGACGTCGTACTGATCCATGATGGCAGTGTGCTGGCCATAGGCGCCTGCGGAGGAAGCGATGTTCTCTCCGGTCTGCGCGGCACCTTCCTTGATGGCGTTGGCAAGCATGGCGGAGGTGCCGGCGCCGGCGCACAGGACGAGGACCTTCAGACCGTCGACATCCTTCTTGGCGGATGCGTCGGCGGCGGGCTCGGGCTGATCGGCGACAGGCTTGCTGTCGGCGGCAGCGGCGGTCGGCTCGACGGAAGCGGTGGCCTGCTCGACAGCGGGCGCAGAGGGCTTGGCGGCGATGGCAGTGGCACCATTGGACTCGAGACCCAGCTCGGCGGCGCGCTCGGCCTCCTGGTCGCAGAGCAGCTTATCGTACGCCTTCAAGAACGGCAGGTAGATGATGGCGTCCAGCAAGATGATGATCGCGACAAATACCAGGGCGATAAGCTGGAAGTTCGTGGTGATGAAGATGCCGATGGGGGCAGGGGTAGCCCAAGGCACCACGAAGGAGAAGCCGTTCATGCCTACGTTATCGATAAAGAACTTGGCAACACTCACGTTGACGCAGCCGGCGGCAACAAAGGGGATGAGCATGTAGGGGTTAAGGATCATCGGCGCGCCAAAGAGCAGCGGTTCGTTGACGGCGAAGGCAACAGGAACAATCGAGGCCTTACCGACGGCTTTGAGCTGCTTGGACTTCATAAAGAGAATCAGCAGAAGCGGCACGATGAACGTGGCGCCGGTGCCGCCGAACTCGCCCACGAGCGACATGTTAAAGGTGAGGGAGTGGGCGGGGTGACCACCGGCCAGCAGAACCTGCAGGTTCTCGGCCTGGTTGGCAAGACGGATGGGGTCGATGCCCGGCTGGACGATCGAGGGGCCGTGGACGCCGATGAACCAGAAGAACGCGGTGGCTGCCTGGATAAGGATAAGGCCAGGGTAGGTCTCTGCCGCAGTGAAGAGCGGGGAGAGCAGCTTGATGAGCAGCTCGGAGAACGGAACGCCCATGAGGTTGCGCACAACGACATCGATGATGCCGCAGATGATGACGGCGCCGCCAAAGGGGATGATGTCGCGGAAGTTCTGAGCGATGGCGCCCGGGACCTCCTTGGGCAGCTTAATGGTCAGATCGCGCGAGACGCAGAACTTATAGACCCAAACGGTAATGAACGCGGCGATATAGGCCGAGAACAGACCGCGCGTACCCATGCTGGTGCAATCGAAGACCGAAAGCTCGGAGCCGTTGAACTTGGTGGTGAACTGCGTGACTGCGAGCAGCAGCATGCTGCACTGGGCGGCCACCATGGTGGAGCCGTCGTTGAGCACCTTGCCGGCGGGCATGCGACGGTTCATGGAAGCCGTAAAGTTCTTGGCAGTGGTGCCGGCAACCATGATGCCCATGACGCCCATGGTGAAGTTGTACAGCTTGTTACACCAGTCGATGAGCGGCTGGGGCAGCGTGATGCCAACTACGCCAGGAAGGGTGGCAATCAGTAGAAAGATCGAAGAGGTGAGGACGATGGGCATGCACCCAAGGAATCCGTCCTTAATGGCCTGGAGGTAGATGTTCCTCGAGATCTTCTCAAAGAACGGTTGATGCTTTTCGAGCATCTTTACGATGGCGTCCATAGAGCTCCTTTGCTGCTTGATGCGCGATGCATGTGGATGGAACTGGTCGTCGATGGATGGTCAGGACTGCCCGGAAACCTTCCTGCTTAAGGAAGGCATTGCGAAATGACAACGTAGGACATTTCGTTAATGACAACGTAAGACATTTTTGGAAGAGCAACAAGGATTTACGGGTGAACGGTCGATATTGTCCGATAAACGGCTGATTTGTCAGTCGGGCAGGTAGTGTATGCTAGAACGCAAAAAAGAAGCGATGCAAAACCGACTGGAGAAGTAGTGGCAACGATGGACAAGAAAAATGTCTCAATGAATGATGTGGCAGTTGCCGCGGGTGTTTCTCTCAAGACGGTGTCGCGCGTGATCAACGAGCCCGATAGCGTGCGCGAGTCGACGCGCGATAAGGTCCATGCGGCTATGGAGGCGCTTGGGTTCCGGACCAACTTTGCCGCGCGTTCGCTCAAGTTGGGCCGTTACGGGTGCATCGGCGTGGTGCTGTTCCACTTGTCGGGCGGCGCCGTGGACATGATTGACGGTATCGCCGATGCCGCCGAAGAGCGTGGTTTTGCACTTACGATGATCAAAAAGCGGGCGGGGGAGAAGATGACCCTTGCCGAAGCGGCGCGTAGGATGTCGCAACTTCCCGTCGACGGCATGATTTTCAACCTGCGCCAGATGGTCGACGATTTCGATACGTTTGAGGCGCCGAAGGACCTCAAGACGGTGATTATCACGCCGATGGAGCATCCTACCTGCTCTACCGTTAGCGACGATCAAGAGGATGGTGCGCGCATGGCGTGCGAGTACTTCTTAAATCGCGGGCACAAGAACGTGTACTTCGTCTCTGGTAAGAAAGAGTCGCTGTCGAGCCAGTGTCGTATGAAAGGTTGGCGTGCGGCACTCGAGGCGCGTGGCATTGAGCCGCCCGAGCCTCTGCAAGGCGATTGGAATGCGGATAGTGGCTATGCCGCGGGCCTTGTGCTTGCCGATAAGCCCGATTGCACGGCGGTCCTCGCTGCTAACGACTGCATGGCAAACGGCGTGATGATGGCTCTACGTGACAAAGGGCTCAGTGTGCCCGACGACGTGTCCGTGATCGGCTTCGACGATGAGCTCTACAAGACGATTCCCAATTCGATTCTGACGTCGGTAAAGTTTCGCCACCGCGAGCTGGGCATCCGTGCGCTCAACGAGGTCGTCGCAGGCCTGGAAGCCCCGAGCTCCAGAAGCCGTACGCTCGTCTCGGGCGTGTTGGTCGAGCGTTCCAGCGTAAAGGACCTGCGGGCGTAGACGTGCTCGGCTCGTTCATCTTAATCTGTAACAGGTAGGACCAAAATACTCGGCTACGTGTTACAGATCGAGATAAACGGCTTCCGACCTGCACAAAAAGGCCGGGGGCGGCGCGCCGTGTGACGTGCCGCCCCCGGCTGAGAAATGGGGACAGGTTGTGTGAGCGGGCAACCCCGCCAGCCGCTAGTCCAGACGACGGGTCTGCGCCACGTGCTTGTACCAGTAGGCGCTTGCCTTGGGCGTGCGCTTCTGGGTTTCAAAGTCAACGTAGAAGAAGCCGTAACGCTTGTTATAGCCATTTGTCCAGGAGAACTGGTCCTGCAGGCTCCACAGGAAGTAGCCGCCCACGTTGACGCCCACCTCCATGGCCTTGAGCAGCCAGCGCAGGTGCTGCTCGATGTAGTCGATGCGCGGCTGGTCGTCCACAAAGCCGTCCTTGTAGGGGTCCTTGTAGCCCATACCGTTTTCGGTGATGAAGATCTGCTTGTAGTTGGGGTAGCGCTGCTTAATGTAGACGAGCAGGTCGAACAGGCCCTCGGGATAGATGATCCAGTCCCAGTCGGTGGTGGGGATGCCGGGCTTGTTCACATGCTCGCCAATGCCCTTGACGCGCCAGCGACCGGTGCCCTTCTCGCCCGTACCGTTGTGGTGCAGGTCGTTCTCGCCATCGTAAGCCTTCAAAAAACGGCACTGGTAGTTGTTAACGCCCAGGTAGTCGTTGTAGAGCGCTGCTTCGCGCATAATCTTGAGGTCTTCGTCTAGGATCTCGATGGTGCCGCCCGAGACGGCAGCCAGGCGGTTGGCGCACTCGAGGGTGTCGGGGGCATAGTCGCCGCGGAAGGTGGCGTCGAGCAAAAACTGGTTTTGCAGCACGTGCTCGTTGTTGGCGGCCTTGATGTCGGCGGGGTCGTTCTCGTTGAGCGGATACTTGAACTCCAGCGACTGAATGACGCCGATCTTGCCCTTAAAACCGCCGTTGTGGAAGGCCAGTACTGCCTTGGCGTGGGCGAGCATCATGTTGTGCTCGCACTGGAAGGCCTCGGCCAGATGGGCTTTGACGCCGCCCGGGAAGGTGCCCTCGATGTAGGTGTTGGAGGCGTCGGCCCAGATTTCGTTAAAGGTGAACCAGTAGGTTACCTGGTCGGCGTACTCCTTAAAGCAGAAGGTGGCAAAGTCCACAAAGGCGTCGATGGTCTCGCGGTTGAGGAAGTCGCCCTTCTCAAAGAGGGGCAGCGGCGTGTCAAAGTGATGCAGCGTGACAAACGGCTCAACGTGGTGCTTGTGGCACTCGGCGAAGAGATCGTGGTAGAACTGGACACCCTCGGGGTTGATTTCGCCGGTGCCGTTGGGGAAGATGCGGCTCCAGGCAATGGAGAGGCGGATGCCGTTGATGCCGAACTCCTCGCACAGCTGCAGATCGACGGGGTACTGGTTGTAGAAGTCGGAAGCGGGATCGGGGGAGAAACGGCCCTGGGCCTCCAGGAAGTCGTCCCAGGCAACCTTGCCCTTACCGTGAGTGCGGGTCTCGCCCTCTACCTGGTAGGCAGCAGTGGCGCCGCCAAAGACAAAGTCCTCGGGAAACTGCGCAGGCGGGTTGGTGACGCTAGCAGGGTTAACGGACATGATGATCCAATCGTCTAAATCGAAGGGCCAGCCGGTCTTGGATGGTCGGCTGGCCCTGGGCGTTACTTACTTCGAGAGTTGCTCGGAGACGAAGGCGAGAGACTTGTCGCCGTTCTGGGAGAGCTCGATGTACTGCTTACCGCGGCAGGCGACGCACTTGTTGCCCACACGCTCGCAGTCTTTCTGCAGGTCGGCCAGGTAGCTGGCGGCCTGCGGGGCCAGGACGACCAGATCAAAGTCGGGGAGCATGTCGACGTGGTTGCCATATGCTTCGGCAGCGGTTTCGAGGTTAATGCCGCGCTCCTTGGCGGCCTTGGCCAGCGCGTTGGCGAGCAGGCCCGAGGTGCCGCCGCCCTGGCAGAGCACGAGCACGCGCTTGCCGTTGAGGTCGCTGGCGGTCGTAGCCTCGGCAGCGGGTGCTGCGGAAGCGGCGGGGGTGTCAGCCTTCACAGCCTCGGCAGCGGCGCCGGCGGCAACGCTCTTGGCATCGGCCTTGCCCTGGAAGGCGTCGTTGAGCTTGGCGGCCTTCTCGGCGTTCTTGGCGGCGAGCTCCTCCTGGGAGATCTCGGCCTCCTCGGCGCACTTCTGGGCGTCATAGGCACGGAAGAACGGGTAGTACAGGGCAAAGTCGACGACCAGGATGAGGGCGAGCATCACAAAGGCGAGCGGCTGGAAGCCCAAGCCCATGATGGTGCCGATGGGGCCGGGAACGGTCCAAGGCAGGGTGTACATAAAGCCGTTCATGCCCAAGAAGTCGATAAAGATCTTGAGGATCCAGATGTTGGCGATCGGAGCAAAGACAAACGGGACAAAGAAGACGGGGTTGAGCACGATGGGTGCGGCGAACAGCAGCGGCTCGTTGACGGCAAAGCACACGGGGACGATGGCTGCCTTACCGACGGCGCGCATCTCCTGAGACTTGGCCAGGAAGCAGAACATGAAGACCAGGACGAGCGTGGCACCGGTGCCGCCCATACAGACGACGAAGTACTGGGCACCCTGGGTCAGGACAGCGGAAGCGTGCTGGCCGGCCTGGAACGCAGCCAGGTTGTCGGTCATGTTGGCAACGAGAGCAGCGGCGATGGCGGGCTCGACGATCGAGGGGCCGTGGACGCCCACGAACCAGAACAGGCTCATAGCGCCGTAGATCACAGCGAGGCCGATGTAGCCGTCGGCAGCGGTGAACAGTGGCTGGAACACTTGGATGACGCCCTGGGCAAAGCAGAAGCCAAAGGCAGCGCGGAAGACGATGTCAAAGACCCAAAAGACGGTGATGCAGACGGAGAAGGGGATGATGTCCTTAAAGGTCTGCGAGATGTTGGGCGGAACCTGCTCGGGCATCTTGACGGTGATGTTGCGCTTGATGAAGAACTTGTAGATGATGCCGGTCACAAACGCAGCAATAAAGGCGGTCAACAGGCCTTTGGAACCAAGGTAGGTGGTGTTGAAGCCGCTGGCAGCGTCCGTGGCGATGGTGTCGCTCGAAAGGAGCAAGAAGCCGATGATGGCCGCGCACATGCACGAGATGAAGTTAATCTGGTTGTTCTTGGGCAGATCGCGGTTCTGAGCGTCGGCGAAGTGCTTGGCCGTGGTGGCGGCGCAGGCGATGGCCAGGATGCCCATGGAGTAGTTGTAGCACTTCCACAGGGCGTTGTTGATGTCATCGGGCCAATAGAAACCCCAGATGTTGGGGACCGAGGCTACCAGGCAGAAGATGGACGAGAAGATGATGATGGGGATGACGGAGATAAAGCCGTCGCGGATCGCCTTGAGGTACTTGTTGCGGGCGATCGCGTTGAAAAAGGGCTGGCCCTTTTCGATGATGGCGATGAGTTGCTCCATGCAATGCTCCTAAGAGTCGGTGGGTTAGCAACGATGGTAGCTTTTGACTTTCGGTTGCCAAAATGTTGACGTTGCCATTTTGTGACACAAAAAAAGAAGCGAACCGGTGGTTTCTGTGCCTGCGAACCGTCGATTCCTTACGCGTAAACGTTTGAGCCGCCCGGTGGCTCTGTGTTTGCACAATGGCAACGTTAACATTTGGGCGACAAAAGCCGTTCGGGGAAGCAAAAATGTCGGTGAACGGTAGGTTTTGGGTGGTGAGCGTATGGTGGGGGAGGCGTTGGATATACTTGAAGGCGTTAAAAATGACTGCGCAAGGTGCCACCAATGGCATCGTTGACATAGAAAGATCGACCTATGGCCGCTGTTAAAAAATCGGTATCCGTCAAAGACGTAGCGCGCCTCGCGGGCGTCTCGGAGCAGACGGTCTCGCGTACGGTGCACGATTCGCCCAGCGTGCGCCCCGAGACCAAGGAACGCGTGCGTGCCGCCATGCGCGAGCTGGGGTATCGCCCCAATTTTGCCGGTCGATCGCTGCGCCGCGGTAAGTTTAAGACCGTCGGCGTCGCCATGTTCAACATTACCGGCACCGGCAATCTCGACCGTATGGAGGGCTTTGCCGCAGCGGCCGACAAACATGGCTATGCCATCACCCTCACTAAAGTAGATGGACATCCCTATACCCTCGAGAGCGCATCGTCGCGCATGAGCGCACTGCCGGTGGATGGCATGGTTGTGATTATGAACCGCATGCCGGCGGACTTTGGAACCTTCGGGCCGCTGCCCGGCATGCAGACGGTGCTCGTTACGATGTTGGAGCACCCGCTCTGTTCAACGGTCGATAACGACCAGTTCGATTGCTCGCGCCAGGTGGTCGAGTACTTGCTGGAGCAGGGGCACAAAACCGTGCACTTTATCTCGTGCCCCGAGCGCTCGCTTTCGGGCATGCGGCGCGAGGAAGGCTGGCGCGAGACATTGCGTGCGCATGGTATTGAGCCACCGCAGCTCGTGCGCGGCGACTGGACGGCGCAGAGTGGATATGCCGCAGGCCAGGCTCTGGCGGATGATCCGACCTGTACCGCCATCTATGCCTCCAACGATGCCATGGCATATGGCTGCATCCGTGGGCTCGAGTCGCGCGGGAAGTGCGTGCCCCAGGACGTGAGCGTGGTGGGTGTTGATGACAGCCTGGGCGATATCGTGCCCGATTGTCGCCTGACCACGGTGCGCTTTGATAACAAGCGCGTCGGCATGTGGGCGGTCGACAAGATTGCCGGCGCCGAGGGCGTTGCGCCCGGTGTGGAGCACATGCTATTTCCGGGCGTGCTCGTCGAGGGCGATACGGTGCGCGATGTACGCTAGGGCGCAGGTCTGTTTGGGTTGCCGCTAATTATGTTCGATATTGTTCAGATTGGTTTAAAAACCGTTCACGGGCAAAAATTGACCGTTCATAGCTTGAAATTACGTTTTGCGCTGTTCTTTTTTGTTTGAATGTTATTGTTTCTGTCATACACAACGCAGCGCGTATGCCCGGACGCGATGCTCTCCATTGGTTCATATGTGAAAGGAACGCAACATGGCAACCAAAGAAGAAATCTCGATGGTTGGATTCGAGATTGTCGCATACGCAGGTGACGCCCAGACCGATCTGCTTGCAGCGCTCGATGCTGCTCGCGAGGGTGACTTTGAGAAGGCCGAGCAGCTGCACAAGGATGCCAGCGATGCGCTCATCGGTGCCCACGACACGCAGACCAAGCTGCTTTCGCAGGAGGCCGGCGGTGGCGAGATGGAGATGACCTTCATCATGGCTCACGCTCAGGACACCCTCATGACCACTATGATCCTGGAGAAGCAGGCCCGCTTTACCATCGATGCCTACAAGCGCATCGCCGAGCTCGAGGCCAAGCTCGCTTAACGAGCCCTCACAACCAAGTCCCCTTCCAAAAGCTCTGCCGCATTTCGCAGCAGGGCTTTTTCTGTTTACCCGGCACTTAGGGACGTTCCTTTTCTGCCGGCAGTTTGGGACACTCCTTCAGTCGGGGCAGTCATTGGGGACAGTCTTGGGATGCTCTGCCGCCTCCCGTTCGGTTTTTCGATGGGTGGGTATACTTTCCACCGCAATACAGGCCGGAATGAGGAGGTATCCAAATGCCGGACAACGGATCAATTCAAAAAAGAGACGCGTATGAGATGGCTCATGGGCATCCTGTCCAGATAATCGAGCATACGACGGTAACCGAGCTGCAGCCCAGCCTGTCCGATGTCGTGTGCGCAAACAAAAAGCTGCAGATTGGCTTTATCGTTGCGCTCGTGGTGCTGGCGCTGCTGTCGGGCTTTGTCGCGCGCCCGCATTTTGCCGATACCAAGACTTGGGACTCCACCATCGAGGTTATCGATCAAAAGAAAGGTAACGTACTGGCGCTCACGACCTCGTGCGTGGCGCTGTCTGCGGGCATTACGGCGTTGCCGGGTGATACGGGAACGCCGGTCGCCGAGCAGCTCGCGCAGCTTTCAGGTAACTTGGGCATCGTACTTGCCGTGCTCTACCTCGAGAAATATCTGTTGACCATTTTGTGGTCGGTTGGCTTGGGCATCTTAATCCCGTTTGCGTTGGTGCTCTTTGCGGTGTCGCTCGGCATTCACGGGCGCTGGAGCACGAGCGCCGTCCTGCGCCGTGTGGCGACGCGCGTGCTGGTGGTTGCCGTGATCGGCATGGCGCTTGTACCCGCGAGTGTGTGGGTATCGCAAAAGGTCGATGAGACGTATCAGGTGAGTATCGAGCAGACAGAGCAAAAGGCGACAGGCGCGGCTGAGGCGAGCTCGTCAAAGAGCAAAAAGAAATCTGAAGCAAAGACAGACAAAAACGTGCTTGAGCAACTGACCGAAGGCGCCTCGAGTCTGCTGACTTCGGTGACCGATAGCGCCAAGTCGATGACCGACGAGGTTGTCCAGCAGGTGACTGATCTCATCGAAGGTGTCATCGTGATGATTGTGACTTCGTGCGTGATTCCGCTGCTGGTGCTTGCTGCATTCTTGTGGCTTGGGCACGTACTGCTGGGGATCGATATCTCCGGTCCCACGAACTATCTGACGGGTCGTTTTCTGAGCGCCCCCTCCAAGCACGTCAAGAAGGGCGGGCAGACTGAGTAGCTAAAAGGATCGTTTTGCTGATCCATATCTCCGAAAGGGCGACCGAGATGCGTTCTCGGTCGCCCTTTTTGTTGAGTGCGTGACCGCTCACGCCTCCGTCAGGCCCAAACGGTCAACAAACACCCGCGAACGGTAATTGTTCAAAAAAGAACAAAGATAAACAAATAGTTGTTGCAGTCGTTGTTCGAATGTGTTCAAATAAACATGAACAGTGAAGAACCGCACATTCAGATGCCCGGACCTGAACGCGATTCAACACTTCCAAACAGAAACTACGCACCTGCGTATCTCTCAAGGAGGATGTCATGAGGGTTGTAATCGCTTCCGATGCCGACGGTATGTCGATGAAGGAGTCCATCAAGGAGATGCTCATCGCCGACGGTCACGAGGTCGTCGACTATTCCGAGACCCCTGCCGCGGACTTTGTTGACTCTGCGACCGCCGTTGCCAAGGACCTGCTGGAGCACAAGGATTCCCAGGGCTTCGCATTCGATAAGTACGGCGTCGGTTCCTATATGGCCGCCGTCAAGATGAAGGGCATGGTCGTCGCCAACATTTCCGACGAGCGCTCCGCCTACATGACCCGCGAGCACAACGGTTCGCGCATGGTCACCATGGGCCCGGGCGTCGTTGGCACCGAGGTCGCCAAGAAGATCGCTCGCGAGTTCCTGCGCGCCCAGTACGCCGGCGGTCGTCACCAGATCCGTGTCGACATGCTCAACAAGATGGCCTAACGAGAGCCACCGAGAACTCGAACTTCTATCTCAACTTGTGAATTCAGACGAAAGGACGTTCTGATGAAGAAGACCATCGCAATCGGTTGCGACCATATCGTTACGGACGAGAAGATCTATCTCGCCGACCGTCTTGAGCAGGCCGGCTACCAGGTGCTCGACTGCGGTACCTACAGCCACAGCCGCACGCACTATCCCATTTACGGCAAGGCCGTGGGCGAGGCTGTTGCCAGCGGCAAGGCCGACTTTGGCGTGGCCCTGTGCGGCACCGGTATCGGCATCACCAACGCTGTCAACAAGGTCCCCGGCGCCCGTTGCGCCCTGGTCCGCGACATGACCTCTGCCCTGTATGCCCGTCGCGAGCTCAACGCCAACATCGTGGGCTTTGGCGGCAAGATCACCGGTGAGTTCCTGATGGCCGACATTATGCTCGCCTTCCTGGAGGAGCCCTACGAGAAGACTCCCGAGCACGATGCCCTGATCGCCAAGATCGATGCCTGCAACAAGGCCGACGCCGAGGCCCAGGCCGACCCGCATTTCTTCGACGAGTTCTTGGAGAAGTGGGATCGCGGCGAGTATCACGATTAGCGGGGATCCGGCGTAATTAACTAGTCCGTTGACGGCTCGCGTTTCTGTGAGGGGGCGCGGGCCGGTTTTCTATCAGCCCCACTGACTCGGCGGGCTGGCGTACGAAAGGGAAGGCTCCTATGGAGTTTGTTCTTGATAACGGTTCTGTTCGTGTGGCACTGAGCACGGCTGGCGGATCGTTCACTTCGATTAAAGCCAACGGTCGCGAGTACCTGTGGCAGGGCGATCCTTCGGTCTGGTCGGGCCAGGCGCCCATTTGCTTTCCGATTTGCGGCGGCCTTCGTGACGGCCGCGCGATGACCATGGGCGGCCGCGAGGTCAAGCTTGCCCGCCACGGCTTTGCCCGCAAGCAGGAGTGGAAGCTCGAGGAGCAGGGCGACAACATGGTTGCGCTGAGCCTAAGCTCTGCCGACCATGCCGAGTTGCTCGAGCAGTACCCGTATCCGTTTAAGATCGTTGCTCGCTACAAGGTCGATTCGGAAAAGGTGGCCGTGTCGTACGAGGTGACCAATGAGGGCACCGAGGATATGCCATTCTTTGTGGGCGGTCACCCCGGCTTTAAGTGCCCGCTCGACGAGGGCGAGTCCTATGACGACTATGAACTTCGTTTTGATCAGCGTGAGGCCGCCGAGCTCTGTACTGCCGTTCCCTCGACGGGCCTGATTGATGTCGAGCATCGCAGTAAGAACCCCATGATCGGCCAGAACCTGTCGCTGACCCACGAACTTTTCGACTTCGCGGAGACCATCTTTGACGTGCTCGAGAGCCGCGTGGTTACGCTGACCAAGAAAACCGAGGACAAGGGCGTGCGCCTAACGTTCCCCGATATGCCATACCTGATTGTGTGGAGCAAGCCCGAGGGCGACTTTGTGGCCGTGGAACCGTGGGGCGGCCTGTCCACCTGCTCCGACGAGGACGATATCTTGGAGCACAAGCGTTGCTGCCTGGTTGCCAAGCCGGGAGAGACCGTCATCCGCGGCTTTGAGATTGAGATCCTTTAACGAGTTATCGTATGTTTGGGGCGGGTCATGCCGCCCCGGAACAGGAGTTCAACATGATTCTGACCGTTACCATGAATCCGTCGATTGATACGCGCTATCAGCTCGACAAGCTGATCATCGACGATGTTAACCGTGTGACGCCCGAAAAGACCGC